>JBGSOG010000107.1:0-57507 GCA_041739225.1 Rhizobiaceae bacterium
CGTCCTTCTTGACGATGAAAACCTTCGGCACCTCGCCCGACTTCTCGTCCGGCACGCCGATGGCGGCGACCTCCAGCACGCCGGGATGGCCGGCAATCACGTCCTCGATCTCGTTGGGGTAGACGTTGAAGCCGGAGACCAGGATCATGTCCTTCTTGCGGTCGACGATCTTGATGTAGCCGTCATTGTCCATGAAGCCCATGTCGCCGGAACGGAAGAAGCCATCATCGGTCATCACCTTGGCCGTTTCATCGGGGCGGTTCCAGTAACCGGCCATGACCTGCGGGCCCTTGATGCAGATTTCGCCGACTTCGCCCATTGGCAAATCCTTGCCATCATCATCGCGCAGCACGATCTCGGTAGAGGGCAAGGGCAAACCGATTGTGCCGGTAAACCGCTCGCCGTCGAACCGGTTGGCCGAGGCAACGGGCGAAGTTTCAGACAGGCCATAACCTTCCTGAATGACGCTGCCGGTGACTTGCTTCCAGCGCTCGGCCACTGGACCCTGCACGGCCATGCCGCCGCCTACGGTATGTTGCAGGCTGGAGAAGTCGAGCTTGCGGAAATCCTCATTGTTCAAAAGGCCATTGAACAGCGTGTTGAGGCCGGGGAACATGTTGAACTTGTATTTCTGCAATTCCTTGACAAAACCGGGAATGTCGCGCGGATTGGGAATAAGGATGTTGTGTGCGCCTTCGGCCATGCCGGTCACCGCGTTCACCGTCAAAGCGAAAATGTGATAAAGCGGCAGCGCGCAAACATAGACCGGATGGTCGAGCTTGCCTTTCACCGCATAAAGCGCCGACAGCCAAAGCTGGTTCTGCTTGACGTTGGAAAGCACATTGCCATGGGTCAGCGTCGCGCCTTTTGATACGCCCGTGGTGCCGCCGGTGTATTGCAAAAAGGCATTGTCGGCATGGCCGATCTTCGGGTCGGCGATGCGCTTGCCTGCTCCGGCGCTGAGCACAGCCTTGAACGGCACATGGCCCGGCAGCGACCACGCCGGCACCATTTTCTTGACGCGGCGGACAACAAGATTGACGATGGTACCCTTGAGGCCGCCGAGCATTTCGCCCATCGAGGTGACAATGGCGTGCTTGACGTGCGTCTTGGCGATGACTGCCTGCAAAGTGTTGGCGAAGTTTTCGAGGATGAAAATCGCCTTTGCACCCGAATCCTTCAACTGGTGTTCAAGTTCGCGCGGCGTGTACAGCGGATTCACGTTGACGACGGTGTATCCGGCGCGCAACACACCCAGCAACACCACCGGGTATTGCAGGATGTTTGGCATCATGATGGCAACACGGTCACCCTTGGCCAGACCCTGCTGTTGCAACCACGCTCCGACTTTCTCGGATTCGGCCAGCAATTTTGTATAGCTGATCGAGCGGCCCATCATTGTCCATGACGGCGCATCGCGATGTTTCGCACAGGCTTTTTCAAACAGCTCGCCGAGCGAAGAAAATTCGAGTGGTCCCATCTCGGCAGGCACGCCATTGGGATAGGATTTGAGCCAGGGTTTGGCGGCTGTAGTTGAATTTGCCATTGTGCGTTTTCCTCCCGCAATTACATTTTTTGTTGGTGCATCCTAACGCCCTTGCAGATCGCTGCAAGTCTTGCCGTGCACGAGCCAGTCAAGAATTGGCTTGGGAAACAATCAATCGAGAACCGATGCCTGCCTGCTTTGCGAGCAGCGCCATCTTTCGGTCCGCGGTAATCACTGGGCAATTCTCGGATAATGCGAGGCTGAGATAAATGCAGTCATAGACCGAGTGTTGATGGCTTACTGCAAGCCTGCCTGCAACGGCCAATAAATCCTCATCAGGAACAACCATGGTGGCAAGCCCGCGCAGATAAATTCCCGCATGCTCAATGATCTTTGCCCTTGCTTCTCCAAGCTCTTTGTATTTCCAGATTGTATTGGCAACTTCAGAAAAAGTCAGAGACGGAATGATGAAGGGTTCCCTGCCAAAGGGATGAGTCAGCGATGTCAATTCGTGCTTCACAAACCATGGAACTATCACGCTTGCATCGAGGACGTTTGCCATAAGTGTTTAACGGTCCCTGTCTTCCCGGATGGCTGAAACGATATCGAAATCCATTGCTGAATTCCCGACTTGCGCAGCCCGCAACGCCGCCAATTCACGAAAAATCGCTTCGCGGCTGTGCTTCCTGGCATGTTCGGACAAAACATCACGTGCCAGCTGTTCGCGCGAGATGTCATGCTCTGCAGCAAGGCGACCCAATGTATCAAGCACTTTTTCGTCCAGCTTTCTGATGAGTATCTGTGCCATGGCACCCTCCGTGATATCGGCATGATATCATGGCCCCATCCGGCAATCAAATACTCGTAGTCCGGCGAATTGCCAGTTCCAGTCCCTGCAAAAACGCCGAGCGGTCCTTTGGCCCGAACGGCGCGTTGAAGCCGGAAATCGCTCCCGCTTCGCGCAGGTCCTGGTTGAGGTTGCGCATGGCACTGGTCATGCCGATGGTGGCTTCGGTGTGGATCTGGCCCTTGTGCGAAAGGGTAAGCACGCCCTTGGCGACCAGTCTGGCAGCCAGCGGAATATCAGCCGTGATGGCGATGTCGCCCGGAACTGCATTGTCTACAATCCAGTCATCGGCGGCATCGAATGCGCCGGAAACCACGATGTGCTTCACCATCGGATCTCGCGACGGGCGCATGCCGGAATTGGCGACAAACACGGTTTCAAGCCCGCGACGCGCCGCCACCTTGAGGATTTCCTCTTTTACCGGACAGGCGTCATTGTCGACGTAAACGATGGTCAAAAGACCACCACGCTGCGAATGCTCTTGCCTTCGTGCATCAGATCAAAGCCCTTGTTGATCTCGTCAAGGCTCAGCGTGTGGGTGATCATCGGGTCGATCTCGATCTTGCCGTCCATGTACCAGTCGACAATTTTCGGAACGTCCGTCCGCCCACGCGCGCCGCCAAATGCGGTTCCCATCCAGGTGCGTCCGGTGACCAACTGGAATGGACGCGTCGAGATCTCCTGCCCTGCCCCGGCCACGCCGATCACCACGGATTTGCCCCAGCCGCGATGGCTGGCCTCCAGCGCCTGGCGCATGACCCTTGTGTTGCCTGTGCAATCGAAAGTGTAGTCCGCTCCGCCAATCTGGTCCGCGCCGCGTTTTGTCAAATTAACGAGGTAGGCGACCAGATCATCGCCCGCCTCCTTGGGATTGACGAAATGCGTCATCCCGAATTTCTCGCCCCAAGCCTTCTTGTCGTTGTTCAAATCAACGCCGATAATCATGTCGGCACCAGCAAGCCGCAAGCCCTGAATGACGTTGAGACCAATGCCGCCAAGGCCAAAAACAATGGCTGTCGCCCCGGCCTCCACCTTCGCAGTGTTGATCACCGCGCCAATGCCGGTGGTAACGCCGCAGCCGATGTAGCAGATCTTGTCAAAAGGCGCGTCCGGGTTGACCTTTGCCACGGCAATTTCCGGCAGGACAGTATAGTTGGAGAAGGTCGAGCAACCCATGTAGTGCATGATCGGCTTGCCATCGAGACTGAAGCGCGAAGTGCTGTCCGGCATCAGGCCTTTTCCCTGTGTGGTGCGAATCGCCGTGCACAAATTGGTCTTGCGCGACAGGCAGGAAGGGCATTCACGACATTCGGGCGTGTACAGCGGAATGACATGGTCGCCCTTGCGCACGGATTTGACCCCCGGCCCGACATCCACCACCACGCCTGCACCTTCATGGCCAAGGATGGCCGGAAAAATGCCTTCGGGATCAGCACCGGAAAGTGTGAACTCGTCAGTGTGGCATATGCCGGTCGCCTTGACCTCGACCAGCACCTCCCCGGCGCGCGGGCCTTCCAGATCAACATCGCAAATGGTGAGTGGCTTGCCAGCCTCGAAGGCGACTGCGGCGCGGGTTTTCATCGGGTATGCTCCTGTGGACTCAAACGTCGAGCCAAACTAGCCGCCTCATTCATTTGGGCAACTGCAAAATGCGGCATTGGCTAGTCGCACAGGCCGTCGGGATTTAACTGCTGCACGCAATGAAATTTCATGATATTTGTCCCGACTGGGGCGTTTGGTAATTCACCCGCGTTGATTGGGGAAATGTCATGGCATTTCACAAGCTCGTCGCCTGTTTCTCAGGCTTTTTGCTGGTGTTTTTCTGCGCGATTGGCGCAGACCCGGCCACCTCTGCGCAAAGTGTTGGCTCTGCAAAGCGCGTTGTCAAACAAGTCACCGGAGACGGGGCCGTTGGAACCAGAAATGTTGTTTCCAGCGACCCGGTATACCGGAACGAGCGCATTGCCGCTGGCGCCGCCTCCCGCGGCGAGCTGGAATTGTCCGACGGTTCACGCATCATCGTAGGCGAGAACTCGGTGATCGACCTTGACGAGTTCGTGGTTGCTGACGCGGGGTTCCAGTCGGCCACCATCAATGTTGCAAAAGGAGCGTTCCGTTTCATTTCCGGCAATTCGCCCAAAGGCGCCATCAGCATCAAGACGCCACTTTCCACCATCGGCATACGTGGCACGACGTTTGATGTTTATGTTGGCGAAGGTGGCATCACCCGCGTTGTTTTGTTGTCGGGACAGGTCACCGCCTGCACCCGCTCCGGCCGATGCATCACATTGAACCGGTCCTGCGACATTGTTGAGGTGCGCAGCCGCAATGACATCCAAAGATTGCCTTACCTGCGCTCGCAAGACCGAACAGCCACCCAAGAAAATGGCCTTTTCTCCCTCACCACCAATCAAGGCCGCCATACCGACCGTTGGCGCGCTTTCACCGGGGGCTGCTCGGCACGGTCGGCAGCCGATACGCAGCGCCAGGGCGATGCTTCGGATCCTGCACCGCCAGCACCTGAACCGCCTGTACCGGATGATGATGACGACGATGATGATGACAGTGATGACGGTGAAGGACTGTAAGTTCAGCCCCTCGCCATTTCCATGCAAGCACGCAATATCGCCTCAGGCGTGGCCGGGGCATCGAGGTTCGGCACGGCGCCCGGTTTCAGCGAAGCGACCGCCATTGTGATTGCAGAAAACACCGAATTTGCCAGCATCACTGGCGGCTCGCCGACGGCCTTTGAGCGGTAAATGGTATCCGCCTTGTTGCCTTTGGAATTCCACAGTTCCACCCGGAAATCCCCGGGCACATCGGAACAAGTCGGAATTTTGTAGGTAGAAGGCGCGTGCGTTCGCAGCCTGCCATCGACGTCGTAAACCAGTTCCTCGGTGGTGAGCCAGCCCATGCCCTGCACAAAGCCGCCTTCGATCTGGCCAATGTCGATTGCGGGATTGAGCGATGATCCGACATCGTGGAGGATGTCGACCCGGTCGATCCGCATTTCGCCGGTTGTCGTGTCGATTGTGACCTCGCTGCACGAAGCGCCATAGGCGAAATACAGGAACGGATTGCCGCTCGCAGTATTGCGATCCCAAGTGATGCCCGGCGTTGCATAGAACCCGGTGGAAGACAGAGGCACTCGCTCCAGAAAGCACTTCTTTGCCAGCTCATCAAATCCCATCGCGTGCTCGCCGACGGTCACCTTTCCGCCGGCAAATCGCACGTCCTTCGCCTTGGCCTGGTGCAATTGCGCCATCAGCACCGCCATTTTGCTGCGGATTTGCTGCGCGGCATTTTTCGCTGCCATACCGTTGAGATCAGTGCCCGACGAGGCCGCAGTTGGCGTCGTATTGGGTACCTTGTCGGTGGTCGTTGCAGTTATTTTCACCCGGCTGATGTCAACGCCGAATTCTTCCGCCACAACCTGCGCCACTTTCAGATAGAGCCCCTGCCCCATCTCGGTGCCGCCATGGTTCACCTGGATTGAGCCATCCGAATAGACATGCACCAGCGCGCCTGCCTGGTTCAAATGCTTGAGCGTGAAGGAAATCCCGAACTTTACCGGATTGAGCGAAATACCCTTCTTCAACCAGCGATTTGAGGCATTGAAAGCGGCGATGGCCTTTCGCCGGTTGTGGTAGTCGCTGGACTTCTCGATTTGCGCCACCAGCGGTTTGAGGATGTTGTCGACAACCTTCATGCCATAGGGCGTGATGTCCCGGCCCGGACTATAAAAATTGCGCCGCCGCACTTCCAGCGGGTCCTCGCCGCGCAGGATGGCGATCTGGTCCATCATCCGCTCGCAAAACACCATGCCCTGCGGGCCGCCGAATCCGCGAAATGCCGTGTTGGAAACGGTGTCGGTCTTCACCCGCTTGGAAAGGATTTTCACTGCCGGGTAGAAATAGGAATTGTCGGCATGGAACATCGTGCGGTCGTTGACCCCCAGCGACAGATCAGCCGAATATCCGCATCGCGATGCAAATGTCACATCGACAGCTTCAACCCGGCCTTTGGCATCAACCCCCGCCTTCCACCGGACATCAAAGTCATGCCGCTTGCCGGTGGTGATGAAATCATCATCGCGGTCGAGCCGCATCTTGGCCGCCTTGCCGGTGACATGCGAAGCCAGCGCAGCAAGACAGGCCCATTGCGCCGCCTGGCTTTCCTTGCCGCCAAAACCGCCGCCCATTCGTCGGCATTCGCAAACCACCATCGCGTCCGGCAGCTTCAACATGCGCGCCACCAGATGCTGCACCTCGCTGGGATGCTGGGTGGAGCAGAACACTTTCATGGTTCCGCCTTCGCCCGGCAGGGACGAAGAAATCTGGCCTTCGAGGTAGAAATGCTCCTGCCCGCCAATTTTCATTTCGCCTTCGATGACAATTTGCGATCCTTGCATCGCAGCCTTCGGATCGCCCCTCCCGAACGAGAAATCGGGCAGAACCTGCAAGCCTTTCGACTCACCGTCGGCAACACTTACCATCGGCTTTTCGGCCGCAATTTCGATGCGCCCGAGCCGGGCCGCGCGGCGAGCGGCGTCGCGCGTGATCGCAACCACGCAAAAGACCACCTGCCCGTGAAACAGCACTTCTCCGTCCGCAAGGATGGGGTCGCCGCCAATGGACGGACTGCAATCATTGACACCGGGAATGTCGGCAGCCGTCAGCACCGCAACAACGCCCGGCGCAGCACGCACGGCGGAGAGGTCGATGCTGGTTATCCGGCCTTTCGCCTTGGGTGAAAGTCCGGGAGCCAGATGCAGCGTGCCTGTCGGCTCTGCCGCATCGTCGATGTAGATGGCTGAACCCTGGACATGCAGCGCTGCGCTGTCATGCGCCAATGCCTTTCCCACGGCGGCAGTGTCGTCGCGCAAATTGCGGATGGCAAAATTGCTGCTCATTGCGCCGCCTCCCGCACGCCTTCAACACGCGTTGATTGGCTGTCAGCTCCTGAAAACTCGGTGATCGCCTTGCGCAGCAGATTCTTCACCACCTGCATGCGGTAATCTGCCGAAGCCCGCATGTCGCTGATCGGGGCGTAGTCCTTTTGCAGCGCCGCAACAGCCTTTTCCAACGCAGCTTCATCGTCAAGCCGCATCCCGGCAAGTTTTGCCTCGGCATGCTTTGCGCGCTTGGGCGTTGCCGCCATGCCGCCGCAAGCAAGTCGCACGGCAGCAATTCGTCCCTCGGCAATTGTCGCCTTTATGGCGAACATCACCGCGGAAATGTCCTGGTCAAACCGTTTGGAAATCTTGTAGGCTCGAAAATGGTCGCGTGCGCCAGGAAGCGGCACGATGATCTTGGCAACCAGTTCGCCCGGCTGCCTGTCCTGTTTGCCATAAGCAATGAAGAAATCTTCAAGGGCCAGCGTGCGTGTCTTGCCGCCTTGGTTGAGCTCCAGCGAAGCACCAAGCGCAATCAGCATCGGCGCCATGTCGCCGATCGGCGAACCGTTGGCGATATTGCCACCGATGGTGCCGCTGGCACGCACCTGACGCGAGCCAATGCGGCGCATGACTTCACCAATGTCCGCATCAACCGCCGCAAGTTCATCATGGGCGTCACGATAAGCGGCACCGGCGCCAATGACCAGTTGCGCTTTCGATTTGGCAATTGCAGCGAAGCCCTCCGCCCGCCCGACATGGATGATTTTCGGCAAGTCGCGCAATTGTTTGTTGATCCACAGGCCGACATCGGTCGCGCCCGAAACAAGTGTGGCATCGGGGTATTTTGCCGAAAGCCTGGCCAGTGACTTGATGCTGGCGGGAGCAGCGAAAAACCGTTCCGCCGTGCCGATGAACAAGTCTTCGCCGTCACGCATTGCACCAAGCAGGGCAAGCGTTTCTTCAAACCTTGCTGCCAAAGCATCGCGGGCAGTGCCGTCAATTGCTGCCATCGCGGCATCGGCAATCGGGCGATACCCGGTGCAGCGGCACAAATTGCCGGCCAGCCACTCATTGACCACGCTGCGGTCGGGCTTGATCCCGGCATGGTACAGCGAGAAAAGGCTCATCACGATGCCGGGCGTACAATAACCGCATTGCGAGCCGTGGTGCCCAACCATCGCCTGTTGCACCGGGTGCAAAACGCCGCCGACCGCAATGTCGTCCACCGTGATGATGTCGGCACCGTCGCATTGTCCGAGCAGCTGGATGCAGGCGTTGACCGGCTCGTAGCTGAGAACTCCGTTCCTTACCCGTCCCGCTGCAACCGTGCAGGCGCCGCAATCGCCCTCGTTACAGCCTTCCTTGGTGCCTTTGGACCCTTCGCGCAGTCTCAGATAATCCAGCAATGTCTCGTTCGGATCGACATCGCGCAACTCGATCCGCTTGCCGTTTCTGGCGAATACCAGATGGTCTCTTGGCATTCCAAACTCCCGGAAATTTTACCGTTTGGTCAAACTAGTGCACCCGTCTTGGCAGCGCAATTGAAGTTGCGCGCAAAAAAACCGCGCTGCGGTGGCAGCGCGGTTTAATTTCTTTCAGATTCTTCGGCGACTACTTGCCGACCGTCGCCAGAACCAGTGAAACGGCGCGCGACTGGATGCGCGGGTCCTTGTCGATCTGTACGTGGTCGACATTTGGCGCAAAGCTGCGGATGTCGATGTTGTCGATCGAACCGGCGAAACCGGCAGAGGCGCGGTACGGATTTCCACGACCGCTGTTGGCGATGTAGTAGTTCACCACGCGGGCGGAACCGGCATTGAAAGGTGCTGGCGGCGCGAAGCCGGGATCAAACCCGACGACCAAGGCAACCGGAACACCGGCCTTGCCCAGTTTGTTGGCCATCTGCGAAGCTTCCTGCCCGCCGACCGAATGGCCCATGATGACAATCGGGAACGAAACCTGGCCGGTCTTGCTGCGCTTGATAATGCTATCCGCAAGGCCGCCCCAGGCACCATTGGAATAGGCGCGGGCATTGACGCCCCGGTTCTTCAACTGCCGGGTCATCTGGTTCATGCCGTCGGAGAACACGTCAAACGCGCCGCGAATGACATATACTTCCTCTGCCTTGACCGGCGTTGCACCGGCAGCAACGGCAAGTGCGAACACTGCCGCAGTAATTGATTTCAGATTGAGCATTGCACCCTCTTTCGAATCTGGAAAAATTGAACCCCATTGCGCCGCATTGTCACACAAGCGGCGTGTCTTTCAAGTCCCGGCAGACAAATCGGCAAAAATCAGGCGGAAAGTCCGCCATCAATTCCCAATGCCTGCCCGTTGAAAAAGCTGTTGTCACGCGAAATGGCCCAAATCATGGCCTGAACGATTTCATCCACTTCACCCAACCGCTGCATCGGATTGAAGGATGTCATGTTCGCCATCGCCTTGTCACGGCCATGTGGCGAATCCTCCAACGGCTTCATCACCATTTCGGTCTTGGTGAACGCCGGGCAGATTGCATTGATGCGCAAACCCTTGCGCCCGTATTCCATCGCAGCCGAACGCGTCAACCCGATGACGCCGTGCTTTGCCGCCGAATACGCAGCCAGCATGGGCGAACCCATGATGCCGGCTGCCGAGGCAACATTGAGGATGCGCCCCTGCCCGCCTTTTTCAGCAACTCCACTGAGCAGCAGCGGGATCTGGTGCTTCATCGCGTAAAACACGCCCATCAGGTCAACCGCAATCACCTGTTCGGCCATCGCGCTGTCCGTCTCGTGCAGCCGCATTTGCGGCTGGGCGATGCCGGCATTGTTAATGGCGATCGAAAGATGCCCGTGCCGCACCGCAATGGTTTCGGCGATTTTCTGCGAGACCGCTTCGCGTGAAATGTCGCCCGAGATACCCTCCGCCTCGCCGCCCGCATTGCGGATCGCATCAACCGTTTCGCCAATCATGCCGTCGGTGAGATCGGTGACAATCAGCTTAGCCCCGCCCGCTGCCAAACGTTCGGCCACCGCCCGGCCAAACCCGCGCCCGGCGCCGGAAACATAGGCGATGTCGCCGGTGAAATCATGTTGCATGGAAAGCCTCCCTGTTGCCGGTATGGTAGGGGAGGAAAGACGTGGGTGGAAGGGCCAGCCCGCAAAACGAATGCCGGCAGCTTCCGGCACGGTCTTCCAAACAAACATTGCCGGTGCTAGGATTCATCACGGGCAGGAGGACTTGGAATGCGGCTTCTCATCATTCTCGCGATGCTCATGTTCAGCTCGCTGCCCGCGATTGCTGACCGGCGAGTAGCGTTGGTCATCGGCAACTCGGCCTACGAGCACGTACCGCAGCTGGCCAATCCAAAAAACGATGCCTCCGATATGGCGACAAAGCTGGAAGCCCTTGGCTTCGAGGTAGTGCGCGGGAGTGACCTGAACCTTTCCGACATGCGCAAGGCGGCGCGGGACTTCACCAACAAACTGGAAGGCGCAGAGCTTTCGCTTTTCTTCTATGCCGGCCACGGATTGCAGGTGAACGGCAACAACTACATGGCACCGGTGGATGCCAAGCTCGCTTCCTATGACGACCTCGACTACGAAGTCCTGTCGATGGACCTGATCCTTTCGGCAATGGAGCGCAAGACCAAGGTCAATCTGATCTTCCTTGATGCCTGCCGCGACAACCCGCTCGCCGAAAACCTTGCCCGCTCGATGGGCACACGCTCGACGGCGGTTGGGCGGGGCTTGGCCAAGCTTGGTTCGGGTGTCGGTTCGCTGATCGCGTTTGCCACGCAGCCCGGCAATGTGGCGCTGGACGGGAAGGGACGCAATTCACCGTTCACCACAGCCTTGCTCAAGCATCTGGGCACACCGGGCCAGAGCGTGACCGATGACTTGATCAACGTTCGAAAGGAAGTGCTGGACGCGACCGAAGGCAAACAGGTGCCTTGGGACAATTCCTCGCTGACCGGGCCGGTGGTACTCAAAGAGAAGCCGAAGGAAGAGCCCAAGGTCGAGCCACTCCCCGCCCCGGAAGCAAAGGCGCCGCAGCAGAGCGACAATACAGTCGAACTGGCATATTGGGATTCAATCAAGGACTCGACGGAGAAGGGGTATTTCGAAGCCTATCTGGTGCGCTGGCCGGAAGGAACCTTCACGGACATTGCGAAGTTGAAAATCGCCTCGCTGGAAAAACAAGCTGCAGAAAAGCCGACCGCACCAGCCCAACCAGACAACTCAGCCGAGCTTGCCTACTGGAACTCGATCAAGGACAGCGGTGGAACGGCGTATCTCGAAGCGTATTTGCAGCAGTACCCCAATGGCGCCTTTTCAACATTGGCAAGGGTCAAGATAGACGATTTAAAGGCGCAAGCGGCCACGGCAAAAGCGAACGCCAAGGCGAAGGCAGAACTGGACACTCAAACCAAAGCTGATGCGGACGCCAAAGCGAAGGCCGACGCCGATGCAAAGGCCAAACTTGAATCTGAGGCGAAAGCCAAGGAAGAAGCCGACAAGCAAAAAGCCGTCGAAATTGCCAAGCTCGAACAGCCTGCACCGGCCCAAACCGCCAGCGAACCTGCTCCGGTCGACCTGACCGAACTGGCGGTTGCCACGCAGAAGGAACTCGCGCGGATTGGCTGCCTTTCCGGCAAGGCGGACGGTAAATGGGGATCAGGATCAGAGCGTGCGCTGAAAGACTATGCCGGCAGGCAGGGCGTCAAACTGGCCTCTTTTCAGCCAGATGCCGAAATGCTGGAACGGCTCAAGGCAACCAAGGTCCGCGTCTGCCCGCTCGTTTGCGGCGAGGGTAGCGTGGAAAAGAACGGGAAATGTTCACGAATTGAAATCCCTGCAGCCAAAAAGCGCGACGCAACACGCGCTATTTCGTCTTCGAAGCAGGATTTAACTTCATTGAAACCGCAGGTTCTTGACCGAAAAAGACCGAATGCGGAAAGCTATTCGCAAACCATTTGGCCGTCAGGCATGCTTGCCAGCAATGAACGTGCCACGGCCAAGACCCAATTCGGTACGCTTACTTGCATTGGCGGCAACAACATATGCAAAGGTGGCAACTGCGGTTCAGCGCCGCGTCGCTGCTCGTGGCAGTAGTATTGCAGAATTGACTAACTGGGTGGTCGTTTCTTACTATGCTCGTTTAGGAGCGCAATTATTCGAAAGATTCAGGTAAGTTATGCTAGCGTCACAATTCCAGTATATGCAAGAGTTAATTATTGATGGGGAACTTAAATGAGATTAGTATTTGTTTTAGCTTCACTCATATTGTCAGTGCCTTGTGCCTATGCAAAAACCTTCGAATCGACCGCACAAGCGACAGCAGGAAAATGGAACAAGATCGGCCAGCATGCAAGTTGGGATGACAGATGTTCTTTTACAAGATTTCCTTCAATTATAAACGCAAAGTCTACCAATGGAGAAGTACGATCCGAGAATGGGGTGAAAATTACTCTAAAAGGTAACATTCAAGCTGGTAGCCCTCCGAAATGCAAAGGTGTCGTAATCGATGGCGTTGCTGTCGAGTACCGGCCGAAATCAGGCTTCAAAGGACGAGATACTGTCACGTACTCCGTCAAATATGGGCCAAATTCAAAAAATGTCCAAAACAAAATCACCGTAAATGTACGGTGAGGGCAAAATGCAGCGCTGCACCATTGGTAAAACTCAAACCTAGAGCTGTATAAACGAGCAGCATCTCCCATTGAAGCAAGAGTCATTAGACTTAACACCAGACTGATTTTTAAGGACTCTCGCCGAAAGGGCCGGAGAAACCATCCGCCGCCTGCCAAAAAAGCCCTCAATTGCCGCGTGAGCCTCACCCCCGCATCTTTTCGCCCTTCGGGTCGAACAACGGCTTGGCCTGCAGCTTTGCCTTGCACATTTCGCCAAGGATTTCGATTTCCCAGCCGGTTTCTTCTGCGGCCAGTTCCTTGGGCACATAGCCCAGCGCCATCGACTTCTTTTGTGCGTGGGCATAGCCGCCCGAAGTCACCCAGCCGACCACCTTGCCCTTGTGCCAGATGGGTTCATCGCCAATGCACTCGGCATCCTTGGCGCTGACGGTGAAGGCAACCAGACGCAGTTTTCCGCCGGATTTCTTTTCCGCCAGCGCCGCCTTGCGGCCAACGAAATTGACGTTCTTGTCATAGCCGACAAAGCGCGAAAGCCCGGCTTCCAGCGGACCGTAGATCGGCCGGTATTCGCGGCCCCAGCTTGCCCAGTTCTTCTCAAGCCGCAATGCATTGAGCGCGCGCAGGCCGAACGGCACGATCTTGTATTGTTTACCTTCGCGTATCAGCAGGTCCCAGACGTAGCGAAGGTAATCGACCGGCATCCAGATTTCATAGCCAAGGTCGCCGGTGTAAGTGACCTTGCCGACCAGGCACGGCGCATGGCCGATTTCCATGCGGCGGATGTCCATGAAGGCGAAAGCTTCCGCCGACACGTCCTCGTGCACCACTTTTTCCAAAAGCGCACGCGCGTTCGGCCCGGCGATGGAAACGCAGCACATCGAAAGCCCCAGCGCATCGATCCGCACCGAGCCGTTTTTTGGCATCAGCGCATCGAAATGGCGCATGTAATATTCCTCGGCCATGCCCGAGCCGGCCATGAAATATTTCTCGCCCTTGCGGTCGGAAATGTTGGCGACGGTCAGATCGCCGATCAGTTTGCCATTGTCGTTGAGCATCGGCGCCAGCGTCATGCGACCTGGCGAAGGCAGCTTGCAGGCCAGCACCTTGTCGAGGAAGCCGCGTGCGCCCTTGCCGGATACCTCGAATTTCGAGAAGCCGGAGATATCAAGCATGCCGACCGACTTGCGAACGGCCCTGGCTTCGCGTGCCACGTGCTCAAAGTCAGTCGAACGCCGCCACGAGAATTTCTCCTTCACGCCAGCAGGCGCATACCACAGCGGACTTTCCAGCCCGAACGAGGCGCCCATTTGTCCACCCAACGCAACATGCCTGTCGTAAAGCGGCGTGGTGCGCAGCGGGCGGGCGGCGGGCAATTCCTCGTTGGGGAAGCGGATGCGGAAGCGGCGTGAATAATTTTCGCGAACCTTTTCATTGGTGAATGAAAGCGTGGCCCAATTGCCGAAGCGCGCAGCGTCCATCGCCCACACGTCAAACCCGGGATCGCCGTCCACCATCCAGTTCGACAGCGCCAGACCGACGCCGCCGCCCTGGCTGAACCCTGCCATCACGCCGCAAGCCAGCCAGTAACCCTGCAGCCCGCGCACCGGGCCGATCAACGGATTGCCATCCGGCGCAAAGGTGAACGGCCCGTTGATGATGTTCTTGATGCCGACATTGGCCAGCGGCGGAAAATGTTTGAACGCCACTTCCAGCGACGGTCCGATGCGATCAAGGTCGGGGTTCAGCAATTCAGTGCTGAAATCCCACGGCGTATTGATCGGCGACCACGGCGTTGCCGCGCGCTCATAGGTGCCCAGCAGGATGCCGTTGCGCTCTTGCCGGGAATAGATCTCGCCTTCGAAATCGATGATGTGGATAACTTCCTTGCCGGTCGACTTGTTGTAGGCAACCACCTCCGGCACTTCTTCTGTGATGAGGTAATGGTGTTCCATCGCCAGCACCGGCAGTTCCAGCCCGACCATGCGCCCGCAGTCGCGCGCCCACAGCCCGCCGGCATTGACCACGTGCTCGGCGACAATGTCGCCCTGAGTGGTCTTGAGCACCCACATCCCGTCTTCGCGCTGGTGCATATCGTTGACGCGGCATTTTTCCCTGATTTTCGCGCCCTTGATTTTTGCGGCTTTTGCATAGGCCTGCGTGGTGCCGGAAGGGTCCAGATGCCCCTCGATCGGGTCCCAAAGGCCAGCCATGAATTGCTTGTCATCGAGAATGGGAAACTGTTCCTTGGCTTCCTTCGGGGTCACCATGTCCAGTTCCATGCCCATGTAGCGGCCACGGGCGCGGGTGCTTTTCAGCGCCTCGACACGCTCTTTGGTTTTGGCCAACTGGATGCCGCCGGTCAGGTGCACGCCGCACGACTGGCCGGAAATCTCCTCGATCTCCTTGTAAAGTTCGACCGTGTATTGCTGCATTTTGGCAACGTTGGGATCACCGTTCAGCGTGTGGAACCCGCCAGCGGCGTGCCATGTGGAACCGGATGTCAGCACGTCGCGCTCAACCAGCAGGATGTCGCTCCAGCCACGCTTGGCAAGGTGGTACAACACCGAGCAGCCGACCACGCCGCCGCCGATCACCACCACCCGGTATTGTTCGCTCATAGCCTGCTCCCACGCTTTGTTTGAGCAAGACTATCCAAGCAGCAAACGTACAAAAGACACAAAAGCGGCGGGGAAAGGCGTTTTCGGGAGCCTGTCAGTTGCCAGCTGCATAGGCTTCCAGCGCTGCCTTCATTTTGGGGCCGTAGGCGCCGTCAACCGGTCCGGAGTATTGCCCCGATTCCTTCAGGCTCCGTTGAAGCTCCTTGAGTGAATCGCCATCAAAAGCATTCATGTCGTCGGAGCCAATTTGCGATTGCGACCAGCTGGTTTTCAACTTGACCGCCTCCAGAAACCATCGTGCGGCCTGGGCCGGATCCTTGGCTGTGCCCGAACCATTGGCATAGGCATAGGCGAGATTGTTGGAGACTTCGCTCTCGCCAGCCGCTTGCGCCTTCAGATACCATTGAAAGGCGGTGTTCTCATCCTTCGGAACGCCTTCGCCATAGGCATAGGCAATGCCCAGCCTTTGCATGCCATAGCTGTCACCGGCCTCGGCCGATTTGCGATACCATGCCGCCGACTGGTTCAAGTCCTTTTCAACGCCATTTCCCGTTTCATAAAGATATCCGACATTCGACATGGATTTGGCATCCCCGGTATCCGCTGCCCGGCGATACCATCGCATTGCTTCGCGCGGGTCCTTTGGAAGCCCGCCACGTCCTTCCTCATACATCCAGGCGACACCGGAAAAACCTTGCGGATCACCAAGATCGCCTGCCCGATGGTAGGCGGCAAGCGCCTTGGCGTCACTTTTCTCGTAGCCGCCAAGTCCCCAGACATACAAATAAGCCAGACCCGAGGCAGCCTGCCCGTTGCCGCTGGCTGCTGCTGCTTCGAACAATTCCCCTGCCTCGACATTCGGATCGCGGTCCGAGCTCACAGGTTGCGCCGTCAAGACCCTGCCAAGCAGATATTGCCCGACCGGGTCATCAGGATTTTGCGCCAGCGCAGCGCGGCAAAATTGTTCCGCCGTTTCAAGCGTACTCGCCTTGAGTGCCTCGAACGAAACGGTTTCGCGCGCAGCAAGCCGCTTGCACTGGGAAAAATCGGCTGACTGGTTTTGCGGCTTGCCGATCGGCCGGTTGAGCGCCAGCAAGGCTGCGCTGTTGCCCAGACCTGCATTGCCACCGACGCCGCTGGATTTTTTTGCAAGTTCCTTCTTTGCCAAGGCAACGCGCATGTCGTCTGATGATCCATGCCGTTCAACGAATGCCTCAAAGGCTTCCTTGCTGCCAAGTGACCGGGCAAGGTCGAAATCGGCAGCCAGGGTGGAAACAGCTGGCTCGGTTGCCACCGGTTCCTTTTGACGGTTTTCGGTTGAAGGAACCTGCGCTCCGCCTGTCCCGCCCAGGAAAATCCGTCCGCCTCGGGTCTGGTCGTAATAGGCGACGTTTTGCTGGTGCGGCTTTCGCGTGTCGGGGTCGATCACTGTCGCGGCAAGTTCGGCAACGGTTTCGCGAACATCGACCGCCAGATCGGCTAGGTGAACGTCCGATTGCCGCAGCTTTTCTGCAAACACGCGGGTGAAAACCGAATTCTTTACCGGTTCGTTGTCAGACAGGCGGTCGAGTGCGGTCTGGCCGATCCCGGCAGAATAGATCGTAAACACCCCGACTGCCTTGACCGGCTCCACCAGCCCGCGCTGTTGCATGCCAAGATCGCGGGTTAGCGAGCGTGTGTTCTCACCAAAAGGGCTGTTGCGGCAGGCGTCGATGACCAGTACCGCCAGCCTCGCCCCGCGCTGCTGGATCTTCTCGATGATGAACGCTTCGGACACAGCGGAGCGCTCAAGGGTGATTTCGTTCCACGAGTCCACCGGCGGGATGTCCCCCGGCAACAGAAAATTCCCGGTTTTCATGCCGAGCCCGTGGCCAGCGTAGAAAAAAAACGCTGTGTCACCGGGTTCGATCCTGGTCAGGAATACCGAAAACTTCTGGATGAACTGGTCACCGTCCGTATCGGTGGCAAATTCGATGTGATCGAAACCCATGTCCTGCAGGGTGCGCGCGATCGTGCTGGCGTCTGAAACAGCCGTGCGCAACTGCCTGTCAGCTGGCAGGTTCGAGTACTGGTTGATCCCAACCACAAACCCAACCCGCTTGGCAGCGAGCGCTTGTGGTACAACCAGGAAAAATACGGCAATTGCAATGCGAAGCAGGGTCTGCATGTGTGCTCCCGGGCAGCTTCGAAGTCGGTCTGGGATGAAAGCATATCACGACATAAAACGAACGAAAGCCGGAAATCGTTATTTCACCCGTCTTCCTTGTACCCAGGTTTCCTTCACCGCGCGGTCGTCACCAAGGATCATCAGCGCAAACAATGTGTCGTGCAGGCTGGTTGAAAGTTCATGTCGTGCTGCCATCAAGGGGGTGGCACACGGGTCGAGCACGGTGATGTCGGCGCAATGGCCAGGCTTCAGCGTCCCGGCCTCATGGTCGAGATAGAGCAATTGGGCGTTGCCAAGGGTTGCCATGAAAAACGCGTCAAACGCCGAGATGCGCTCGCCCCGCAATTGCGAAACAATGTAGGCATCCCGCATGGTCGCCAGCATCGAATAGGATGTTCCCCCGCCGATGTCGCAACCGATGCCGACACTCACCGGGTGCGGGCCTTGCCGCGTGTGGTGGTAGCCAAACAGGCCGGACCCCAGAAAATTGTTGGAAGTCGGGCAATGCACGACGCTGGCACCTGCTTCCGAAAGCCGGGCCAGTTCGCGCTGCGACAAATGAATGCCGTGGGCAAAGAATGCCTTGTCCGAGAGCAGCCCGTAGTGGTCGTAGACATCGGTGTAATCGCGCGACCACGGGAAGGCGCGCGCCACCGTTTCGATCTCGATCTTGTTTTCCGAAAGATGCGTCTGGAAATGCAGATCCGGGTGCTCGCGCTTCAGCGCACCAACGGCTTCCAGTTGTGCCTCGCTGGAGGTGACGGCAAAGCGCGGCGTGATGGCATATTGCAGCCGGTCAACGCCGTGCCATTTTGCAATCAGCGCTTTGGATTGATCGTATCCGCTTTGCGGCGTGTCGGTCAGGCCGGACGGTGCGTTGCAATCCATCATGGTCTTGCCGGATATGAGCGCCATGCCTTGCGATTGTGCCTCACTGAACAAAGCATCGAGCGCCACTGGATGAATGGTGGAAAAGGCCAGACACGAAGTAATGCCGTGCCGAAACAATTCTCCGATAAACGCGCCCGCCGCCTTGGCAGCGAAGGCATTGTCGCCATAGCGCTGCTCTTCGATGAAAGTGTAGCGGTTGAGCCAGTCGAGCAGATCCTTGCCATACGCGGCCAGCATTCGGTGTTGCGGATAATGCAAATGCGCATCAATGAAACCGGGAAGGATGAGGCCTTGCCCGTGATCGGTTTCCGGCAACCCGGCATATGGCTTGGGCAGACCGGCGCGTTCGCCCTCCCACGCAATTCGGCCATCATCACCCATGACCACCGCGCCGCGTTCGCGATACCTGAACGAGCGTTCCCCACCAACCACCAGCGGGTCATCAAGGAACGATAGCGTCTGGCCGGTAAGGATATGCATTGCGTTTCCCGCTTGCTTGTTGATCGCCGCAATTTGGCCTTTGGCGTTGCGCCGCGCAACCGGCAAAAGCCTGTCGGTAACCATTTGCCAACAGGCGACAAGTCGTTTCGCTTTATAAAAAACCCGAAACGTGGCACATGAGGGCGACAATCGTTGAAACAACACAGGAGAACAAACGGAAAATGACAACTGGGAACTGGCCGGTACATGGCGAAATCACCGGTCCGATCGTGATGATCGGATTTGGATCAATCGGGCGCGGAACGCTGCCCTTGATCGAACGGCATTTCAAATTCGACAAATCCCGGGTGGTGGTCATTGATCCCAAAGACACCGACAAGGCGATCATCGAGAAGCATGGCGCGCGCTATGTTCAGGCCTCGGTCACTGCCAAAAACTTCCGCGAGCTGCTGAAGCCGCTCTTCAAGGAAGGTGGCGGACAGGGCTTCTGTGTCAACCTCTCGGTGGACACATCCTCGGTGGACATCATGAAATTCTGCCGCGAACTGGGCGTCCTCTACATAGATACCGTCATCGAGCCATGGCCAGGATTTTACTTCAACAAGAAGACCGACAATGCAGCGCGCACCAACTACGCTTTGCGCGAAACGTTGCTGGAAGAAAAACGCAAGAACCCCGGCGGCGCAACGGCCGTTTCATGCTGCGGTGCCAATCCGGGCATGGTCGCATGGTTCGTAAAACAGGCTTTGGTCAATCTTGCCAACGATACCGGCACCAAGTTCAAGGAACCGGGTCAGCATGACCGCGAAGGCTGGGCCAAGTTGATGAAGAAGCTTGGTGTGAAGGGTATTCACATAGCCGAGCGGGACACGCAGCGCACCCGCGCACCTAAACCAATGGGCGTGTTCTGGAACACCTGGTCTGTCGAAGGCTTCATTTCAGAAGGCCTGCAGCCGGCAGAACTCGGCTGGGGCAGCCACGAGAAATGGATGCCGAAAAACGCCCGCAAACAAAAGAAGGGCAGCAAGGCCGCGATCTTCCTGGAACAGCCGGGCGCAAACACCCGCGTGCGCTCCTGGTGCCCCACACCCGGACCCCAATACGGTTTCCTTGTCACCCACAATGAGGCCATTTCAATCTCCGACTATTTCACCGTGCGCGACAAGGACGGCAAGGTCGCGTTCCGCCCGACCTGCCACTACGCCTACCACCCGTCAAATGACGCAGTGCTGTCGTTGCATGAAATGTTTGGCGCCGAAGGCAAGGCGCAGGAAAAATTCCATGTGCTCAACGAAAGCGAACTGGTCGATGGCAGCGATGAACTGGGTGTGCTGCTCTACGGTCACAAGAAGAATGCCTATTGGTACGGTTCACAACTGACGTTGGACGAGGCACGCAGTCTGGCACCCTACCAGAACGCCACCGGTTTGCAGGTAACTTCCGCCGTACTGGCCGGAATGGTCTGGGCTGTCGAGAATCCCAAGGCTGGCATCGTTGAAGCCGACGAGATGGACTACAAGCGTTGTCTTGAAATCCAGTTGCCATATCTTGGCCCGGTCAAGGGCTACTATACCGACTGGAACCCGCTGGTGGGCCGGCCAGGCCTTTTTGAGGAAGACCTTGACACCAAAGACCCTTGGCAGTTCCGCAACATTCTGGTTCGCTGATTTTCAGCCGATCACAACGTCCGGCTCCCACTGGGGCCGGACGTCGGTTTCAACCAAAAACGTGAAGCCGGCCTTGGGGTCGGCTTTTCGCTTTTCCGGGCCCATGCCCTGCCAAGCGCTGGTCACTGCAAATCCGCCGGGAATGAAGGCTGGACAACTGGTCTGTGAGGCAGGGATTGCAATCGAGCGGACACGCTTGCCTTCCGGCGAGATGCAGTCGAGCGACCCGGCACCCCAGCGGGCATTCCAAACACTGCCGTCGGCATCCAGCACCGAGCCGTCGAGCCAGCCCTCATCGCCTGAATTGTTGTAGAATGCTTTGCCTTCGCATTTCGGCAGGCCATTCTCCGGATCGCAGTCCACCCGCATCATCACGCTGCTGACCGTGTCGGTGTAGTAGGCGGTTCTGCCGTCGGCCGAAAAACAAATGGAATTGGGAATGGTGATCTTGTCGAACAGCTTGCGAAGTTCGCCACCGCGATACCAGTAAATGGCACCCGCTTCGCGCTCCGCTTGTTTGCCCATGGTGCCGATCCACAATGCGCCGCTTGGGTGGACGCGCCCGTCATTGGAACGGGTCTTCGGGTTCTCGGCTTCCAGCGGCTTGTGCAAGGTCAACGCCCCGCTGGTAATGTCGCGGACATAAAGCCCGTCCTCCATCGCCAGCAATTGCTTGCTGTCATTGATGCGCGCCATGGCGCTGGCCATGCGCGGCAGGAAATGCATTCGCGTTGAAGAATCGGAAAGGGAACGCTCAAACAACTTGCCTTCGGCAATGTCGAACCACCAAAGCGTGTTTGTCCGCTGGTCAAATGTTGGCCCCTCACCCAAATGGCAAGCTGTCGGGTCCAGTACGGATACAACGTCCATCAATTCCTCAAGTTCTTCCATCAAGGCGCCGCGCCTTGCGCAGTTCCGGGAACAGCCAGGCCCAAAGCCCGGCAATCGCAATGGCCCCGACCCCACCAAAAACCACAGCAGGCACAACCCCGACCAACGCAGCCATGGAGCCTGCGCGGAAACTGCCCAACTCATTGGACGCTCCGACAAAAACCATGTTCACTGCATTGACGCGCCCGCGCAGCCTGTCCGGCGTCCAGATCTGAATGAGTGTCTCGCGAATGTAGACACTCACCATGTCCGCTGCCCCGGCCAAAGCCAAAGCCACAATCGACAACCAGGCGAGTGAAGAAAAGCCGAAAACCGTCGTGAAGAGGCCAAATAGCGCAACGCACACGAACATGATGCGCCCTGCATGGTCCCTGATTGGCGTTCCGGTCAGCAAGACCGCTATCCCGATCGCGCCAATGCCAGGTGCCGCCCTCAGGAAACCCAGACCCGTCGGACCCAATTGGAGGATGTCACGGGCAAAAACCGGAAGCAACGCTACAGCCCCTCCCAACAGTACCGCAAACAGATCGAGCGAAATCGCCCCCAGCACGATCTTCTCGCGCCAGATGTAGGCGAACCCGCCAAGAAAATCTGCAAAAGAAGCGCGCTCGGAAGTATTGCCCGCACCCTCCTGCTGGATGGTCAACGCCAGAAATGCCGCAACCAACATCATCACGGTCGCCGTTACATATGCGGTCGGGGCCGAAATTCCGTACAACAATCCACCCAGGGCCGGACCAACGATCGATGCAAGTTGCCAGGCTGACGAGTTCCACGCGACGGCATTGGCAAACAGCGGCACAGGCACGATGTTTGGCAAGAGCGCAGATGACGCCGGACCGAAAAACGCCCTTGCAACGCCAAACACGCCGATGACAATGAAGACTGCCGTGGCGCTGATGCTGCCGGTGAGGGTCAGAACCAGCAAAGCAATGGCGCAGCCAGCTTCAACAATTGCTGACAAAGCCATGATCATCCGTCGCCCGCAACGATCAGCCGCCATGCCGGTGACAAACACCAGAAGCAATGCGGGCATGAATTCAATCAGCCCGATCAGGCCGAGATCGAAAGGATTGCGGGTCAGATCGTAGATTTGCCATCCAACAGCAACAGTAACGATCTGTACCGCCATCGTGGCCGAAAATCGCGCCAGCCAGTACCGCATGAACGCGGGATGGGCAAAAGCGGCATATCGCGAGGTGTCGTCCGTCGGGGAAGTCATGGGAATCCGGCAAATGCAAAAGGCGGGGAGATTGCATTAAGCCGAAAGCGTATTCATGCCAATGCAATTTGCCTGATCCAGGGTCAGAACTTGCCGATGACGTTGACGAAAACGCCCTTGTCGTCCCAGGTCAGATCGGTCAGATCATCGCTGAAGCGGCCGAAATTGTAGCCGAAGCCCAGTTTGAGATTGTCGCCAATGTGGCGGTAGACCCCGGCCAACAGGCCAAGATTGACTTGTTCCAGTTCAGACATCCACAAAGCCCGCCCCTCGACCATCACGTCCCAATCATGCACCAGGTGGTAATCCAGCCGCAGAACACCCAGTTGGGCGGTGGACTGCTCAAAATCATCGGTGCTGCGGTCCCAGTTGATCTTGCCAAGGCGCACGCCGTATTTGCCGCCGACCGACAGTTTCTCGTTGAGATCGTAGATGAAGTCGGCAGAAAGGACATGGCTTTGCTGGCGCGGGCCGGCCAACTGGTCATTGGCGTTGACCTGGCTCGGACCGGGTAGGTCGTGCAGATAGCTGTATTTGAACAACCCGTTCAGCCGGTCGCTTTCAACCGGACGATACGCATAGCCGACGCTGGCTTCGATATAGTCGCCATCCAGGATGACACTTTCGTCCGAGCGCGAAATCGCGGCATCTGCCTTGGCCAGAAAACGCCAGTCCTTTGAAACCTGAACGCCCCAATTGGCGGTCGCAAGATACGTATCGCGGTCTTCGGTGGTACCGGAAATCGCATCTTCGAAGCGGGCCTCCAGTTTCAATCCGGCTGAGCGATCCTCATCGGCATAGGCAGCAGAGCCTGACAGCGCCAGACGCTCGAAGTCGCCACTGGTATCGTCGCGAATTTCACCAGCTTCAACCGATGCACCCAGCTTCCAGGATGGCTCCGGCGTGAAGGTCAGCCCATAGCCGTGCGTCAGGGATTGCTGGCTGCCGAGGAAGTCGAGATTTTCTTCTGAATAAATTGAAAGGCTGTCCGAGAGCTTGCGGTTTGCACCCACAACCACCGCGCCATAGTCGCGGCTGAACGGATCGTAGCCCTCCATGTCACCGGCGGTGGTGTCGGGCGACATCCGGTATCCCAGATAGTAGCGGTCCGAGGTTGTCGGTTCATAATGCAGCCCTGCCAAAAGGCCGATCCCGGACGTGCCATATGAAATTTCACCGCTGGCCGTCAGCTTGTCGGTGATCGCCTTTTCCGCGCCGATGCCAATGCGGTCATTGCGCTCCCGGCCTTCCTTGCGTTGAACAGTTGCCTGCCCGAATACCCAGGCGGTGTCTGTGTCGTTGAAATGCCGGGTTAGCCGCACACCGGCATCGGTGCGGGCACCATTGTCTCGGGTTGAACCTTCAACATCGGAATGGCGCACACCGGCACCAACCGAGTAATCCTGGTTTACCCGCCGGGTGGCTTCCAGCACCCCTTCGCGCACCGCTTGCCCGTCAGCACTTTCAATCACATCATAGCGACCGGAAAACTGCGCCGTTTCGCGCGAGCCAAGTTCTATGAAGGCCCCCATAAGGCGCGTGTCGCTTTGTGTGTACCGGCCCGGCGCGTTGAACCCAGCTTCGCGTTCTTCGTAGTATGCTCCGACATTGCCAGCTACAAGGCCATCGGAGATATCGGCAAAATCCAGCACGGCCTTTGCCCGGATGGCTTCTGCCGTTCCGTCGCCACCTGCCCCGGAAACCGGATTGAAGATAAAGCCGCCATCGGTCGATTTGACGATGCCGAAGGCATCACCTTGCGACTGCGCCCATTCAAGTTCGAAATAAGACCGCTCGGCAAGCCGCAATACAAGATCTGCACCAACCAGCGTCTGGTCAGCATCGCCAGTGTCTTCACGAAAGCCGGTCGCTCCAACGCGCAAGTGGTCGGAAAGCCAGGCTTGCGCCCGTCCGCCATAGCTGTAACCGTCTGCGTCGAATGCCAGCGGAGTGTATTCGTAAGTGGCGACGAGGTAATACTGGTTCCCGCTCAGGCCGCTGGTCTGCACCGCTGAGCTGGTCGGCGCAGTCGATGCAAGTGGACGACGCAGGATCACGATGCCTTGCACATGATCCATTTCATAATCGACATCGGCGCGGAGCGTCTCGCGCGAAAGCGTAATTCCAGTTACCTGGTCACGCTCCTCCACCACGATCTGTTCCGAGCCGATGGAAATATCCTGCCGCCGCAGGAAATAGACCGAACCACCGGTTCCACGCATCTCGTCGCGGCTTGGCAATGTGCCGGGCTGCGAACCAAAGGCGGTGATGGAGCCAACTGGCTCGCCAAACGAGGTAGAGCGCTCACTGCGCAATTCCGCAGTTGCACCATACAAGCCGCGCTCGTAGCGGGCCAGTTCCACACCGTTGATGCGGGTTTTGAAATTGCCCCACATCACATGGCTGCGGCCCTGATCGACACGCAGGTAAAATTTGCCCGAAGTCGGCGCGTCCTCAATGGTGGTCGAATCATCGCCATAAACCGCATAATGGTCATCCGGATCAAGCTTTCGCAGCAGTTCGCGCGGGTCCTTGCCATCAAGGTTGGTGAACAGCTTGTCGAGATCTTCCTCGCGCGTGTCCATGGCGGCGGTGATGATGGTCGATCCCTTGACCTTGCCTTTAAGGTAAAATGCCAGCCGCCCACGCTTGTAAACCGGGCTGTACTCGCCCGGTGCCGCCGGTGTCAGCGCTTCACTGTCCTTGCCAAACCGCCTGCCTATCGTGAGGTCGGCTATGCCGACATGGAACCACTCACTTTCAGGGATGTGTATCTGGCGTTCAAACTCGAGTCCCTTGCCACCATTGGGCTCGCGAACGCGCACTTGAACCGCATGGTCGCCAGCCGGCAAAATGCGCTGGGCGACAAAGGAATTGCTGGAATCGAGGGTTGCAGGCTCGCCCTGGATTTCGACAACGGCGCCAGCTGGCAAGTCACGGCCGTAAACACTGATCTTCCCGCCCTGTAGCGGAATGTTCACCACCATCGCGCGCTTTTCCGCCTCGCCGGGCACCTCGGACTTGTTGACTGGCTCAAACCCGGCGGCGGTATCGGCTACAAACAATGCTGTTGGACCTGTCTCGTCAAACCTGCCCTGCGCATCATAAACACGCAATGTGTGAACCAGATCGTTGGTGTCGGTCATGGCTGCATCAACTTGCCAAACCACTCGTCCGTCCGCACCAACCGGCAGGATGGCTACCGGTGCAGCATTGTCAAAAGCAGAGCTTTTTTGCGAGCGGCGATACAGCCGGATTTCAGCCCGCTCAATCCACGCACCATAGTTCCACGATGTCCTGAACTCCACCGGCTCGCCTGGCACCATGGTACGGCGCTCGAATACCGGAGAGACCGACAATTGCCGCTCGATGTCGAGCCCGTCAAACCGCACATCAATGCTTGCACTGGCAACATTTGCGTCAGGCACGCGTTTGATCTCTGCAACTGTTTCACCGTCAACCCGGATGGAAATTCCGGCCTTGGCTATTGCCGGCTCCTGGCTGTCGGCTGATACCTTGCCCGAAAGCAACGCTTCCAGCGCAGCCGCACATTCTGCAGAACCACCACAATCGTCTTGCTGCGCAAATGCCGGCACCACGGCAAAGGCCATGGCACCGGCAAAAAGCGTGCGAGAAACGATATGCAACAGAAATGCCGACAAAATTTCCCCGTCGGGTAAGACTGAAATTACCAAGCGGAAACATCGGCGAAATCCATTTAAGTATGGTTAACAAGCCCTTTAAACTTAGGGTTAATAGAGAATTACCAATCCAAAAAAGTATGAAAAACTATTTTTTCAGCCGGGTTTCGATCGGCAGGCCGGAATCGCCACCTCTTGCCTTCCAGGCCGCGCGGACCAGTGATTCGACCAGTTTGAGACGGTCTGAAGCGAGTTTGTCGCCCGGTTGGGAAGAATAACTAATTTGCAACGCGGATGGCTCGCTGGCCAATTCACCCAGCAAGCGGTCGATGGCAACCAGCGAAGTGCGCTTCAACCGGGTTGAGCCGTTTTCGAAAGACCGTGCATCAAGATCAAATTCCACGACCCGCAACCCGGCAACACCGAAATTTACCTTGCTGAGTTTGCCCCGTGTAAGGCGGACCACCCTTGGATTTTCCGATGTAACTGAATAGCCCTGCGGCAAGGTTCGATCATCCAGCTTTACGATAAAGTTGGAACCGATCGAACCGTCGGGGATTGCCGGGCAGGCAATGTGGAACCGCCCCTCCGCATCGGTGGTAATCAACAGCCCACGCGCTGTGGCAAGCCGGACCCCTGCCACGCCTTTTTCGCCATCCTGCATGTAGCCATCACGGTTGGCGTCAACAAACACCCGTCCGATGATGTCGGCGCAATCAAACACTGCCTCGATGCGCAGCCTCACCTTTGCCTCGGCAACATTGGAAAGAGTTGCACCGCTCAGGGCGTCGCGCATGAAGACGTAATTGATGAACTCCGGCCCGGCAGCCGCCGCACCGGGCACAAGGCTCAATGTAACGCTGACGGAACCATTGGCCGGGATTGTAACGCCCGACCAGATGAGTTCACGACCGGAAATCAGTGGCTCTTGTGGGCTTCCATCTATCTGCGCTGAACCGGGGCGATAGGTGAGCCCGACCGGGATCACGTCGACAATATCGGCGCCGGTCCTCGCAACTGCCTGCCTGTTCTCGATGACAAGCGTGTAAGGAACCGGCTGGCCACGGGTAACAAGGGCAACACCGGCACGTTTTTGCACCACCAGGCCGGACGTCTGCGCTGTGTCGCCGATTGGAGTGTCGATACTTGCAGAGACAGGAGCCAGCGGGCTGCCATCGACAGGGGAAGTGCCGCCTGCTTCAATTGTATTGGTATAAATGCCCGCCGGGACATTCAGAAGCAACGCAAGTTGGACTGTGACACTTTCACCAGGCGCCAGAACACCGCCGCCAGTCAGCACAGACGCGACCGCCGAGCCGTCAAAAGCCGGATTCACACTTGCCGCAAAACCAGGCGGGGAAGCCACGAGGACAAGCTGGTCGATGGCAAAATTGCCGGCTCCAAACTTTGAAAGCAGGTCATCATTGATGGTCAGGTCATTGACACTTTCAGTGCCGCTGCTGGTTATTGTAAGCGCATAAGTCACCAGATTTCGCCCATCACCCTGCAAGGTCGGACCGCTGGTGATAGTCTTGGCGGCGACGAGTTCAGGTGAGCCGCAATCCTGCAGCGGGATGTTGTTGTTGAAAATGGCAGGATCACCCGCCTCTATGTCAAACTCGACATGGAACGGATTGGCCGGGCCGCTGAAATCGGCGAGCACGCCGGTGGATCCGGTTTCTCCCGAACCCAGCACACCCGGATTGGAAGGCAGGAACGAGGTTACATCCAGGGTCGGTCCGGGCAGACGGGTGGTGCTTGCCACTCCGGTGGATGGCAGCGTGTAGGTCAGGCGGTAATTTCCGGCGGCAGAGGCATGAAACTGGTAAAATCCATTCGAGCCGTCCTGTACGATGGTGATGTTGTTTGAAGTTCCAACACCGGTTTGTGAGCCGCCGGTTCCGGTGTTGGTCACGGTGACCAAACCGCCGGAAAGAATGCGGCCGTCGGCCTCACAATAAAAATACCCTGTTGGGTCGTAGTCGGTGGAATCGGGAACGCCGTCGCCGTCGCGGTCTGTACCCGTCGTCTCGGTGCCGTCAGGCGAGCCATCCCCGTCGGTATCGGTAACGCTGAACGGTGTTGGGTTGGTGTCTGACGGGTTGCCGGGGGTAACCGCAGGATCGTCCGACGGCACTGGCCCGGGAAGCTGCGGCGAGGATGCGATCGCCAGATTGTTGCTGGCGATGGAAACGCCGCCGGTTGCAAACCTTGCAGCAATTCGGATTTCGCCGGTATCGGATGGCGCAAGCTGGACATCGCCCTGCAACACGGCTGTGTTGGTGCCACCGTCAAAAGCCGGATTGGCCCCGCCACTGCCACCGAACCCTGAAATCGTCACGGTGGGCGTGCCTGTCAGCGTTCCCGGTGCAAATGCTGCGTCCAGATCGTCGGCGACTGCAATGTTGGTCAGCGTGACCGGCGCACCATTTGTGGCGGTCAACACATATTCAATTTCCCACACATTGGGGAACGGATTGGTGAGCGAAGCTACCTGTTTCTCGAAATCCAGCGTGTTGGGCGGCAGCAGCGGAACGATCGCGCTGGCCGGCCGGTCCGGCAATTGGGCGGATGAAACAATCGCGGTGTTGTCGATGTCATAGTCGCCGCCGCCATTGGATGAAATGTCAGTGGCGCTCAGGATGTAGGATCCCGAATAGGTCCAGGTTTCACCAGGATCGAGCACGCCCGGATTGGCGATGTCGCCGCTGGCAAGGGTGAGTGTGACCAGCGGATCAGCAACCGCAATGGAGGTCAGGGAAATGTTGCCGGTGTTTTGCACCGTAAGCGAATAGGCAACGCTGTCACCGGCCGAAACGCCCGGTGTGCCGTCATCGTCATTGAGTGTGCCGGATTTCGCAACGACCATCGCTGGCGCAGCCGGTGTGACGGTGACGCTTTCAGATGCCTGACTGGTAACAGGTGCGCCATTGTAGCTGCCGGTGACCGTTACCGTGTTGGTAATTTGGCCGAGGGCGACCTGGACCAAAGCCATCGTTGCAAAAAGCACGAGCGCCAGCCGGGCTGGTGACTTGTGTCTCCAGCCCGCTGCCTTTTTGCTTTTGCCGATGCCTTGCATCAAGCCGCCCTCAGACCGTTTTCAAAAGGTCCGCAGGCCTTACTGCAGGTTGTCCACGTCAGACTGGGTAACGGTGTAGGTCGCCGTTACTGTCAGCACGTCGCCACGGGCCAGGCTGTCCCACTGGTTGTCGCCGATGACTGTATTGGTCGAGTCAGCAGCCGTGCCGTTGTCCGTAAGCGTTGCGGTGTCGGCATCGGGAACAGGTGTCGTACCCGAACCGGCCGTCACGTTGTCGGCCAGCGCCACTGCGGTAATCGGAACGTTACCCGTGTTGGTGATGGTGTAAGTATAGGTGACGATGTCACCAACAGCGCGGTTGGTGTCGTTGTCAGCAACCTTGGTAACAGCCAGCGTTGCGATCTGGTCTTCAAGATCGATGCTCTCATCAACCGTCGCGGTAACGCCATCCACGGCGCCGCCAGGTGCGGTGGCCAAAGTCACGGCGGTATTGGTCAGTTCACCATCACCGTCACCGCCATTGCTGTTAAGGTCGGCCTGGGTGACAGTGTAGGTTGCCTGCCAAGTTACGGTGTCGCCAGGCGCAAGTGTGTCCCATTCGTTGTCGGCTGTGTCATCCGTCGAGTCGCCGGTCGTGCCATTGTCTGTCAAAGGCGAGCCGGTGAATGCAACCGTCGAAACCGTACCCGAACCTTCATGCGCGGTGTCGGCCATGGAGACGTTCGAAAGTGTCCGGTTGCCGGTATTGGTGGCAGTGTAAGTATAGGTCACTGTCGTGCCGACTGCGACGTTTGTGTCGGTACTCGCCACTTTGGTAATCGCAATGGAATCAACCGCATCGATAACGTCAACGGTTTCATCTGCTGTCGCCGGTGTGATTGGCGCGCCGCCAGGACCGTTACCGGACGCGGTGACGGTGTTGTCGATGGTCGCGAATGCCACCGTGGTTGGTGCAATGGCAATTGCCAGTGCAAGTATGGAAACCGCTGCGCGGTGCATGGTGAGAAGCTTTTTCATCTGGAATCCCTGTTCGTTTGAATTTTCTGTTTGGCTGATTTGACTGTTTGAAGCTGGTTTCATCGGTGCCGCCCCCCATGCGGCGAATGGTTCTGGTTTTTGTGTTCCGGGTATTGCCGCAGAATTGAAAGTCTGCGGCGAATTGGATGGCGGGCGGGCGGGTCACCGCACGCGAGCTTGATCGCCCTGTCTTTGTTTCCGGGTGGGGACGCGATGCGCAGGCATATCCTGCCGAGGACGTGCGCCTGGTCGATGATGCGAATCTGCCCGGTCATTGCAGCGTATCCACATCTTGCTGGGTGACCGTGTAGTTGCCGGTGAAGGTTACCGCATCACCCGGAGCCAAAATCGACCAGACGCCATTGGAAGGCGTGACATCAGTGGATGTGCCTGTCGGTGCCACATCACTGGTCAGCGTTTCGCCTGACGGCGTTGGCGCCGGACCCGAGCCATTGTGCAGGTCACTCATGGCTATGGTGTTGAGGGTCTGGTTGCCGGTGTTGGTCACCACGTAGGTGTATGTCAGCACCTGCCCGGCAGTGACGTTTGTCGTGTCGTCGGCAGTCTTGGTAACTGCCATGGATGGCGATGCCGTGATGGTTGTCGCAGCCGACGCATTTGAAGGTGCGGTCTGCGCCGTATCAAATGTCGCTGTGTTGGTGATTGTGCCGGCATTGTCGATGCCCGATTGCGGCACCGCATAACTCGCAGTCCACGTCCAGGTCTCGCCGACATCCAGTCGTCCCACGGTTCCTGCATCGCCGCTGGGACCGGTTGGCCCGGAGGTGAGCGTCAATGGCGACACGCCCTGCACCAATGCATCGGTCAGCACCGGGGTGGTCATGTTGATGCCGCTCGTGTTGACCACGGTGATTGTGTAGCTGAGGGTGGTCGGCGCAGAAATGTTGGCTGAACTGACCAGTTTGGCAATCGAGAACGAAGCCACTTCATTGTCGTAGACGATGATCGTTGGCGGAGTGGTGGTTATGCCCGCATACGCTCCGCCGGTCGCCGAAATGGTTGCTGGTGCGCAGCTGTGAATGCCTTCGACCGTGACGTCATTGATCGCGGTAACGGCAATGGTTTGCGGCGTTCCCCAGTTGGCATCGGTGAAAGTGCGGGTTGTCGGCGCGAACGTACACTGGCCGCTGGCACCGACGGTCACTGTCGCATTGGCGCGTGGCGGCGTGTTCAGCCGGATGGTGAACTGGCCACCCGCACCGCCTTCAACCGCAATGTTGTCGGTTATGGCAATGGTGATACCGGCCATGCCGTAGTGAAAATTGAAGTTGCCGTCGAGATCGGCATAACCATCCACCTGAAAGCGGTAGATGGTTCCGGCGACCGCATTGAACTGCACGATTGAACCAAGACCGCCCCCGGTGGTGACCGCGCAGCCAGCGTCATCGTCATTCCTGCCAACCAATGTAAGGGCGTTGACAAATGCACCGGTATAAACAGCCAGTGTGGTATCGAAATTGCCGAAGGTGTTGCCGGTGGGATTGCAGGTAGCAATCACGGCAACTCCGGTGGCAGGCGCTGTCCAGCTGTACCAGATGGATTCGACCGCGCCGCCGCCAAAGGTAACCGGCTCACTGCCTTCGCTGCTGGCACCTGTGTTTGTCCCGGTTGTGGAACCGGTGCCGGAAAGCGTGGTACCCGGAAAATTGTCGGTCGCGAAAGCCTTGTCTGCAGCCAGCAAGACGGCGAACAAAAGCAATACCCCCGCAAACTCGTTGCGGATTGCCGTTGCATTTCCGGTATTGCGCGACCACCAGCGGATCAGGACACGAGGCTCCCCGATTGTTTTCGAATCACCGCAAAGTTTAGACCCCGTGACGCTTGGGAATATGAAAACAATGCAACTTTCAGTTGCAATTACTACACATGACCCGGTTGTCCACAAGACAGTTGGAAATGTCTCGAAAACCTGGGTCATTGCAGCACATCCACGTCTGTCTGGCTGATCGTGTATGTACCGGTAAACGTGACCGAGTCCCCCGGTGCAAGGCTTGACCAGACACCGTTGGAGGGGGTTGCGTCACTTGAGTTGGCAAGCGGCGCAACATCATTGCTGAGTACTTCCCCCGATGGCGTGGGAGCGGGGCCTGATGCGTTGTGCACGTCGCTCAGCGTGATGCCGGAAATCGTCTGGTTGCCGCTGTTGGTGACGACATAGGTGTAGGTCACCACCGTTCCGGCAGGCGCGTTGACGATGTTTCCTGTGGTAAATCCCGGTGCGCTTGCGGTTTTGGTAACGGCAATTGAGGGAGCCGCCGTCAGCGGGACGGTGAAAGTGTCATCGTCCGAACGAAGTGTGTTTGTTCCGGTGTCAGCCTGTGAATACGCAACATTGACGACGGTTGCCGCGTTAATATCGGCCTGCGTCAGGGTGTAACTGGCGTTGGCAATCCAGGTCTCACCGGGATCAAGAAACCCGTTGGTGTTGCTGTCGCCGGATGCTGGCGTCCCGACGGAAACCGTTCCGATCTTGTCGTCGATGAACGAGACCGACGCAAAACTGCGGTTGTTTCCCGTGGGATTGGCGATGGCGAACTGGTATTGCACCGTGTCGCCAGCAGTGTGCGAACTGCTTGAATCAACGTCTGAAATTGAAACAAGGCTTTTGTCGAGCGTCAGATAAGTCTGGCAAACTTCAACCGTGTCGATGAAATTGCCAAGGCTCGCCCCGCCTGTGGAGGAAATGCTGTCAAAGGACAGGGTAATTCCGGTTGCCGTGTCTGTGGCCACATGGATTGCCGAGCGAACGATCCAGGCTGTGTTTCCGGTGGTGAAATTGGGCGTTGTCGTTGAGCCGCCGCCATTGTCGGCAATGGTCAGCCGGGCAGTGTCATCGCCCTGCCTGCCGCGGTGCGCCCAATAGACATCGAGTTGCGCACGGCGCTGGATGGTTGATGGCGCTTGAACAAGAATGGACGTGCCGATATTGGCGTTCATTTCCATGAACGCATTGCCGGTATGCGAGGGAACGCCGTTGAAACCTGTGCCCCACACCTCAATGGATGTATCATTTGTTGACCAGCCTGGAACGCTGCTTGTGCCCAATTGGTTGACTGTAGCTGGAGCCACAACCGGTAGCTCCACGCCTCCATTGACTGCAAGGTTTGTTCCGACACACGAAGTGCCGCCGGTGGGCGGTGTGACGCTGACAAGGATCGTGGCGACTGCCGTGTCACAATTGGTTGGCGCTGCCGCTTCACAGATCTGGTAGGTCACCAGATAGGTTCCGGCGGAAGTGCCGGGAGGGACCGACATGGTGCCGTTCGAATTGATCAAGACGCCCGTCAGACCGCCTGTGTTGGTGATGCTGGCAACGACAGCGCTGTTGGCAAAGGCAGCATTGCCAAGCGTATCATTGGTGAACACGCTTGCGGTCGTGCCGCCCGTGGTTCCGTTGATCGGCACAGACGAGAAATTGTTGTCGACAGCATCGATTCCGTTGTTGGTGAAGGTACAGCGGATATCTGCGCCCGCAATCACATTGGCAGCCGGAATGGTCCCCACGCGGGTTGCCGCCACAAAGGTGCCGAAGCTGGCAGGATTACCGGTCATGGCGCTGTTGGCGTCGGCGCAGGTGAATGCCGCCAGATTGTAGCCTGCCACTGCTGACTCGGTAATGGAAACGGCTGTGCCGACAGTTGTCACATTGATCGGCGCAGGTGAACCAGGTGCCGCAATTCCCGCCGTTGCAGTGGCGATGTTGCCTGGAGTCGCGGCAAGGTTTGTCGAACTGGCAAAACCAAAAGTTCCGGTGCCGCCAAGCGAGATTTTCTGCACACGCACAGTTGGGCGCGTGTTGGTGAAAACACAGGTGATGTCGGCGCCAACAACCACATTTGCCGCAGGGATCGTTCCAACCCGTGTGGCTGAAACAAACGTGCCAAAGCTTGCCGGATTGCCCGTCACCCCGCTGTTGGCATCCGAGCAGGTGAACGCTGTCAGCGCATAGCCGGCAGCTGCGTTTTCGGTGATGGTGACTGCGGTTCCGGTTGTCGTCACATTGGTTGCGGACGGACTGGCAGGGGCTGCTGTGCCGGCGGTGGCGGTCGTGATATTGCCAGGGGTAGCAGCGAGGTTGGTAGACGCCGAAAACGAGAACGTTCCAATGCCACCGTTGGATGTTTTTTGAACCCTGACTGCGGGAATTCTGGCATTGGTGAACGTGCAGCGGATGTCGGCGCCAGCCCGCACATTGGCGGCAGGAATTGTACCGATCCGCGTTGCCGCCACAAAAGTACCGAAACTTGCAGGATTGCCTGTAACCCCGCTGTTCGCGTCGGTGCAGCCAAAGCCGGTCAAAGCATAACCGGCAACTGCAGCTTCTGTAACCGTCACGGCTGTTCCCACAGTTGTCACGTTGACGGCAGTGGGCGAAACCGGCGCGGCGACACCCGGTGTGGCGGTCGTGATTCCGGTCGGCGTGCTGGCAAGGTTTGTGGCGCCCGAGAAAGTAACGCTGGTCGTGCCACCAAGCGTAACTTTCTGGACGCTCACCCTGGTTCTCGAATTGGTAAACACGCAAGTTATGTCAGCCTGAGCCCGGACATTGGTTGCAGGGATGGTTCCAACGCGGGTGGCTGAAACAAACGTGCCGAAGCTGGCCGGATTGCCGGTCACCCCGCTGTTCGCGTCGGTGCAGCTAAATCCGGTTAGACCCCAGCCGGCTACGGCAGCTTCAGTGATGGTGACTGCGGTTCCGATTGCAGTTGCATTGGTTGCTGTCGGGCTGGCAGGCGTGGCGGTACCGGCGCTTACGGTCGTGATCCCGGCGGGCGTTGCCACAAGGTTGGTTGAACCTGAAAAAGTAAATGTCCCCGTTGCGCCCTGCGAGATTTTTTGTACCCGCACTCTTGGCGCATGGTTGGGAACGATCACCTGCGCCGTGTTCGACTGAAGCCGCGTCGCGAAGGTCTGCGCACCTGTGCCAACCCCGGCGATGGCGTTGTTGGTAATGTTGGTTGCCAGAATGTCGGCGGCAAGAACGGTGTAGTTCGCGGTACAGGAATGCGTTCCGCCCGATGCAACGGGAGCCGATATCGTACCGCAGGTGAAAGTGCCGACCTTGTCATCCTGGATCTGGATGTTCTGCCCGGTATTGATCGGCAACGGGCCGTTGTTGGTGATGGTGTAGGTGTAGGTGATCACCTGCCCGGCTGCTGTGTAGGAAGTTGAAGCAGTGGATTTGGCGAGACTGATCGTGTTGTTTACGGAAAATGCCGTAGCTGCCCATACTCCGATGCCGCGTGGTAACGCATTGACGCTTGTCACACCTGTCACATTGTGGATCGACTCATCATACAAAACCGTCGCTGTGTGTGTTCCGTTTGGATAGGTTGCCAGCACCGTCCCGTTGTCGTTACCGTTGGATGTTGCTGACAGCACGAAGGTACTGACCTGGAAATTGCACTGGGCCTGGTTGGCGGCAAGTACCCCGGTGGCTCCCGCGCCTGAGCCTGGGCCAATGATGAACACGGGCGACCCGGTCACCGCGCTTAGCGCAGGATTGCCCGCATTGCCGGTCAGCGTGATGAAGTCGCAACGGTCACTGGCAAAACCGGCATTGTTGCTGTCAACTGAATCCACATCTGAAATGCGAAAACTCAATCCGTTAACGCCAAAGGGCGTGCCGCCATTGAGCACCTCAAGCAAAAACGTGTTGGTCGAGCCGCCTACGCCACCACCGGTCAAATTCGGATTCCACACTTGCCAGATGCTGATTTGGGTTCCGAAAGTGTTTGCCCCGCCATCTGTCAGCAAATCGTCAGGATAATTGCCGGCAGAGGCACCATTCGCCCGTGTCACGGTAAATCGAACACTGAGCTGAAAACCGAACTGGTCGGTGACAGAATAGGTGTTCGGCCCGAGGCTGAGTGGCGTCCAAGTGTAGGGCGCCGTACCCCAATTGAGTGCAAAACTGCCAGCGACGGCTTTTACCGGAGACAGGACAAGCAGGACAGCGATCACAAATCCGAAAAAAGCCCGCAAAAATACCATCGCCGCCGTGCATGAAAACGCACCGACAGCGCCAGCTTTTGTTGCTGCGCTATTCAACCCGACGCCAACCAGAATTCACCCCTGCCAGAAGTGGACTTTTTCCGTAGGGTAAATCCTATTTGATTCGACCAGCCGCCCTATCGGAATGGGCCGGTTATCAACAGCCAAATGGCCCGTTTTCATGGAACGCACGATCCAGAAAAACTGAATTCAAAATCAACATCGATAAAATTTTAGCTTTCGCCAATCCGCGTATTTAACCTGGATGGGCTACTCTGCGTCAGGTCGCGGGGAAAACCTGCGGCCGACGCCCCCGAATGCCAAGCCGTACCGAGTTGCCCCAATGTACCACATGAGCGAATCCCAACGCACAAAGCTGCTGACCGTGGCAATCATCACAGTCATCGCCAGTTATGCTTCTTTGAGCCAACAACTGGCGATGTTTTTCCTGCCGGAATGGATTTCCGGCGGGGCAGGGTTTTTTCTGGACATTCCGGTTCCGCTTCTGTGCACGATGGTCATTACCGCAACCGTTTCGTATTTCCTTTATCGCTACATTGGCGATCTGCGCGGCGCCGGTGAGTTGGCTTTTGTCGACGAGCTGACAGGCCTTGCCAACCGCCGACAATTCGACAGCAAATTGAGGGCGGAAATCTCCAGGGCCAGGCGCCTGGGAGTTGACTGTGCCGTCCTGTACCTTGATCTCGACAAGTTCAAGCACATCAACGACAGCTATGGCCACGAAGCTGGCGACATGGTCATCAAGGAATTTGCCAACCGCATCTCAAGCAATTTGCGCGGCGAAGACTTCGTCGCTCGCCTTTCGGGCGATGAATTCGCTGCGGTGATCACCCACATCAATACAAACGAGGACATCGAAGTCGTTGCCCATCGCATTTTTGCCTCGATGAGCAAGCCCGTCCGCTTCCGGGCAAAGCATATCTACGCCGGCGTTTCCATCGGTTCGGCTGTGGTGGAAGCCGGGAGCATCAATGCTGACGAAGCCTTGCGGCGCGCTGATTTTGCCCTTCTGCAAGCCAAGGAAGCGGGAAGAAACAATTTGCAGATTTTTTCGCCGGACATGGAAGAGCGCATTCGCAGCCGCGGCAAGATCGAAAACGATCTGCGCGACGCCATTGCCAATGATCGTTTCCAGGTCAACTACCAGCCATTGATCTCGCAAAGCGACCGCAAGGTTCTGGGCGTGGAAGCGTTCGTGCGTTGGGAACACCCTGAACGCGGCTCGATCTCTCCATCCGTTTTCATTCCGGTTGCCGAGCAAATCGGGCTGATTGAAAAACTTGGCAACCTCATACTGCGCAAGGCCTGCATGGAAACGCTGGCCCTGCGCCCGATCAAGCTGGCGGTAAATGTGTCGCCGGTGCAATTCATGCAGCCATCTTTCGTTCCAAGTCTGCGCGAAATTCTCGAGTCGACAACATTTGAGCCAAGCCGTCTTGAAATTGAAATCACGGAACAGGTTTTCCGAACCGACCCGGTTCGAACCCGCGAAACCATTGCAAAACTTCGGGCACTTGGCGTCCGCGTGGCGCTCGACGATTTCGGCACCGGTTTTTCGTCAATGGCTTACCTTCGCGATTTCCCGCTTGACCGCATCAAGATCGACCGCTCGTTCATCAGCGAAATCGACAGCTCCGGCCAGTCGTTGAACCTCGTCTCGCACATGATCGAGCTTGGCAGTTCCATGGGGCTTTCCTTTACGGTCGAAGGTGTTGAAACCGCAGACCAGTTGGCATTGCTCAAATCCAAAGGCCTGAACGAGCTGCAGGGATATCTGTTTTCGCACCCCCTGACGGCTGAAGAATTGCTGCGTTTCGACATGAACTCGACACTGGGCAACGAAAAGGATGCGCCTTTGGTGCCCGGCAAGGGCAAGCTCCGACTGGTGGGATAATTCGCTGTAATTGGACCAAATCCAACGAAAAACCCTGCCTTGCGGTCGGCCGGAACTCAAATTTCTGCCAAAATAGCCCATTCACATTCAGCCCAAGCCCTTGTAGTGTCGCTTCCCTGACCAGCAAAAACTGGCGACCGATTGGCTTCCCTCCACCCCGGGAGGCCAATGTTCGCCGGTAAAAAAAATATCAGGGGAACCGGGGTAACCGAATGGAATATTTCGTTCAGCAAGTGGTGAACGGGCTTACGCTTGGCTCGATCTATGGTTTGATTGCCATCGGCTACACGATGGTTTACGGCATTATCGGCATGATCAATTTTGCCCATGGCGACATTTTCATGCTCGGCGGGTTTGTTGCCCTCATCGTATTCCTTGTACTGACCAGCGTGTTCGCCACAGTACCGGTGGTGCTGGCACTCTTGATCATGATGATTGTCGGCATGCTGGTTTGCGGCCTGTGGAACTGGACCATCGAAAAGATCGCCTATCGTCCCTTGCGCGGTTCTTTCCGCCTCGCTCCACTGATTACCGCCATCGGCATTTCCATCGCCCTTTCAAATTTCGTGCAGGTCACACAGGGCCCGCGCAACAAGCCCATCCCGCCGATGGTTGCGCAAAACTATGAAGTGCTTGGCATCAATATTTCGCTCAAGCAGGTGGTGATTGTTGTCATCACCACGATCCTGCTCGCTGTCTTCTGGTATATCGTCAACAAGACGCCGCTGGGGCGGGCGCAACGCGCCTGCGAACAAGACCGCAAGATGGCAGCTTTGCTCGGGGTCGATGTTGACCGCACCATTTCCATCACCTTCGTGATGGGCGCAGCGCTGGCCGCCGTCGCCGGCACCATGTACCTCATGTATTATGGGGTGGTGGTGTTCACCGACGGCTTTGTGCCGGGCGTGAAGGCATTTACCGCCGCTGTCCTGGGCGGCATCGGCTCTCTTCCGGGCGCGGTTGTCGGCGGCCTTCTCATCGGCTTGATCGAGTCGCTGTGGTCTGCCTATTTCTCCATTGATTATAAGGATGTGGCAACATTTTCGATCCTTGCAATCGTTCTTATTTTCAAACCCACCGGCATTCTTGGCCGGCCAGAGGTTGAAAAGGTCTGACCCCGATGGCGACGCAAAATTCCAATCCATCGGCGCAATCTGCGCCGAACTACGCAGCCGCAGCCACCGAGGCCTTCTGGGCCGCGATCATCACCTTGGGGCTGTTCTTTCTTTTCATCGGGTTGGAAACCACCCAGAACATCCGCAACGAACTTATCTTGGTTCAGCGCTGGGTTTTGCTGGCCGTGTTTGTGGCCATCGCTGCTATTGGACGCTTTGCAATCGTTGCCTGGATCCGGCCGGCGATGGATCGCCGCAAGGCTGTCGTGGCTGCAAAGGCACCTGTGCCGGAAGGCACTTCCTGGCTGCGTGAAAACTGGCCCAAGCTTGCTGTCCTGGCCTTGTTTCTCTACCCGGTTTTCATTGTCTCCGTCAGTGGCTTTCAGGGCTCGCTCAAATGGGTCGACAATTTCGGCATCCAGATCCTGATTTATGTAATGCTTGCATGGGGTCTCAACATCGTGGTCGGCCTCGCCGGGCTGCTTGATTTGGGCTATGTCGCCTTTTACGCCGTCGGCGCCTATACCTACGCGCTGCTTTCACTCCATTTTGGCTTGTCATTCTGGGTCTTGCTGCCGCTGGCCGGTCTGTTTGCCGCCCTCTGGGGCGCCATCCTCGGCTTCCCGGTGTTGCGGTTGCGCGGTGACTACCTTGCCATTGTCACATTGGCATTTGGCGAGATCATCCGCTTGGTGCTGATAAACTGGACATCGGTAACCAAAGGCACATTCGGAGTATCCGGTGTTCCCAAGGCCACGCTGTTCGGCATCGAGTTCAACGCATCGCCTGAGGGTTTTGCCGCAATATTCGGCTTGCCGCTTTCTTCAGCCTACTACAAGATTTTCCTCTATTATCTCATTCTGCTGCTGGCGCTGCTGACTGCATTCGTCACCCTTCGCTTGCGCAAGATGCCGATTGGCCGGGCGTGGGAAGCGTTGCGTGAAGACGAAGTTGCCTGCCGCTCGCTCGGCATCAACACCACCAATACCAAGCTGACGGCGTTCTCGATCGGCGCGATGTTTGGCGGTTTTGCCGGCGCGTTCTTCGCCGCCCGCCAGGGGTTTGTTTCGCCTGAATCATTTGTGTTCCTCGAATCAGCGGTCATTCTGGCAATCGTCGTCCTCGGCGGCATGGGCTCGCTCACCGGCATCGCCATTGCAGCCGCGGTCATGATCGGCGGAACTGAAATCCTGCGCGAGCTCAGCTTCCTCAAGTTGGCCTTTGGCAATGATTTTACGCCGGAACTTTACCGCATGCTGGTTTTCGGCTTGGCGATGGTTGTCGTGATGCTCTACAAGCCGCGCGGTTTTGTTGGCAGCAGATCGCCCACTGCCTTCCTGTTTGAACGCAAGAATGTTTCCGGCAGCTTCACCAAGGAAGGTCACGGCTGATGGAAAAGGTTTCGGATTTGCAAGACAACACCATTTTGTCAGTTGAACACGTGTCGATGCGTTTTGGCGGGCTGGTCGCGGTCAATGACCTTGGCTTCAAGGCAAAGCGCGGCGAAATCACCGCGTTGATCGGCCCCAACGGCGCCGGCAAAACCACGGTGTTCAACTGCATTACCGGCTTTTACAAGCCGACCACCGGCATGATTACTCTTCATCGCGCAAACGGCCAGGATTTCCAGCTGGAACGCATGCCGGATTTCAAGATTACCGCCCATGCCAAAGTGGCCCGCACCTTCCAGAACATCCGGCTTTTTTCCGGCATGACTGTTCTGGAAAACCTGCTGGTTGCGCAGCACAACAAGCTCATGCGAGCATCTGGCTTCACTGTTCTGGGTTTGCTGGGCATTGGTGGATACGCGAAAGCGGCAAAACAGTCGGTCGAACTGGCCAAGTACTGGCTGGACAAGGCCGACCTCACCGACCGGGCCGACGATCCTGCGGGCGATTTGCCCTATGGTGCGCAGCGCCGTCTTGAAATTGCCCGTGCAATGTGCACCGAGCCGGAACTGCTTTGCCTTGACGAGCCTGCGGCGGGCCTCAATCCGCGCGAGTCGTCTGCGCTGAACATTCTGTTGAACGGCATCAAGGCGGAAGGCATTTCCATTTTGCTGATCGAGCACGACATGTCCGTGGTCATGGAAATCTCGGACCATATTGTTGTTCTGGACTACGGCGTGAAAATCTCCGACGGCTCACCGGAACATGTCCGCAACGATCCGAAAGTCATCGCGGCCTATCTGGGCGTGGATGACGAGGCGGAAATCGATGTGCCTGCAGTCTTGCAGGATGTGGTGAAGATCGAAAAATCGGCGGCCAAGCCAGCTGCAAAACCTGCGGCAAAGCGCGCTGCGGTGCCGGATCAGAAATTGGCAACAAAAGCTCCGGTGAAACCGGCAGCGCCAAATGTTGCCAAGCCAAAGTCGGTGGCATCTTCCAAATCCGGGACCGCCGGAACCAGGGCAGTGGCGAAAACCACCGCCAAACCGGCTGCGAAGCCGGCGACCAGGCCGGCATCCAAGCCCAAGGAAAAACCAGCATCCGGACCTGCCAGCAAACCAACCGGGAAAGGAGCGAAGAAATGACCGGCCCCTTTCTGAAAGTTGAAAAAGTCGAGACTTATTACGGCTCGATCCGGGCTCTGGCCGGTGTCGATTTTGAAGTGAATTCCGGCGAAATCGTCACGATGATTGGCGCCAATGGCGCAGGCAAGTCCACCTTGATGATGACCATCTGCGGCAACCCCAAGCCGCGAACCGGCCGCATCTTGTTTGACGGCCATGACATCACCAACATGCCAACACACGAGATCATGCGTCTTGGCATTGCCCAGTCACCGGAAGGGCGCCGGATTTTCCCGCGCATGACAGTGCAGGAAAACCTGCAGATGGGCGCCATCCTCGTCGATGACAAGCATTTCGACGATGATCTCAAACGCGTTTTCACGTTGTTTCCACGGCTCAAGGAGCGCGTCACCCAGCGCGGCGGCACACTTTCGGGCGGTGAACAGCAGATGCTGGCAATTGCCCGCGCGTTGATGAGCCGCCCGCGGCTGTTGCTGCTGGACGAGCCTTCGCTCGGCCTTGCGCCGCTGATCGTGAAGCAGATTTTCGAGGTCATCCGAGAGTTGAACAGGAACGAGAAACTGACGGTGTTTCTCGTCGAACAGAATGCCTTCCACGCGCTCAAGCTGGCACATCGCGGCTATGTGATGGTCAATGGCCAGATCACGATGTCGGGCACCGGCAAGGAATTGCTGGGCCGCGAAGACGTGCGCGCAGCCTATCTGGAAGGTGGCCGCCATTGATGCGGCACGCAGGAAAGAGGTAAGGGACGATGCAGGGTATCTTGTACGAGGAAGCCAACGTCTTCCAGTTCATCTTCATCACCATCGTGTTGGGCGGCAGCGCCGCCTGGATGACAGGCATGGCGATGGCTGAGACCTGGAAATCGCGGTTAATCCTGTTTGCTTACCTTTTGCTGCTGGGATTAGCCGTACGCTTTATCCATTTCGCACTTTTTGAAGCCTCGTTTCTCTCGCTCCAGTTCTATTCTGTTGACACTTTGTTGCTGCTGGTGTTCGGTTTCGCAGGCTTTCAAGTGGCCCGAACAAACCAGATGGTGAAGCAATATTACTGGCTTTACGAATGGGATACCCCGTTTTCATGGCGTCCCAGACGCCCTGAAGAAAAATCGCAGACCCCAATCCGGCGATGAACTGCCGGAACAGTCTAGCGAAAAATTCCACCGCGGATTGGATGGCGCCGTGGGCGGATCAAATGAACAGCCCCAACCTCAAGGGAGAACACGAATGAAGAAAATTCTCATGTCGGCCGTGGCGTTTACCGCGCTCGTCGCGATGAGCGGTATTGCATCCGCAGAAATCCTGATCGGCGTTGCCGGTCCGTTGACCGGCCCGAACGCCGCGTTCGGCGCACAGCTCCAGAAGGGCGCAGAACAGGCAGCAGCCGACATCAACGCGGCTGGCGGCATGAACGGCGAACAGATCAAGCTCGTCTTCGGCGACGACGTTTCCGATCCAAAGCAGGGCATTTCGGTTGCCAACAAGTTTGTTGCTGACGGCGTCAAGTTTGTTGTCGGCCACTTCAACTCGGGCGTCACCATCCCGGCGTCTGAAGTCTATGCCGAAAACGGCGTTATCGTCATCACGCCTTCTGCAACCAACCCGACCTTTACCGAGCGCGGCCTGTGGAACACCTTCCGCACCTGCGGTCGTGATGACCAGCAGGGCCTCGTGGCCGGCGGTTACATCGCAGCAAACTTCAAGGACGCCAAGGTTGCGGTCGTCCATGACAAGACACCTTATGGCCAGGGCCTCGCGGACTTCACCAAGAAGACCATGAACGATGCCGGCATGAAGGAAGCCATCTATGAAGGCGTAAACGTTGGCGACAAGGACTTCTCCGCACTGATCGCGAAGATGAAGGAAGCTGGCGTGACGCTCGTTTATTGGGGTGGCCTGCACACCGAAGCCGGCCTGATGATGCGCCAGCTGGCTGACCAGGGCCTGAAGGCCATGTTCATGTCGGGCGACGGCATTGTCTCCAACGAACTCGCCTCGATCGCTGGCGACGCAGTTGACGGCACCTTGATGACATTTGCTCCAGATCCACGCCTCAACCCGGCCGCAAAGGACCTCGTCGAGAAGTTCCGCGCAGCAGGTTTTGAACCAGAAGCCTACACCCTGTATTCTTATGCAGCGTTGCAGGTTGTTGTTCAGGCAGCCATCAAGTCTGGCGGCAATGACGCCCAGAAAGTTGCAGAAACCATCAAGGCTTCTGGCCCATGGGCAACCGCAATTGGCGAACTTGGATATGACACAAAGGGCGACATCACCCGTCCTGACTATGTCATGTACAAGTGGGGCAAAGGCGCCGACGGCAAGTACACCTACACCCAGATGTAATCTGCATTCCGGCATGACCGGAATGAGAAACCCGGCGGGCAACCGCCGGGTTTTTTGTTGCCTTCCGCCAGATCGGCTTTCCAGCTTGAACCCGGCGGGCAACCGCCGGGTTTTTGTGGCCTTGCGTCAGATCGGCTATCCAGTCAGCTTTTGGCGCGAATGTGAAACAACTGAGGGAAAATCTCGCTGACCTGCAGTTGGTTCCCCGGCGTCGCACTCTCCGAAAAATTCGAGAGCATGGTCTCAACGCTCTCCAGGCTGGTTCCGGGGTATTTCTTGGCGCGGTAGTCAAGCTCCCGCTTTGATCGCGGCCAATATTGGGAAAACAGATGCCGGGGCTGAAACCTGAGCAGGTTCATATAGCCGGGCAATCTGCCTTCGCCCCCGCCAATCCGGTCAAACTCGTCCACGATGCGTTCACTGACCATCCGCCCGTTGAGTGCCGCATAATACTCTTCCAGCGCAGCCCGGTCCTTGGTCTGCAACTTGCCGTCCCGAACAATTGCGCTCAGCATTTCCTGCAACGCCGCCTCGTCCTTCACAATCGGCGCGAAAGCCTCCATCAGCGGCGTGTCATGGTGGCGGTCAGGATGCGGCGCATACATGACATGCGGCTGCCCCATCAATTCCGCTTCGATGCCCGTGGTACAGCCATGGTGTACGAGGCACGAGGAGGCCAGTATCCATGGCGTTGCCGTGCCTTCATCATGCACCTCGACACCGGATATTCCCGCCAGCGCATCGCGCCAGAACTGGCTGCTTTCGCTTGGGTGCGGGCGCACGATCAGCTTGCGCTCGGGAAACCAATCCCGCAGCTTCGGCAGCATCTCAAGGTAAGCCTCAAGATTGATTTTCAAGTCTTCGCGAATGGCGCTGCGATAGGCCTTGATGCCTTTGTAGCTGGTCTCTGCACGATTGATCTGGCGTTGGAGGAAGCGGTCGTGCATCGCATGAACGATATGGCCGAAATTCGAGCAGAACAGCATGAAATCACCGTGCTCGCGTTTTAGCGCCGCAACTTGGCTGTCAAACACGCCACGATGCGCCTCACGCCACACATCGGTTCGCGGCAGACCGGTCACCACGAGCTTTTGCGCATGTTGCGGAAACAGGGCCAGAACGTTCTGGCGCAGCTTTTCCGAAAGACAGAACCAGCGCTCGGCCATTGCAAGTGTTTCGTCAGCGAGCCGGATCGAAAGGAACATTTCCGGGTTTGCGTAAAAGCCGGTTGCCTCTTCGTCCACCGAAGTCAGTTTGAAGCCGAGCTTGTGGTAGCGGGCAATTTTTCGCTCTGTCGCTGCACCCAGGCTCTTGTCGAACAAGATGCCTTTGGGCAGATGCGGTGCGAGCCTGCGGATGACCCGGTCATGCCCAAGCAACACATCATATCCGCGCGCAGCGGCAATGGCTGCGACCATCAGCCGGCCGGGCAGTTCGCGAACCTGCACTTCCACCGGTATGACAACAAAGCGCTTTTGCAAAACTGATGGTTTATCCGGATTTGTCATTTTTACCGTTACGACCGACGTTGGGTCTCGTTTGACCGGGCTGACAGGTAAACGTGCGCGCCGAACAAGGCAAGGCTGCCGCTTCCAAAGCCTCAAATCCGGTTGCAAAGAAAATTCGACGCCGCCCCACGACTGCGATAGGCTCGACCTTCTTGCATGAATCAAAAACGGATTGGAATGAAATGAAACTCGCCACCCTCAGGAATGGAACCCGCGACGGAAAGCTGGTTCTGGTATCGCACGACCTCACCCGTTTTACAGATGCATCCTTTCTTGCAGCGACCCTGCAGGCAGCGCTGGACAATTGGAGCCGCGTCGCTCCGCATCTGGCGGTGCTGGCAGAAAGTCTCGAGACCGGTTCGGTTCCGGCCGAACGATTCCATGAACATGACGCCATGGCGCCGCTGCCGCGCGCCCATCTGTGGGCGGATGGTTCGGCCTACATCAACCATGTCGAACTGGTTCGAAAGGCACGCAACCAGAACATGCCGGAGAATTATTCGACCGATCCATTGATGTATCTGGGAGCACCCGACGCAATGTTGGGCGCGCGCGATCCGATCACTGTGGGCAATGAGGACTGGGGCGTTGACCTTGAGGCCGAAATCGCCGTGATCGTCTCCGACGTTCCAATGGGCGTGACGCCAACCGATGCGAGATCGCACATAAAGCTGATCATGCTGGCCAACGACATTTCATTCCGCAACCTGGCCGCAGCCGAGCTCGCCAAGGGAATGGGCTTTTGCCAGTCAAAAGGTCTAACGGCGTTTTCACCGGTCGCCGTGACGCCGGACGAGTTGGGCGAAGCGTGGGATGGCGGCAAACTTAAGCTGCCGGTTTTGGTATCGCTCAACGGCAAATCAATGGGCAAGGCAGACGCTGGTGTCGACATGACATTTGATTTTGGCCAGTTGATCGCGCATGCGGCCAGAACCAGGCCGCTGGGTGCCGGTGCCATCATCGGTTCGGGAACCATCTCCAATCGCGGAAGCGATGGCGGACACGGCAAGCCGGTGGCGCAAGGCGGAGCGGGATACAGCTGTATTGCCGAGCAGCGCTCAGCCGAGACGATTGCCACAGGCAAGCCAACGACCCCATTCCTTGCTTTCAGGGACATGGTGCGGATCGAGATGATGGACAGCCATCATCACAGCATTTTCGGTGCGATAGAGCAGACGCTGGTGCAGGCTTGAGAATTTTGCCGGAGCAGGAGTTTGGTAGCAGAGGGCAGATTCGAACCGCCGACCTCCGGGTTATGAATCCGGCGCTCTCACCATCTGAGCTACTCTGCCAAGTTTCCGGTTGACGCAAAAAGCAACCGGAAATTCTGCCGAAAAGGCAATGGCGCGGTTATAAAGAGCGCGCCTTTGATGTCAAGCTGGCCTGTGTGACGAACCGAAAAAGTCAGGCATTCGCCGTCTCGGCCCGCGCATGGTTGCCAGCCAACATCTGGAGTGCCGCCTCGGCTTTGCTGTTGCGCTCGGCCCGCGCGATAAACCCGCCGCCCAAAACGCGCATGTCATCACCTTGCGGTGAGTAGAACACGCAAGCCTGCCCCGGCGCGACGCCGCTCTCGCCGTCAATCAAATCGACATGCACCTCGCCGCCTTCCGCAAACAGCCTTGCTGTAGCTGGCGGACGCGAAGAGCGAACCTTGGCGAGGATTTCGAGGCCCTCTGGCGGCAAGGCGGACAGCGCTGCGTCACCCAGCCAGTTGACACTGCGAAGGTGGATGCGCTGCGTCCCCAGAGCTTCGCGCGGTCCGACAATCACACGGTTTCTGGCGCTGTCGAGGTGGATGACATAAATCGGCTCGCCGGTTGCAACACCAATGCCGCGCCGCTGACCGATGGTGTAGTGCAAAATGCCGTCGTGGCGGCCCAGAAGCCTGCCATCGAGATGCATGATTTCGCCCGGCTCCGCTGCATTTGGCTGCAGCTTGGCAATGATGTCGGTGTACTTGCCCTGTGGTACGAAACAGATGTCCTGGCTGTCGGACTTTTCCGCGACGATCAACCCAAATTCGCGGGCAAGTTCGCGGGTCTGCGGCTTTGTCAGTCCGCCAAGCGGAAAGCGCAGATAATCAAGCTGCGCCTGCGTGGTGGCAAACAGGAACCAGCTCTGGTCACGGCTGTCATCGACCGGGCGATAGAGCGCCCGCCTTCCGGTCGCACCATCAACAACGGCCGAGCGAACATAATGCCCGGTTGCCAATGCGTCGGCACCCAGCGAGCGCGCCGTGTCCAGCAGGTCGGCAAACTTGACTGTCTGGTTGCACGAAATGCACGGAACCGGCGTTTCACCGGCCAGATAGCTCTGCGCGAACGGATCAATCACCGCTTCGCGGAACCGCGATTCATAATCGAGAACGTAGTGTGGAATCCCCAGCGTTTCGGCTACGCGGCGCGCGTCGTGAATGTCCTGCCCGGCGCAGCACGCGCCTTTGCGGTGTGTTGCCTCGCCATGGTCGTAAAGCTGGAGCGTCATGCCAACCACGTCGTAGCCTTCACGCTTCAAAATGCCGGCAACAACGGACGAATCCACGCCACCCGACATGGCAACAACCACGCGGGTGTCTTCCGGGCGCCCCGGTAAATCGAGCGAATTCAACATGGTGCAAGTTCCTGGTTCAGGCGCGGTTCAAGGCCGCGCAGTCCGGTGTTCCCGCACCATATAATGCCGATCAGCCGATTGCAAAAGCCCGGCCATCAAAAGCGGCGTATTGGTTACAGTGACTGAATGCAGATCGACGCGTGGCCGGAACCGACCATGCCAAGCTGTTTGGCAGCGGCCTTCGACACGTCAATGATCCGTCCCTTGATGAATGGGCCGCGGTCGTTGATGCGCACGACAACCGAGCGGCCATTGCGCTGGTTGACCACCTTCACTTTCGAGCCGAACCGCATGCTGCGATGCGCCGCTGTCATTGCTGAAGGATTCATCATTTCACCCGATGCCGTGCGCGAATGAAGCGCATACCAGCTTGCTTTTCCGCACTGGGCGGCGGCTGGAGATTGGCACAAAACGATTGCGAGCGCCGCGGAAGCCGCGACGGCAAAGAACTTCTTCATGGTATTTTGCCCCTGCACTGCGTCTGGCCGCGCCGCTCTTTTTGCGGTCAATACAGCCAGAAGATGTAAATTTCCCGCCGATTCGATTTCGGCGAGAGTGGACGCTCGTTCATAGGGCGAAATGAGGCGGCAATGTGAACTGGAGGCTTATGCGAGATAACAACAGGTTTCCAATTGTTACAACTGCTGGCTTTGCAGCGCTGACAACACAACAGGCAGTACTCCGGGAAAGTCTTCGGCAATGAGGCCACGGCCAAGGCGCAACCCGGCATCGCCGTGAATCCAGACGCCGGCACATGCCGCCTCGAAAGCCGGCATGTCCTGTGCCAAAAGTCCGCCGATCATGCCGGCGAGCACGTCGCCCGAACCTGCCGTGGCCAAGTTTGGCGAGGCGTGCTTGTTCACAACCAGACGCCCGCCAGGTCCGGCAATGATTGTAAGTGGTCCTTTGAGCACCAGGACTGCGCCGCTTTGCTCGGCTGCAGCCAAAGCCATCGCAATTGCGTCACTGTCCAAAAGGTCCGGAAACAAGCGGACAAATTCGCCCTTGTGCGGGGTCATGATGACCGGTGCTCCTGCCTTCTTTATTGCACCGAAAAGCTTTGAAGGGTTTGCACTGAATTGCGTGAGCGCGTCTGCATCAAGCACACAGGGGCGCCCTGCTTCCAGCGCTGCCATGATCAGCGCGCCTGTCGTCTCGCCCAAACCCAATGCCGGGCCAATGACGAGCGCCGAGATCCGTTGATCAGCAAGAATGGAAACAAGTCCTGGTGCGCCATCCATTCGCACCAGCATGATTGCGGTGAGATGCGCGGCATTGACTGCAAGCGCGTCTGGCGGCGAGGCCAGCGTTACCAGCCCCGCCCCGATACGCAAACCTGCCAAGGCTGCCAGTCGCGACGCACCGGTGCGCAGCATTGGCCCGCTCACGCACAGCAGATGGCCGCGGCTGTATTTGTGCCCTTCGGCAAGCACAACAGGAAAATCCGCAAGCCAAAGTGAAGGCTGGTTTTGGATGGGTTCGAACATGTTCTCCGGGCTCATTGGCCAAGCATCCAACGTCGTTGGCTTGAACGCAACCGTCATGTTTTCTCTTAACTTCTGTTACGTTTTGGTAACGACGCCCTTAGTCGAATTTTAATGCGGGTACTGTAACTTCTTCTGGAATTGGTCTTTTTGTAGCGAGTAAAGTTTATGACCGATCTGGTTAGACCGCGCGTAAAATATGTCATCGGGCCCGACGGGAGCCCACTGACAATTGCGGACCTCCCGCCATCCGGCACCCATCGTTGGGTGATCCGCCGCAAGGCGGAAGTAGTAGCTGCAGTACGCGGCGGGCTTCTCTCGCTTGAGGAAGCTTGTGAGCGTTACACGCTGACTGTTGAGGAATTCGTTTCCTGGCAAATCTCGATTGATGCACATGGGCTTGCGGGCCTGCGCACCACCCGTATCCAGGACTATCGCAGCCACGCTTGACCGGCTGCGAACACCAAAAACCAAAACCGCGCCCTCACCGGCGCGGTTTTTTTGTGGTCGCAGAAGGCTTGGCGGTGGTTTTGCCTGCAGATTTGTTCAACGGCAAAATGTCTTGTTTAGTCGAAATCCGTGTTGCATTTCCAAAATCCACAAACCTTTTCAAATGCTGGAACACGTTTTCATCGACCCAGTAGTATGTGTGGCCGTTGGCACCTACCGGATGTTCTTGTGGCCACTTCCCTTTGTCATCAATATGGGTTCCGACGAAATCATCAATTCTGAAAATGTTGATCCAGCGTGACAGAACCCCGCCCTTGCCGTCTGCCGTACGTTCCTGCAAGTTGAGGCGCTCGCTGAGCTTCTCGAAACTCGACGGAAAATAATGGTGGTGAATATGGGTGTAGGGTGACCCCATGGTGACCAGCGCCAATTCCGACCCCGGCTTGAGCATTTTCAGCCATTGTTTGCCCTGCTCGTCGATGACATCCATCGCCACCACGGTTCCCTGGCTGTGCGAGACGATTACCAGTTCATCGGGGTCCTCGTCAGCGATCAGTTGCTCCGCCAAGACCTTGAACCGAGCCTTGATGCGCTCGCGCAGCCAGTAGCCTTTGTATTTTTCCGGAGCAGCCCGCTGTCTGGCCTTTTCCGCGCTCTCCATTTCCTGCGGCGTCCAACTGTAGTTGTTGAGATAAGTGATGACGTCTGTTGCGATGCCCAGACCCGCACGGATTGACCCGGCAAACGTGGAAACCACGACAACACCCAAAAGCCCAGCAAACACCAGTGCCTTGTTGAAATGGCTGGTCTTGAAAGTTTGGAATTCATCCAGAAGTTCGCGAACAAAGTCGGGTTCAATCGAACGGAAGATGAGATGCAGAGCGGTCACCACCAACAGCAGCAGGAACACGTCGGTCACCAAAAATATTGGCTTGGAAACAATGAGCCGATTGTGTTCCGCATTGGCGGTCGCGTTTTTCAAGTAGTTTTCGGGCAGATTGTTTCGGACAAACTTGCGGACCCGCAAAACCGAATAGCCTGCCGCAACGGCCAGGCCAGCCATCATGGCAAGCACCACAACCAGCATGCCCAGTTCAGATGCAAGCTGGTAGGGATGGGGAATGGCAGCAGGCGCAAGTTTCACAATCGCGGCCCAGAGGCAGGCGATCATCAAAATCCACAGCAAGATCATCACCGACAATGCCGGGACCACGAGGCTGGTTTGAGGCGTGCGGTTTGATTTGCGTGCATAGGCAATCTCACCGATCCACAGAGCGATCAAGCAAACCAAAACAACCGCCCACACCACTTCCATCAGACGCAGCAAACGCATACCCAAAACATAAAGTCCGTCATAGGATTGAATGCATCCCCACGATTCTTCCATGTCGGCACCACGCCAGAAACAAGCATTGAATTTGAAACCGGTATCAAGGTTGTGAAGGCCGCCATCCAGCTTGAGCGCACCGAGCAATGCAAAAACGGAAAGTATGAGCGCGATCAACCCCGTCCAGAACCACAGGTGTCGGGCGAGATGTGCTTTCGCGCGGGCTCGAAAGTAGACTGCTGCTGCCAATGCAATCAGCCCGGCAACGAGCGCGCTCCAATGACCGCCACCTGAATCGACCGATTGTTTGAACAACCATGCTGTTGCCACCCCGACCAGCAACACCAGATTGATCGCCGCAATCGGCCCGTGGATGGCGAGTACCGCAAAATTGGCAAGTTGCCGCATTATCCTGTTCCACCAGTCGCCTCCGGCGAATACCTCGCTGGCGCTTTCACGGACAATGTGGCTCAGACCCAGGACTGTGGTGAGAATGCCGCGAAGCAAACTGAAGGAACTGCCGCCGATGCTGGCTATGTCGCCCCAATAAAAATCGGCGATTACCCGTTCATTCACTGCCTTGTCGTTTGCCGCATCATATTGCCGGTACCGTCGGATGCGCGCAGGAAAAACCTGCCGCTTGCCTCCCTCATTGTAAATCTGCAATTCACGCTGATGAAAATCATCGCTGGAATGCGGCCGTACTTTCGGCTCGGCAATGGCGTCGCGATCCATTCGACGCGTTTCTTCAGGTGTTGCGTCCAGCGCAGTCGCCAGCAGATCGGCGCTGATGCCGGCCTCTTTCACGCCAACGCCATGCACCACCACTACAAGCTGTTTTGCCATTTCCCACGCTCCCTGAAAAACAAGTAGAGCGCCCCAAGCACAATCTGCGCTTGCATTCATTTTCTGTCAATTAAAACTGAAATGCGTCTCAGGAATTTCCCTGCCCGCGCTTGACCATCCCTGCCGCGATGGCCGCAGTCACCGTGGAAAGCGCAAAAAACCAGATGCCCGGCTGCGAGACGGCAGTGGCCAGGCCGGAGGTTTTGGCGGCAAAGACCAGGATGGCAACCAACAGCACATCCATCATCGACCATTTGGAAAGCGCCCCGGCCCAAGCCGGAAACTTGCCCGAGCCGAACGCTGCTTCAAACACCGTGAACAGCTTGACCAGCGGGAACAGCAGCGAGAATGCCGCGACCAGTGCCGCAAGTCCCACATCGCCCTTGTTCCACAAGCCGGTAACCACGCCGAGCAACGAAGGTGTTTCGGCGAAAAAATACAGCTTCTCAAAGCGGATCAGCGGCAAAGTTATGCCAAGGCCAAAGGAGACGGCACTGATCAGCAGCAGCAGCGGCAACAAGTAGCGCATCAGAAAAAAGCCCTCCAAAGAAGTGGCAGCAATATTGCCGTTGCCACGGCATTGAGTCCCATCGCAAGGCCGGAAAATGCGCCGGCAATTTTGTTGACCTGCATGGCGCGCGCAGTGCCGATGCCGTGGCTGGCAGCACCCATGGCAAGGCCACGCGCCCGCCAGTCCGTGATTCCCAGCAAGTTGAGCAAAAGCGGCCCCAAAACGGCACCGGCAATGCCGGTCAGGATAACAAGGGCTGCGGTAAGTGAAGGCAGACCGCCCAGTTCGCGCGTGATCGCCATCGCAACTGGTGCAGTCACCGATTTGGGTGCCAGTGCCACCATCGCATCACGGCTGGCACCCATCGACCACGCAATGGCCACGGCCGAGATCGCAGCCGTTGCCGAACCGGCCAGCAGCGAGACAGCGATAGCCAGCGCAGATCGCTTCACCGCTGCAAACTGTCGATACAGCGGGATCGCCAGCGCCACCGTCGCCGGGCCGAGCAGGAAGTGTACAAACTGCGCCCCTTCAAAATAAGTGCCGTAGTCGGTACCGGTGGCTACAAGCAGGACAATCAGCATTACAACTGCGATCAACACCGGATTGGCCAGCGGATTGCCACCGGTTCGCCGGTGCAGCGCCAGACCGATCTGGTATGCAATCAGCGTTGCCGTGAGATGCAACAGCGGCGAAGCAGCAAGATACACCCACAATTGGCGAAGATCATTCATCGCTGCCATCCGGTTCGGCCTTTTTGGCAAGCGCTGACATCAACCCGGCAGTGACGGCAATGGTGGCCAGTGTCGAAAGCACCAGCGCCGTCATCAGCGCCGGCCATTCTTCGCGCAGCAGGGCGAAATGCGCCATGATGCCGACACCGGCGGGAACGAAAAGCAGCGACAGATGTGAAAGCAGATTGTCGGCAGTTGCTGCAAGGCTGTCAGGCACCGCACCCTTGATCAGCAGAAATGCAAACAGGATGCCCATGCCAGCCACTGGCCCGGGCACAGGGATCCCCAAGGCAGTGACCAGCAGCTCGCCGGCTAGTTGGCAGCACAATATTGCTGTGAAGGATGCAAGCAAGATATTTCCCATTTCGGCCGAGAACCACGCTCCTGTGTTTCAAGGTATCGCCTTGCCGGGAAAATCACAAAAGGGAATGTCTGATGCTTCAGGAAAAAACCGGCAATCGGAGTTGCCATTCGCCCTTGCGCGCATGGCTGCCATGTTGATGTTGCACTGCACAATTCAAGGTATCATGACTATCTCTGGTCCGGGAGGATTTCAGAAGGAGTTTTCCAATGCCATTTTTCCCTGCTGAAAACCGCAAGTCTGTGGAAGCCAAAATTGCCGCACTGCGTGCCATGAGTTCCGCGGATCTCGCCGACATTGGCTTGAAGGCTGCTGATGTGTCGCCTCTGGTCAAGGAAATGCGCACCCGCGCCTGAATGGCGTTGCAAGGTGCGACATTGCTGCGTGTTGCGGTGGCACAGCATACCGACTAACTATATTAGAACTATCTAATATAGGAGAATCCAATGACCCTCGATCGTTCCGTTCTTGCCTTTGCCGGTGCAGTCGTCCTGATTTCGGTCGCGTTGACCGTTTGGGTATCGCCGCTGTTCATGTGGCTGACCGTGTTTGCGGGTGCAAACATGGTGCAATCAGCATTTACCGGCGTATGCCCCGCTGCCCTGGTGTTCAAGGCAATCGGCATCAAACCCGGCTGTGCGTTCTGATCACGCTGGATTGCCCGGGATAACGGGGAAGGCAGCCCTTCCCCGCTTCAGGTTGGACTGGTCTGGCATCAGCCAATCATTGCGCGGCGCTCGATCTGGCGGTCTACGGCCGAGTCTGCCGCACCCGTGGCATCGCGGCTTTCCAGCAATTGCGCTTTTTTCAAAAGCTCCTCGGCCTCGACCAGGGCATCTACCGCTGCTCCGCGTTTCTCCTTGAGATCACGAATCGAGCCGGAGAGGTTGTCCCGGCGCTGGCGTGCGGCTTTCGCAAATGTCGGATAGGCAAAGTGCGAGGGATCGGAAATTCCCGATTTCTGCTCCTCGATGCGTATCTGGTTGTCCAGTTCGTCCGCCATGCGGGTGAACTCATTGATCATCAGGTCAATCTGCGTCAGCTGACGCGTTTTGTCCTCGACCTGGAAATGCTTCAGGCGAAGCATGCTGTCACGCGATTTCATACTCAATACTCCTTGAACGCGTCCACTCTTGTCCCCCCTCGGGGACCGAGACCGGCGGAAAAACATCCCGCCTGCCTGAAACTTCACATCGACCCATTCCTTCGGCAGGCCAAATCCGGGCTTTTGCAGCTGGTTTGCCAAAAAGCGTTAACAAACAGCGTTTTGGTAACCTTTCGTTTAGAACTCTTCTTAATCATAGGGCGCATGCCTTAAGGGTCGGTAAACTGCAATGGACTGATTTGCGAAAAATCACTTGCCAAAACCACCTGGACAGCATGGCGAATTGGAACTGGCGTTTGAGCCGATTTCTTAAAGTGATGCCTGAAAAGCATTTACAGTGGAAAACACATGATTCTCAATTGGATAGATGTTTTTTCTAAAATTATGCATTCAGGCTTGCGCAAAGGAATTACTGTTTGTTAACCATTATGCGTCAGTGTCTGAATCGGCATTCAGATGCGCGCGGCAAAACGAGCCAGCGAAGCAATGGCGAAGGCTCAGGCGCCCGCAGATGCGGCGAGAGAAGGGGATAAGGCATGCGTGTTCTGCTGATTGAGGACGATAGCGCGACAGCCCAGAGCATCGAATTGATGCTCAAGTCGGAAAGCTTCAACGTCTACACCACCGATTTGGGTGAGGAAGGCGTCGATCTTGGCAAGCTGTATGATTACGACATCATCCTTCTTGACCTCAACCTGCCGGATATGTCGGGCTATGAAGTGCTTCGCACGCTCCGCCTGTCGAAGGTGAAAACCCCCATTCTCATTCTTTCCGGCCTGGCCGGAATTGAAGACAAGGTCCGCGGCCTCGGATTTGGCGCAGACGATTACATGACCAAGCCTTTCCACAAGGACGAACTGGTTGCACGCATCCATGCCATCGTCCGCCGCTCCAAGGGCCATGCGCAATCGGTCATCACCACAGGCGACCTGGTTGTCAATCTGGACGCAAAAACCGTCGAAGTGGCAGGACAGCGGGTCCATCTGACCGGCAAGGAATACCAGATGCTCGAGCTGCTTTCGCTGCGCAAGGGCACCACGCTGACCAAGGAAATGTTCCTCAACCATTTGTATGGCGGAATGGACGAACCGGAACTGAAAATCATCGACGTGTTCATCTGCAAGCTGCGCAAAAAGCTGGCATCGGCAGCAGGCGGTCTCAATTTCATCGAAACAGTCTGGGGCCGCGGCTATGTGCTTCGCGAGCCGGACATGAACGACTTGCGCGAAATCGCCTGAAACATCCCCACTTTCCAAATACAAAACCCCGCCTCATCAGCGGGGTTTTTTGTTGGATTGTCAAAATTGAGACCGGTCAAGCAGCCCGGTTATTTGCAAAAACGCCAGCCTCGCCGAGTTTGTAGGCCAGCGTCTTGCGGTTGAACGGCTTCATGAGGAAGCCGTTGGCTCCGGAGCGTTTTGCCCGGGTCATTTCAGGAACCAGCATTTCGCTCGTGCAGTAAAGTATTTTGCACGTTTCAGCGCCTGGCATGCGCACCACGTCCTGGATGACATCGATGCTTTTAACACCGGGCATGTCCCAATCGAGCAAGACCGCATCCGGCATGTTGGCCCGGCAAGTTGCCAGCACTTCATCGCCAGTTTCAGCTTCCACCACGACGAAGCCCATGTCTTCCAGCAGGCGGCGCGCCACCTTGCGAATAACCGGCGAATCATCAGCAACCAGAATGATCTTCATGATTTGTCTCCTGCGTCTCCCGGTCTTTGCTCGCCGGAATTTCGCTTATGAAGAGACGATAAACGGCTTTGTCGAAGATTTCCTTATTCCAGACCCCCGCAGGTCAACCACAATGCAAAGAGCGTAAATGTCGGGTTAACAAACTGGCAGTGTGCGTCGATCAAGGATGTGCATCAACATGTGCCGCAATGCACATACGCCGTGGCAAATGCGGTCTATCTGTTGATCATCGGAACGGGAACATCACCCACCGAATAATGGCCGGGAGGACCGGCTGAACCCAAGATCAAAGGATCAGACCCATGAACCGCATTCGCACCATCGCAGCAGCAGCAGCCATCGCCCTTGTCGCAGCTTCCTCAGCCACCCCGGCCAATGCCGGCGGCAAGCAGCTTGGCGCAGCCCTCCTTGGCGGTTTCGTCGCCGGAGCGATTATCAGCCACGCCGCCAACAGCCACGCCTATGGCTACAACAATGGCTACGGCGTCGT
>JBGSOG010000074.1:0-17538 GCA_041739225.1 Rhizobiaceae bacterium
AAGCAAAACGATGAGCACGATTGCACAAGCTGCCAAGTCGCTATTGCTTGCCGAATTCGTCAGCGCGTTCTTCCTGTCGATGCGCTACTTCTTCAAGCCAAAGGCGACGCTGAACTATCCATTCGAAAAAGGCCCCAGCAGTCCGCGTTTTCGCGGTGAACATGCACTTCGCCGCTACCCGAATGGTGAGGAGCGCTGCATTGCCTGCAAGCTTTGCGAAGCGATCTGTCCGGCGCAAGCCATCACCATCGAAGCCGGTCCGCGCGGCAATGACGGTACGCGGCGCACGGTGCGTTATGACATCGACATGGTGAAATGCATCTACTGCGGCTTCTGTCAGGAAGCCTGCCCGGTCGATGCCATCGTCGAAGGGCCAAATTTCGAGTTTGCGACGGAAACGCGCGAAGAACTCTACTATGACAAGGAACGGCTGCTCGCCAATGGCGAGCGGTGGGAACGCGAAATAGCCAGCAATCTTGCATCCGACGCCAATTGGCGCTGAGAAATTCCGGCAGTTCGCCGGAAACCAGGAACGACACAGAATGAACTTCTCGGTTTTATTCTTTTACCTGTTCGCCACCATTACGGTCGGCTCTGCTTTCATGGTGATCGCTTCGCGCAATCCCGTGCATTCGGTGCTGTTCCTCATTCTGGCCTTCGTCAATGCCTCCGGCTTGTTCATGCTGGCCGGAGCCGAGTTTTTGGCGATGTTGCTGATCGTTGTCTATGTCGGCGCAGTTGCCGTGCTGTTCCTGTTCGTTGTCATGATGCTTGATGTTGATTTTGCCGAACTGCGGGAAGGTTTTCTTCAATACCTGCCTGTCGGCCTCGTGGTCGGATTGATCGTTTTGGCCGAGCTGTTCATGGTAATGGGCACATTTTTGTTGTCGCCCGGCACGGCCGGAGAAGCCTCGCAGCCGATTCCCGACATGGCCCAGGTTTCAAACATCCAGGCGCTAGGCGAAATTTTGTACACCAAGTACATTTTCCACTTCCAGGCAGCCGGGATGATCCTGTTGGTCGCCATGATCGGCGCCATTGTCCTGACCCTTCGCCACAAGCCGAACGTGCGTCGCCAGGATATCGGCAAGCAGGTTGCGCGCACGCCAGCGAGTGCCATTGAGGTGGTCAAGGTAGAAACGGGCAAGGGATTGTGAGGGGGCACGCATGACCATCGGCATCACACATTATCTGTCCGTCAGCGCCATCCTGTTCACCATCGGGATGCTGGGGATTTTCCTCAACAAGAAAAACATCATCATCATATTGATGTCGGTCGAGATCATCCTGCTGTCGGTGAACCTCAACTTCGTGGCGTTCTCCCAGCATCTGGGAGACATGATGGGGCAGGTGTTCGCGCTTTTCGTGTTGACCGTCGCGGCGGCGGAAGCAGCCATCGGGTTGGCCATACTTGTGACCTTCTTTCGCAATCGCGGTTCAATCGCGGTTGAAGACGTCAATTCGATGAAGGGCTGAAGGCAGGATCATGTATCACGCAATCGTATTTCTGCCGCTCATCGGCTTCCTTGCTGCCGGGCTTTTCAGCAAGTCCCTGGGAACCAAGGGCTGCGAATACATCACGACCGGGCTTTTGATCGTTTCGGCACTCCTTTCATGGGTGGCGTTTTTCACTGTCGGTATCGGTGGTGGAGAAACCCAGCAAATCCAGGTTTTGCGCTGGGTTGATTCAGGCGCACTCTCGGTCAACTGGGCGTTTCGCATAGATACACTCACCGTGGTCATGCTGGTGGTGGTCAACACCGTTTCGTCGCTCGTGCATGTGTATTCAATCGGCTACATGCACCATGATCCGCACCGCCCGCGCTTTTTTGCCTATCTGTCGCTCTTCACTTTCGCGATGCTCATGTTGGTGACGTCGGACAATTTGCTTCAGATGTTCTTCGGCTGGGAAGGCGTGGGTTTGGCTTCATACCTGCTGATCGGCTTCTGGTACCAGAAACCATCGGCAAATGCCGCCTCCATCAAGGCGTTTGTGGTTAACCGTGTCGGCGACTTCGGATTCGCACTGGGTATTTTTGGTCTTTTCGTACTGTTCAATTCAATCGAGTTTTCGACGATTTTTGCCAATGCTGCCGAGTTTGCCCATGTAGAAGGCGGTGACGCCGGCCATGGTGCAGCCGCATTGAATTTCCTTGGCTATGAGCTTTCGAAAGCTGATGCGCTGACAGTGATTTGTCTGCTGCTGTTCATGGGGGCGATGGGCAAGTCGGCACAGATTCCGCTGCACACCTGGCTGCCGGACGCAATGGAAGGACCAACGCCGGTTTCTGCTTTGATCCACGCGGCAACCATGGTGACGGCCGGCGTGTTTCTGGTCGCGCGCATGTCTCCGGTTTTTGAATATTCACAGACTGCTTTGACCTTTGTGACGATCATCGGCGCATCGACGGCGTTTTTTGCTGCAACGGTTGGCCTTGTCCAGAACGACATCAAACGGGTAATTGCCTACTCAACCTGCTCGCAGCTTGGCTACATGTTCGTGGCGCTGGGTATAGGAGCGTATGGCGCGGCGATCTTCCATTTGTTTACCCATGCGTTCTTCAAGGCGCTGCTATTCCTGGGGGCCGGTTCGGTCATTCATGCGGTCTCCGACGAGCAGGACATGCGCAACATGGGCGGCTTGCGCAAGCACATCCCCGCCACTTACTGGATGATGGTCATCGGGACCATTGCCCTCACAGGGCTTGGCATCCCTGGAACGATCATCGGAACCGCCGGTTTCTTCTCCAAGGACGCCATCATCGAAAGTGCTTTTGTCGGACAAAATGTTGCCGCCGGATTTGCCTTTGGCATGTTGGTGATTGCGGCCTTGATGACGAGCTTCTACTCGTGGCGGCTGATCTTCATGACCTTTCATGGCAAGCCGCGCGCCTCGCACGACGTGATGCACCATGTTCATGAGTCACCACCGGTGATGCTGGTGCCGCTCTATATTCTGGCAGCAGGTGCCCTGTTCGCCGGTGTGATTTTCCATGAATTTTTCATTGGACACGGGGAAGAGGGAGCCCACGCAGTCGCAGAACATGGTGCGGCTGTCTACAACAGCTTCTGGCGGGAGTCGCTGTTTGCCGGCCCCGACAACCACATCCTTGCCGAATTCCACAATGTGCCGCTGTGGGTGAAACTGTCGCCATTCGTGATGATGGTGACCGGCTTCCTGTTGGCCTACTGGATGTATGTGCGCTCGCCGCAAATTCCCGGTGAAATCGCCAAGTCGCAACCGGCTTTGTACCAGTTCCTGCTCAACAAATGGTATTTCGACGAAGCTTATGATTTCCTGTTTGTGCGCCCGGCGCAGCGTCTGGGGCGTTTTTTGTGGAAGCGCGGCGATGGCTATGTCATCGACGGCTTTGGTCCGGACGGCGTTTCGGCGCGGGTACTGGACGTCACCAGCCGCGTGGTCAAGTTGCAGACCGGTTATGTCTATCACTATGCGTTCGCCATGCTGATCGGCATCGCTGCGCTCATCACTTTCATGATGTTCAGAGGCGCTTGATCCCATGACTGGCTGGCCGATCCTTTCTGTCGTCACGTTCCTCCCGGCCTTTGGCGCGCTGCTGATTGCGTTGATGCCTGCAGGCGGGCCGTTGGCGCTTCGCAATTTGCGCAATGTGGCGCTCGGCGTAACCGTTTTGACGTTTCTGATTTCTCTGAAAATCTGGATCGATTTTGACACGAAGACTGCCGGTTTCCAGATGGTCGAGAAAGTCGACTGGATCGGCAATTTCATGTCGTATCACATGGGTGTCGACGGCATTTCGATGTTGTTTGTCATCCTCACAACCTTCCTGATGCCGTTTGTGATCCTTGCCGGACGCGAGTCGGTCGAGAAGCGCGTCAAGGAATACCTGGTCGCTTTTTTGGTGCTTGAAACCTTCATGATCGGCGTTTTCTGCGCGCTCGACCTGATGCTGTTTTACATTTTCTTCGAAGCCGGGCTGATCCCGATGTTCCTCATCATCGGTGTGTGGGGCGGGAAGCGGCGGGTGTATGCCAGCTTCAAGTTTTTCCTCTACACGCTTTTGGGTTCGGTTTTGATGCTCCTTGCCATGATGGCGATGTACTGGCAGGCCGGAACCACCGACATCCCGGCATTGCTGGCACATAAATTTCCGGCGGAAATGCAAACATGGCTATGGCTGGCTTTCTTTGCATCCTTTGCGGTGAAGATGCCGATGTGGCCGGTTCATACATGGCTGCCCGATGCGCATGTTGAAGCGCCAACCGCCGGGTCGGTCATTCTTGCTTCCATTTTGTTGAAGATGGGCGGCTATGGCTTTGTGCGGTTTTCGCTTGCCATGTTCCCGCTGGCGAGCGCGGATTTTGCGCCATTTGTGTTCACGCTGTCGGTCGTAGCCATCATCTACACTTCGCTGGTGGCGCTGGCGCAGGAAGACATCAAGAAGCTGATTGCCTATTCGTCGGTAGCGCACATGGGCTACGTGACCATGGGTATTTTCACAGCCAATGTGCATGGCGTTGAGGGCGCAATCTTCCAGATGTTGTCCCATGGTCTGGTTGCCGGCGCGCTGTTCCTGTGCGTGGGGGTCGTCTATGACCGCATGCACACGCGCGAAATTGCTGCTTATGGCGGCCTGGTAAACCGGATGCCAAAGTATGCAGTGGTGTTCATGATCTTCACCATGGCCAATGTCGGCCTGCCAGGCACTTCGGGTTTTGTCGGCGAATTTTTGACCCTGCTTGGCGTATTTCAAGTGAACACCTGGGTGGCGCTGTTTGCCACCACTGGCGTCATTCTTTCGGCGACCTACGCACTGTGGCTGTACCGCCGGGTGATATTCGGGCTTCTGGACAAGGAAAATCTCAAAGGCATCCTTGATCTTTCAACGCGGGAAAAAGCCTTGCTTTATCCGCTCGCCGCACTGGTGATTTTCTTCGGTGTGTATCCGGCACCGGTTTTCGACGTGATGTCCGCTTCGGTGGAACAACTGATCGGCAATTATCAGGCGGCTATCGATGCTGCCGGACAGACAGCAGCGGCAAATGCCGCGCCACAGGGGTAAACCATGCAACCCGCCCTCGAGTTTTCATCCCTTTTGCCGCAGCTGGCTTTCGCGTCGCCGGAAATAGCGCTTTCTTTGGGTGCGATGCTGCTTTTGATGGTCGGGGCATTCGCCGGCGACAAATCGGTGTCTGTGGTTACTGGCCTTTCGGTACTGGTCATTGCGCTGGCTGCATTTCTGCTTTGGCAGGCGGGGGATGGCCGCGCCTTCAACGACAGCTTCATTCTCGACCCGTTTGCGCGGTTGATGAAATATGCCGCTCTTGCCGGTTCAGGCATCGCGATTGCCATGTCTTGGAATTTCATGCGGATCGAGAAGTTTGAGCGGTTTGAATATCCGGTACTGGTTGTGCTGGCGACGACCGGCATGATGCTTATGATTTCGGCCAACAGTTTGTTGGCGCTGTATCTGGGGCTGGAAATGCAGTCGCTGGCACTTTACGTGATTGCTGCAATCAACCGGGACAATCTTCGCTCTTCGGAAGCGGGCCTGAAATACTTTGTGCTCGGGGCACTTTCTTCGGGAATGCTGCTTTACGGCATGACACTGGTTTACGGTTTCACCGGTCATCTCGATTTTGTCGGCATCCGCGAGGCGCTGGCGGGTTCGGAACGCTCGATAGGCCTTGTGTTTGGGCTGGTGTTCATTCTCGCCGGGCTTTGTTTCAAGATTTCGGCGGTGCCGTTTCACATGTGGACGCCGGATGTCTATGAAGGCGCACCGACACCTGTAACCGCTTTTTTTGCGGCTGCGCCCAAGGTGGCGGCCATGGCGATGCTGGTTCGCATCGTGACCGGCGCTTTCGAGCCGGTTACCGCTGACTGGCAGCAAGTGATTTCCTTCATTTCAATCGCTTCTATGGCGCTTGGCGCGTTTGCTGCGATCGGACAGCAAAACATCAAGCGGCTGATGGCCTACTCGTCCATCGGGCACATGGGTTTTGCGCTGGTCGGGCTTGCTGCAGGAACCCAGAACGGCGTCAATGGCGTAATCTTGTACATGCTGGTCTACATGACCATGACGCTTGGAACTTTTGCAGTGATCATTGCCATGCGCCGCAAGGACGGGATGGTCGAGCAGATCAGCGATCTGGCCGGCCTGGGTGCAAGAAATCCGTTGCAAGCGTTTTTGCTGACCATTTTGATGTTTTCGCTTGCGGGCATCCCGCCATTGGCCGGTTTTTTTGCAAAGTATTTTGTTTTTGTCGCTGCCATCGAAGCGCAGCTTTATCCGCTTGCCGTCATTGGTGTGTTGGCCAGCGTGGTTGGCGCTTTCTACTATCTGCGCATCATCAAGGTGATGTGGTTTGATGAGCCCGCAGCTGAATTTCTGCCAATGGCGGGCGAGTTGAAGCTGGTCTTGGGTGTCAGCGGCTTGCTGGTAGGATTGTTTTACATCTTTGCCGGCAGCCTTGTGGAAGTCACTTCTTCGGCGGCGGCATCGCTGTTTTGACGGCCGTGCAAGCGCAGCGTCACCCAAGCTATCGTTTTTTGCACCTTGATGAAACCGGCTCGACCAATGCTGATGCGCTGGATGCTGCAATTCGCGGCGAAGCCGGCGGTCTGTGGATCAGTGCCCGTCACCAGACTTCGGGAAAAGGCAGCCGGGGTCGGCAATGGGTGTCGCAGGATGGAAACTTGTTTGCATCGCTGCTGTTGCGCGATGTATGCGCAGACAGGCATTTGCCTGAACTGACATTTGTTGCTTCACTGGCGGTTCGCGATGCTGTCGCGGCATTTTTTGCAAAAGCAGCACGCAATGCAGATGTGTCCTTGAAATGGCCCAATGACATTCTGGTTGGGGGCAAGAAAACCAGTGGCATCCTGCTTGAAAGCCACATGGCCGGTGGAAGCCGTGCAGTGGTTATTGGTATCGGCGTCAATTGTGTCAGTCATCCGGAAGAAGTCATGCACCGGGCAACCGATCTTCTGGCAGAAGGGTTGCAGGTAACATCGCAGGAAATGTTGCATGCGATTGCGCAAACTTTTGATGACCGGCTGATCATGTGGAATCAGGGTCTGGGGTTTGATGCCATCCGCAGTGCCTGGCTTGCAGAAGCGGCAGGTGTGGGGGAGCGCATATACGTGAAGCTGCCGGGGCGGGAACTTTCCGGCACCTTTGAAGACTTGGCAAATGACGGCAATTTGCTGCTGGCACTGGACGACGGCAGTACAGTGCGCGTATCGACGGCAGACATTTTCTTTTCAGGCAAACAATGAAACGAGGCTTTTCATCAAATGGCGCAAGCTGAACTTATATTTGCACCGCTTGGCGGTGTTGGCGAAATCGGCATGAATCTCGCCCTTTACGGTTATGGGCCAAAGGATGCACGCGAGTGGATCATGGTTGATTGCGGAGTTACGTTTCCTGGCCCCGACCTGCCGGGGGTAGATCTGGTCATGCCAGACATCTCTTTTGTGCGCTCGCTGGGTGATGCGCTCAAGGGCATCATCATTACGCATGCACATGAAGACCATTACGGGGCGATCTCGACACTTTGGCCTTTTTTCCGCAAGCAGGTCTGGATGACACCGTTCACGGCAGGCTTGCTTGAATCAAAATCCAACTTTGAGCCCAATGCTCCGAAAGTGCCGGTTAAGATTTACAAGGCTGGCGACAAATTCACCGTCGGGCCTTTTTCGGTGGAGGCGGTCAATGTCACCCACTCCATTCCCGAGCCCGTATCGCTCATTTTGCGTACGCCGCTTGGCAACATCATCCATACCGGCGACTGGAAAATCGACCATGACCCGACTTTGGGACAGATCACCGACGGCAAGACATTGCAGGCCGCTGGCGACGAGGGCGTGTTGGCACTGATATGCGATTCCACGAACGCCATGCGTTCGGGTATTTCGCCTTCGGAAACAGCAGTTTCAGAAAGCCTTGCCGACATCATTTCGCAAGCGCAGGGCAGGGTGGCAATAACCACCTTCTCTTCCAATGTCGGGCGCATTCGCTCGATTGCCATGGCGGCAAAAAAGGCTGGTCGCAAGGTACTGTTGATGGGCCTTTCAATTCGCCGGGTTGCTGAAGTCTCGGACGGCCTTGGTTATCTGGACGGGCTCGACGAATTTATTGAGGAAGACGAATTCGACAGCATCGACCGGCAAAAGATTGTCATCATTCTTACCGGAAGCCAGGGTGAGGATCGTGCTGCGTTGGCCAAACTTTCGCGCAATGATCATCCGCGCGTTCATCTGACCGCCGGCGACACCGTGATCTATTCGTCGCGGACCATTCCGGGCAATGAAAAGCCGATTATCGAGACCCAAAACCGGCTGATTGAAAACGGTATCAACATCATCACCGATGACATGGCACTGGTGCATGTTTCCGGCCATCCGCGTCAGGCGGAGCTGGAGCAGATGTATGCCTGGGTGCGGCCGAAGGTTCTGGTGCCCGTTCACGGCGAAGCCATGCACCTGGCGGCCCAGGCGCGACTCGGCGCAGCAGCCGGAATTCCGCAGGTTGCACCCATCCGCAATGGCGACATGTTGCGGCTGGCGCCGGGCGCTGCGGAGATCATCGACAAGATCAAGACTGGCCGTATTTACAAGGACGGCATGGTCATTGGTGGCGAGGAAGCGGTGGGCGTCGACATGCGCCGCAAGCTTTCATTTGCCGGCATTGTTTCTTGTTCGATTGTCATCGACCGGAACGGCAAGATGGCGGACGATATCGATGTTGCACTCAACGGCCTGCCGGAATTGACACCTGCTGGTGAGCCTTTTGAAGATGTGATCTTTGACGCAGTGGTCAGCGCTGTCGAAAGCATCCCGCCTGCCAAGCGCAAGGATGAAGCGCTTTTGATGCGGGCAGCCGAACGGGCTATTCGTGCGGCAGCCCGTGACAACTGGGGCAAAAAACCGGTCGTGACTGTCTTCGTTGCCAAGGTCTGAGCATGATCGGGCGGCTCAATCATGTTGCTATCGCGGTTCCGGATATTGCCACCGGCGTCAGGCTTTATTCGCATTTGCTGGGTGCGAAGGTCAGTGCTCCACTTGCCCTTCCCGAACATGGCGTGACCGTGGTTTTTGTTGAACTGCCAAACACCAAGATCGAGTTGCTTGAGCCCTTGGGTGAGCAATCGCCGATTTCCGCTTTCCTGGCAAAGACCCCTTCGGGCGGCATTCATCACATATGCTACGAAGTGGAGGATATTTTGGCAGCGCGCGACAGTTTGGTAGCCGGCGGTGCGCGGATCCTTGGCGATGGCCAACCCAAAACCGGAGCGCACGGCAAGCCGGTGCTTTTTTTGCATCCCAAGGATTTTCTTGGCACGCTGGTCGAACTGGAAGAGGTTTAGCCCATGGCATGGTTCACGGCGTTTGCCGTCTATTTCATCATTTGGTGGATGACGCTGTTTGTGGTCCTGCCATTTGGCGTTCAATCACAGGCAGAATCGGGAAACGTGGTTCCCGGGACTGACCCCGGCGCACCGGTCAACGCCAGGCTGCCGTTGAAACTGGCGGTCAACACTTTGTTGTCGGGCGTCATTTTCGGGATATGGTACTTTGTGACTTACTATCTGGGCTATGGTCTCGACGATCTGCCGAGTTATTTCTAGCTGCCAAATCATTTCCGGAAATTTGCGCCAACCTGGCCCCACAAAAACAAAGGCAGGGCTTTGGGCCCTGCCTAGTTTTGCGTGTCTGCGGTAATGCGCAAATCGTGAAATGGCATTGCCGATCTCACTTCGCTTGCGCCGGCTGCGGTTACCCGCGCCCCACCATCATCCTCCCAAGACTTAAGACCGCACAATGGCTGGTATGCCAGCTCTCTATATTGGTTGCGACATAACCACATCGTCACGGTAATGTCATACAAAAAATGGGCTATTGCCACTTTTTCAGGCGTGGTTTTCAGGGAAGGGCTGCGATTGCCCGGCAGACGGTTTCAACCGGCCAATCCAATCTTTCAACTGCATATTCGCGCAGCTGGTGTTTTGTGTTGACTGGCTGCATTGATCGGGCAGGGCTTGTGCGCCGCCAAGATTGCCTGTTTAAGGGCATTTGCGCGCAAACCCGATTCAGGCAATTTCAATGCGTCTTTCCCAGTATTTCCTGCCCCTTTTGAAAGAAACGCCGAAAGAGGCCGAGATCGTTTCACACCGGCTGATGCTGCGTGCTGGAATGGTTCGCCAACAGGCGGCGGGGCTGTATTCCTGGCTGCCTTTGGGCAAGCGGGTGCTGGACAAGGTCAACAAGATCATCCGCGAGGAGCAGGACCGTTCAGGCGCCATCGAGATATTGATGCCGACCATCCAGTCAGCAGACCTGTGGCGCGAAAGCGGTCGCTATGACGACTATGGCGCGGAAATGCTGCGCATCAAGGACAGGCATGAGCGCGACATGCTTTATGGCCCGACCAACGAGGAAATGGTCACCGACATTTTCCGGGGGTATGTGCGATCCTACAAGGACTTGCCGCTCAATTTGTATCATATCCAGTGGAAATTCCGTGATGAGCGGCGCCCGCGTTTTGGCGTCATGCGTTCGCGCGAATTCCTGATGAAAGATGCCTATTCCTTCGATCTTGACGAGGCTTCGGCCCGTGTTGCCTATGCGCGCATGTTCGTGGCGTATCTGCGCACATTTACCCGCATGGGCCTGAAGGCCATTCCGATGCGCGCTGACACGGGTCCCATCGGCGGCGACATGAGCCACGAATTCATCATTTTGGCTGAAACAGGCGAGAGCCAGGTTTTCTGTGAAAAACAATATTTGGAAATGGCCGTTCCCGGCGCCGATGTCGATTTCAGCGATCAGGCCGGATTGCTGAACATTGTTCGCCAGTGGACCGCACCCTATGCGGCGACCGAAGAAATGCATGACGAGAAGCGCTGGGCAGGGCTTGGCGAAAGCGACCGTCTGTCGGCGCGAGGCATCGAAGTCGGGCACATATTCTATTTCGGTACCAAATATTCCGAACCGATGAAAGCCGTGGTGACAGGCCCGGACGGCAAGGAACATGTGGTGCACATGGGTTCTTACGGGATCGGGCCTTCGCGCCTTGTTGCAGCCATCATCGAAGCATCTCATGATGAAGCGGGGATCGTCTGGCCGCGTGGCGTGGCACCGTTTGATTTCGGCATTGTCAACATGAAGGCGGGCGACGGGGCAGTGGATGGCGTGTGCGAAGATTTGTACAGCAAACTTTCCGCTGCAGGGCGTGATGTGCTTTATGATGATACCGACAACCGGGCCGGAGCCAAGTTTGCAACCATGGATCTTATCGGTCTGCCGGTGCAAATCATTGTCGGACCGCGCGGAGTTGCGCAAGGCGAAGTGGAATTGAAGTGGCGCAAGGATGGCATCCGCGAAACTCTCAGTCTTGATGCCGCGATGAACAGGCTTGCCAGTGAACACGCAAGCTGAAAATTCCCTCTCACGGTTTGGCGCGGGTTCTGCGAAAGTTGACAGTTCGGCTGGCCCGTTTTCCGCATATGAACGGATGCTGGCCGGGCGTTACTTGCAACCCAGGCGCAAGGAAGCGTTCATCTCGGTGATCGCGTTTTTCTCCTTTCTTGGTATCATGCTGGGAGTGGCAACGCTTATCATTGTGATGGCAGTGATGAACGGCTTCCGGGCCGAGTTGCTCGACCGGATATTGGGGCTGAACGGCCACATCATCGTGCAACCGATCGATTATCCGCTCAATGATTTTGATGCGGTAACCCAGCGCATTGTTGCGGTTCCAGGCATCCGACAGGCAATTCCGCTGGTGGAGCAACCGGCGCTGGTTTCCGGTGCTGCCGATGGTGGTTCAGGGGCATTGGTGCGTGGTATTCGGGAAAAAGACATACTCGCCATTTCGAGCATTGCTGACAACATTCTGGAAGGAACGCTGAAAGGTTTCGACACAAATGAAGGCGTGGCCATTGGTGAGGGCATGGCCCGTTCACTGGCTCTTCGTCTTGGTGACATGTTGACCATCATTTATCCGGAAGGTGATGTCACACCATTTGGCACCACGCCACGGGTCAAGGCCTATCCGGTTGTTGCCATTTTCAAGATCGGGATGTCGGAGTATGACTCCAATATTGCTTTCCTGCCGCTGGCAGAAGCACAATTGTTCTTCAACGCCGAAGGCAAGGTGACCGTAATCGAGGTTTACGCCAGCGAAGCCGACAGCGTCAGGGACATGAAGGCCAAGTTGACCGAAGCAATCGGTAGGCCGCACTTCATGACCGACTGGGAACAGCGCAATTCCTCGCTTTTCAGCGCTTTGAAGGTGGAACGGAACCTGCAGTTCATCATTCTCTCGCTGATTATCCTTGTCGCGACACTCAACATCATTTCCGGCCTCATCATGCTGGTCAAAGACAAGGGCAGGGACATTGCGATCCTTCGCACCATGGGTGCGACGCGGGGTGCAATCATGCGCGTGTTCATGATGACAGGATCGATCATCGGGATTGTGGGTACACTTGGCGGTTTTCTGCTCGGCATATTGGTTGTTCGAAACATTCGGGAAATCCAGCGGTTTGTCGATGACATGACCGGCGGCCAGGTATGGGATCCGACAGTGCGGTTCCTGTCCGAAGTTCCGGCAAAAATGGATTTGGGCGAGACGTTGACCGTTGTGGTCATGGCGCTGACCCTGACGTTTTTGGCGACCCTGTTGCCGTCATGGCGGGCGGCACGGCTCGATCCGGTAGAGGCGCTCAGGTATGAGTGAAATTCCCGACACGGTTGTCATGCGCCTTGAAGGCGTTCGGCGTGCCTATCAAGAAGGCAAACGCGATCTGGTGGTGTTGAATGATGCCGATTTTTCGCTGAAGGCTGGTGAACTGGTTTCAATTGTTGCTCCCTCAGGGGCAGGCAAATCCACGCTGTTGCATCTGGCAGGCTTGCTGGAAAAACCGGACGAAGGGGAGGTGCATGTCTGCGGTGAGGCAACGCGTGACATGCCAGATTCACAACGCACTGCGTTGCGCCGAAACGAGATAGGCTTTGTCTACCAATTCCATCATTTGTTGCCGGAATTTTCAGCGATTGAAAATTTGATGATGCCGCAAATGATCCGCGGCATGAAGGTCCATGATGCGCGGGTTCGTGCGCAGGAACTTCTGGATTTCATGCGAATCGGCGAACGCGGGTCTCACCGTCCTGCCGAGCTGTCGGGCGGCGAACAGCAGCGGGTGGCAATTGCCCGTGCCGTTGCCAATGCACCGAGAATCCTGCTGGCAGACGAGCCAACCGGCAATCTCGATCCTGAAACGTCGAAACACGTTTTCGCGGCGCTGGAGAGCCTGGTCCGTTCCAGCGGATTGGCTGCCCTGATAGCCACGCACAACCACGAACTGGCCGCAAGGGCAGACCGGTGTGTAACACTGGACCGCGGGCACGTGGTCCCCAAGCTGCTGAACGTTCAGTCGACCTAGATCAAAAAGAGAACAAAATAAAAACAACTGTTGACTTGTTCTCAAATGGAACATACAAGGAACGCATCGATCTAACAGCCCTGATGGGCTTTCGTGGAGGGTGTCCCATGTATGTTTCGGTACGCGATGTGGCTTCGCTTGCAACGATCAGCCTGTTCCTGACAACCCTTTTCACCTGGGCGGATATTTTGCGATTGGCGTCGTAGGACGCATCGGGCCGGAACGTAATCGTCTGACCAGTTGCCCATTGGGCTGGCTTCTGCTTGAAACTCCTTTGCGACCGCGCCAAGCTTGGCCGGAGTCGCGGCGGGGAGACAATGGCAAAGACAGATCGTTCAGTGGCCGGAAGCAGGGCGGGCAGGGACAAAGGTCCCGGCTTCGTTCACCTGCATGTCCATTCGGCATATTCGTTGCTGGAAGGCGCCATATCGCTGTCCCGGCTTGCGGAAATGGCAGCCGACGACGGGCAGCCGGCACTGGCTGTAACCGACCGGAACAATTTGTTCGGGGCACTTGAATTTTCGGAAAAAGCATCAGCCAAAGGCATCCAGGCGATCATGGGTGCAAAGCTGGCCGTTGATTTTGGCGATGATGCCGATCGCAAGCCGCGCTCGGGCCTGGTGGAGCTGGGTTGCATTGTGCTGCTGGCGATGGATGCGCAGGGTTTTTCAAACCTGTCGCGGCTGGTCTCGCGTGCCCATCTTGAAACACCGGGAGATGGCACCCTTGGACCTCATGTCAGTCTTGACTGGGTTGCCGAGCTTTCAGCCGGTATCATTGTCCTGACAGGCGGTCCTGAGGGTCCGATCGACAAATTGGGCGTGGATGGTCATTTCCAGTCGGCGCGCCAGCGGATCCAGGTTTTGCATTCGATATTCGGCGACCGGTTGTACGTGGAACTGCAACGTCACGGTGCCAATCCAAAATTGCGCCGGGTGGAAGTCTTCCTCATCGATACTGCCTATCAATTGGGCCTGCCGTTGGTGGCCACTAATGAGCCATATTTTGCCACCCGCAATGATTTTGAAGCGCATGACGCGCTGGTGGCCATAGCCGAAGGCACTGTCGTCAATTCAGATGACCGGCGCAAATTGACTGCGGATCATTATTTCAAGAGCCGCGCCGAGATGGCAGTGCTGTTTGCAGACATTCCCGAAGCGCTGGAAAACAGCGTGGAAATAGCCCGGCGCTGCGCGTTCCGTGCCAAAAAGCACGATCCGATCCTGCCAAGGTTTACCGGGGATTCCGGAGATCCGCAGGCGGCATTTGCCGCAGAAACAGCCGAGCTCAAGCGACAGGCACGTGAAGGCCTGGTGCAACGACTGGTCCAGTTCGCGCCAGCCCCCGGATTTTCGCGCACAAACTATGAGGAGAGGCTTGAGTTTGAGCTCGGCGTCATCGAGCAGATGAAGTTTCCCGGTTACTTTCTGATCGTCGCCGATTTCATCAAATGGGCCAAGGCGCGCGCCATCCCGGTCGGGCCTGGGCGCGGCTCCGGTGCGGGCTCGCTGGTAGCCTGGGCATTAACGATTACCGACATTGATCCAATGCGGTTTTCACTGCTGTTTGAGCGCTTCCTCAACCCCGAACGTGTTTCCATGCCCGATTTCGACATCGATTTTTGTCAGGACCGGCGCGAAGAGGTGATCCGCTACGTCCAGGAAAAATATGGCCGCGACCAGGTGGCGCAGATCATCACTTTCGGAACATTGCAGGCGCGGGCGGTACTCCGCGATGTGGGCCGGGTTCTGCAGATGCCTTATGGACAAATTGACCGGCTGGCCAAACTGATCCCTGCCAATCCGGCAAATCCGGTGACTTTGAAGAAGGCGATTGACGGCGAACCAAAGCTTCAGGAAGCGGCGCGCGAGGAAGAAGTCGTTTCGCGACTGTTTGACATTTCATCTCGGCTGGAAGGCCTTTACCGCCATGCTTCCACCCATGCGGCGGGCATCGTTATCGGCGACCGGCGGCTCGACGAGTTGGTGCCGCTGTACCGTGATCCGCGCTCCGACATGCCGGTCACCCAATATTCGATGAAATGGGCGGAAGCGGCCGGATTGGTCAAGTTCGACTTCCTCGGCCTCAAGACACTGACCGTTTTGCAAAAAGCGGTCGAGTTGGTGCGTCGTCGCGGCATTGAAATCGATCTGTTGGCCATTCCCCTTGATGATGCCAAGACCTACGAAATGCTGACGCGCGGCGAAACGGTCGGAGTGTTTCAGCTCGAAAGTGCCGGCATGCGCAAGGCGCTGATCGGCATGCGTCCGGACCGGTTCGAAGACATCATTGCGCTGGTGGCATTGTATCGACCCGGTCCGATGGAGAACATTCCCGTTTACAATGCCTGCAAAAATGGCGAGCAGGAGCCTGATTACATCCACGAGAAGCTGAAGGCCATTCTCACCGAAACCCAGGGCGTCATCATATACCAGGAACAGGTGATGCAGATCGCTCAAATCCTGTCGGGCTATTCGCTGGGTGAAGCAGACATGCTGCGGCGGGCGATGGGAAAAAAGATCCGCGCGGAAATGGACCAGCAGCGCGAGCGGTTTGTCAGCGGCGCGGTCGAACGCGGATTGGTCAAGAACAAGGCCAACGAGATTTTTGACCTTCTGGCGAAATTTGCCGACTACGGCTTCAACAAGAGCCACGCAGCAGCATACGCCCTCGTTTCGTACCAGACCGCCTGGATGAAGGCCAACCATCCGGTCGAGTTCCTTGCAGCGTCAATGCAACTCGATATCTCGAACACGGAAAAGTTGGCCGTGTTCAGGCAGGAGGCGTCATCGCAAGGCATCGATGTGGTGCCGCCATCCGTACAGACATCACAAGCGGGTTTTGATGTACGGGACGGCCGGATTTATTATGCGCTGGCAGCAATCAAGGGCGTTGGCGAAGGGGCGGTCGTCCAGATTGTGGAAGATCGTGACGCAAATGGCACCTACCGCGATCTTACTGATTTTTTCACGCGGATCGATACACGCCACGCCAACAAGCGCACGCTCGAAAATCTCATTTGTGCCGGGGCGCTTGATTGTTTCGGGAACGGGCGGGAGCAACTGATCGCAGGTATCGACCGGCTTGCGGGGCATGCGAGCCGCACCCAGAGCGACCGTGCCAGCGGTCAGGACGACATGTTTGCCAGTGGCCCGACAGTCAGCCGCATCGAATTGCCGGCCGCTGCAAACTGGTTGCCGTCCGAACGCCTGCACCGCGAGTTCCAGTCAATCGGGTTTTACCTCTCCGCCCATCCACTGGATGAGTTTCGTCCGCTGATGCAAAAAATGCGGGTGCAGCTTTACGCAGATTTTGAGCGTTCCGTGCGGGCCGGAGCGAGCGCCGGCCGTTTGGCCGGGACAGTTACCGGCAGGCAGGAACGCAAGACCAGACTGGGCAAGAAGATGGGGATCATCCAGATATCCGATCCTTCCGGCCAGTATGAAGCGGTACTGTTTGAAGAGGGCCTGGCGCAGTTTCGCGATCTGCTGGAGCCGGGCCAATCGGTCATCATCCTTGCAGGAGCCGACATGCGGCCCGAGGGTGTCAGCATTCGCATCCAGAGCGTTGAACCACTGGAGAAGCTTGCCAGCCGTGAAATCCACAATTTGCGCATCTATGTCCGGGATGAAGCGCCATTGAAGCTGATTGCGCCGATGCTTTCCCAGTCTGCACGCGATCGCGCAGACGGAAGGGTCAGTTTCATCGTCATCAAGGACGACGGGGCGCAGGAAATCGAGATCGAGTTGCGCGAGCGGTTCAATGTTTCGCACCCGGTGGCGCGGGCACTCAAAGCGGTGCCGGGCGTCATGGATGTTGAACTGGTCTAGCTAAATCCAGGTGAATGCGGATTTGGTCAATGATGCCGGTCGGCCTTGCCAGCAAGCCAATTATAAGCTATGCGCCGCCTTATTCCACACGCGGGACATGCGCGACCGACCCCAGCCCCTGACGGTTCCAACGAACCATGGCATTGTCGGCATAGCGTTCCGGTGGCCTGGATTGTCCAGGTTCATTCCCCGCGGAGGTTAACCGGTAAAGGACAAAACACCATGGCGCTGCCAGATTTCACCATGCGCCAGCTTCTTGAAGCTGGCTGCCATT
>JBGSOG010000079.1:0-79616 GCA_041739225.1 Rhizobiaceae bacterium
CGACCGACGCGCCAAGTCATCGACGTATCGGGTGACGGGCCAAACAACCAGGGCGGTCTGGTCACCACCGTCCGCGACGAATTGCTGGGGCAGGGGGTTGTCATCAACGGGTTGCCGCTGATGGTTCGAACTTCAGGTTCGGGTTACGGCTTTGGCATCGACCATCTTGACGCTTACTATTTCGATTGCGTCATCGGAGGGCCGGGCTCGTTTGTGGTGCCGGTCTATACGTGGGAAGAGTTTCCAGGTGCCGTACGGAAAAAACTTGTTCAGGAAATCGCCGGCAATTCTGGCGCCATGCGTCCCATTCCAGTGCAGGCAAGTCCCGGATCATTTGATGACCCTGCGCGCGAATCCACCGATTGCCTGATCGGTGAAAAACTGTGGGAAGAACGCATGCGGCGGATGGAGTAGGTCAGCCGCGTTCCTGCAGCGGGCTTTTGCCATACATTTCGCGGTAGCATTTTGAGAAATGCGAGGCGGAAACGAAGCCGCAGGCTATGGCCACATCAACCACAGGTATGGTGGATTGGATCAGCAGGTGCCGTGCCCGGTCAAGCCGCACCTCCAGATAGTACCTTGCAGGAGAGCGGCCCATATGCCCCTGAAAAAGCCGCTCTATCTGGCGGCGCGACAAGCCGACATACCCGGCAATGTCAACCAGCGGCAGCGGCTCGGCAATATTGGCTTCCATGAACTCGATGATCGACAGCACCTTGGCGTTTTGCACGCCAAGGCGGGCGCGCAGCGGCAGCCGCTGGCGGTCGTGCGGATTGCGTACCCGGTCGGTAAGTGCCTGTTCGCAGACACGGTTGACGAGTTCGTCGTCATGATCCTCGCCGATCAACGACAGCATCATGTCCAGTGCTGCTGTTCCGCCAGCGCAGGTCCAGATGTTTCCGTCCTTTTCATACAGGTCGGCATAAACATCGGCGGTTGGAAACCGCTCGGAAAAGCCGGGCAGGTTTTCCCAGTGGATGGCGCAGCGCTTGCCATTGAGAAGTCCGGCTGCTGCCAACAACCAGGCTGCGGTACACAGGCCGCCCACGGTGACGCCGGCATTGCGGCTTTCACGCAGATACGCGTAAAGCGACTTGTTTTCATAGCGCTCGACAAACACACCAGAGCAAAGGAACATCATTGATGGTCGGGCAGAACTGGCCAGATTGTGCCGCTCGCGCTCCAGCGACGAACCGGCAATAACCTCAACGCCATTTGATGCCGTGACCTTGGCGCCGTCGATGGACGCAAGACGCCAAGTGTAAAATTCGCGACCCATCATGCGATTTGCCAGCCGCAGGGGTTCAATCGCCGTCGTAAAGGCGATCATCGAAAAATTGGGAACCAGGAAAAAAACGACCGAACGTCCTTCGATCGTGGCCATTGCGACACCCATGTTGTGACAGGTTTGCGCGGAGATCGCGTTCCGATCCTGTCCTGATTGCGACTAGAGGGAAATCCTGTCCAGTGCAAGCGACAAATGTGACAGGCGGGGAATCTGCTTGCGAAACCACCGGCAAGAATGCATCTGGCAGGAATGCTTTTTGACACGCCGATCACATTGCTCGAGTCTGGTAATTGCTCGATTCCGCTCCCGGCGGGTTTGGCCCAGACCAGTGCCGGAGCCTTGATGCGGGACGCACATTGGCATTTGCCAGCCGTCACCGCACGGCTCAAAGCTGATGTGTTCTTCAGTGAGGCAGGCGAACTCTTTGACCGCAACGAAGTGCTGCCCGACAGCTTTCTTTCGCCGCGCCATCACGCGCGCGACATTGAGCGGTTTGAGAAAAAGCGCCTTCGGACAATAGCTCACGCCGTACCGGCCGGTGGTGGACAGGTGTGGATTACCGACCGGCTGAGCCACAATTATTACCACTGGCTTTGCGATGCGCTGCCCCGGCTGGAGGCTTGGCTTTCTATGCATTCTGAAGCGGATTTGATGTTGCCGCTGCGTGTTTATTCCCAACCTTATGTCAGGGACAGTCTTGCAGCCTATCCGCAGGTGCGTCTTCATTTGCCACCAGTGGAAGGCTTTGGTTTTCTCCAGACTGTCTGGATAACCTCAAAAGTGGCAGGCGAGGGGCGCCATCATCCCGCTTTTGCAAGCATGTTGGCACAAAGGCTACGCAATGCATTTGCTGCCGGTGTCAAGCCAATCGGACGGCGGCTGTATGTCAGCCGCGCCAATTCCCGGTTCAGGCGTTTGGCGAACGAGGCCGAAATGAAACCTGTGCTCGAACGCCATGGATTTGAGATGGTTCATCTGGAGAAAATGCCGTTTGCCAGCCAGGTGCAATTGCTGGCGTCAGCCACGCACATTTGCGGGCCGCACGGTGCCGGATTGAGCAACATGTACTTCATGGCCCGTGGTGCAAAGATCCTCGAATTGCGTAGAACGTTTGCCACACCCAACTGCTTTTTCATGCTGGCCGGTGTTTGCGGCCATGAATACGGTCTGCTTGCCTGTCAGCCGGAGCACCAGGGCGCGCATCACCACACCGGAGACATCGTGGCCGATGCATCAGAGCTTGAAAAAGCGCTCAATGCGATGGACTGACAACAAACCCCGCCGAAGCGGGGTTTTTTGAACTGGAATGCAAAATCAACTCAGAGGCTGGAGCCGGTCAGGCGCAGCGACTGCATCGAACCAACTTCACCGGGCATCGACTTCTCGAGGCGGCGACGGGCAAATGCTGTGTTCATGTTGACATTGCTGGACGCGAACAAGGCGAAAAAGCGCTTCATAAGGGTATCTCCATGTGTTTCTGGTTACACGGAGCGGCCTTTTACCAGTGCCGTTTGGCATTTCTGAGACCGGTTTGCGGCTTCATTTTGCCTGCGGTTAATTTGGGCGGCTCTTGACTGCAACTCATATAGGATTGTGCACTGCAAAATACCATCATGAAAACGACATGGCAGCTTTGCAAAAACGACAGGCAGGCTCTTTCACAAGGGCTGCTCTCGTTCTTGGGGCAAAAGCGCATCAAGTGCTTAAAAATTCGTTACTTTCGAACTCATTCGGCGCCTGTCACACGAGCGCAATCGCGGGTCATTAAGCTTCAGCGTCCGCCAATAGCGGCTTTGATTTATCTGGAGATTTGACATGCTTCGCATTCTTACGCTTGCAGCCCTTTCATCGACCGTGATCAGCGGTTCCGCTTTTGCAGAACCTTTGTTCAACCGCGTCGCTTCCTTTGCGGTCAACAACAACCTTCCGGCAGACATGGGCCAGGAAACTGAAACGTCGGCAGAGATCATTGCGGCTTCGAAGGACGGCATGACGTTGGTCTATTCCGACAGCCCTGCCAAATTGATCGGCTTTATCGACATCACCGACGCAAAAGCTCCAAAGGCTGGAGGCGCGGTCAAAATGGAGGGTGAACCCACATCGGTTGCAGTTTCCGGTTCGCTGGTTCTGGCCGGCATCAACACGTCTGAAAGCAAGTCCAACCCGTCCGGCAAGCTTGTTGCCATCGACATCGCATCGAAAGCGATTGTATCTGAATGCGCCCTTGGTGGTCAGCCGGACTCGGTGGCAGTTTCCCCGGACGGCTCGATTGCGGCAATTGCCGTCGAAAATGAACGTGACGAAGACATCGAAGACGGCAAGTTGCCACAATTGCCGGCCGGTTTCGTGGTCATTCTTCCACTCAAGGATGGCGCGCCGCAGTGTGATGGTTTGATCAAGGTCGAGATGACCGGTCTTGCACAGGTCGGGGCGGAAGATCCGGAGCCTGAATTCATCGCGATCAATGCTGCCAACGAAATCGCGGTGACAATGCAAGAAAACAACCACATCGCCATCCTGGCGGCAGATGGCAAGGTGATCAGTCATTTCTCGGCCGGCGCAGTCGACCTTGAAGGGGTTGATACCAAAAGCGATGGCGCGATCAGCTTCACTGACAAAAAAGAGGGCGTGAAACGTGAGCCGGACGCCGTGAAGTGGCTGGACAACGACCGCCTCGCAGTCGCAAACGAAGGCGACTACGAAGGCGGTTCGCGCAGCTTCACCATATTCTCGAAATCGGGCGAAGTGCTGTTTGAATCCGGCTTGTCGCTGGAAATGACCATTGCCTCGATGGGCCACTACCCCGAGAAGCGCTCGCGGGCCAAGGGCGTGGAGCCGGAAGGCATGGAGATTGCCAAGTTCGGCGAAACGACCTGGATCGCTGTTATGGCTGAGCGCGCATCCGTTGCCGGGATTTACAAGGATACCGGCGGAGAACCGCAGTTCGTGCAAGTGGTGCCAACCGGCTTGGGGCCGGAGGGTGCAGTCGCCATTCCTTCGCGCAACCTCCTCGCCATTTCCAACGAAGTGGATCTGGTCGAGGATGGTGGCGTTCGCAGTCACGTGACAATCTACGAACTTGCCGATGCGCCGATGCAATACCCCACCATCGTGTCGGCCAATGACGAAAGCGGCAAGCCAATCGGATGGGGTGCGCTTTCAGGCCTCGTCGCAGACAAGGAGAAGCCGGGCATTCTCCATGGCGTCAATGATTCAGTCTATTTTGGTCAACCGACCATCTACACAATCGACGCCAACGTGACGCCAGCCAAGATCGTTTCTGCGCTTCGTGTCAGCCGCGGCGGCCATCCGGCGCAGTTGATGGACATGGAGGGCATCACGCTCGACGGCAAAGGTGGCTTTTGGGTCGCAAATGAAGGTCGTTCAGACCGCCTTGTCCCGCATGGCATCTTGAACGTGAATGCCAAGGGCGAGATCAAAGCTGAAATCGGTCTGCCTGCCGAACTTCTTGCCGGCGAAAAGCGCTTTGGCTTTGAAGGTATCGCCCTGATCGGCGAAGGCGATGCGGCAACCCTGTGGATGGCAGTTCAACGCGAGTGGGGTGACGATGAGAAAGGCTTCGTCAAACTTGTTTCCTACAACATCAAATCGAAGGAATGGGGTGCGGTAATTTACCCGCTCGACAAGGTTGAAGGCGGCTGGGTTGGCCTGTCTGAAATCACCGTGCATGGCGATCATGCCTATATCGTCGAACGTGACAACCAGATCGGCGAGAAGGCCGCAATCAAAAAGCTTTATCGCGTCGCGCTTGGCGAATTGGTTCCAGCAAAGCTTGGTGGAGCATTGCCGGTGGTGAAAAAGGAAGAAGTACGTGATTTCTTGCCGGACATGAAATCTTTCGGTGGCTATGTATTTGACAAGATTGAAGGATTTGCAATCGATGCGGCCGGCAACGGCTTTGCGGTCACAGACAATGACGGAGTGGACGATTCAAACGGCGAAACTCTGTTCTGGACCATTGGCAAAGTGAACTGATCTCAATCCCAAGACCTGGAAAATGCAAAAGGCCGGGGCAATGCCCCGGCCTTTTTTAACTGGTCAATGGAACGTCAGCGATTGAAGTCATCGCGTTCGCCGACCGGCCAACCGATGTCCTTGAGCATGTGCTGTGGTAGTTCGGAAACGGCGCGCAGCGTGCGGCGGCGTGAGACGGCGTCAGCGCGACGGCGGGAAAAGCCGCGCCAGGCATCAAGAAAGCTGTCAGGAAAACGCATTGGTTTTCTCCTTCGGTTCAGATGGACTAATGTGTTGCATCCCATTCGCAAATTCGCTTGAATCAGACAATCGAAATGATATGATCGCAATCGTCAGCTAAATTGAACCACGAAACATTGGAACCCGGTCCGGTCATGAACGCTCCGCTTCGCCATCCCCTGCCATTGCTTGATCTTGACGTTTTGCGCACTTTTGTTGCGATTGCCGAGACCGGCAGTTTCGCTGCTGCGGCGGAAACGGTTTTTCGCACGCCCTCGGCTGTTTCCATGCAGATCAAGAAACTGGAGGAAATGCTGGGGCGCGCCGTATTCATCCGTGATTCGCGTTCCGTGAAGATGACACGCGATGGCGAAATCCTGCTCGAGCATGGTCGCCGCCTGTTGGCGCTCAACCGCGAACTGGTGGCCAAGTTCGTGGCGCCCGACATTGCCGGTGAAGTTCGGCTAGGCGCGCCTGACGATGCAGCCGAGCGTTTCCTGCCAGTGATGTTGCGCCGCTTCGCCGAAAGCCATCCCGGTGTGACGGTGAACGTGGTGGTGGCAAACACGGGCCCCCTGGTGGAGCTGATTGCGCAAAAGCAGATTGATCTGGCACTTGTGACCTGTGACCCGGCGCTGCGCGGGTCGGAAGCTGCCGAGGTGCTGCTGCGTGAAAAGCTGGTCTGGTCGACGCTCAAGGGCGGGATCGCGGCAGAAAAGACGCCGCTCCCGGTCTCGGTCTGGGAAGAGGGTTGCATCTGGCGCAAATCGGGGCTTGAAGGGCTGGAAAAGCAGGGCAGGCCGTACCGCATTGCCTTCCACAGTGCCTACATATCCGGCCAGCGGGCGGCCATCCTTGCCGATCTGGCCATTGCGCCGTTGCCGGCCTCCTGCCTTTCCGGGCAAATCGTTGAGGCAGACGCACGCCATGGTTTCCCCGTACTGCCGGAATATGCCATCGGCATGTTGCTGGCCGAAAACGCCGCTGCACCGGTAACTGCCGCCGCCGACCACTTGCGGGCATGTTTCCGCCAGCAGTGAGCGCGGGCAGCTATTTTGATGAATCAGAAGCCGTTACGCAAGAGTTCAAGGATGAGCCGGTTCGTTTGGTTTTGACGAGCAGTCGGTGCCAGACGCAGATTGCGCGGGATTTGGGTCATTCGACGCTGACCGGTGGCTTTCGCAAGCGCGCAAGCGGGAAAAGTCGGGAACTGATAATTCGCCTCCCGCTTTTGCGGTCCGTGCCCAACGTCTCGTTTTCTGCCGTAATTGCGGGGCGCCGGAACGGCGGACCCGCAATCCAGTAACGTGCCGCCCGCATCTGGAATCCGGGTCCTGCTTTGCAGTCCCGGAATGACGGAGGAAAAGCTAACGTCGTCCCGTTTATCAGCGCACCCAAAAAACTTTTCCCCGTGCTTCCACGCGCATTTACCTTGCTTGCACTGGCTAACCCACCTCTGCCCCTATGGGGCATCTCCCCCGCAAGGGGGGAGAGGGGTGCCGTACCCGCTTTTCGAGTCCCCAAAAGGTCGGAGAGTAGCAACCCCGATCTACCGCGCGCGCCGTCTGCGGCGTCCGCCGTCTTCGCCGCCGTCTGCGGATATCTTGCGCTCGGGCAGGGCAACCACGGCGGAGAGTTTGGGAAAGGGGTCGGCCTTGTTCGGCATGGCCATTGCGTTGACGAACAATTGCTGGAAATCGGGTTCCAGCGCGGTTTCGATCTTTTCGATCCGTGCCACCATGGTTTCGATTTCGCGGCGGTGGCCCCGGTTGAGCAGCGCCATCAGCGCTCCGTCGCCAGCTGCATTGCCGACGGCCTTCACCTTGTCGAGGTCGCAATCGGGAATGAGGCCGAGCACCATGGCGTATTTGGGATCAATGAACGAGCCGAACGCACCGGCAAAACGGATGGTGTCTACGCTTTCCACGCCCTGTTTTTGCATCAGCAGCTTGATCCCGGCATACAGCGCTGCCTTCGCCAACTGGATGGCCCGCACATCGGTCTGGGTGATCGTGATCGCCGGTTCGCCAGACTTGAGCAGGTAGGAAAAGGTTCGGCCGTTGGAAATGATGCGCGGGCTCTTTTCGGCGAGCGAACCGTCAATGACGCCATCTTCGGTAATGATGCCGGCCAGGAACATTTCGGCAATCACCTCAATGATGCCCGAACCGCAAATGCCGGTGACGCCGGTTGCCTTGGCCGCTTCGTCAAAGCCGGCTTCATTCGACCATTGTTCCACACCGATGATGCGAAAATGCGGCTCCAGCGTTTGCGGGTCGATGCGTACGCGCTCGATGGCACCGGGGGCAGCACGCTGGCCGCCGGATATCTCTGCGCCTTCAAAGGCCGGTCCGGTGGGCGAGGAGCAGGCAACGGTGCGCTCACGATTGCCGAGCACGATTTCGGCATTGGTGCCGACATCGACCAGCAGCATCATCTCGTCCTGGCGGTACGGACCCTGTGCGAGGGTTGCAGCAGCAGCGTCGGCGCCGACATGGCCGGCGATGCAGGGCAGCATGTAGACGCGGGCGCCGGGGTTGACGGCTATTGCAATGTCCGACGCTTTCAGGCGGGTTGCCCCCGAAACTGCCAGCGCAAAGGGCGCGCCGCCGAGTTCGGTGGGGTCAATGCCAAGGAACAAGTGGTGCATTACCGGATTGCCGACAAACACGAGGTCGAGGATGTCGCTGCGCAATACGCTGCCTTCCTCGCAGACCTGGCCGATCAGGCCGTTGATCGCATCGCGCACGGCATCGGTCATGGCGTGGCGGCCATCGGGGTTCATCATCACGTAGGAGACGCGGCTCATCAGGTCTTCGCCGAACCGGATCTGAGGGTTGGGCGCTCCGGAAGAAGCCACAATGCGGCCGGACAACAGGGAAACCAGGTGCATGGCAATTGTCGTCGAACCGATGTCGCAGGCGATGCCATAGGCTTCGTTGTGCAAGCCCGGCCACAGCGCAACAATGCGTGCGCCGTCTTCATCCTTGTGAATTGCTGCGGTCACGCCCCAGTTTTCGGTACGCAGGATTTTTTGCACCTGCGGGATCAGGGCAAAATCGGTTTCAAGCCGGTCAAAGCCGATCTGCTTGCCCCAGTCCTGCACCAGCATTGCCTTCAGCCGGTCAAGATCGCCGAGTGGCTTGTGCATGTCCGGCTCGTCCACTTCGACAAAGCACAGCCGAATGGCGGGGTCGCGATCGATGTGCATGTCGGACGCCTTCTTGCGCACAACTGCGGCATTGACCACGGTGTCCTGCGGTACATCGATGACGAGATCGCCCTCAATGGTTGCCGAGCAGGAGAGGCGGCGGGCGGCGGGCAGGCCGCGCACCTTGTCGTAGCGCTCTTCCTTGGGGCCGCGCGGGGAAATGTGTTCATTGGACGAAACAATCTTGTGCTTGGCAAAATTGCCTTCCTGAACTTCCACCTGGCAGCGCCCGCAAGTGGCACGGCCGCCGCAAACGCTTTCGACGTAAACACCAAGCTGTCGGGCCGCATCCAGCACAGGTGTGCCAACGGGAAAATGTCCACGTTTGCCGGACGGCATGAAAAGAACGAGGGGATCTCGGCTCATGTTGATTTCCCGGGCTTGGCAGCGTGGTTGGCGCGAACACGCTTGGCGACAGGTTTAAGGGCAGCGGCAACGAGTTGTTTGGCTGCATTTTCCGGGGTGGCGGGTTTTCCAAGTCCTGCATTCATCGAAAGGCGGGCCATTTCCATCCACAATGCAGTGCCTGACTCCAGCGCCGCCATTGATTTTTCAATGGCAAAGCCATGCATGTCGGAGGCAGCGGCCATCGGGCTTTTACCGGACATTTTGGCCAGCCGCGAACCCATGACAAACGGGCTCATGGCAAGGATGTCGCTGGCTTGCGACGAGGCGGTATCGGGCTTTTTTGCAATTCGTTTCTTGCGTGCCACTTTCAACCCTGACTGCTGCGGGCTGCACGGCCACGACCGCCGCGGGCGCCACGCTGGCCGGCAAGGGCCGCATCGGGGTCGCGGTTGAAAGCGATCCAGGCAGCGCCGCCGGTATCCTGGTTCAGCAGGAAGTTGGCGGCCCGGATGGCCTCCATTTCCTTGCCCGGACGTGATTTGGTTGAGCCAAGGCCGAACAATTTGACAAAGGTTTCGTCGTCCATTTCGGGCGGCAGCATGATACCTGCGGCTTCCACTTCCGCGCGTTTCTCGGCGATTTTCTTCGGCCCGACCGGCAGGGCAACCGGGTTCATGATGGCGCTGGTCATCCCGGCGGCAAAAGCCATTGGCAGAAAGGCGTTGTTGATGCCGTGCCTGTTCGGCAGGCCGAACGAGATGTTTGAAGCACCGCAAGTGGTGTTGACGCCCAGCTCCTCGCGCAGTCGGCGCACCAGGGCAAATACCTGTTGGCCTGCGGTGCCCATCGCACCAATTGGCATGACCAGCGGGTCGACCACGATGTCATGGGCCGGAATGCCGAAATCGGCTGCGCGCTGAACGATCTTCTTCGCGACAGCAAAGCGAATGTCGGGGTCTTCCGAGATGCCGGTGTCGTCATTGGAGATCGCGACAACCGCGACATTGTATTTCTTGATCAGCGGCAGAACCCGCTCAAGCCGCTCTTCTTCACCGGTGACCGAGTTGACCAGCGGCCGCCCTTTGGCGGTTTTCAAACCTGCTTCGAGTGCGCCGGGTACCGATGAGTCAATGCACAATGGCACGTCGGTTACTGCCTGCACCATTTCGATCAGCTGCGGCATCAAAATCGGTTCGACGAAATTGTTGTCGGCGTAGCGCGGATCGGCGGCCATCTTGCCGGAGAACACAGCTCCGGAATTGATATCAAGCACGGTTGCGCCTGCCTCGACCTGCGCAATCGCGTCTGCCTGAACGCGGGAAAAATCGCCACGCTCCAGTTCTTCGTTCAAAATCTTGCGGCCGGTCGGGTTGATCCGCTCGCCAATGACGCAGAAGGGCTGGTCAAAACCGATGATGACCTCGCGGGTGGCCGAGGCGACAATCGTGTGGGTCATTTCTTGTTCTCCAATTGGCGAATAATGGATATAAAGAGTTCTTTATATCGTTATACAGAATGCTGCAAGGCTGGTCTCATTCGGTATGAGAAAGTGCCTTTTCGGCTTGTTCCTGCGGTGAAATTGCATCGCGGTGCAAGAGGTGATCGAGGCGCTCGACGACCTGCGCTTCGTCCCGGCGTGCTTCCCGCTGCCATGGACGGCGGCCTTTCAGCACGCCCGATTCCGCAACAATTTCGGCAACATATTCTTCCTGTCGGTAAGCCATGACATGGACACCATGAACACCGGCGATTTCCTTCACCTCGCTGATGATGTCGATGCACAATTTTTTGCCTTCCGCTTTCTGGTCGGCAGCACCTTCCAGACGGGCAATGATCGCGTCGGGAATGTGAACGCCCGGGACATTGGCGCGCATCCAGCGCGCGGTACGGGCAGAAGCCAGCGGTCCGACGCCAACCAGAATGTAGCATTGTTCATGAAGCCCCATGTCGCGAACCCGCTTCATGAATTCGCGGAACAATGGCACGTCATAGCAGTACTGGCTCTGCACGAATTGCGCACCGGCGCGAATTTTCTTGCCGAAATGAATGGCGCGAAAGTCGAATGGCGGAACAAAGGGATTGATCGCCGCCCCCAGAAAAACCGGCGGAGGGGTGGTCAATTTGCGCCCGGACAGGAATTTTGCCTCGTCGCGCATGATCCGGATGGTTTCCAGCAACGACATGGAATCAAGGTCAAATACCGGCTTCGCGCCGGGCTGGTCGCCTGCTTGCACCCCATCGCCAGTGAGGCACAGGATGTTTTGCACACCCATGGCCGAGGCACCAAGCACATCGCCCTGGATGGCAATGCGGTTCTTGTCGCGGCAGGAAATCTGCATGATCGGTGCATAGCCCATGCGGGTCAGCAATCCACATATGCCGACCGAAGACATGTGGCAATTCGCACCGGATGCGTCGACCGCATTGATGCCGTCCACCCATCCGTCAAAAATGCGGGCGCGCTCATAAACCTCTTTGGGGTCAGCGCTGTCGGGCGGGTTGAGTTCAGCAGTCACTGCGAATTCGCCGCGCCGCAAGATGCGCTCAAGACGGCCTCTGGAGGAATGACCGGGAAGAGGATCCAGCGGCAATCCCGGATCAACCGGATTGATGTCTGCACTCATTTCGCCAACTCCGCCTGGGTCTTGTCGCGCACAACCCGAAGCCAGGTTGAAGTTTCACGGATCGATTGGTCGACTGGCTGCTGTACGTCCAGGATTGTATCGCCGCCGACCATTTGGCGCGAGCCTTCCCAAGCCTTGACCCAGACACAGGGCATGTCGGCGATCACTTCACAATTGCCATTGGCACGAACACCACCGCATGGCCCGTTGCGCAATTGCTTCGGGCAATTCATCGGGCAGGACATGCCGGTGGAGGAGAGCGCGCATTTACCGCACATTCGACAATCAAACAGCAGGCCTTTCACTCCCCGTTCAACGGCGGCTACCGGGCGTTCCAGCCGGTCATGGCCGATCCATTTGAAGACTGGCGCCAAAATCACCAATGATCGCTCGAACACAGAATAGAATGTCTCCAGCAGACGGGAATTGCGGATCGACCAATATTTGATGGTCAGGCGGCGCCGCACGCGCCCATCGGCGGCAAAATGAACCGGACCGATTTGCGGTTTTGATGGCGTTGGCTTGTTGGCTGGAACTGATTTTGGCGCGGGGGACGGTTTGTCAAGCATTGGCTTTTCCGCCTGCCTTGGCCAGAGCCACCAGACGCTCTTGCGGGTATTCCGCCTCAATTCTTGTCATTGCGGCCTGCGCTTCGGCATCAAGGTCGCTGCCCACGTCCACCGGGTCCGCCCGTCGCCACTCGGCAAGATAGGCGTCGGTTTCGGCAGCGCCAGATCGCATGGCGGCCATGTCGATGGCCTCGGTAAAGCGCAACGACAATTCCCGCTTGGCCGTTGTGCGACCAGCCTTGACGATCACTTGCGCCGGGATGTCGCGCCAATACACAATGATGAGTTGAGCCAAAATTGCACTCCAAGCCTGAACCAGCGGCGACAGTGTTCGCAATCGCTCCCGGTTGCTACGCCGCCCGCGACAGTCAAATGGACAAAAACGACGGTGAACCGTCCGGCGATGTTCAGGCCGGATAACGCAGCAAGGCCATGCTTTCGAACTCAAACACCAACTGACCGTTCTGGTTGGTGCCGCTGTTGTGTCCAGCAATGACATGCCAGCCCGGACGCGAGGCAGATGGGCGGCATGACAGTGTGGTGTTGCTGTAACTTACCGTATCGCCGGCAAATACGGGGCGTGGCCATTTGAGATTCTGGAAGCCACCGGAAGGGCCATATTCCACCGCGCCATAGCCCTGTGCTGCCAACTCGGCAAACAACACAACTGATGCATCGCGCTGCTTGCGCATCCACATGCCGGCAGTGTGCCAACCCGACGCGCAATGCCCGCCCAGCAGGCTGCTTCGCGCCGCTTCCGGGTCAACATGGAAGGGTTGCGGATCGTATTTGCGGGCGAAGCGGATGATCTCCGCCTCCTCAAACAAATGCGAGCCAATGTGGAAAACGTGGCCGGCTTGCATGAACGGGGGCAGCTTCATGATGCTTGGTCCGCAATAGCCGCTGGTCGCGTCTTCATCATGATGGCGTTGGCCATGGTTAACACCGGCGTGCCGGATTGCTTAAAAAGCTGCGATTTCACCGAAACAATGCCAAGGCCCGGACGGCTGGCGGAAAGCCTTTTGGACAGGATTGTCGTCGTGCCGGACAGCACATCGCCCGCATAAACTGGTGCCAGCCATTTGCATTCGTCAACGTTGTTTCCGCCCTGGCTGGAACTCTCCAGCAGGAAGGCGTCGCACATCATCCGCATCAGCAACGCGCAGGTCTGCCAGCCAGAAGCAGACAAGGCACCAAGGATGGATGCCTTGCCGCCCTCCTCACTCAAATGAAATGGAGCTGGGTCAAATTGTATCGCAAAATCAATGATTTCCTCCGCATCAATGGCGCGGGGACCAAGGTTGATTGCCTCACCTTCAACAAAGTCTTCGAAGTAGCGAAATGCCATCAATCACCTGTAAATTCATTTGCAGCGCAGCATCATGCAGCTTGGCTTTAGCGCCGGAAGAATGTCAATTGTTACCTCCTCGATGACCGGCCACATTCGCCCAATACACTCGAGAGGCCCGATTGTTTTTGTGGATGCAGAGCCGTACCGTTGCAGGCAAGTCGCATGGTTAACCAAAAGTAAATGTTTCAATGCGGGACGGTTTGGAAATTAACGCTTGCGGTGTATGGTCTTCCTCGAATGCGGGTGGAGAACAAACCCGCAACCCACAGGGCAGGTGCATGGTTCGCAGATTTTCAACAGCGCGCGTAGCGTTCATGATGGCTGTTGTGGCCATTGTGGCTGCGGGCTGTGTTGCGAGGCCACAGGAAAACGCTGCCATTCGCACTTTGCAGCCGATGGAATCGATCGACCCCAACGCCACGGCGGAACAATTGCTGGCCAAAACCGGCATTCCGGCCATTCCGGCTGAAGATGACGGCATGCATACCGTTGCGGCGTTTTCAGCGGGCGGTGCCGACGGGGCCTATGGTGCAGGCGTGCTCAACGGCTGGAGCCGCAGCGGCCAGCGCCCGAAATTTGATGTGGTAACCGGCGTTTCGACCGGTGCGCTGATGGCAGTGCTGGCGTTTCTCGGTCCGCAATATGATGGCGAGCTCGAACGGTTTTACACCACACAAACCAATGACAAGATTTACAAGAAGAAGGGCATCAGCGGCGTATTCGGCGACTCGCTCTATGACAACGAGCCGCTGAAAGAGCAGATAGAAGCCTTTGTCACGCAGGACATTCTCAACATCATCGCGGCGGAGCACATGAGGGGCCGCCGCCTTTATGTTGCGACAACCAACATTGATGCCGGTGATCTCGTGGTCTGGGACATGGGCGAAATTGCCACTGGAACCCGCACTGACAGTGTGCAGCATTTTCAGAAGGTGTTGCGCGCCTCAGCCGCCGTGCCGGCCTATTTCCCGCCGGTTTACATCAAACCGCAGCGCGGCATCGAGCTGCGACAGGCGCATGTGGATGGTGGCGTAAAGGCGCCAATTCTGGTTTCGGGTTTCATGTTCCCGGACAACAAACAGCCCAAGGCGCTGTACATGATCATCAACGGCAATACGACGAAACTCAACTCGTCAACGCCGGTTAAAGCAAGCCTTGCCAGCATTGCGCAAAAATCGATTGTCGAACTCATGCGCGTGTTGCAGGACGAGACGGTTTACCGCGACTTCGTGGTGGCGCGAAATGTCGGGGCAAAGTTCCGGCTCACGCAAATCCCCGACAGCATTCCGCTGGCCAATGAAGGGCTGAACTTCGACAAGAAGCGGATGAACGAATTGTATCAGGCCGGTCTAGCCGACGGCGTCAAGGGCCCTGATGCGTGGCTTACCGAGCCGCCAAAGATCACCCGCTTCGAAAAGCTCGCGGCGAATTGACCGGTCAATCCACAAGAAGCGGCGGAACTTCAGTGATTTTTTCGAGCTTGCGGTAGCGCGCATGCCCTTTCGGTTCCTCGGCATGGTCCAGCACCCAATTGAACGACGCCGGAACATGAACCGCGAAACTGCCTGCTGCCAGCGCAGGCAGGATGTCGGACTTCAATGAATTGCCGACCATCATGGATTTGTGCGCGCCATGGCCATGCCGGGCGAAAATGCGCGAATACGCTGGTGCATCCTTTTCCGAAACGATCTCAACCGCATCAAAATGCCGGTCCAGCCCGGAGGCGGCCAGTTTGCGCTCCTGGTCGAGCAATTCGCCCTTGGTGATGACTATCAGGCGGTAGCGGCCCTTGAGTGCGGCAAGGGTTTCATCGACACCGGGCAAGGTCTCGATCGGGTGGGCCAGAAGTTCGCGACCCGATTCAAGGATTTCGGCAATCACCGGGGCCGGAACCTTGCCGCCGGTCACTTCGATGGCGGTTTCGATCATCGAAAGCGTGAAGCCTTTCACGCCGTAACCATAATGGCCGATGTTGCGACGCTCGGCATCTGTCAACCGCTCCATCAGATGGTCGCCATCTGCATGGTCCGCCAGCAGATCGCGAAACCGGCCTTGGGTGAAATGATAGTGCCGCTCGTGGTGCCACAGCGTGTCGTCTGCATCAAAGGCAATGGTGGTGATCGATTTCATTGTGGATTGATCCCCTCCATACTCTGTGCCAAATCGCCATAGCCGGTTCGTACCCGCTCATAGCGCAGGCCGAGCTTTTGTGCGGCGGCCTGTGCCCTGCGGTCAAGTTCGGCGTCGTCGGACTGGGCCAGATAAACCAGCTTTTCGTAATTGCCGAAATACATGTCGCGCAGTTCCGGGTGGCGGTCGAGGCCGAGGGGGCGGGTGACGAAAGCATCAAACTGGCGGGCAAGAAAATCCGTCAGGAAAAAGGCGCGCATGGTCTCTTCACCCAGCGCCTCGAATTCGGCGTTGCCGAGGAAAAACGAATAGCAATGCGGCCCGGGAATGCGTTCCACGCCATGGCGGGCACAGACAGCGTCAAGGAGGCCGCCGGTGCCGCAATCTGCATAGGCGATGAAGATGCGCTCAATGCCGACGGCGCGCGCCTCGGTGATTTCGCGCTCAACTTCCGGGGCTATTTTTTCCGGATGGTTGTGCAGGATGGCCGGCAGGCAAGTCAGTTCGACGTGGTCCATGCCGTTGGCAGCGAGAACGGCTATTGTTTCGCGCGCGATCGCCCCGCAGGCGATGATGCGGATGCGGGCCGGTTCAAGTTGTGATTCAGCTTCAATTGCCATGGTGATTCAGGCTGGCGCGGAAGCGCCTTGAATGCAAACAGAAAAACAGAAGGCAAGCTACAGATTTTCCGGTAAATTGCCGGTCAGCAGATATACAATCCAAAAGCAACAACAAGTTAAAAAATTTGTTTTTGGGTAGATGATTTTGCAACTATTTTAGTCCTAGCGTTTCTAAAAAGTGCCCCGCAAGTTTTCTAGCGCCCTTCGAATTTGCGTGTATTTCATCATTCCATTCGTTTCCTATTTTATTTCGGAAATCTACAATTACGCTATTTTTCAATTTTTTCTCCAAATCCAGAAGCATATCGTAATACTTATCTATCATTTTTTTGACAATATTTCTTTGAAGGTATGTTTTTCCATTATATCCGAGCGCCTCGAAGCGCCGGCCCAGAAAAATTCCATCAGGTTCGGGCCTTGCGTAATCATAGCCATGGAAAATGACCTTGGTGTCTTTGCCTGTCCAGACTTTAACTTCCTTTGAGATACTATCGAGATGATAACTTGACACATCAAGAAAATTATCAAATTCAACTTCTTTTATGTATGCAGATGGTGGTTTTTGCTCGCCAACTTCCTCGAATTTATGAACATAAAATTTTAAATTTACAAAGAAATCGACACCACCGCCAGAGAAAATGAAATAATCATGTATTCCTGATTGCAGTCCAACCTTATACTGTTTGGTGATAACCATGTTAGAAAGCGTATCCCCCGGCCAACCAATATTGGATACTTCAAAGCCAAAACCACTCATCTTGCTTCCCAGCACATCTACAAAAGTCATTGGCTGACCTGGCACGCCATGGAATATGTTTACCCATGAATCTCCCTCAGCAAGAAATTTAAGCGTCCTCTTGTGTTTCTCTGGCGACTGATCCGTGAACGCGGCGTGCAGAATTTCTTCATTGCTGTCGCTTTGTAAATCGGCAGGATCAAACCCGTCCCGAAAAGCCAATTTGAAAATTTTGTCTGGATGGGGCTGAGCTTTGAACAGCCTAGAAATCTTGGAATTGCTCATTGCAAGCTTCCTTTCCAACGTCTCGCAAAATTACTTTGACAAAATAAGAGGATATAAGAGTCCAATGAAAAGTAAATATATGAGCAATGATTGCAAGCATTGAATTTTCACAAACCGGCCCGATACAAATATATTTTGCCTCATAAAATATCGCGCTCTGGAGGACGCACGCACTTCGGTGAAAAAAGTACTTTGGAAAAAAGTAGTAACTGAACCCGCCCCGCAGGCGATGATGCGGATGCGGGCCGGTTCAAGTTGTGATTCAGCTTCAATTGCCATGGTGATTCAGGCTGGCGCGGAAGCGCCTTGAATGCAAACAGAAAAACGACATGCTGTGTTGGGGTTTGGCCCGGCAGATCGACATGGTTGCGAAAGACGCTGAACAAATGGATGAAGCAGGCAAAGTGGCAGGAAACAGGGCAAAGCGCATGCGGGTGCTGGTGCCGGGGGCCAGCGGTACCATCGGGCGCGCAACAGTCGCGGCGCTGGCAAGCCATGGTCATGATGTTGTTGGTCTGGTGCGCAAAGGCGCTCAAGCCAAGCTGTCGGCGCTGGCGGAATTTGCCGGAGCAACCATTGTTGAAAGTGAAGTCACTGAAAAGGAATTGTTGCTGCGCGACGTGTTTTCCGGTGCGCGTTTTGATGCGATTGTTTCCTGCCTTGCCTCACGCACCGGCGCGCCGCGTGATGCCTGGGCCATCGACCACCGGGCGCAACTGAATTTGCTGGATCTGGCGAAGGAAAGCCGCGTCAGCCAATTCGTGCTGTTGTCGGCGATCTGTGTGCAGATGCCGCTGCTGGAGTTTCAGCGGGCCAAGCTGGCTTTTGAAGCTGCGTTGCGAGCCAGCGGTTTGCGATGGTCGATTGTCCGGCCGACGGCGTTTTTCAAGTCGCTTTCGGGGCAGGCACAGCGGGTGCGGGACGGGCGGCCGTTTCTGGTTTTCGGCGACGGGAAACTGACGGCATGCAAGCCGATTTCGGATCGCGACACCGGCGAGTTTCTGGCGCGGTGCCTGACCGACGAGAGCCTTGCCAACCGCATCCTGCCTGTCGGCGGTCCGGGAAATGCAATCACGCCGCTCGACCAGGGGGAAATGCTTTTTTCAGCTTTCGCCATGAAGCCGCGTTTCCGGCATGTACCGGTGGCAATGATCGACGCGATCATTGGTGGCTTGTCGATTGCCGGTTTTCTCTCTTCGGGTGCGGCGGAAAAGGCAGAACTTGCCCGGATTGGCCGATACTATGCAACGCAATCCATGCTCGTACTGGACGAAACAACCGGTCGCTACAGTGCCGCGCTTACGCCGACTTTTGGAGCCGATACGCTGGAAGCGCATTACCGGCGCCTGGCGCACGGAGAAGTGGATGTCGGCCTGGGTGAACACGCGGTGTTCTGAAAAAGGCGGGCCTCAAGCCCGCCTTGAACCTGCTTTGAAGATTGAATCTCAGCGCTGGTTGTGGCGGCGGGCGACATAATCCTTTGCGGTTTCCACCGCCACTGCCGCGTCGCGGCAATAGGCATCGGCGCCAATGGCCTTGCTGAATTCCTCGTTGAGCGGTGCCCCGCCAACCAGAACGACGTAATCGTCGCGAATGCCTTTCTGGATCATCGTGTCGATGACGACTTTCATGTAGGGCATGGTGGTGGTCAAAAGCGCCGACATGCCAAGAATGTCTGGCTTGTGGGTTTCGAGTGCATTCAGGTATTTGTCGACGTCGGAGTTGATGCCCAGGTCGTAGACGTCAAAGCCGGCGCCTTCCATCATCATGCCTACAAGGTTCTTGCCGATGTCGTGGATGTCGCCCTTGACAGTGCCGATGACCATGGAACCAAGTTTCGGGGCGCCGGTTTCGGCGAGCAACGGGCGCAGGATGTTCATGCCTGTCTTCATTGCATTGGCAGCCAATAGCACTTCGGGAACGAAAAGGATGCCGTCGCGGAAGTCGACGCCAACGATGCGCATGCCTTCGACCAATGCCTTTGTGAGAACTTCATAGGGAGTCCAGCCGCGTTCCAGCAGGATGTGCGTGGCTTCCTCGATCTCTTCCTTCAACCCGTCATACAGGTCGTCGTACATCTGAAGTACCAGATCGTCGTCGGAGAGTTCAGACAGGATGATTTCATCATCGGCCATGTTTGGTTCCCTTGTGGCGGATATTCCGTTGCATGCATCTAGAATGCGTTTTTCCGGCGAAGACGGTGCCTGAAACGACTTTCGTTCCGATATTTGCGACCGATCAGTCTCTTATGGCAAATAGGCGATAGTCATTGATTTGCCAAGCGGTGCAATTGTGCCCACGAGATTGGCAATTTGCGTCAAGCTGCGACGCTGGCAGGCGAAAGAACGGCGCGCCATGCGTTACGGTTGGCGGGAATTGATTGAAGGGAAGTGCTGCCGTCTGGCAGAAATGCTTCGTGTATCGCAAACAAGGACAGTCTGGCATGAGCGACATTGAAGTCACTGGCAGCGAACCGGCAGTGCCGGAAAATGCCCGACGCGGGCGTGGCGCAGGCGGCGGTGCGACAGCGCGGCGCCAGGCACGCAGTGCTGCAAGGCCGGTTTCCATGGCATTTATCACCCGCAATCTGGCACCAACCGACATCTTGTCTGCCGAAGCGGTGGAAATTATCGAGCACAATGCCGACATCTTGATGGAGGAAGTCGGCGTTGAATTCCGCGAAGATGCAGAAGCGCTCAAAATGTGGAAGGATGCCGGTGCCGATGTGCGCGGCGAGCGGGTTCACCTGCCCAAAGGCCTTTGCCGCGAATTGATGAAGACCGCGCCACGCCAGTTCACGCAGCATGCGCGCAACAGCGAGCGCAACGTCGAAATCGGCGGGCGCCATACGGTGTTTGCACCGGTTTACGGCCCGCCTTTCGTGCGCGACCTGGACGGCAACCGGCGTTACGCGACCATCGCCGATTTCCGTGACTTTGTGAAACTCGCTTACATCGCACCAGCGATGCACCATTCCGGCGGCACGGTTTGCGAGCCGGTTGATGTGCCAGTCAACAAGCGCCACCTCGACATGGTGTATACGCATGTGCGCTACTCCGACAAACCGTTCATGGGTTCAGTCACTGCGCCGGAGCGGGCAGAAGACACCGTGAAAATGGCACAATTGGTGTTTGGCGAAGATTTCGTTGACCGCAATTGCGTGCTGACAAGCCTGATCAACTGCAATTCGCCGATGGTGATGGATGCCACCATGCTCGGTGCGTTGAAGGTCTATGCCAAGGCCAACCAGGCTACGATCATCTCGCCGTTCATTGTTGGCGGGGCGATGAGCCCGGTAACGGTGGCAGGCACCCTGACGCAGGTCCTGTGCGAGGCAACCAGCGCAATTGCATTTACCCAATTGTGCCGCAAAGGCGCACCGGTGATTTTTGGTACATTCGCTACTGCAATCTCGATGCAGTCGGGAGCGCCGTCGTTTGGCACGCCAGAGCCAGCCATGGTTTTGCTTGGAGCGGCGCAATTTGCCCGCAGGTACAATTTGCCGTTCCGCTCCGGCGGGGCGCTGACCGGTGCAAAACTCCCGGATGCCCAGGCAGCCTATGAAAGCGCCAACACACTGTGGCCGGCAATGATGGGCGGCGTCAATTTCATGCTGCACGCAGCTGGATGGCTGGAAGGCGGGCTGGTTTCCTCGTTTGAAAAATTCGTCATGGATTGCGACCAGTTGGCTGCACACCAGAAGATGGCAGGTGGTATCGACATGAGCGAGAACGGCCAGGCGATGGGCGCAATCCGGGAGGTGGGGCCAGGCAATCATTATCTGGGTGCAACGCATACCCGTGAAAATTTCCAGACGGCGTTTCACGTCTCGAACGTTGCCGACAACAATTCGTTTGAGCAATGGGAGATCGAGGGTGGCAAGCGCACCGAAGAGCGGGCCAATACAATCGCCCGCCAATGGCTGGAACAATATGAGCCGCCGATGCTGGATCAGGGCATTGATGAATCGCTAAAGGATTTCATGCGGCAGAAAAAGGATTCAATGCCCGACGCCTTCACTTGAAAGGGTCAAGACGCGCCTGAGGCTCACACACGGACGAACGTGGGCAACAAACTGCATCGCCAGGTTTGGGACGGGATTTTTCGCGTGATCGAATGAGAAAGACCGCGACCTTGACCGGGATTTTGCAGGAGTACGGCCTGCATTCACTGGGCTGGTTCCGGCTTGAGGCTTCGGACAATATTGCTGCTGGAAAAATGCAAGAAGGCGCGGTTGCCAATTTGTTTGGCAGCACCCGCGCAATGTGGGACATTTTCACCGAGAGTGCGGAATTTGACGATGGCCTAGCTGACCCGCTGGACCGTTTCACGAAGCGCATTGTGCTCGACGCCATCGGTATTTCCGGGGAGCAAGCAAACGCGATATTCCCCTTCGGCGAGACGGTTTATCCGTTCCAACGGTTTGCCAAACGCGCCGCAGGGCTGCAGTCTTCTCCGCTCGGAATTTTGATGCATCCCCGCTATGGTTTGTGGCATGCGCTGCGTGCGGCTGTGGTTTTTACCGGTGGCGATCTTGTTTGCGATCCACTTGAGAAAATGATTCATCCCTGTGATGAATGTGTTGCAAAACCTTGCCTAAGTGCTTGTCCTGTAACTGCTTTTTCGGTTGACGGATTTGATGTGGCGGCCTGTCGTTCATGGATTGATTCTACTTCAAGTTCCGGTTTTGATTCAACAGGGCCAGACTGCATGGCAGATGGCTGTGCGGCCCGCAATGCCTGTCCTGTCGGGCAGGAGTATCGATACAAACCGGACCAAATCCGTTTTCACATGCTGGCATTCAAAAAATAGTTTTGGCTGCCCAAGGATCGTCACGGCTTGAGCGTCCAAGTATCAGGATGAACATGGTCACGATTGAGGCGACGGCACCAGACGGCAAGGAAGACGATCATGACGGTCTGGCTCGACTGGCACAGGCCGGCGACCGGGCAGCTTTCGCGCGTCTGCTTGAAGCCAATTATGACCTGATATTTCGTATGGCCTGGCGTTGGAGCGGAAACCGCGAGGATGGCGAAGACATCGCCCAGGAAGTGTGCATGCGGCTCGGACGGACAATTGCCAGCTGGCGCGGCGAGGGTGCCTTTCGGACCTGGCTCCACCAGTTAACGCTCAATTCTGCCCGCGATCATCTGCGAAGCCGCAGCCGTCGAGGTCGCTTGGCGGAAGCAGTGAAAATTCATGCGCTTGTGGAAGAAGCAGTGCATTGCGAGCCTGGCGATCCGGCGGAAGCGTTGTGGGGCGCAGTTCGTCAATTGCCGCCCAAGCAATGTGATGCGGTATTGCTCGTGCATGGTGAGGGGCTTTCACATGCGCAAGCAGCTGCCGCGATGAAATGCAGCGAAAGCACGATTTCATGGCACATTCACGAGGCCCGCAAGCGGCTGAAAATCCTGATGAAGGCTGGAGGCAGCCATGACTGAAAAAGACCCGTTTGAGCAGTTGCGCACATTGGAACCACCCGATTCAGGCGTGGAGGCAAAGCGCCGGGCGCTGATTGCCGCCATGGCGCAATTTGACGACATGAAAAAAACGCGCGCAGCCACCCAAGGAATGGGTTGGGGTTGGCGTCTCATCACCGGGGGCCTGCAAACCTGGAGAGATGCCATGACACCCAAGATGAATTCGCGAAGCCTTGCCGGACCGGCCTTTGCCACGTTGCTGCTGGTTCCGGTTGTCGGCTATTTGAGCTGGAATCTCGTCGCCACCAATCAACCCACAGAAACGCAGACTGGTCGGAGCGAGGAATATTCCGGGGATTTGCCGGAAGGCATTGTTGGCGATGCTGCCAAGCAAAAAGCCACTGGTGAATTCACCGACAATCTGGAATTGCGCAGGCTGGCCCCGGAAGCCAAGAGCGATGCGGCCGACCTGTTGGCGCAAGCTGCGCCTGCGGCTCCACCGGTTCCCTTGTCTGTTGAAAGCCTGGCGGCTCCTTCCGGTTCCCCGTCCAACACGAGGGCCATTCGCAGTTTTGCGCAAAAGCCGACGGTGTTCATTCCCCGGCAACCCGATCCAACAGTTGATCTGGAAGAAGGTCGGGACAGGGTGGCGAAGTTCAACAGCAATCCGGTGAAACGGGTTTCCGAAGAGCCGGTTTCAACCTTCTCGATCGATACCGACACGGCGTCTTATTCGATGGTCCGGCGGGCGCTTCGTGAAGGACGGCTTCCCGATGCGGACGGCGTGCGGGTTGAAGAAATGATCAACTATTTTCCGTATTCGTGGGCGGCACCGCAAAGTGCCGACGAGCCGTTTCGCGCAACAGTAACGGTCATGCCGACGCCCTGGAATGCCGACACGCGGCTGATGCATGTGGCGATCAAGGGCTATGAAATTGCGCAGCCCGAGAAGCCGAAAACCAATCTGGTCTTCCTGGTCGATACATCCGGCTCGATGCAGGATGGCGACAAGCTGCCGCTGGTCAAGGCTTCCTTGCGGCTGCTGCTCGACCGGCTCGGCCCTGACGACAGTGTTGGCATTGTTTCTTATGCTGGCGAGGCCGGTGTGGTGCTGGAACCAACCAAAGCACTGGACAAGCGCAAAATCCTCGATGCGATCGAAAAACTGGGAGCAGGCGGTTCGACCGCTGGTGCTGCGGGCATCGAAGAGGCCTACCGTCTGGCAGAGTCTTCTTTCATCGATGGCGGCGTCAACCGCGTGATGCTGGCAACCGATGGCGATTTCAATGTCGGACCTTCGGACGATGAAGCGCTGAAAAGGCTGGTCGAGGCCAAGCGCAAAAGCGGTGTGTTTTTGTCGATACTCGGCTTTGGCCAGGGCAATTACAACGACCAGCTCATGCAGGTGATCGCGCAAAACGGCAACGGCACTGCAGCCTATATCGACACTTTGGCCGAGGCTGAAAAGACTCTCGTGCAAGAGGCTGCATCCGCGCTTTTCCCGATTGCCAAAGACGTAAAAATACAAGTCGAATTCAATCCGGCGGTCGTCGCTGAATACCGGCTGATTGGCTATGAGACGCGGGCGCTGAACCGTGAGGATTTCAACAATGACAAGGTGGATGCGGGCGAAATCGGCTCGGGCCATTCCGTGACCGCGATTTATGAACTGACGCCGGTCGGCAGCCCGGCATTGATCGTCGATGCCCTTCGGTATGGCAAAAAGGAGCCTGTGACACAGCCATCGGCCGGCGGCGAATATGGCTATGTGAAGATCCGCCACAAGGCACCTGATGGCAACGAAAGCAAACTCGTCAGCCAGCAGGTTGATGCGAACAATGTTGTGGAATTGAATGCTGCGTCGCAGGACGTGCGGTTTTCGGTGGCAGTGGCTGCTTTCGGGCAGAAACTGCGGCAGGACGACCGGCTCGGAAACTTTACGTATGAAGCAATCGGCGAACTTGCCACCCGTGCCAAGGGCGAGGATGCATTTGGCTACCGCGCAGAGTTTCTGACGCTGGTCCGGCTGGCGAAGGGATTGGGTGAGTAAGGCAAACCAGTTGGCAAGGGATGTTATCTCGGCCTTTGGCGTTCCTTGACATAAGGGAGGAGGAACTTTGCAAGTTCTTCCTCGACGGTCTCAGCAAAGCAATGGGCTGCGCTGCGATGTGCTTTGTGACCGGCTTGTGCTGAAAGAAACGCCAAAAATGTCAGCCATTCTCGCGGAGTCAAATCGCTAAATGCTCGCGCAACGATGCCATTTGCCGTGGCGCGGGCACGCTCCCATCTTTCGATATGTGTGGGCAGAATTTGATAGGAAAACGAAACTGAACTTGGTGTAAGCTGTCGTTGTGCATCAAGTATTGCGTGGTCGACTACGATTCCCGGATCTGAAATCGCGTTCACAAGCTGGCCCAGTAATTCATAGGATTCGACAATTGAAGCCGCTGCGAGCGCTTTTTGTGGATCAGAGTTCTGCAAGTTTTCAAACTCTGTTCGGACGTGATCAAAATGAAGATCGTACGCAGTTTGATTGAGACAGGTGTGCAGTTTGGAGAAATATAAATCCATTCGGCAGGCTTCGTATACCTCTCTTACAAGTGGCTCTGACACCGTAACAAAACCAGAAATGCGATCTGCAAAGCGGTCCGAAACAGGCTTGGGACCCATGTCTTCGAGATACGAGTGAGCGATCTTGGAAATGTCTTTGTGTCCCCATTTTTTTAACAAACACAGAACTTCATCCATCAATGCTGAGGAAGCAATTTCAATTGACTCGAAAGCCGCAGACTCACGAAATGTCGAGACTATCCAACTTTCTGAGGAAAACGACATTGATTGCTCCGCCCGTACGCACTGCAATCATGTCGGGAGTTTTTCTTCAGCGCAAGTGCGTATCTCTGATGGCTTTCCGCAGAAAAAAATAGTTGTGTTGCAATAAATCGCCTAACCCCGTCTTTTTCCGCTTCGCTCGCGCTTGGGCTGCTCATCGTTTGCTGCAGAAGTCTTGTTCACCAACGGGCCAATGTCGGCGATGATCCTGTCGAGTTCGGGTCGATCCGCCCGGACGTGGGTGTCGATTGCCTCGCGCATGGCGGCAAGGTGTTCGCAAGCGGTGCCACAGCAACCGCCTATGATACGGGCACCGGCATCGACAGCCAGACAAGCGTAGTTCGACATGGTTTGTGGCGTACCGGTATAGACCACCGCATCGCCCTTGATTACCGGAACACCGCAGTTCGCCTTGGCAACGATAATTGCCGTTGGATTTGCCTGCGTCATGTCCAGTACGGACGCCATCAGGTCGGATGCGCCCACACCACAATTGGCGCCAATGGCAAGTGGCGGCTGGCTCAATCCTGATGTGACGCCATGCATGTCTTTTGGCGCAAGGCCCATCATGGTCTTACCTGCTGTATCGAAAGAGGCCGTGCAAACATAGGGAAGCCCGGTGTTGATGGCGGCTTGGGCGGCGGCGCGGATCTCCTCGGGCGAAGACATGGTTTCAATCCAGAGCACATCGACGCCGCCGTCTTTGAGACCCGCCATCTGTTCGGCAAAGGATGCAACGGCCACGTCATGGGTGAGGGCTCCCATTGGCTCGAAGAGTTCGCCCGTTGGGCCGACCGAGCCGGCGATAACAACCGGGCGTCCTGCATGGCTGGCCGCTTCGCGCGCAAGTTCGGCAGCCCTTTTGTTTAACTCGTGTACGCGGCCGTCCGCTTCATGCAATTTCAGCCGGTGGCGCGTGCCGCCAAACGTATTGGTGAGAATAATGTCAGCGCCGGCGTCCACAAACTGCCGATGCAGGCTGGTAATCTTTTCCGGCGATGACTCATTCCACAGTTCGGGTGCCTCGCCCGACGACAGCCCCATTTCGAAAAGGTTGGTTCCGGTTGCGCCATCGGCCAGCAACACACCCTTTTCTGCAAGCAGACGGGAGAGGACATTGTCAGTCTGGTTCATGATCAAGACCCTTGAATTTCAAATCATCATATAAAGATTTCTTTATGTGATGCGCTACCCTTTTTCTCGTCCTTGGTCAAGGCTGCTGTTCCTTGCGCCGGGCTGATTTTCCGAAAGCAGCCATTGTGACGAAAAAAACGCAGCTTTAATGCCTGCGTAACGCTCTCCTAACGCCCTGTTTACGATAGCGGACTAAAGATGACGACGTGGCCGACAAAATCGCCACTCCCCGGATCAGGTACTGCGTACCGGGGTCCCTTTCGGGCAGAAAGGGAATGCGTCTCAAAACCGGTTTCCTATTGGCAAATGCCAAAAGGAAGCCGGTTTTCGTACAATTGCATGTATTTGTGTTGTTATTCTTCAGTTTACGTGTATCGACCGTCAATTGCACTTGCATGTTTTGCTCATGTGCAAGGAGCGCGCATGTTATCTGTGGCAAAACGCATTCTTGACAACATTGATGCCTGTGGGGCGCAATCAATAAAGCTCGATACACAAGATGATCGGACTGTGCTTGCGATATTCCTTTACAAGTTGATCCTTGTCGACGGGCGGGTTCGTGATTGCGAGCTTTGGCATTTTCGTGAATTGCTTCGGACAAAACTTGGGGTTTATGAAGACGATATTGAGATGTTTGAAGAATTTGTGATTGGCTGCATACCATTTGCGACGGAAATAATTCCGTTTGCTGAAACAGTCCAAAGCATGTCTTTGGAAAAGCGGCAAGCCTTGGTCGCGATGATGCAGGAAATGTCAATTTGCGATACCGAGTTGCATGAACTTGAGATCAACCTCATCGTTCAGACTGCTGAATTTCTCGGGGTCCAAATACCAGGCTGACAAGCCGGCGCGAATATCTCCTCCACTGGCAAGACCGCGTTTCAGGCGCTAAAGAAGCCTTGGTGAACGGAGAAAAACAAATGAGCGCGAGTACACCCATCTTGCCACCCAGTCCGGCTGACGTGAAAGCCAGAAAAGGCGGCGAGCCGCTTGTTTGCCTTACCGCCTACACGACTCCCGTGGCACGGCTGGTTGACCCGCATTGCGATGTCGTGCTGGTCGGCGACAGCGTCGGCATGGTGCTGCACGGTCTTCCTTCGACCATCGGTGTGACATTGGAAATGATGATCATGCACGGCAAGGCGGTGGTCCGGGGTGCGGTCAATTCCACAGTCGTCGTTGACATGCCGTTCGGCAGCTACGAGGCCGGGCCGGAGCACGCATTTGCCAACGCGGCCCGCATAATGTCCGAGACAGGCGCTTCCGCCGTCAAGCTCGAAGGCGGGGTTCACATGGCGCCGACAATCCGCTTTCTGGTTGAACGCTCCATTCCGGTCATGGCGCATGTCGGCCTGACGCCGCAGGCAGTGCATGTTCTGGGCGGCTACAAGGTGCAAGGCAGGGCGGATGATGCAAGGCGCGTGATGGCAGACGCAAGGGCAGTGGCGGAGGCCGGTGCATTTGCAGTTGTGCTGGAAAAAATCCCTGAAAGTCTGGCAGGAGAAATCACCACCGTCGTGCCAATCCCCACCATCGGAATCGGGGCATCCGCCGCTTGCGATGGCCAGATACTGGTCATTGACGACATGCTGGGGCTGTTCACTGCCTTCAAACCCAAATTTGTCAAACGCTATGCCGATCTGGGCGCTGCTGCCGATAAAGCCATTGCGCAATATGCCGCCGAAGTGCGCTCCCGCAGTTTCCCCGGACCCGAGCACGTGTTTCCAGATGTTGCGCCAGAGCCCAAGGGTCGCAAATGAAACCAAAGATCATTCGTGGCCTGCCAAAGCTGCGCAAGCTGGTTTCCGGCTGGAAAACCGCAGGGGAGGGTGTCGCAGTGGTGCCCACCATGGGCGCGCTGCATGACGGGCATTTGAGTCTTGCAAGGACTGCCTGCAAGGCTGGCGACAAGGTGGTCGTGACCATTTTCGTCAATCCAAAGCAGTTCAACAACCCAGAAGATTTGGCGAAATACCCGCGAACCGAAGAAGCCGATGCCGCAATGTTGGCTCCTGTCGGTGTCGACGTGATTTATCTTCCGTCAGTGGACGAAGTGTACCCACCTGGGTTTTCCACCAATGTAACGGTGGGCGATGTCAGCAAAAGCCTGGAAGGTGAATTCCGGCCGGGACATTTTGATGGTGTTGCCACAATTGTTGCCAAGCTTTTCCTGATGACGCAGGCAGACCGGGCATATTTTGGCGAAAAAGACTACCAGCAACTGATGGTGGTTCGCAAAATGGCGCGCGACCTCAACATGCCCATAGACGTTATTGGTTGCCCTACCTTGCGAGAGCCTGGCGGTTTGGCAATGTCGTCCAGGAACGCCCGGCTGTCAGCTGAAGAGCGGGCAACTGCCCCGGCGTTGCATATCGCATTGCAAAATGCCTCTGCGGCCATTTTGGCAGGCGCACCGGTGTCGACAACACTGGATACAGCAAGACAGCAGCTCGTTGCCGCCGGTTTTGGACCTGTAGAATATGTCGAGCTGCGTTCCTCGGCGGCATTGGAACCCATGATGGTGCTCGATCGTCCGGCAAGGCTTTTGGCCGCCGCCTGGCTCGGCAAGGTGCGGCTGATCGACAACATCGCAGTCGGCTAAAGCCATTTGCCCACCATGACAGCAATGGAGCCATTCTGTGTGGAAATACACAGACGCGGCTTGGGCTTTGTTCAATGATGACAATCTGACGGCCAAAGGATGACTTTTGCGTGATTTTGCCAGCTCATCAATAGAATGAAAGGCAATGTCGGCTTAAGATTCGCTCCGGGGCTTGAATCATGGATCATCGTTCGCGCAGAGCGATCCGAATGGAGGGTGAAATGAGAAATCTGTTGGCGGGTGCCGCCTTTTTGCTTTCGGGGTTCGTAGCCCCTTCACATGCTGCCGTGGTCGAGGTGCACATCGACATTTCCTCGCAGCGGATGTCGGTCTACCAGAATGGATTTCCGCGCCACACATGGGCAGTATCCACTGCACGCAGGGGATATGTCACACCTACCGGCAACTACCGGCCGACGCGCATGACCAAGATGCACTACTCGCGCAAATACGACAATTCGCCGATGCCGCATTCGATCTTCTTTCGGGGCGGCTACGCCATTCACGGCACCGGTGATTTGAAGAGGCTTGGCACACCGGCGAGCCATGGTTGCATCCGCCTGCATCCGGACAATGCGAGGACGCTGTACAATTTGGTGTCGAGTGCCGGCGCGAAAAACGCCCGGATATCGATCACCCAGTGAGGCATCCGGTCCAATGGATTGGTCGGATCGGGTTCACGCTTTCGCGCCTGAACCGGTCCGGCTTTCACGGCGTGACAGATCGTTTCGCCAGCGCTTGTGCAACCAAAGCCATTGGCCCGGATATTCGCGCACCCAATTTTCAACAACGTCATTGATCTTTTGGGTCAGCGCCTGAACATCCGCTTTCCCGGAAGCGTCGCGCGGTATTTCCAGACGGGACTGCATTTCAATTCGGAACTTGCCGCCCGGCAGTCGAACGCACCGGGCTGGATATACCGGGCAATCATAGCGACGGACAAGTTTTGCCAGCAGATGATTGCCTTTGGTTGGTCGGCCAAAAAAGCTGATCGGCAAACCTTGCTTGTAGAACTGGTCAACCAGAAGACCGACCTTTCCACCTTCTTCCAGAATGTCGGAAAGCGCCCACGAGGCACCGGCTTTTGACGGAACAAGATGTCCCATGGCGGTCTTGCGGGCGGCCAGAACACGCTTGGCGATGTAGGGATTTTCCGGCGGTCGGAAGAGGGCGGTGACATTCACGCCATAGGCCGCCGATGCTACGGGCAACAATTCCCAATTGCCGGTATGTGCCGTAAAGCAGATTGCCGGTCCATCCAGAGCCTTGAATTCAGCGAAATTTGCTATGCCGCCTATTTCAAACCGGCCCTCGCCGGGCCTCGAATCGTCAAAGTCGAATATCTTGTCAAGGTAGGCATATTCGGCGGCGGTGCGCGAAAGATTGCCCCACATGTCGGAAAGAATGGATTCAATTTCCGTTGCAGACTTTTCGGGAAATGCAAGTTCGAGGCTTTTGCGCGCATGTTTGGTTCGCGGGTAGCGCATGCCGACGAACCGGCCCATCTTTTCAATGGTGTTGATTGCCGCATCGGCGGGAAACAGTTGCAGGAAACCCACGAAGCCAAAAAACAGGTTGGCAATTGTCCAGTTGGCTGCATTGCGCGCCAAAACATACCAGCGGGGATATTGTTTGGGTGTCTTGTGCAGCGTTGACATGGTGGATGTGTTTTTCGCGCTTCAGCCGTTGACGCGCATGATGATCTTGCCAAACACCTTGCGGCTTTCCATGCGCTCCAAAGCGGTCGCCAGATCACCAAATCCGATTTCCGTATCAACCACCGGCTTGACGTAGCCTTTGGCCATTTTCTCCATGGCGTCGGCAATGTTGCGCATGTTGCAGCCAAAAGAGCCGATGAGGCGAAGCTGCTGCTGGAACAACATCATCAAGTTGGTTTCGGCCGATACCCCGCTGGTGGAGCCGCATGTCACCAATCTGCCTCCCCGGCGCATGGAGAACATCGACCCGGTCCAGGTGTCTTTGCCGACATGCTCGAAAACCACGTCTACGCCGCGCTTTTTGGTGATTTTGCGCACTTCGCCTTCAAAGCGGTCCTTGCGGTAGTTGATCACATGGTCGGCACCAAGTGCTTTGCAGCCTTCAATCTTGTCGTCCGAACCGACTGTGGTGATGACCTTGCAGCCAATCATTTTTGCAAGCTGGATTGCCGCAGAACCAATGCCCGAGCCGCCGGCATGAATGAGGATTGTTTCACCTGATTCAAGTTTTGCATTGTCAAAAAGCATGTGCTCGCAGGTACCAAAAGTTACCGGCGCAAGTGCAGCTCCGATGTCGCTGACGCCTTCCGGAACAGGGATGCAATTGCGGGCCGGCATGTTGGCAAACTCGCGCGCATATCCATCGAGGTGAAACCCGTGAACGCCCTTGGGATGTTCACAGTGGTTGTCACGGCCTTCCTTGCAAGGGCGGCATCGCCCGCAGGTAGGCGCGCCGTAAATTGCCACCAGATCGCCGGTTTTCAAGCCAGACACGCCCGGACCGATGGCCGAGACTTCGCCTGATGCTTCTGCGCCAACCACCATTGGGAGTTTGCGTTTGGCAAAGGCCATGCCGCGCCATCCCCAAACGTCGATGTGGTTCAGCGCAACAACACGAATTTTAAGTTGCACTTCGCCCTCGCCTGGAGGCGGTGGCGGTGCCATGTCGGTGATTTTCACTTCGCGGTCGGAGACAAGTTGAAGGGCGCGCAAGGGAATGCCTCTTGGTCGATGGATCGGGAAACTGCCTGTTGGCAGCGAGCGGTTAGCGAACGTCTATGCCCAGCACCAGGCAGGCATTCTGCCCGCCAAATCCGAAGGAGTTTGAAAGCACAGTCGAAACCTGGGCCTGACGGCTTTTGTTTGGCACAACATCCAGCGGGATATCCGGATCAGGATTGTCGTAGTTGATGGTTGGCGGGATGACGCCCTCACGCATGGTCATGAACGAGATAACAGCCTCAACGGCGCCGCCTGCGGTCAGGGTGTGGCCAATCATGGACTTGTTGGAAGAGATCGGAATGGAGTGGATCGCATCACCAAACACATGGTGGAGCGCGTTGTATTCCATCCTGTCGTTTTCAGGCGTGGACGTGCCATGGGCGTTGATGTAGCCGATGTCACCCAATTCGACCCCGGCATCTTCAAGGCCGAGGCGGATCGCGGTAATGACCGGTTTGCCGTCCGGGCTGGAACGGGTGCGGTGGAACGAATCCGCTTTTTCGCCTACGCCACGCACAACCCCCAGGATCTTTGCGCCCCGTGCCGTCGCGTGTTCGAGCGATTCAAGCACCAATGCAGCAGAGCCTTCCGACATGACAAAGCCGTCACGGTCCTTCGAAAACGGCTTTGATGCCTTTTCCGGTTTGTCGTTTTGCGCTGTCAGCGCAGACAGCAGGGAGAAGCGGATCAGCCCCTCGGCTGTGACAGAGCCGTCCGACGCGACGCAAAGTGCGGCATCGGTCTCGCCCCGGCGAATGGCTTCCACGCCTTGCTGCAACGCGGTTGCACCAGATGCACAAGCTGTCGAGAGGGATATGGGCAATCCCCTGGCGCCGTATTTTTCAGCGATCCGGTAGGCGATGGTGCCAAGCTGTATGAGTTCGTGCATGCGCTCGTGTTTGTTGGCACGCGCAGCGGCCTGCAATTGCTGGTAACCGGGCTCGCCTTGTGCCCCTTCACCCATCAGTGTGAAGCGGTGCATCCATTCCAGTTCAACGGGGGGGGCTGCGAAATACAGCGGGCCTGGAAACCCGGAGCGACCAAATCCGGCTTCCGCCAGCGCTTCTTCTGCCGTTGCATCGGCCATGGCATAGGAAATCGCGGGAGCCGAGATTTCCTCTGTGTCCATGAAATCGACTGTGCCGGCAATTGTCGTGTTCAGCCGATCGGTTGGAAAGCGTTTGATATGGTGAATGCCGGACTTCCCGGCGGTCAAGGCCGCCCAGTTGTCTTTTTTGCCAAGGCCCAGTGAGGTCACCGCGCCCATGCCGGTCACGACGACAACCGGCCGCCCCTTGTGATCCATGTATTTGCCGGACATTGCAAATCTCCATTGCTTCTCGATCGCGCTTTGCAACGATCAGATTTTTTCCACAAGGCCAAAGCCTTCACCGCGATAATGGCCAATCGAACTGACCAGAATTGAGTCAGGCTTGCCTTTGGCCGGCTTCTCGGCAGATTCGAACTGCGGGTAGAACGAGCCGTTGGCAATCGCCATGGCAGCCAGCGCTATTCCCGCCGGGAAATTTGCTTCGACCGGATTTCCAATCATCGTTGAAAATGCGCGAATTGCCACGTCCTTGCCCAGGCGGGCCTCCAGAACATCAAATTCAATGCCGGTGATCGGGCTGCAACCGGTTGCACCAGAGACAACAGCAGTACCTGATTTTGGTTCCAGTTTGTCCAACATCCTGTTCAAACGCTGTCTTGTCGATGCTTCGTCACGTTTGCCGAGATCCGACACAACGCCGGAAAGTTTTGCATAAGGCTTGGCACCGCGCGCGCGTGCATGTTCGGCCTCTTCAAGGACGACAAACGCGCCTGCGCTGCCAGTAATCATGCCGCCGCCGGAAGCCTGACGTGCGGCAATTGCCTCGGGCGCACCATGCCATGAATAATGCCCCAGTTCCGTCGACAGCAAAAGGTCGGGACGCTCTGCATTGAATGCACCTCCGACCAGCACATGGGTGCTCTGGCCGGCCTGAATACGCCGCATCGCATTTTCAATTGACGTAATGCCAGCTGATTCCTCACCCATGTAAGTGCGTGAAGAGCCGGTGACCTTGTGAACGATTGAAATATTGCCGGCCATCAGGTTGGACAATTGCGCCAGAAACAATGTCGGACGCAAATCCGAAGGAAGGCGTTCGTTGAGCAACATCTCACGGTCGTTGCGCGAGGCGGCATCCTGCATGATGGAATTGTCAACTGAAATGTCGCGCTCGCCGCCGCCTGCAGCAACCACGAGGTCCATGGTGAAAACCATGTTTTCATTGTCCTTGAGGCCCGCATTGTCGAGCGCCAGACCTGCTGTGTAAGTGCCAAGGCGTTGCCAGTTTTCCATTTGGCGCTGGTCGCCGCGACGCGGTATCTGCTTGCTCCAGTCCATTTCCGGCAAAGGATGGACGCTGTATGGCGCAAAGCGCGTGCTGTCGATAACCGGGGCAGGAGCCGTATTGCCACCCAAAACTTCCCAATGATGCTCCGCGCCCTCGCCGAAACAGGAAACAAGCCCTACGCCTGTGATCCAAACTTCACGTTTTTCCATTGCCAGTCTTTCGGTTTGCGGCGCAGACACCGGAACTACCCGGAAATATGCCTTTGGATTTTTCAGACACTCTTCTTCATGTCAGCGACTTGCTGTCTGATCAAGTCCTGCAACTGAGGGGATGGGAACGGCATGACGGTGTATGTCAGCTGGGCATTGGCAACGCGCTTGTTTCCCGAGCGTATTTCAGCACGCGTCACTGCGTAGCCCGACCCTTCGTGTTCGATCTGTGCCCGGATCTCAAGTTCGGTACCAGGACCGACGAAATCCCGCAATTTGCCTTCCTTGACACCGGCCAGCAGGGGAATGCGCGCGAAATCGATGGTGTGCATGATCATGATGCCGGAGGCTTGCGCCATGGTTTCTATCAGCAACACGCCTGGCACCAGTGGATGACCTGGAAAATGCCCTTCAAAAACAGTGCTTTGATCGGGAACAGTTGATTTTGCCACAAGCACCTTCGCGTCCATGTCAACGGAAACGATGCGATCGATCATCTGGAAATATTCAAGGCGCATGGGATGGATATCTGCCTGTCTGAAACGACAAAGCCCCGGCGAACGGGGCCTTGATGAAAAATGTTCTCCAGCCGCAACGGTGCAGCGGGCAGGGTTTTCAGGCCGTTTTTGCTTTGTAAAGCTCGTCAATCTTTGCGCAAAGATTCTTCATGACGAAATACTCTTCGGTCGACGCTTTCCCGTCGTTTACTTCCTGTGTCCAGGTTTCGAGCGGTATCTTGATGCCGAATTCCTTGTCCACCGCAAACACGATATCGAGGAAATCGAGGCTGTCGATGCCCAGATCGTCAATTGTATGGCTTTCAGGGGTGATTTCCTCGCGGGGAATCTCGCTGGTTTCCGCGATGATGTCCGCTACCTTGTCAAAAGTGCTTGTCACAGTATTTTGCCTCTTCAATCGTGTGAGCAGCAAACCGTTACAGGAAAACGGACCTTGCCGACAATCTTTCGCAGGGAACGAGTCCCGCAGCTGTTTGGGTGCCCTTGGGGCCTCGCTCCCGTTTTGAGGGCTTTTACGCCAGCGTCAAGCCCCAAAATTACTGCGGCGCTTTTATCCGCCCGACAACCGATTGTCCAGCGTTGCCGCCAAGTTGTCTTTACCTGCTGCCCGACAACCATCCCGCAGACGCTGACCTGCTGCTATTTTGCCGTCCAACGTTGTGCCGCCTTGCCGGGGGCCATCTGGTAAAAACCGTTGGCTTCCAGTTTTTGCCAGTCACCAGCAATGCCGTCAGGCCAGATTACCCGGATATTTGCCCCATTTGATGAACCAAGGCCAAAATGCCACCATCCCAACTGTCCGCCCGCATGTCCGCCACCCACGGTTATTTCCCTGCGGGCGACGCGGCCATTGGCTTCCACCTCGATCCATGCGCCAACCGCGTCACGATTGGTATCAGGTTGTGACAGTTTGATTGAAATGAAGTTTCCTGTCTTGCCTCCATTGGCAATACCGGTGTTGCGCCACAGTTGCGCTCGATCATTGCGGTTGACGACAACCAGATCCATCAAGCCGTCCAGATTGAAATCGGCCAGGGCAGCCCCGCGGGCAATTTTCGTGCTGTCCACGCCTGCCAGTGCGGCACCTTCGACAAATTTGCCATCTGCGCCTTGCAGCAGCAAATTGTTGGGGTCTTTCATGGCAAAATCCGGCATTCTTTCCACGTTGCCCTTGGCAATGAATATGTCGGCGTGGCCGTCATTGTTCACATCTTCGAATTGAGCATGCCATGCCGTGCTGGGTTTCAAATCGTCACCCTGAAATGGACGGTGGGCGGTCACACCACGTTTGAAAGCGATATCGTCATATTGTGGCTTGAAGGGCGAACCGGGCTGGGTTTTCAACTTCTGCAGTTTGTTGTCGGCCATGCTTGTGAGGAAATATTCCGGATAGCCATCTGAATCGATGTCATTGCTGGCGATGCCCATTCCCCAGATGCGCAAGCGTTGCCAACCATCTGCCGGGCCAAACAATTGCGGCTCCTTGCCCGGTTCGATGCGCCACATCTGCTCTTCGCCGCCTTCATAGTATTCGCGGTCATTGGAGATGCGCAGTGACGGTGTTCCGGAGCGATTCCAATCGGTAAACAGCATGGAAAGCGCACAATGGCTTGGCTTGAGCGCCAGTGGCTTGGCAAAACTTTTCTTTGCCGCGCCTTCGGGCCTGTGAAGCCAGTTGTCGGTACACGATCCCCAAGGCGAAATTTCTTCTTCGCGGTTGATGTAGTTGCCGACTGCAATGCTTGGCCAGGCGGAACCGCGTTCGAAAGTTGCAGCCAGTGCGACGGACCAGGCATCGCCGCCATCAAATCCCCATGGCTCGTTCATGCGTTCAAACCGGCATTCTCCCTTGCCGCGCATCACCAGGTTTTCACCAACCCGCAGCACCACCAGATCGATCAAATCATCGCTGTCGATGTCGATGGGATAGGCGCCAGTCACGCCTTCCAGTTCCAGACCGCTTTGCTGCTTTTCAAACTGCAGTGCGCTGCCGGTTTTCGACTTGTTGACAAAGAGCCTGGAGGGTGAGGTTCCTCCAGCCAGCATGAGGTCGGGAAAACCGTCCGCGTTGCAATCAAACGCTGCTGCGCCGCCGCCTACGATGAATTCCCATTCGCCGGTATAATTGCTGTCTATTCCCGAGGTCAGGGTCTCCTCGACAAACGACGGTACCTGCGGGGCAGGTTGCGCGCTTGCGATCGACGGGAACAGCGCCACGATGGCGAAAATCATGAACCGCATGGCCTATCTCCGGGTCTTCAAGGCAAGAACATATTTGCCGATGCACCGGCCCTGTTCCAGCCCCAACACAATGGCAGAGCGGAAATGAATGCCGCCATACAGGCGCGAAATGCCGGCTTCTTCTGCTGCTGCACGAAAGCTTGGAAATGTGCGGGGGGCAAGGCCGTCACGGGTGCTGGTCAGGTCATCAAATGCAAAATTCTCTCCAAACAGGTCGGTGAGGATCACTTCTGCCGCACCCGACTGGGTGCTGTGGCCGCTGGGGTATTCGGGAAACGGTGGAGTAATCAACAAAGGTTCCCACGCGGGATCGATATGGCGGCGGATGTAGGTAACCGGCCGCACCAGATCAAACCGGTACTTGGCGTCCCAGCAGCCAATGAATGCGTCGGCAAGGCCGACACCAAGCCGGGCCATGATTTCCACCTGCCGCTCTAGCGCAACATTGTCTCGTTCAATGATCTGGCGGGCGATTGACACCCAATGGCCTGGCGGCGTGGTCGACAGCATCGGATCATCCGACCAAGATCTTGCAATCTGGATTTGCTCAGGGGTCAGTTTGGCCTTGGCCCCGTACACTTCCATCGCTTCCTTGTGGAAGTCGCTGGCCGGGTCCTCACTGTACTCCGGGTGCGGTGGCAGGGGGCATGTCTTGCCATCGGGCATCGCAAAAGTTCTGTTGTTGCCCCAATTGGGCAAAAGCGGAGTTTGCTGAAGACCGATGAGGCTTGTTGGCACCCAATTTGATGGTGCGTTGCCCATTTTGTAGGTCTGCGGGAATCCGAGGTTTTCAATGACCGCGCCGCCATCTGTCCGTGACCATGCAAGTATGTGGGCGCCGACGGTTTTTCCCCAGGCGATGCTGCGTTCAACAACATCGGCAGGCAATCCCTCAGCTGCTTTGGCAGACAATTTTCTGTCAATCGCCGAAAGCGCCCGCTGACCGGTCGGGCCGGTGTTCGGGAAAAATTCACGGACTGCAAAATTCATCGAGGCCTGAACGACCACAGCATTGTCGTAAATGCCTTCCGGACGTGGTGGCAAAGGCGCCAGTTCGTTCAATTGTCCGGCCAGTGTCACCAGTTGCGCTGAACCTGGCGTGATGGCCTCGTGGGTTGTGACACCGAGGTAGGCAAAAGACCTGCTGGCGACAGGCGGCGAATATGTGGCCGTGTGGCGAACCAGTTCCAAAACCAACTGATACCAAGCCTTGACTACTTCTTCCGGCTGCATGGCGGCATGTGACCGGTCTGCCGAAAATGCCAGTGTGGCACCCAGCAAAGCTGTGACTGCCAGTTTGCGAGACATGGTGATGGCAGTGCGCTGCCAGCCAACCAGCATGCGGCTTTCAAACCACATTGAGAAACTCCTTCTCACCACCTTCACTTGATCCAAGAACCCGACTGTCGACCTGTGCCAGTGCACTTTGCAGGGCTCCGGTTTCGATCAGGCTGAACTCGTCAGGGTAACAGTGCATGGGTATGTTCCAGTGGGAAATACCTGCGGCGCCGGTACCTATCGCCTCGCGGATTGCAGGTTCAATCAGCTCAAATGCAAGCACACCAGAACCGGCAAAAGCTACTGGAAATGGGTCCAGCAGCGAAAAAAGGCTGCGCAAGCCGGCACCGATGGCATTGCCGGCGGTCCGAAAAGCCGCACGTTCGGGGCCGTCATGTGCTTTCGCCTTTGCGACGAGATCCCGTGTCGTGCCCAAGTCCAGGTCTATGTCCGGAACAGCGTTCGGGTCGGCGCCAGTGGACGCGCGCCAGATCGCGTAGTCACCTGCATAAGCCTCTATGCAGCCGTTGCGTCCGCACCTGCATTTTGCGCCGTTCAGTTCAAAGCACATGTGGCCAAACTCGGCAGCCGAAGATTTGAGGCCGGTAAATATTCCGCCCTTGAGATAGAGGCCCATGCCTATGCCGTGCGAAAGCAGGATAGCCGCAAAGCTGTCGCCATAACTTTGCGGCTCCATCGAACGAAGGGCAGTGGCGATCATGTTGCAATCATTTGCCACGCTGACTTCAACTCCAAACTCCTCGGCAAACCAGCCTGCAAGCGGCAAATCCGTCAAGTGCGTTACGGGTGACCACAACATTTGGCTTCCGCCTGCATCGGTCACGCCCTGAACCACCACCGAAATCTGGTTCAGCGGATGGTTATGCGGAGCGCATGAGGCAAGCGCGTCCGCCAAAGTTGCCTGCATGATCTGGCGCAAGCCGCTTGCGGAAATCGAGCTGGAAGCAATGCGAACCGCTTTGCTGCCAAGGTTGTGACCAGCATAGTCATACACCGACGCAGAAATCTTGTTGAGCGTCAGGGCGATTATGCCGACGGTGGCAGCGGTTTCGTTCAGGGCCAGCGCAACCTTTGGCCTGCCGCGACGAACATCGGGCAGGGCGGAGAAGGGGGTCAGCAAATCCGGCGCATCTTCCCGCAATATGCCGCGTTCCATCAAATGCGCAGTTATCAAAGTAATGGTTGACGCACTCAACCCGGTGGCTGCGCTCAATTCCGACCGCGACAACGGCCCGGCCTTGCGCAATGCCGCCAAAATTCTCCGCAGGTTTTGCCTGCGCAAATCGTCGGAGCGTGCAATCAAAGGCATGGTCCGACCGGTCCCTCCCAGAAAAACAGCGGCTGGCTTTTTCCAATTGACAGAAAACCAGATATTGCAATGCAGCAATTTTCTTGTTGCATTGCAATAACTTAGCATTTCAGATTTTGATGTTGACACAGGCCGGGGACTGAGTCACTATTTTTTTCGACCCTCAAATTAAAGAGGTTCGCAGTTGATGCATCGGTCGTTCGCAAGGGGAGTTCCGGCGGATTGGCTGGATGCTTTGTCATCTTATGGTGATTTTGCACCGGGAGGAAAACCTATGAAGAAATTTGTACTCGCGCTTGCGGGAGCAGCGCTTGCCATGACCGTATCCAGCCATGCGCTGGCAGCCGGAAAGACCATTGCAGTTTCGTGGAAGACCTTCCAGGAAGAGCGCTGGAAGACTGATGAAGCGGCAATCAAGAAGGTTGTTGAAGCAGCCGGCAACAAATACATTTCGACCGATGCACAGGGCTCTGCCCAGAAGCAGGCGGCCGACATTGAAAGCCTGATCGCACAGAAGCCGGACGTTGTCCTGGTCGTAGCGTTTGACTCTGACGCCATCCTGCCATCGATCAAGGCGCTCAGCGATGCCGGTATCAAGTCAATCGCTTATGACGTCCAGTTCGAAGACCCGAACGCACTCTATATTACCTTCGACAACATCGGCGTTGGCCGGATCATTGCCGAGGAAATCAAGAAAGTGAAGCCGGAAGGCAACTACGCTATCATCAAGGGCGACAAGGGCGATCCGAATGCGGCGTTCCTTCTGCAGGGCATGATGAGCGTAATCCAGGCAGATGTTGACGCGAAGAAAATCACCATTGCCTGCGAAACCTTCACCGACGGCTGGAAGCCGGACAATGCGCAGAAGAACATGGAACAGTGCCTGACTTCGACCGGCAACAAGATTGATGCCGTTCTTGCCGAAAACGACGGCATGGCATCAGGCGTTGTCGCGGCGCTGACCGCACAAGGCATGTCGGGCATTCCGGTCGGTGGCCAGGATGGTGACTTGGCAGCTATCAATCGCGTTGCGCTTGGCTCGCAGACCGTGTCTGTCTGGAAAAACTCGATCGATCTTGGCACGACTGCCGGCAACATGGCGAACGCCATGGCCGATGGCGCTGACATGAAGACACTGCCAGGCGTTGCAACGTTTGATGGTGGCAAGAACAAGGTTGCCATGAACGCAATCCTGCTCAACCCGACACCAATCACAAAAGCCAATGTAAACGCTGCGATTGACGCTGGCCACATCAGCAAGGACCAGGCGTGCGCAGGCGTTGCAGCCGGTGCGGTTCCAGGTTGCTGAGTTTTGGCAACTGAATAAAAAACGAGCCGTACCATTTGTCTGAATGGTACGGCTTTTCGTTTGGTGGAACCCGCAATACCGTGGAGACTATCCATGTCTGACGAGACCAATTCCAGCCAGTCCCCAGCCTTGCAAAAAGAAGGGGCGTTGACACGGTTTTTTCGTGCCACAGAAATCGATGCGCGAATTCTGGGCATGATCGCGGCGCTGCTGCTGATCTGGATTTCCTTCGATATTGCCAGTGGCATCCTGCGGGGCAATTTTGGCGGCTTGCTTGGCGGGTCGTTCCTCACTCCGCGCAATTTGTGGACCTTGTCAGTTCAAACCTCGTCCATCGCCATCATGTCGACTGGCATGGTGTTGCTGATTGTCATGCGGCAACTTGATCTTTCGGTAGGCTCCATGCTGAGCCTTGTGGCTGTGGCAGGGGCGGTTCTGCAAGTCTTCGAACTTGTTCCCATTCTGGGTGTCGGTCACCCGGCAATCTGGATGATCGCGGTTGTTTTCTGCATTTCGCTCGGCGCATTGGTTGGCGCATTCAACGGTCTCATCACCGCATATGCCCAAATTCCGGCCTTCATAGTCACACTTGGCGGGTTGCTGGCATACAGCGGCCTCGCATTCTTCCTCGGCAGGGGCGAAACAGTTGCGCCATTGGACAAGACCTTTGAAATTTTCGGCGGCGGGATTCCAATCAGCTGGATCGGGCCGTTCTGGAGTTGGGTACTTGCCGGCATTGCTTGTGCAGGAATAGTTTATGGTATTGTCAACGGTCGGCGTCAGCGCCATCGGTTCAAGTTTCCCCTCCGGCCGATGTGGGCAGAATTTTTTCTCGTATTTCTGGGATGTTCGACAGTCCTGGGCGTGACCAATATCATGAACTCCTACCCATGGCCGTTCAAGCTGATAGAAAACCATGCCAAGGCCAATGGCGTGACCATTCCTGCCGGAATTGAAAACAAGGATGGCGAAGCGGTGTGCATGGCGGGCGAACAGGCAGTGCGCTGTCTGGACGGACTCATCTATTACACAGGCTATCCAGTGCCGGTGATCATCGCCTTGGTTGTTGGCCTCGCCATGACCTTCCTTGCCACGCGGACCGCGTTTGGCCGATATGTCTATGCCATCGGCGGTAATCCGGAGGCTGCGGAACTTGCCGGAATCAACACGAAATGGATGCTCGTCAAGGCATTCGCCTTGATGGGTGCGCTGGTCGGCGTCTCGGCCATTGTTTCGTCGGCACGACTGAATGCAGCAACCAATGCGCTTGGCGGATTGAATGAACTCTATGTCATCGCTGCTACCGTCATCGGTGGCACGTCGTTGGCGGGCGGGGTCGGCACCATCTATGGGGCGATGCTGGGCGCTCTCATGATGCAATCAATTATCTCGGGCATGTCACTGCTCAACCTGCCCGCAGCGTTTCAGAACGTCGTTGTCGGGGTGGTGCTTGTGCTGGCTGTTTGGCTTGACCAGTTGTATTCCCGCCGGGTGAAATGAGGACAGAAAATGGCAACTCCACTCATTGAAATGCGAGATATTTCCATCGCTTTCGGCGGCATCAAGGCTGTGGACCACGCAAGTGTAGATCTGTATCCCGGTGAGGTTGTCGGTCTGCTGGGCCACAATGGCGCTGGCAAGTCGACGCTGATCAAAGTGGTTTCGGGCGCATACAAACGCGACTCCGGGCAGATATTCGTTGAAGGCAACGAAGTGTCGATCAACAATCCGCGTGACGCGAAAGCGCTTGGTATCGAGACGATTTACCAGACGCTGGCGCTGGCCGACAATGTTGATGCAGCGGCGAACCTGTATCTCGGGCGCGAGTTGAAAACCCCGATGGGCACGCTTGATGACGTGGCGATGGAGGCTGAAACCCGCAAGGTGATGCACCGGCTCAATCCGAACTTCAAACGCTTCAAGGAGCCGGTCAGCAAGTTATCCGGCGGCCAACGCCAATCGGTTGCGATTGCCAGGGCCATCCATTTCAATGCCCGCATTTTGATCATGGACGAGCCTACGGCAGCTTTGGGACCGCAGGAAACGGCGCAGGTCGGTGAATTGATCAAGCAGTTGAAGGAAGAAGGCATCGGCATTTTCCTGATCAGCCATGATCTGCACGATGTGTTCGATTTGGCTGACAGGCTTTGTGTGATGAAAAACGGCAAGGTGGTTGGCACAGCAAAGACCACAGACGTTGACCATGACGAAGTGCTTGGCATGATCATTGCCGGCAAATGTCCGCCCAAGGCAATCCCCGGCCCAGGGGCGATGTAAACCGTGTTTCTGGGAATTGACCTTGGCACATCCAGCCTGAAAGCCATGCTGGTCGACGGCGACCAGAATGTAGTGTCATCAGCCAGTTCTGCAGAAATCCCGATCCACCGGCCCATGACCGGCTGGTCCGAACAAGACCCTGCCGACTGGATCACGGCGTGTGAGCAAGCACTTACAGTCCTGGTGACCGCCAACCCTGCTGCGATGGCAGCGGTTCGCGGCATCGGGCTTTCGGGCCACATGCACGGTGCAACGCTGGTTGATGCCAGCGACAATCCGGTCCGCCATTGTATTCTGTGGAATGACACGCGAAGCCATGTCGAAGCAGCTGCACTTGACAGGCAGCCGGAGTTTCGGGCGCGCACCGGGAACATTGTTTTTCCCGGGTTTACCGCGCCAAAGCTGCTTTGGGTGCAAAACAACGAGCCACAAGATTTTGCAAAAGCAAGGTATGTGCTGCTCCCCAAGGACTATTTGCGGCTTTGGCTGACTGGCGAGCACATGTCGGAAATGTCGGACAGTGCCGGCACAAGCTGGCTTGATACTGCCCGGCGCGATTGGGACGAAACATTGCTTGCCCATACCGGGCTTGAGCGCAGGCAAATGCCAAATCTGGTTGAAGGCACTGACAGCGCTGGCGTGTTGCGCGCCGAGCTTGCTTCGCGTTTCGGCATGCCTGCCGGTATCGTGGTTGCCGGCGGAGCGGGAGACAATGCCGCTTCTGCTTGCGGCATGGGCATCGTGGACGGCGACAAGGCTTTTGTTTCACTGGGCACTTCCGGTGTGCTGTTCAGCGCCAATGATGCATACCGTCCGCGGCCGGAAACGGCAGTCCATACTTTTTGCCATGCGCTGCCGGGCAAATGGCACCAAATGGGTGTCATCCTTTCGGCAACCGCCTCGCTCAACTGGCTGGCGGATATTGCCAGTGCCGAGCCGGCAGATCTGGTTTCTGAACTGGGCGACACCTTGTTGCCGCCGGGGCCGGTCACGTTTCTTCCATACCTCTCCGGCGAGCGCACGCCGCACAATGATGCGATGGTGCGCGGCGCATTTGCCGGTCTTTCCGGCGGGCGCAAGGAAATGACGCAAGCGGTGCTGGAAGGCGTAACCTTTGCTCTTGCTGATTGTCGTGATGCGTTGCAGGCAACCGGTACATCGGTCAACCGGGTTGTGGCGGTGGGTGGGGGGTCCAATTCGCCATATTGGCGCAAGCTTGTGGCGTCGGTGCTTGAAATCCCGGTTGATGTCCCGGTGCAGGGCGATTTTGGTGCGGCGCTTGGCGCCGCGCGGCTTGGCATGATCGCGGCAACCGGCGCAGAACCAAACTCGGTAATGACAACCCCGCCAATTGCGCAAACTGTTGATCCAGAACCTGGCTTGCAAGCACTCTTTGCCGAGCGTCTGGGCAAGTACCGACAATTTTATCCAGCCATCAGGAGCATTTTCCCATGAGCACCGGCTTTTTCGGCGATATCGGCAAGATCAAGTTTGAAGGAACGGACAGCACCAACCCGCTGGCCTACCGGCACTACAACGCGGATGAGTTGGTCATGGGCAAGCGGATGGAAGACCATCTGCGCTTTGCCGTTGCCTATTGGCACAGCTTTGCATGGCCGGGCGGCGACCCGTTTGGAGGCCAGACGTTTGATCGTCCGTGGTTTGGTGAAACCATGGACCATGCGCGGCTGAAAGCCGACGTGGCGTTTGAAATGTTCCAGATTCTTGACGTTCCGTTTTACTGCTTCCATGACGCGGACGTACGCCCGGAAGGGGCAAGTTTTGCTGAAAGCCGCAAGAATCTTGAGGCGATCGTCGACGTTTTTGCACAGATGCAGAAAGAGACCGGCATTCGGCTGCTTTGGGGTACGGCCAATTTGTTTTCGCACCGCCGGTTCATGTCTGGCGCGGCCACCAATCCTGATCCGGACGTTTTTGCTTATGCAGCAGCTACTGTGAAAAGCTGCATGGACGCCACCAGAAAGCTGGGCGGCGCCAATTATGTGCTCTGGGGTGGCCGGGAGGGCTATGAAACGCTGCTCAACACCGATCTCAAGCGCGAGGATGCCCAGATGGGCCGGTTCCTCAACATGGTGGTGGAGTACAAGCACAAAATCGGCTTCAAAGGCACCATCCTGATCGAGCCCAAGCCACAAGAACCTTCCAAGCATCAGTATGACTACGATGTGGCAACTGTTTACGGTTTCCTGCGCCGTCACGGGCTGGAAAACGAAGTGAAGGTGAACATCGAGCAGGGGCATGCCATTCTGGCGGGGCATTCGTTCGAGCATGAATTGGCATTGGCCAATGCGCTCGGCATTTTTGGTTCCATCGACATGAACCGCAACGACTACCAATCCGGCTGGGACACCGACCAGTTTCCCAACAATGTGCCGGAAATGACCCTGGCCTATTACGAAGTGCTCAAGGGGGGTGGGTTCAAGAACGGCGGCACCAATTTTGACGCCAAACTGCGCCGCCAGTCGCTGGAACCGCAAGACTTGTTGATTGCCCATGTCGGCGGCATGGACACTTGCGCAAGGGCGTTGAAGGCTGCAGCGCGGATGATTGAGGACAAGGCGCTGTCGGAGCCGTTGGCCGAGCGCTATGCGGGGTGGAACGGCGCGGAAGGCAAGGCGATGCTTTCCGGCAAGCGAACGCTTGAACAAGTCGCGGAGCGGGTCGAGAAGAAGAACATCAACCCGCAGCCGCGCTCGGGCCGACAGGAACTGCTGGAAAGCATCGTCAACCGGTACGTGTGATTCTTCCGGTGGTTTCGAGATGGCAGGGGCATTTGCCCTTGCCGTTTGCCGACATCAAGCTTATGTTGCACTGCACAATAAATTTTCCGCTGCCGGGGAGGGGTGGCTTCAAAACTGCAGGACGACAGCCAATGCACATAGAGCTAGCGCCCGACCCGGAATTTCCTTTTCCTCCCGGTGTACGTGTCCGTATCCTTGGAAAAGACGACATCGGCCTTCTGGTGGACCACGTGATGGCGCTTGACACCCAAGGGCGCCGCGACCGCTTCAATGGGACGGCAAGTGCCCAATGGGTCGAAGAATATGCCCGCAAGTGCATTACTCCCGGCACCTTGGTCATTGCAGCGGAAACCGAAGGCAAGGTGGTGGCAATCGCTGAATTGCACCCGACGGACGCATTGAGCGGCGAGCTTGCTTTCAGCGTGTTGCAGGATTGGCGGGGTTTGGGGCTTGGGGCGGCGCTGTTTGCGTTGATCGCCGAAGCTGCCTGGTCGCGCGGGCTGGACCGGCTGGAAATCACCACCCACTCGGACAACGAAGCGATGAAGCGGCTTGCCCGGCGGTTTGGCACGGAATTGACGTTTGATCACGGTGAAACGACAGGGCGCATTGCCCTTGATTCAATTCACATGCTCGACCGGGAAGGCAATCATAGACATTGGGCGACCGACAAGACAGTCCGGGCCAAGCGGCATTAGCGCCAGCGATAAAACCGCTGTCAACGCATCAGCTGCGGGCGAAATGTCAGGCGCGGCCTGGCTTCGGGCTCAAGGTGCCGGTTGAGCCGTCGGTTGGCGATGCCAAACAAAAGGATGATCAGCACAGTTGTTCCGATAAAATATGCGGCAATGATCGGATATGGGACAAACGGATTGTAGGTTTTCTGGGCGAAATAGCTGGCGTAGTAAAGCGCATCGCCCTCTTGCCGCCATGCCGGGAAGCCTGAAAAAAATACCAGCGTGGTGGCATGAAACAGGAAGATCGCCTCGTTGGTGTAGGATGGCCAGGCGAGCCGCAACAAGGTTGGCCAAACAATGCGCCGAAACCTTGTGAAACCGTCCATGCCATAGGCCTGCGCTGCTTCAACATCGCCTTTTGGAACATTGCGCAGGGCGCCATAGAAAATCTCGGCGCTGTAGGCGGACGTGTTGAGAAACAACACAATCAACGCGCCAAGCCAAGCCTTGGTCAGCCAACCGGTCTCAACAGTCAGCGTGGCAAAGCCGAGCGGGATGTCGAACCCGACCCGGGGCAGGATCACGAACAGCTCATATGCAAAGAAAAACTGGATGAACAATGGCGAGCCACGGAAAAAGAAGATGAACCATTCGGCAGGCTTGCGGGCAAACGGGTTTGCAGACGTGCGGGCCAACGCCAGCAGCGTTGCAAGGAAGAAGCCCAGCACGACAGCAAGCGCGGCAAAATAGATGTTCCACACCATGCCGCTGCCGATCAGCACAACCTGCTCGCAAAGGGAGATGTCGGCCTTGGGCAATTGCCTTGCGCCGATACCGATTGCGCGCAACGAATAATCTGCAATGGTTTGCGCACAACTCATCCTGCTGCTCCGGCAATGAGGCTGTCACTGCCTGCCGCGGTGGCTTGTCCGCGTGATACACGACGGGTCAGGTTGGCGAACACTTTCTCGCTCACCCAGGTCAGTAGCAGATAATAAACCAGCAAGCCGAGGAAATACCAAATACGCCAATCGGGGTGTGGATAGTCAAAGAACGAGGTTTTCGAGCCGCCCAGTTCGCGTGCCCAGTAGACGATGTCTTCTATGCCGAGCAGGAACAGGAGCGGCGTTGCCTTGATCAGGATGATCCACAAATTCGAAAGGCCGGGCAGGGCATAAATCCACATTTGCGGCAAGTGGATGCGCCAGAACGATTGGCGGTCATTCATGCCAAAGGCACGCGCAGTCTCAAGCTGGCCACGCGGAACAGCACTCAACGCACCGTCGATGGTGTTTGCGGCAAAGGCCCCGAAGACCAGGGCAAAGGCGATTATTGCCAGCGCAAATCCCCAAGCCTCGTGCGCCCATTGAGGGTCGCTGTTGAGTGGCATTTTCGCCGCCGTGCAGACAACGAAGTCATTTCCGCGATAAACAGCTTCGGTAACTTCCGGGCAAAGCATTTTGTGGCGGGTAAATTCGACAAGCTGGTCAATGGCAACCGGCACAAAAAGGAAGAAAATGATATCGGGAATGCCGCGAACCATGTTGGTATAGGCCTTGCCGATCAGGCTCAGCGGCAGCAGGGCAGAGCGTTTGGCAAAAGCGCCGAGAAATCCGAGTGCCAACACAAAAGGCGCGGTTGCGAAAATCAGCGCCAATACGATCAGAAAGCTGAAATAGAACTGCTGGTGCTTCAAATTTGTGAAGTAACAGGCATACCACGCGATGCCTTCCAGGGTTTTTGGATCAGCGCAGAAGTCCACGTGCCGCCCTCTTTCAGGTCAAGGTGGATACAGGGCAAGGACCCTGGTATTCGGGACGCGCCACAATGGCGGCGCGTCCGTGTTTTTGATGAATTGAATGGCTCAGTATGGGCCTTTTACGCCTTCAAACCACTTCTCGATCATGGTGTTCAAGGTTCCGTCGCTTTTTACCTTGGCGATGGCTGCGTTGAATTTTCCAAGCATCTCGGCATCAGACTTGCGCACGCCCATGCCAATGCCGCTGCCAAGGACAACGTCCTTGCCGATGAATTCGAGCTCGCCATTGCTTTCCTTGACGATCTTTTCGAGGAATGCCTTGTCGGCAAATACCGCGTCCGCTTCGCCATTGCGCACTGCCGCGATGGTTTCATCGGCGGTGGCAAATTCAACCAGCGTCGCACCTGATGTTGTCACGTGGCTGGACTGGATGGTGTTGACCTGGGCTGCGATATTGCCCTTGGCAGTATCGACAGTTGCGCCTTTCTTAGCGGCGTAGGCGCTAGGATCCGGCGGAAAATATGGGTCGGAGAAGTCGATTTTTTCCTTGCGCTCATCATTGATGCTCATGCCGGCCATGATGGTGTCGTAGTTGCCGGAAAGCAGGTTCGGGATAATCGAATCCCAGTCGTTCTTGACCCATTCGCACTTGTAGCCGGCAAGTTCGCACAGCTTGTCGCCAAGTTCGCGTTCAAACCCGTCGATTTCGCCTTTGTCGTTGACGAAATTGTACGGCTCGTAGGCGCCTTCCGTGCCCATGCGAATGGTCTTGTCGTGTGCCATCGCTGTGCCAGCTGCGAAGGCGGCAATAGCAAGGCCAATGATCAGTTTTCTCATATGGTGGTTCCCTCTTTCTGGTTGGTCTGCCTTTCGGCGGTTATTCGGTCATGCCCCGGATGCCATCAGGAATTGCCTGAGGCGCTCCGAGCGGGTTTTTACGAAAAGTTCGGCCGGCGGGCCTTCCTCCTCGATCTTGCCCTGATGAAGGAAAATGACGTGGTTGGCCACGTCGCTTGCCATCTTCATGTCATGTGTAACGATAAGCATGGTGCGCCCTTCTTCGGCAAGAGCCTTGATAACACGAACGACTTCGCCCTGCAGTTCAGGGTCAAGTGCCGATGTGGGTTCGTCGAACAGCATCGCTGCCGGTTCCATGGCCAGTGCCCTGGCAATGGCCGCACGCTGTTGTTGGCCACCGGAAAGCTGGGAGGGATAGTTGTCGCATTTGTCGCCAATCCCAACCTTTGCCAACAGTGCCCGACCGAGATCTGCGGCCTGGCGGGGATCACGCCCAAGAACGGTTATGGGTGCTTCGGTGACATTTTGCAAAACTGTCAAATGCGACCACAAATTAAACTGTTGGAAGACCATGGACAGGTTTGTTCGCAGGCGACGCAACTGTGCGGCATCTGCTGGCCGGCGTTGAGCGCCCGTGTCTTTCCATTTGACAGGTTCGCCCTGGAAAATGATTTCGCCCTGCTGCGGGGTTTCCAGAAGGTTGGCACAACGCAGCAAGGTGCTTTTGCCCGATCCCGATGAACCGATAAGAGCCGTTACGTCGCCGCGCCTAGCGGCAAGGTCAACACCCTTGATGACTTCCAGGGATCCATAGGATTTGTGAATGCCGCGCAGTTCGATGACCGGCGTTTGTTGCACTTCGGTTTTGCTGGCGGCAGCTTGCCCGGCTGTCATGGAATGTCGTCACCCTTTGAACCAAGTCTGTTTTGAAATCACGAAGCCACAAGAGTTGCACAGTTGCGCAAACCATTGCAACCATTGAACCTCAAGTGCGGGATTGACGCAGAACGCTGCGGTTTCGCCGCTTTGCCAGCATTGCTGCAATCGGTGCAAAGCTGTATCCTGCATGGATCAGGATCTCTTTTCAGTGGGTAGCAAATGGGCTTCGACAGCAAAAAACTGGACGCGCTGAAAGCAAGGTATGACGGCGAGAACGCCGGCAAGGTCCACGATCCGAAATTTGCCGCGGTTGCCGCCAAAATCTTCACCAAGTCCGGCTCGCGCCCTGCGCCCTATGCCGGCATCCCGACGTTCCTGTATGCGCCACATCACCCGATCAATCCGGAGGCCGCGGACTTTGGCGATCTGCAGGTCGCCATCACCGGCGTGCCGATGGACCTTGGTGTCACCAACCGCAATGGTGCGCGCTTCGGTCCGAGGGCGCTGCGCAACATCGAACGGGTCGGCCCCTACAATCACGTGCTGGAATGCGCGCCGGTGCAGGAATTGCGGGTGGCCGATATCGGCGACACACCGCTTCGCAGCCGTTATTCCATCGATATGTGCATGGAAGACATCGAGGCATGGTTCAAACTGATCGTCGGGGCAGGCGTCATCCCGCTGGCGGTGGGCGGCGACCATTCCATCACGCAGGCAATCCTCAAGGCGGTTGGCCAAAAGCAGCCGGTGGGGCTTATCCACATTGATGCCCATTGCGACACCAGCGGTCCTTATGACCATTCAAAGTTTCACCATGGCGGCCCGTTTCGCAATGCGGTGCTTGACGGTGTGCTAGATCCGGAGCGAACCATCCAGATCGGCATTCGCGGTTCTTCCGAGTGGCTTTGGGAGTTTTCCCATGAAAGCGGGATGACCGTGATCCATGCCGAGGAAATGCCGCAAATGGGCATACCTGCAATCATTGAAAAAGCCCGGGCAGTTGTTGGCGACATGCCATGCTACATTTCCTTTGATATCGACAGCCTGGACCCGGCTTTTGCACCGGGTACCGGCACGCCGGAAGTGGGAGGGCCGTCCACGCGCGAAATCCAGGCCTTGCTGCGTGGCCTGAAGGGCCTCAACATTGTTGGCGGTGATGTTGTGGAAGTTGCCCCGCAATATGATTCGACAACCAACACCGCACATGCTGGTGCGCAGATACTTTTCGAAATTCTGAGCCTGATGGTGTTCAGCCCGTCAGTTCAGGCCAAATGAAATCACGCCATTCAATTGAGAGAGACAAGCATGAGCATCAAGAGAATTGAACCGGGCGCACGCATGAGCCAGGCAGTGGTCAGCGGCGGCGTTGCCTACCTTGCCGGCCAAGTGGCGGAGGGTGCCAACGTCACCGAGCAAACAACCAAAATTCTTGCCGAAATCGACCGGTTGCTGGCAATGGCGGGCAGCAGCAAGGCCAATTTGTTGTCGGCACAGATTTTCCTGTCCGACATCTCCACCTTTGGCGAGATGAACAAGGTTTGGGATGGATGGGTCGACAAAGCCAACGCGCCTGCCCGAGCGACAGTCGAGGCCAAATTGGCGACGCGCCAGTTTCTGGTCGAAATCATGGTCACGGCAGCGGTCGGGTAATTTTCAATGTTGCTGCTGGATGCTGAACAAACCCGCCAAGCCCTGCCGTTCAAACCCCTGATCGACGCGTTGCGACAGATGTTTGCGCAGGGCTGCCACATGCCGGTTCGCCACCATCACACAGTGGGAGTACCCGGCGAGCCGGATGCAACATTGTTGCTGATGCCGGCCTGGCAAACGTCCCAATACATGGGGGTCAAGATTGCAGCGGTTTTTCCGGGCAATTCGGCGCGCAACATGGCGGCGGTCAATGCATCCTATGTGTTGATGAGTGCGCAAACCGGCGAGACACTTGCGCTGATTGACGGCGGCGAGCTGACAGCACGACGTACCGCAGCTGCCTCGGCGCTTGCTGCGGATTATCTGGCGCGCAAGGATGCTTCGCATCTCGTTGTGGCCGGCACCGGCAGGTTGGCACTCAACCTTGTTGATGCGCATGCATCCGTCCGAAAAATCCGGCGGGTGACAATCTGGGGCCGCGACACCGCCAAGGCGATCGATGTGGCAAAGCGGGCCAGTGCGCTGGGTTTTGATGCCGACCATACCACAAACCTCGAGCAAGCCTGCGGCGAAGCCGACATTGTCTCAGTGGCCACACTTTCCAGCACACCGATCATTCAAGGCGAATGGCTGAAGCCGGGTGTTCATGTGGACCTGATCGGGGCATTTCGACCCGATACGCGCGAGAGCGACGACGAGGCAATGCGGCGGGCCAGTGTTTTCGTTGATACCCGCGCCGGCGCGACAAAAGAGGCTGGCGACATTGTGCTTGCGGTCAAATCAGGCGCACTGAAGGAAGCTGATATCCGCGCCGATCTGTTTGAGCTTTGCCGGGGAGACCACAAAGGTCGCACGACAGACGGCGAAATCACCTTGTTCAAGTCTGTCGGGGCGGCACTGGAAGACCTCGCCGGGGCAATTTTGGCCTATCGGCGCAATGGCTGAGGAAAACTTCATGGAATACCCGCTTGACGCGGTGCGCAACCGCTTTCCTTCGCTTTTCTTGAAGGACGAAGGCAAACGCCGGATTTATCTGGACAATCCGGCTGGAACGCAGGTGCCCGCAAATGTCGGCGATGCCGTTCGCGACGCCATTTTGTATCGCAATGCCAATCTTGGCGGCATGTTTGCCAGTTCCGTTCTTGCCGGCGAAGTTTGGGAAAATGCCCACAAGGCGATGGCGGATCTCCTTGGCGCAGACGGGCCGGAAGAAATCATCATCGGCCCCAACATGACGAGCCTGACGTTTCATTTGTCGCGCACCATTGGCCGCCAATGGGGACCGGGCGATGAAGTGATCGTTACGCGCATGGACCATGAGGGCAATGTCGGTCCGTGGATGCAGATTGCGCAGGACAAGGGCGCCACAGTGCGATTTCTGCCGTTTTCAACCGACAGCTGGCAGGTTGAGGCCGACGCGCTGAAAGCCGCGCTAAACCCCGGCAAGACAAAATTGCTGGCGCTTTCTTATGCCTCCAACCTGACCGGGTCGATCAACCGGGTGAAGGAACTCACGGCAATTGCCAAGGCAGCCGGCGTGTTGGTTTATGTTGATGCCGTACAGTTCACGCCGCACGGTCTGGTGGATGTGAACGGCATCGGTTGCGATTTCCTCGCTTGCAGCGCTTACAAGTTTTTTGGACCGCATTTGGGCATCGTATGGGGAAAACGGGAAGTTTTCGAAAATCTGGTGCCTTACAAACTGCGATGCTCGACCAATGATCTGCCCGGTCGTCTGGAAACCGGTACGCCGCAAATCGAGTTGTTGGCGGGGTTGTCGGCTTCGGTCGAGCACTTCGTGGAAGTTGGCTCGGCTGCGGGAGGAACAGGGTCACGGCGCAGCCGGATCAAAACTGCGTATGGTGAAAGCATCAGGCATGAGAACACGCTTGCCCTGGCGCTGATCGAGGGGATCCAGCATCTGGATGGTGTGACCATCCACGGGATTTCCGATGAGTCTCGAATTGACGAGCGGGTGCCAACGGTCTCGTTCACGCTGGACGGCATAACACCCAGATCGCTGGTCGGCCTGTGCAATCAGGAAAACATCTTTTTCTGGTCGGGCCACAATTATGCGTGGGAAGTCGTGCACCAACTTGGCATTCCCGCATCAGAAGGCGTCGTACGCATTGGCATCGCCCACTACAACAGCATGGCCGAGATCAACGAAACCATCGACAGCCTGCACCGCAACGTCGCGATGCTGCGCCAACATCGCCATTCCTGAATTTCATTGCGAAGTGTGAAAAATCGCGCAATCCTCCAAGCAATGGCAGGAGGAAGATATGGAATTCGATTATGTGATCGTTGGCGGAGGCTCGGCCGGTTCCACCCTTGCCAACCGGCTGAGCGCTGATGAAGCGGTAACCGTCTGCCTGATCGAAGCTGGCGGAAGCGGAAAGGACATTCTTGTTCGTACACCGCTAGGTGTGATTGCCATGTTGCCGGGACGTCCAAAGATCAACAATTGGGCATTTGAAACCACAGCCCAACCAGGGCTGAACGGGCGCAAGGGATTTCAACCACGCGGCAAGGCGCTGGGTGGCTCCAGTGCCATCAACGCCATGTTGTATGTGCGCGGACACCCGGACGACTACAATGACTGGGCAGCCAACGGTGCCTCCGGCTGGAGCTGGAACGAAGTGCTGCCGTTCTTCAAGATGGCAGAAGGCAACAGCCGCAACAATGATCCGCTGCATGGCACCAAGGGTCCGCTAAAAGTGGGCGAGCAACAAACGCCGCGGCCGATTTCTCGGGCTTTTGTTGATGCCTGCGAGGAAACACAGATCAACCGAAACGGCGATTTCAATGGCGAAACCCAGGAGGGGGCAGGGCTTTATCAGGTGACCCAGTTCTGGGACGGGCCAAAGCGCGGCGAGCGCTGCTCTGCAGCAGCGGCCTATCTTCACCCGGTAATGGACCGAAAAAACCTGCACGTGATTACCAAGGCCCATGCAACGAAGATCGAGACCACCGGACGAAGGGCTACAGGCGTGTCTTATCGGCAAGGCGGCGCGATCAAAACCGTCCGGGCGCGGCGCGAGGTGCTGTTGTGCGGCGGCGCGTTCAATTCGCCGCAATTGCTGATGCTTTCAGGAATTGGTCCGGCTGCGAACCTTGCGGCGCACGGCATTGAGGTTCGGCATGATTTGCCGGGTGTGGGGCAAAACCTGCAAGACCATGTGGATTTCGTCATGCTGTGGAAATCACTCGATACCGGCATGCTGGGCCTGACACCGCGTGGTGCGCTCGACATCCTTTCGGCCATCTGGCAATGGCGCCGCGAAGGCACCGGCATGGCGGCAACGCCTGGTGCAGAATCGGGAGCATTCCTGCGGACAAGAAACGATTTGGGTCGGCCCGACGTGCAGTTGCATTTCGTAGCTGGCCTGGTGGATGACCATACCCGCAAGATCCACCTCGGGCATGGCTATTCCTGCCATGTTTGTGTCTTGCGGCCCCATTCGCGCGGCGATGTGCAACTGCAAAATGCTGATCCGCTTTCACCACCGCGCATTGATCCGAACTACTTTGCCGATGAGCGCGACATGGCGACAATGCTGGCCGGAACGCGGCTGACACAGCGCATCCTGGATGCTCCGGCGCTGGCGAAATATCGGCACAAGCAACTCTATCTCACTGGCCGCGAAAGTGACGATGAACTCGTCTCCCAAATCCGCTCGCGGGCTGACACGATCTATCATCCGGTAGGCACCTGCAGGATGGGACGCGATGAAATGGCGGTCGTGGATCCGACTTTGCGGGTTCGCGGCATGGACGGGCTTCGGGTCGTTGATGCTTCCGTGATACCGACACTTGTCGGTGGCAATACCAATGCGCCGACCATCATGATTGCCGAAAGAGCCGCGCATCTGATCCGAACAATGGCCTGAGGGCAAAAATACGGGTTGCGTTGCAGCATCGCGGTCAGGTTGCGCCCTGGAGGCGCGCCTGACACAGATCAGCAGCCAAGCTGCGGAAAAACCACGAAATAACGGTTTGCCAGCAAACACTGCCTATTGTCGCCAGCCCCTACGAAGGTCTAGTCTTGCATCAGGAACCGGGGGACACCGCCGGTCCTGGAGCGATTGTTTTGCGGAACGCCGGGAGCATCGGGGGCGGACTGCATGTTTTGTTCCATACAATGATCAACCCACAAACGGGACAAGAGGGATGAACCATGAGCAGCCATGATTACACAGAAAAGCACAAGAAGGAGGACATGAAGGTCCTCCACGGCATGGGCTATGCCCAGGAGCTTTCACGTTCCATGTCGAAGTTTTCCAACTTTGCCATTTCCTTTTCCATCATCTGCATTCTTTCGGGCGGCATCAATTCGTTCGCCCAGGCGATCTCCTCCGTTGGCGGCGCGGGCGCCGGCATCGGCTGGATCGTCGGGTGCATGATTTCCGGCATGTTCGCGCTATCGATGGCGCAAATCGCTTCGGCCTTCCCTACTGCGGGCGGGCTTTATCACTGGGGCTCAATCCTTGGAAACCGCTTTTGGGGTTGGCTGACGGCATGGCTCAATCTTCTGGGCCTGATCACGGTTTTGGGTGCAATCAACATCGGAACGGCTTATTTCTTTGCCGGAACCTTCGGCCCAAGCTTCGGGTTTACGGGAACCGATGGACAGGTCGTAGGCTTCGTTGCGGTGATCACAATCGTCCAAGCAATCTTCAACCACATCGGCATCAAGGCGACGACATTCCTGACGGACATCTCAGGTTACATCATCTTCGCGACCACTGCGGTTCTCGTGCTGGCCTGCCTCTACTTTGCGCCGGCTCTGGATTTCTCCCGGCTTTGGACCTTCACCAACTATTCCGGTGAAGCAGGCGGGAACGTCTTCCCGCAATCCGACAATGTGGGCTACCTGTTCCTGCTTTGCCTGTTGCTGCCGGTCTACACAATTACTGGTTATGACGCTTCGGCGCATACTTCGGAAGAAACCAAGAATGCCGCCAACTCGGTGCCTCAGGGCATCGTTTCGGCAGTTCTGTGGTCGTCGCTTGTCGGATGGGTCATGATTTGCGCCATCACGCTGGCGATCCCTGACATGAACGTTGCCGCGTCGAAGGGTTGGGGAATGTTCTTCGACACCATCAACACCATTTTCCCGGCAGCACTGGCACAGGGTCTCTACTTCTTCATATTGATTGCGCAGCTGCTTTGCGGCCTTGCTACAGTGACATCTGCCAGCCGCATGCTCTTTGCATTCTCGCGTGATGATGGAATGCCATTCGGGTCAAAGGCACTGGCAAGTGTTTCGCCAAAATACCGCACCCCGGTCAATGCCATCTGGACTTCCACGGTATTGTGCATCCTTTATGTGCTGTTGGCCCTGTCAATCAAGGTGGGCGAAACATCGATCTACGTGATTGTCGTCAACTCGACACTCGTGTTCCTGTTCCTGTCGTTCACCATTCCGCTGGTTGCGGCAATGATGGCTTATGGTACCGCCAAGTGGCCAAACCCTGGTCCGTGGGCGATGTCAGCGGGTGTGTACAAGGCTGTTACCGTTCTGTCGGTGATTGGAATGGCGATCATCCTGTTCATCGCCGTTGCCCCGCCGAACGAGCGCGTTCTTTATGTCGTGGCTGGTTTCATCGCACTTGCGCTGATCTTGTGGTTTGCGGTGGAAAGCCGCCGCTTCCAGGGTCCGCCAATCGGAGAAGAAATCAAGAAACGTCAAGCGGCAATTGCTGCGGCCGAGAAGGCAGTCGGCGAAAGCGCCTGATTTGCGAGATGATTTCCCGGCCGCCTCCAAAAGGGGCGGCCGGTCCTTTTTTCAACCCGGCAGCACAGCGAAAGAAATTCCATGGCAGGCAATCTGACTTTTGAAGAACTCAAGAAAGCAACAAAAGCAGGCGACATTGACACTGTCCTTGTGTGCATTTCCGACATGCAGGGTCGGTTGATCGGCAAGCGGTTCCTTGCTTCGTTTTTCGTTGAAACGGGCTATGACGAAACGCATGGCTGCAACTATTTGCTGGCCAATGACATCGATATGGAGCCGGTGCCGGGCTACAAGGCCGCCAGCTGGAACAAGGGTTACGGCGATTTCGTAATGAAACCGGACCTGACAACGCTTCGGCACGTTCCATGGCTTGAAAAAACGGCACTGGTGCTCTGCGATGTGCAGGACCACCACCATCATGAAGATCTTCCGCACTCGCCGCGCGGCATTTTGCGCAAGCAGGTTGAGCGGCTCAAGGAACGAGGCTACCTGGCCTATTTCGCGTCGGAACTTGAATTCTATCTCTTCGAAGAAACCTATGATTCAGCCCGCACCAAGAACTGGTCGCAGCTTGGCACAGCATCTCCGCACATTCAGGACTATGTGATTTCGCTGACCTCCAAGGAAGAGGAATACATGCGCGCGTTGCGCAACGGCCTCAATGGCGCGGGCATTCCGATCGAGAACTCCAAGGGCGAGTGGGGACCGGGGCAGGAAGAAATAAATGTGCGTTACGGCGAAGCGATCGACATGGCGGACAACCATGTGATCATGAAAAACGGAGCCAAGGAAATCGCTGCCAGCCAAGGCAAAGCGGTCACTTTCATGGCCAAATACAATTACGGCCTCGCGGGGAGCTCGTCTCACATCCATAATTCGTTGTGGAGCGCGGACGGCAAAAAATCGCTGTTCCTCGACAAGAATGAGCCATTCGGGATGACACCGCTGATGCGCCAGTGGGTGGCCGGGCAAATGAAATATGCCAAGGATTACACCTATTTTCTGGCCCCCTACATCAACTCTTACAAGCGCTTTCAGGTCGGCACTTTTGCGCCAACCAAGATTATCTGGTCCGATGACAATCGCACGGCAGGCTTCCGGCTTTGCGGGGCAGGGACCAAGGGTATCCGAATTGAGTGCCGGATCGGAGGCGCCGACCTGAACCCGTATCTGGCATTTGCCGCACTGATTGCAGCCGGACTTGCCGGGATTGACGAGAAGCTCGAATTGCAAAAACCGTTTGAAGGCGACGCCTATGCCGGCGCCAAGCTGACGGAAATCCCGAAGACCCTGCGCGAAGCAATTGCAGCGCTGGAGAAGTCGAAAATGCTCGCTGCGGCATTTGGTGAACATGCAATCGAGCATTATTTGCACACCGCACGCTGGGAGCAGTTTGAATACGACCGGCGGGTCACGGATTGGGAACTGGCAAGGGGCTTTGAGAGGTACTAAATGCGTATAGTTAGTACCATACTAATAGTCACTTGAGGTGACTTGACGTTTCAGTTAAGCTGATTGGATGACCGAAAATTCGAAATATCACCCACTTTTTGAGTACCTGCTTTTTTCGGGGCAGGGCTCCTTGCAAATGTCCTTTGCTGATATCGAGTCAATTCTTGGAGCACGTCTGCCATTGTCGGCACGCAAGCGGGATGAATGGTGGAGCAACAGCCCCAATGGTCATAGCCAGGCCCGCGCATGGATGCGCGCGAACTATGTTGCTTCCAAAGTCAATATCGCAAACGAGACGGTCATTTTCTCACTGAAAGATTGGTCTGAAAAATATCAGAAATCGAGCTTGCGCGCAGCCGACCAAACCGCGCAAAAAGGTATGGCCGAGGAACCGCAGAAGCCTTACGGCGAGGAACGAGTGAGCGGTAATGTCGGGGATCATCCGCTATTTGGTATCTGGAAGGACAAGGCAACTTTGCTGCCGGACCATGATTACACAAAACCTGTATTTAGCGGCAACGGACCCACGTGACCGGGCGCCTTCTTTTGGATACATGCGCGGTCATCTGGATTGCGCTTGATCAGGCAATAAACGCAAAAACGAAGCTGGCTATCAATGCAGAATGGGCGGAAAACCAAAATGTATGTATTTCACCTATTTCAGCGTGGGAACTTGGGTTGTTGAGTGCAAAAGGGAGGTTTCCCACGACAAAGCCCCCGATTGCCTTGTTCAACGAGATCGTTGCGACACGCGGGATAAAAATCGAAGCTCTGTCCCCGGAAATTCTTGTTGAATCCTCTTTCCTGCCCGGCGAAATTCACGGAGATCCTGCTGATCGGATCATCATTGCGACTGCCCGAAAGCATGACTTGATAATTGTCACCCGCGACAAGGCGATACTGGATTATGGTGCTGCTGGTCATGTAAGAACCCTGAATTGCTGATCCCGACTGCTGAACAGGAGTTAAAATTTGAATACGCTTGAATGTATTTCCCCGATCGATGGCTCGGTCTATGCCGAACGTCCAATCATGGCGTCCAGTGCCGCGCAGAACGCACTTGAACGCGCCCGAAAGGCACAGAAATCATGGGCCGCACGTCCGCTTTCCGAGCGTTCGGCGCTGGTCAAAGCCGGTGTTGCCCGGCTTAACGAGATGAAGGACGACGTGGTCCTTGAGCTCGCATGGATGATGGGAAGGCCGGTTCGCTATGGTGGCGAGTTTGGCGGGGTCAACGAGCGTACAGATTACATGGCGAAGATCGCCGAGCGGGCGCTCGCCCCGATTGTCACCGAAGACAGCGAGATGTTCGAGCGGCGTATCATGCGCGAGCCACACGGCATCGTCTTTGTTGTTGCGCCGTGGAACTACCCGTACCTCACTGCAATCAACACGGTGGTTCCTGCGCTGCTCGCAGGCAATGCGGTAATCATCAAACATGCGACGCAGACTTTGCTGGTTGGCGAGCGAATGGTTCGGGCATTCGTCGAAGCTGGAATGGATGAGAACCTGTTCCAGAATTTCTTTCTTGACCATTCGACAACCGAGCAGCTGATTGGCGCGCGTTCGTTCGACTTCATCAACTTCACCGGATCGGTAAATGGCGGACGGGCCATCGAGCGCGCAGCTGCAGGAACCTTTACCGGCCTTGGCCTCGAACTCGGCGGCAAAGACCCTGGCTATGTCATGGAGGACGCAGACCTCGACTGGGCGGTTGACGTTTTGATGGACGGCGCGCTCTACAATTCGGGTCAGTGCTGCTGCGGCATCGAGCGGATTTATGTGACCGAACGACTTTACAAGCCATTTGTCGAAAAGGCGGTTGCCTGGGCAAACGACCTGAAGCTGGGCAACCCGCTGGACGCTGCCACCACCATCGGGCCGATGGCCAACCGGCGCTTCGCCGAAGAAGTGCGCGCGCAAACTGGCGAAGCGCTGGCAGACGGCGCGCGTGCCCTGATCGACCCCAAGAACTTCCCGCAGGATGATGGCGGCGCCTATCTGATGCCGCAAGTTCTGGTGGACGTGAACCACAAGATGCGGGTGATGCGCGATGAGAGCTTCGGCCCGGTCGTCGGCATCATGCCGGTCAAGAACGATGAAGAAGCACTGGCGCTGATGAATGATTGCGAGTTCGGTCTTACCGCCTCGCTGTGGACCAGCGACCCGGACCGTGCGGCACGGCTCGGTGCGCAAATCGAGACCGGCACCGTGTTCATGAACCGCGCCGATTATCTTGACCCGTCATTGTGCTGGACAGGCTGCAAGAATACCGGGCGCGGCGGCGGACTTTCCGAAATCGGCTATCACAACTTGACCCGACCCAAATCCTATCACCTGAGAAAGCGCAAAGCATGAGCCTCGTTTCCAAATGGAACTACCCAACCACCGTTCGTTTCGGCAATGGCCGCATCTCCGAACTGGCCGAGGCCTGCCTTTCATCGGGCATCAAGAACCCGTTGTTTGTCACCGACCCGGGCCTTGCAAAAATGCCGATTGTTGCTGGTGCCCTCAAGGTGCTCGACGATGGCGGCGTGAAATACGGGCTGTTTCACGATGTGCAGCCCAACCCGGTTGCCGCCAATGTGGAAGCCGGTATCAAGGCCGTGCGCGCCGGCAAGCATGACGGCGTCATCGCTTTTGGCGGCGGCTCGGCGCTCGACGTTGCCAAGGTCATCGCGTTCATGGCGGGCCAGACACGCCCGATGTGGGACTTTGAAGATGTCGGTGATTGGTGGACGCGGGCAGACCCGAACGGAATTCTGCCAGTGATCGCGGTACCGACCACTGCCGGTACCGGCTCCGAAGTTGGCCGTGCCGGTGTCATCACCAATGAGGAAACCGCAACAAAAAAGGTCATTTTCCACCCGAAGATGATGCCGGTGATTGTGATTGCCGATCCGGAACTGACCGCAGGCATGCCGCCGTTCATCACGGCAGGCACCGGCATGGATGCGCTGGCGCATTGCCTCGAAGCCTATTGTGCGCCGGGATATCACCCGATGGCCGATGGCATTGCACTGGAAGGCATGCGGCTGGTGTTTGAAAACCTGCCAAGAGCGTATGCCAATGGCAAGGACCTCAAGGCCCGTGCGCACATGATGTCGGCGGCAGCGATGGGCGCCACTGCGTTTCAGAAGGGGCTTGGCGCGATCCATTCGCTGTCGCACCCCATCGGCTCGCTCTACCACACCCACCATGGCATGACGAACGCCGTGTTCATGCCCTATGTGCTGGATTTCAACCGCAAGGCAATTGAAGACAGGATCGAGCCGGCGGCGCGTTATCTGGGCATCAAGGGCGGGTTCGACGGCTTCCGCAAGGCAGTGATCAAACTGCGCAAAGAGTTGAAGGTGCCGCACACGCTGGGTGGCCTGGTGAAGGGCTTTGACCCGGATAAGAAGCGCAAGACGCTGATTGCCGACATGGCAATTGTCGACCCGACAGCGGGCGGCAATCCGGTAAAGTTGACCAAGAAGGGCGCGCTGGCAATTCTTGAAGCGGCGATGGAAGGCTAAACGCCGATTGAATGGCCAGTCAGCCTGCGGTCGGCGCGTTCCATGCGCCGGTCAATCATCATGGCGCGCAGGCGGGATATCTCGCCTTTGTGTTGCGACTGTCCGGCGAGGTTTTCAGTTTCCAGCGGATCATCCCGCAGATCGAAAAGCATCGGTTCGATGCCGCCGTTGAAGTGGACATATTTCCAGCGACCGTGACGCAAAATCGCGACGTTGCAGCGGTTTTCCGGCAGGTCCCAAGCGCGTTGGTAGCGCGTCGGCGTGACAGGCGAAGCCAGGTCCATCTCCATGAATGCCATGTCGGGGCGGGTAGGCGCGCCACCGGCGATGAACGGCGCCAGCGAATTCCCGTCAAAGGCTGGCGGGGGCGTTTGGCCCATGAATTCAAGGATGGTCGGGGCAATGTCGATCGACTGCGTGATGGCGGAAACATGCCGTCCCGATTGCATGGAAAAGCGGGGATCGCGGATGATCAATGGCACGCGCCATGCTGGTTCAAACACGCTTTCCTTGCCCCACATGCCCTTGTCGCCGAGCATTTCGCCATGGTCGCCGGTTATGATCACCAGTGTGTTGTCGCGCTGGCCGGTGGCGTCCAGCCAGTCGAGTATCCGGCCGATGTGATGGTCAACTTCGGCGACAAGCCCGAGGTAGACGGCTCGCAGGGCTGCAATGGCATCTTGTTTCAGCGTAGCGCAGTTTCCGTCAAAGCCATAAAACAAGCCATGGTTGGAAGGTGCTGAAGACCAGGCATCGAGGAATGGATGCGAAGGCAGCGCGCCCAATGGCAGCGGCATGTTTGCCGGGGAAACCAGTTCGTTCCACGGGGCGGGGGCGACGAGTGGCGGATGCGGGCGGATGAATGTGAGATGGGCAAACCATGGCTTGTCCAACCGCGCACCCATTTGCTGGATGAACCGGTCGGCCAGATAGGCTGTGTCGCTGTCTTGCGCCCTGTAAAGTGCGGGGTCGGTTATGGCCGGTCTGTTGGAGCCGTCTGGTGCCACCGGGCGATAAAGTGACGGGATCGCTTTATCATTGGGCATCTCCAGTTTGTAGCCTTTGGAAAGCAAATATCCGGGCCATTCGCGGCCGGATTCCATCCGCATTTCGGCAAGTTCCCGAAAGCCGCGCGCCACGCCTTCGTAGCTTGAGAGGTCGGGATCGCCGGTGACCCGTTCGCCGGGGTCGGGTGCGATGTCGCTGTAACCAAACAGTAACGGTTCATAGCCGGCTTTTCGTGCCTCGGTTCCCAGGGTCGCATGGTGGCGGGCAAGCGGTGTTCCGTTTCGGATCGCGCGATGGTTCATCGCGTACAGGCCAGTCAGCAGGCTTGCCCGCGCCGGACCGCAGGGCAGGGTGACCGTATAGTGGTTGTCAAAAGCGACTCCCTGCGCAGCCAGCTTGTCCAGATTGGGCGTCGGGACGAGGTCTGCCAAAGCTCCGTTCAGCACATCGGCGCGGATCTGGTCGATGGTGATGAACAGGACATTTCCGCGCTGCATTGAATTCCCCTCGCAATTTATGCCGCCGGCCAGGGCAGCGACCAGGTCTTCACATTGGTGAAGAATTTCATGGCCTCCGAGACGCCTTCCTTGACGCCATTGCCGCTGTCCTTGATACCGCCAAAGGGTGACATTTCGATGCGGTATCCCGGCTGTTCCCAGATGTTGACGGTGCCGACATTCAGGCCCTCGACATAGGCGGTCATCCGGTCAAGCCGGTTGGTGCAAACGCCCGCAGACAGACCAAACGGCGTGGAATTGGAAATCTCCATCACCTGCAAATCATTGTCCGGAACGCGAACGATCGGGATGATCGGGCCGAAAGTTTCCTCAAAAACCAGTTCACTGGCATGCGGCACATGGTCGACGACGATTGGCGGCAACAGGGCACCCTGACGGCCCGGATTGTAGAGCACCTTCGCGCCTTGTCGCTCTGCATCATGGACGCGCTGCTCAAAAGTCGCGGCGGCGTGTTCATGCACAACGCAACCCAATTCGGTGGCAGGGTCCATCGGATCACCGAACCGGATGGCCTTGGCGCGTTCGAGGATCATCGGAACCAGGCGGTCGGCGACGCTTTCCTGAACAAGAATGCGCTTGATGGCGGTACAACGCTGGCCGGAATTACCTGTGGCTCCGGCTACGGCTATTTGTGCGGCCCTGGCAAGATCGGTTTCGCTCAAATCGTTCAAAACGATCAGCGGATCGTTGCCGCCCAGTTCCAGCGCGGCGCGCTTGTAACCAGCCTTGTTTGCGATCATCTTGCCCACCTTGACGCCGCCGGTAAACGTGATGACGGCGATGTGGTCGTTGACGATCATTTCCTCGCCGATGTCGTCGGGCCAGCCAGTCACAATCTGGAACATTTGCGGCGGCAGGCCCGCTTCGTACAACAAGTTGGCAAGCAATATGGCGGTCAATGGCGTCAGTTCGGTCGGCTTGCACACCACGCAATTGTTGGTGGCGATGGCCGGGGCAATCTTGTGCGACACCATGTTGAGCGGATGGTTGAACGGCGTGATTGCCGAGATCACGCCCACCGGCTCGCGCTTGGTGAATATCTTGCGCTCCTTGCCATTCGCTGTGATGTCGCAAGAGAAAATCTGGCCATCGTCGAGGATGGACATTTGTCCGGCCAGCATGAACACGTCCTGTGCCCGCACAGTCTCGTAGCGGGCATGCTGCAAGGAAATGCCAAGCTCAAGCGTGATCAGCCGGGCGATTGCATCGCGCCGTTCACCGATCAGGGCTGCCGTGCGGAACAGGATTTGCTGGCGCTGATAACGTGTCAACGACGGCTTGTAGCCTGCGGCAATTTCGAAGGCCCGCGCGGCGTGTTCGCGTGTTCCGGCAGGTACGGTGCCAATGACCTCGTTGGTAAACGGGTAACGAACTTCGATCACGCCGCTCGCGAATACTTTTTCGCCGCCGATGCGCATTCCCTCAACACGGATCTCGCGGTCTGGCTGGTTCAGCATGGCAATCTCCTCACGCAGCTTTGGTCATTGCCGCCGCCTGTGCGGCAACGGCGAAAGCGTCGAAATTGCGCAAGACCGGCGCTGTGGCAAGGTCCGGCATCACCCGGTTGACGATGAACGGGACTTCCTGTTCGGTCAGTCCGCCATGCGAGCGCAGGGGCTCGTTGAGCGCGGCAAGGTCGTGGCGGTGCGCACTGGTTCCGATGGTCATGTGCTCCGTCGAGACCATCACGATATCGCCAATACGATCTGCCGGAAGTTCGAAACGCGCGCAGGCTTCCTCACGGCCTAGCACCAGCAACATCTGCGGCAGGGCGGCCAGACGCGCCACGATGTCAGCGCGGTTCGCATCCTTGGGCAGGTAAGCGGTGGCAAACGAGCCGAGCGCGCCGTGGTGCACGACATAGGGGTCGGTGATCGGCAAGATGACGCGGGCTTTCGCCTCGCCGAGCCACTGGTCCAACAGGTCCTGAACGTAGATGACCGCCGGAGAGCCGTCGGCAAGGTGCTTTGCCTTCATGCCGTGGTCGGCGGTGATGACAATGGCCGCGCCAGCCTGGTCCAGATCGCCGAGATAACGGTCGAACATTGCGTAAAAGGCATTGGCTTGTGCGTCGCCCGGCTTGTACTTGTGCTGGATGTAATCGGTGGTGGTCAAGTACATCACGTCCGGGCGCATCTCGTTCAGCAGCTTTACGCCTGCGGCAAAAACGAATTCCGAGAGCTCGGCCGAATAGACTTCCGGAACAGCACGGCCAAGCCAGTTTGCGGCATTGTCGATGCCGTTTTCAGCTTTTGTCGTTGTGTTGGAGCGCTCGGAAGAAAAGCAGACCGCACGACCCGAACCCATGTCGAGGCCATGGCCCAAAAGTGAGCGCAACTTGTCCTTGGCGGTGACAATGGCGACTTTCATCCCGGCATCGTGAAAAGCCTTGAACACGGTCGGCGCGCGCAGGAAGCGCGGATCGTTCATCATCACCTCCACGCCGGTCTCCGGCTCGAAAAGGTAATTACCGCAAATGCCGTGAACGGCGGGCGGGCGACCAGTGGCGATCGACATGTTGTTGGGATTGGTAAAACTGGGGATGACCGAATGCGCCATCCGGTCGGTGCCGGTGGCGCGAATGCGTTTGAGATTCGGCATCAAGCCGGCAGCAATGGCAATTTCCAGATATTCCGGCTCGCAACCGTCGAGGCAAATGGCGATGGCCGGAACCTTGGGTCTATCGTAAGTGCGGCCATTGGCGGTGATCTGCGGGGTGGCGATGTTCATTGTTTTTGATCCTTCAGGCAGCGAGTTTGGCACGCTCGGCGAGCGCAGATTGGGGCGGGGCAGCGTTTTCAACACCGAGTTCGGCAAGGGCGGTTTTGGCAGCTTCCACTACCCTGCGCATGATGGCTGCATCCATGCGGCCAATGCAGCCGACACGGAACGAGTCGACCGCTGTCAGCTTGCCCGGATAAATGATGAAGCCCTGCCGTTTCATGACATCGTAGAATTTGTTGAAATCAAAACGCGGGTCAGCCGGATTGAAAAACGTGACGATGATCGGCGAAAGCCAAGTGTCATCCAGCAGCGTTTCAAACCCCAGCGCACGCATGCCGGAGACCAAGGTATCGCGGTTGAAACTATAGCGGGCGTGACGACCCTCCACTGCGCCTTCCGCTTCGTGCAGGCGCAGTGCCTCGAGAAATGCAGCAACTGCATGGGTGGGCGGAGTGTAACGCCATTGCCCTGTTTTCTCCATCGTTTCCCATTGGGCGTGGAGGTCGAGGCTCAATGAATGGGCATTGCCTTTCGATGCCTGCAGGGCAGACTTGCGTGCAATCACGAAACCGAAGCCGGGGACGCCCTCGATGCATTTGTTGGCGGACGAAACGATTGCCTCGCAATTGAGCGCTTCAAGATCCATTGGCACGCCACCAAAGGCGCTCATCGAGTCGATTAGCAAGGTCTTGCCAGCGGCTTTGACCGCGGCTGCAATTTCCTCGACCGGATTGAGTATGCCGGAACTGGTTTCGCAATGCACCGTCACAACATGGGTGATTGCCGGATCTGCCGCTATGGCTGCGGTAACTTCGGTCCCGCGCGGTGGCAGGTAGTCGCCCTTGTCGATCAGCACATATTCGCGCCCGATATAGCGAATGATGTCGGCAATGCGCTTGCCATACGCTCCATTCGAGAGCACCAGGGTCTTTGCGTTTCGGGGCAGCAAGGTACCCAGCATCGCTTCCACGCAAAATGTGCCGCTGCCCTGCATTGGCACGCAATCATACGCGCCCATTTTGTCGCCGGACATCGCCAATAGTTGCCGACGCAGTTGTGCGGTCATGGCGCGAAAGTCGCTGTCCCACGAGCCCCAATCTTTCAGCATAGCCTGTTTGACCGACAATGCGGTCGTCAGCGGGCCGGGCGTCAGCAGGAATGGCTCGCCGCCGGCCGGGTCCGGGAATGTGTTTGCTTCAGACAATTTGCTTCTCCTCTTTGGCGCTGCCATTCTTCGTTTCCGGAGCGTCGGAATAATCGATCTGCAAGGACACCCGGTCAGCGGAAAACCGTGTCAACGAATATTGCAAAGGCCTTCCTTCAATGTCGGTGTTGATCGCACGGGTCACCAGAACAACCGCTCCTGCCGAAAGGCGAAGATCGTCGATGTCCTGGTTGCTTGCGGTGCGCGCTTCAATCGTGGTTGAACGGCGCACATAGTCTGCGATCCCGAAGCGGGCGAGAGCAGCAGTAATGGATCCGGTTTTTTCAAAGATTGCAGCAAGGCCGGCAAAGCGCGACGCGTCGAACCATGCGGTTGCCCGCGATACCGGAATTCCGTCTGCTTCACCTACAGATTCAAGGCGCAAGGACAACGTCCCCGCCGGAATTGCGAGTGCGGTCGCGATTTCATCTGTGGCAGGCTCAACGGTTGAGCCCATCAAACGCGTGCGACGGTCTCGAGCCTGACCCTCAAGGCCTTGTGAAAATCGGGTGCGCCGGGCAATCGGGAAGGCGAGGCGGGCAGGCTTGATCACAAACGTGCCGCGTCCTTGTTCAGATCTCAAAATGCCTTCGCTGACAAGTGCTGCAATGGCTACGCGCACAGTGTGACGATTGACCTGAAATTGCGTTGCCAGATCGGTTTCCGGTGGCATGCGGTTTCCATCGGCGTCCGCCGGTGAAACATATTCCGAGCGAATTCGGTCGGCAATTTGCCGCCAAAGCGCGACGCCGGTGCGCCGTTCCAAATCAGCTTTTTGCCCTGCCTGCGCCAATTTTTGTCCCCCGGCACTGCTATCCACACCGGCCTGTCATTTTCGCGTCACGGACAAACGGTAATTGACAGACAGAAAGTTTGGTTGTCTATATCACTAGACAAATATTGACATCCTTGCAAGCGCTTTGCACGGAAGAAGCGGATCGAGAGAAAAAATGACTGAAAGGGCCCACAAGGACGAGTATGCCGGCGAAATGGCCGGTGCCATGGCAGCCCGCCAGCGGCGAATGGGCATTCTTGCAGGCGCAAATGGTGAAGTTTTGGCTGAACTTGTCTCCAGCTCAGGCCTGGACACTGCCTGCGAAATGTTGCGTGGGCCTGAGACCGGGTTGGTGACAGTTCGTGGGCGCATGGGTGGCGGCGGCGATGCATTCAACACCGGCGAGGCGACAGTGACGCGCGCGACAGTTCGATTGGCGGGCGGTTCAATCGGTCACGGCGTCATGCTGGGCCGCGACAAGGAAAAGGCACGGCTGTCCGCAATCGTGGATGCGCATGCACAAGATGCGGCGCTGCTGGAAATGATCGAGAACTCCATTCTGGCTCCGCTGGTTGCCGCTGCTGGCGTGGCAGACCAGAAGCGGCGCGAAGAAGCGGCAGCCACCCGTGTTGATTTCTTCACAATGGTGCGGGGAGAAGACTGATGGATTTGTCGATGCAGGCGGTTGAAGGCGGATTTACCGATGCGGTGCTTGAGGCACAGGCGGTTTTCCGGGCACTGCTGGATGCGCTTTCGCGTCCGGCAAGCATTCAGGAAGTGCGGGGTCTGGAGCGGGCGCCAGCTTCGCTTTCTCCGGTTGCTGCCGCCCTTGCAGCAACTTTGCTGGATGCCGACACGCCAGTCTGGCTTGGGCCGACACTGGCCAACCAGCCAGCAGTCAAATCCTGGATCGCTTTTCACACCGGAGCGCCTTTGGTCGCCAATCCGGGTGAGGCGCATTTCGCGTTTTGTGCCGATCCGGCGCAGATGCCGACTTTCGACAATTTTGCGCAAGGCACGCAGGAATATCCTGACCGCTCGACCACAATCATCCTGCAAATGGCTTCACTGACCGGCGGCGAACAATTTTTTCTGGAGGGGCCGGGCATGGAAAACAGGGCTCTGTTTGCGCCCACACCGATGCCGAAGCACTTTCGCGAGCAATGGCTGGCAAACGGTACGCGCTTTCCGCGCGGGGTGGATCTGGTCTTTGCCGGTCCCGGCGCAATTGCAGCCATGCCTCGAACAACCAGACTTTTAGCCAGGGAGGCGTAGGCATGTATGTTGCAGTAAAAGGTGGCGAAGCCGCCATCGACAATGCGCACCAATTGCTTGCCGACCGGCGGCGTGGTGACAGATCGCTGCCGTCCATAACGCTGGAGCAGATTGCCGGGCAGCTTGCGCTCGGCGTTGACCGGGTGATGTCCGAAGGCTCGCTTTATGACAGCGAACTTGCTGCATTGGCGGTCAAGCAGGCGCGGGGTGACTTGATCGAGGCAATATTTCTGGTTCGTGCCTATCGCACAACATTGCCGCGATTTGGATACAGCAAGCCGGTTGATACAGGAGCGATGCTGATCGAGCGGCGGATATCGGCCACCTACAAGGACCTTCCCGGCGGGCAGATGCTTGGACCAACGTTTGACTACACACACCGCCTGCTTGACCCGGCGCTGGTTGAGGATCTGCCGGTGGAAGCTGGAAATCGCAAGGCTGTTGGAGAAACCGGCAGGATGCCGCGTGTTTCCGAGTTGCTGGCTGGCGAGAACCTCATTGAAAGCGATGGCGAAGGCGAGGGCAGCGAGATCGGCGACATCACACGTACGCCGCTTGAATTCCCGATGGACCGTCAAACCCGGATGCAGGCGCTTTCGCGAGGCGATGAAGGGTTCCTGCTGGCCCTGGCCTACTCCACCCAACGTGGCTATGGCCGCAACCATCCGTTTGTTGGTGAAATCCGCATCGGTTGGGTCGAGGTGGAACTCGACATTCCCGAACTTGGATTTGCAGTTCCCATCGGTCGCATCCAGGTGACGGAGTGCCAGATGGTTAACCAGTTCAAAGGCTCTGCCAAGGCACCGCCGCAATTCACACGCGGTTATGGTCTGGTTTTTGGCCAATCTGAACGCAAGGCGATGTCGATGGCGCTGATCGATCGGGCGCAACGCGCCAGCGAACTTGGCGAGGAAATAGTTGCGCCGGCACAAGACCAGGAATTTGTGATTTCGCATTGCGACAACGTCCAGTCCACCGGCTTTGTCGAGCATTTGAAACTGCCACATTACGTGGACTTTCAGGCCGAGCTTGGCCTCGTGCGTGGCATGCGTGCCGAACATGAAAAGCGGCATGCAAAAGCCGAAACGCGGGAGGCAGCGGAATGACAATCAGTGCCAGCAGTATCGCCAGCTACAATTTTGCCTATCTGGATGAGCAATCGAAGCGGATGATCCGCCGGGCTATCCTCAAGGCCGTGGCCATCCCCGGCTATCAGGTTCCGTTTGCCTCACGCGAAATGCCAATGCCTTATGGCTGGGGCACAGGCGGTGTGCAGGTGACTGCCTCGATCATTGGCCCCAATGACAATCTCAAAGTCATCGACCAGGGCGCAGATGACACGACAAATGCCATCTCGATCCGCAAGTTTTTCCAAAAAACCGCTGGCGTGAAAACCACGACGCACACGGGCGAAGCAACCATCGTCCAGACACGGCACCGCATCCCTGAGGAAAAGCTGAAAGAGGGCCAGGTGATCGTCTTTCAGGTTCCGATCCCCGAGCCGTTGCGCTTTCTCGAGCCGCGCGAGACCGAAACCCGCAAAATGCATGCGCTGGAAGAATATGGCCTGATGCATGTGAAGCTTTACGAGGACATCGCGCGAAACGGGCGGATCGCCACTACCTACGCCTACCCGGTCAAGGTTGAAGGGCGTTATGTGATGGACCCATCGCCCACACCGAAATTCGACAATCCCAAAATGCACATGAGCCCGGCACTTCAGCTTTACGGGGCGGGGCGGGAACGGCGCATTTACGCGATTCCGCCGCACACCAAAGTGGTCAGCCTCGACTTCGAGGACCATCCGTTCGAGGTGCAGAAGTTCGACAAGCCTTGTGCGCTGTGTGGAGCAGAGCAGGTTTATCTCGACGAAGTGATCCTCGATGACAAAGGCGGGCGGATGTTTGTCTGCTCTGACACAGACCATTGTGAAGAGCGTCGCGCCGAAGGCCATCGCGGTGAAATGTCGGGCAAAGCATTGGTGGGGGCGGCACAATGAACCTGGAAGTTTTGCAGCGTCCGGCACCAAATACAGGTGGCGATGAACCCTTGCTCAAAGTCCGCGGCCTTTCGAAGTTCTACGGCCCGCGAATCGGCTGTGCCGAAGTGACATTCGATCTGTGGCCGGGCGAGGTTTTGGCCATTGTCGGCGAGTCTGGCTCGGGCAAGACAACGCTGCTTGACTGCATTTCGACCCGCATGCCGCCAACATCCGGCACCGTTTCGTACCGCATGCGCGACGGCTCCTTGCGCGACTTGTACAAAATGCCGGAAGCCGACCGTCGCTACCTCATGCGCACCGATTGGGGTTTCGTGCACCAGAACCCTGCTGATGGACTGCGCATGGGAGTTTCTGCGGGAGCCAATGTTGGCGAGCGGCTGATGGCGGTCGGAAACCGGCACTACGGCAACATCCGCGCCACCGCGTTCGACTGGTTGTCGCGGGTTGAAATCGACGCTGATCGCATTGATGACCAGCCACGCGCCTTTTCCGGCGGCATGCGCCAGCGTTTGCAAATTGCGCGCAACCTCGTGACTGCGCCACGATTGGTATTCATGGACGAGCCCACGGGTGGACTGGACGTGTCGGTTCAGGCGCGTTTGCTTGATTTGTTGCGCGGATTGGTTTCCGACCTTGGCCTCGCCGTTGTCATCGTCACCCATGACCTTGCGGTGGCGCGGCTGCTTTCACACCGCATGATGGTGATGAAGGAGGGGCATGTGGTCGAGACGGGTCTCACCGACCGGGTGCTCGATGATCCGCAGGCACCCTACACCCAACTTCTCGTTTCCTCGATCCTTCAGGTCTGAACCATGCCAACGCCGCTGATTGTTTCGGAAGTTGCCAAATCCTTTACCATGCATCTGCGTGGCGGGATGAAGCGGGCAGTCATTGAAAATGTCAGCTTTACGCTGAAGTCCGGTTCGTGTGCGGTGCTCGGTGGCCCGTCAGGGGCTGGCAAAAGCTCGGTCATGAAAATGGTCTACGGCAATTATGCTGCTGACCGGGGCCAGATCATCGTCGTCCACCACGGCAAGCTCACCGACATCGTCACCGCTGACCCGCGATTGATGATTGCCATCCGGCGTGACACCATCGGCTATGTCAGTCAGTTCCTGCGGGCAGTGCCGCGGGTTTCTGCCATTGATGTGGCGGCAGAGCCGCTGGTTCAGCGCGGTGAAGATGCTGACCTGGCACGCCAGAAAGCTGCGATCCTGTTTGAGCGTCTGAACCTGCCGAAAGCCTTGTGGAACCTGCCGCCTGCTACTTTTTCCGGCGGAGAACAGCAACGCGTCAACATTGCACGCGGGTTCATCACCGACCATCCGGTGCTGCTGCTTGATGAGCCAACCGCCTCGCTGGACGCGGTCAACCGGCAAGTGGTGATTGAGCTGATTGCCGAGAAGAAAGCGGGTGGCAAGGCGCTGCTGGGAATTTTCCATGACCAGGATGTGCGCGATGCGGTTGCTGACGTGGTCATCGACATCACCGCCTTTGCAAGCAAAGGAATTGCCGCATGACCAAGTTGTCCGAAACGCCGCTGATTCACCCGACAGCCGTCGTGATGAACAGCACGCTCGGTCGATATACCGAGATTGACGAGGGATGCCTCGTGCAGGAATGCGCCATTGGCGACTATTCCTACCTGATCCGCCAGACGGAGGCATGGTGCGCCACCATCGGCAAATTTGCCAACATCGCCAGCCATGTGCGCATCAATGCCACCAACCATCCGACTTGGCGCGCGACGTTGCACCATTTCACCTACCGGGCGGCAAACTATTTCGAGGACGCGCAGGACGAAACCGAATTCTTCGAGTGGCGGCGCGCCAACGCCATCACCATTGGCCATGACGTGTGGATCGGCCACGGTGCCACCGTGCTTCCGGGGGTCAATGTGGGTGACGGCGCGGTAATTGGCGCAGGCGCGGTCGTTTCAAAAGACGTCGCACCATACATGATTGTTGGCGGAGTGCCGGCAAAGCCGATCCGCGAGCGGTTCACCCGGAAGGTGGCAGAACGCATGCAGGCGCTGGCATGGTGGGACTGGGACCATGCGAAATTGCGCGCCAGCCTTGATGATTTCCGCAAACTTGAAGGCGAAGCGTTTGTGGAGAAATATGGCGGCTGAAGGGGGCTTTTCCCGACCCCAACTTGTTGTCTGGAGGCCGACATGGAAAAAACCGATTTCAGGAAGCTTCATCGCGAACTTTACAATCCGCCGGCCAGGGATTTCGTCGCGATTGAAGTACCTGTCCTGCAATCAGTCATGGTTGACGGTGAAGGAAACCCGAACGTTTCCCCTGCATACAAATCTGCGTTGGAGTGGCTCTACCCGACCAGTTACGCAATGAAGTTTGCTGCGAAAGCCTCTCTTGGCAAGGATTATGTGGTCCCGCCTCTGGAAGGGTTGTGGTGGGCGGACGATCCGGCTGCATTCACTGCCCGACGCAAGGCAGAATGGAAATGGACCATGATGATCATGTTGCCTGATTTCATTTTTCCTGAAATGTTCGACCAAGCCGTTGCAAGAGCCGGGAAAAAGCTTGGCGAAAAGCCTCCATCGCTTCGCCTTGAGCCTTACGCAGAAGGCGCATGCCTGCAGACATTGCATGTCGGCAGCTATGACGACGAGACGCCGGTGCTGGCCAGGCTGCATGACGAAATCATGCCCGGTCGAGGATTGACCTTCAACGGACATCACCATGAAATTTACCTGTCTGACCCGCGAAGGGTCGCGCCGGAAAAGCTGCGCACGATCTTGCGCCAGCCGGTAAGGGCTGTTTGAGCGTTCAGCGCACCCGGTGCCTGTGGATGGTCATCAAACTGTCATCCTACTGACAAGAAGGCGTTACGCAGCCGCTGTAGCCATCGCTTCGGAAAGTCCGCATTACCGGGCTGGTTTCTTCAGGATGCCACATGCTTGAACTCAGCGACGTTACCCGCCGCTTCGGCCCGAATACTGCCGTGGACAAGGTCAACATCTCCATTCCAGAAGGCCAGATGGTCGGCATCATCGGTCGTTCGGGTGCAGGCAAGTCGACGCTTTTGCGGATGATCAACCGCCTGATTGATCCAAGCGAAGGCAAGATCGTTTTCGATGGCTTGGAAGTATCGTCGATCTCCGGCAAGGCTCTGCGCGACTGGCGCCGTGACTGCGCGATGATTTTCCAGCAGTTCAATCTCGTGCCGCGTCTGGATGTTGTTTCCAACGTTCTGCACGGTACTTTGAATAATCGCTCCACACTGTCCACGATTTTCAATCTGTTCCCAAAGGCAGACATAATAGAGGCAGTCGAAATCCTCGATCGTCTTGGCATTGCCGAACAGGCGCCAAAACGGGCTGAGGCGCTTTCAGGCGGTCAGCAGCAGCGCGTTGCCATTGCGCGCGCCTTGATGCAACGCCCAAAGATGATTTTGGCAGATGAGCCGATTGCATCGCTGGACCCTCTGAATGCGAAGATCGTGATGGACGCGCTGCGTGACATCAACGAACAGGAAAAAATCACCGTCATAACCAACCTGCACACCCTCGATACTGCCCGCAGTTATTGCGAGCGCATCATCGGCATGGCTCAAGGCAGGGTCGTGTTCGACGGGACGCCGGAAGAGCTGTCTTCTGACGCGGTCCGTGAGATCTACGGAACCGACAGCCAGGGCAACGAAATATCCGAACGCATGACATCCACCAGCATCGAACACACGGCACCATCGCCGGAAATGTCGGTGTCTGAAAAATCCCGCTCCGTGCGGATGGCGGCTACTGCCGAAGCCTGAAAGCCGGAGGGATAGCGGACTGAAAGCCCGCGCACTAAACCAACCGTTTTGGAACCTGGAGACCAAACATGATCAAGAAGATTGTTGCCGCGGCGTTTTTCTCGCTGATGGCCAGCACCGCGATGGCGCAGGACGCCATCAAGGAATTTAACATTGGAATTCTTGGCGGTGAAAACGCCCAGGATCGTTTGACCTCGACCGAATGCTTCCGCGTGTCCACCGAGAAGCTGCTCGGCGTGCCGGTCAAGCTGTTCACACCAGCCGACTATGACGGTGTCATCCAAGGCCTGCTTGGCGGCACGCTTGATTTCGCCTGGCTCGGTGCATCTGCATACGCAAAGACCTACTTGACCAACCCGGAAGCAGTGGACGTTTTGCTGACCAAGCAGAACACCGATGGTACCACCGGTTATTATTCGATCGGCTTCGCTCGCAAGGATTCGGGCATCAAGACCATCGAAGAGGCCAAGGGCAAGAAGTTCGCGTTTGCCGACCCGAATTCCACATCCGGCTACCTCGTTCCGGGTGCAGAGCTGAAGGAAAAGTTTGGCGAACTCGAAAAGTACTTCGCTGAAGTGAAGATGTCTGGTGGTCACGAGCAGTCCATCGTTGGCGTTGCTAAGGGTGACTTTGACGCGGCAGTAGCGTGGGCTGACGGCCTTGGTAACTGGGAAGACGGATTCAACTCCGGCGCTTTCCGCAAAGCGGCTGACTCCGGCCTCGTCGAAATGAACGACATCGTCGAAATCTGGCGCTCGAAACTGATCCCGGAAGGCCCGATGGTCCTCCGCAAGACACTTCCACAGGACGTCAAGGACAAGATGTTGGCGATGCTCGACACCATGTGGGCTGACGATGCGAAGTGCGCCTACAACGTTGCTGCTGGCGAAGCGAAAGACTTCGTGCCAGTCAAGCATGAAGACTATCTGGGCATCATTGCAGCCCGCAAGCTGCAAGAAGGCAAATAATTTCAATTGAACTTGCAGCCGGGCCGCCCTCACGCGGCCCGGTTCTTTTTGTCGGGGTCATCACATGGCAGATGTTGCTTACGCTCACGGTTCCATACCCAAAGAGACTGCGGTTTTCCATCGCGAGCACTATTTGGAAATGGTTAGACGCAAGCGAATGTACGGCGGCATCCTTGTTGTCGTTTTCATCGCCATCATGGCATCCGGATGGATGCTTGCAGACTCCCGCAATGCCGGCGGTTTTTGGTCCGGTATCCTGAACGTGGGCCAGTTTCCCTCGGAGGTTATTTCCGAAGCTTGGGAAAAGAGAGCCAAGATCCCAGGCTTGATGCTTGAACATCTGCCTGCACTGATAGAAACATTGAACATCGCGGCTGTTTCAACACTTATCGGCGCAATTTTCGCCGCCGGTTTGTCTTTGTTGGCTACGCGCGGACTGGCTTTGTGGCCTTGGGCAATTCCGATTTTTCGAAGAACTATGGACGCATTTCGTGCCATTCCTGAGATCGTCATTGCGTTGGTTCTAATTTACATTCTGGGTGGTGGTCCGATCCCGGCAGTTATTGCTATTGCGATTCATACAAGTGGTGCACTTGGCAAACTTTTCTCCGAGGTTGCGGAAAATTCCGACCTCAGGCCGGTCGAGGGACTGACATCGGTTGGTGCGACCTGGGGCCAGAAGATGTGGCTGGCCGTCCTGCCACAAGTAGCTCCAAACTGGCTTTCCTATGCGCTTCTGCGCTTCGAGATCAATGTGCGCGCATCGGCCATTTTAGGTTTCGTCGGCGAAGGCGGTATCGGTCACGATCTCAAGCTCGCCATGCAGTGGGGGCAAGGTCGATACGATATCGTTGTTGCGGTGTTCTTGCTGTTGTTTATCGCCATTGTGGTTATCGACCGGATTTCTGACCGGTACCGCAATCTGCTTGTGAAGGGTCGCTGAAAATGGCTTTCGAAAAAACCGCACTCACTGAACAGATCGTCCTCGGCTTTGCGCGAAAAAGGCTGGTCGCATTTGCGGTTCCGGCAGTAATCCTCGCCTATTTGTTTTACACTGCTATTGCATTTGATGTCGCGGGCATTGCTAAGCGCGCCAGGCTTGAAAATGCGGCTATTCTTCTTTCTGATTTCTGGTCTCACAAGACCCATGTGACCCGCGACAATCGCAATGGGAAAGTCACGATTGCGATTGAAGGCGAGAACAAGGCTACATACCCTGAAGGAATGGTTCCCGATTGGGTGAGCTTCGAAGGCAACATCACAACAATCGACCTTGGCGGCGGCCATTTGGTTACCTACGACGATGCAGGTGCACGGTATGTCGTGCCAGGCTACGGAACCATTGACATCCGTCCAAAAGACAATGGGCTCTTCCTTGATGCGCCCCAGCCTTTGCCATCGTGGATCAACTCTTCCGATAACAGGATTTCCGTAAAGACATCGGCGGGCCGGTTCAACTACACTCGTTCCAAGGTTGAGACCTTTCGCTACCACGCGGGATGGGAGCTTTTCTTTTTCACGCTCGACAGCCCATTTTATGGCAAAAATCCGCTTGAATTGGCCAGTATGGCTGTATCTGGCGAAAGAGTTGACCCAAGCCAGTCAAATCTCTCGGGCATGGTTTCAGGTTTCTGGAACAACAATATGTGGCGGCATGGTGACGTGTTGTGGGCAATTTTTGAAACCATCCTGATGGCATTTCTCGGAACCATGGGCGCAGCACTGATAGCTCTGCCACTGGGTTTTGTTGCGGCGTCCAACATGATGCCGATCGGGCCCATTCGTTTTGCTTTGCGCCGGATCTTTGACTTCATTCGCGGCGTAGATGGATTGATCTGGACGATTATACTTTCAAGGGCTTTTGGCCCTGGTCCGATGACGGGTGCACTTGCGATTTTGATCACCGACACGGGTTCTTTTGGAAAAATGTTTTCCGAGGCTTTGGAGAACATCGACGAAAAACAGGTCGAAGGAATCCGCTCAACCGGGGCGAATTCGATACAACGGGCGAGGTTCGGGGTCATCCCTCAGGTCACGCCAGTGCTTTTGTCTCAAGTGCTTTATTATCTCGAATCCAATACACGCAGTGCGACAGTCATCGGCGCGATTGTTGGCGGCGGCATTGGATTGTTGTTGACGCAAGCGATCACCACCCAGAAGGACTGGGAGGAAGTTAGCTATTACGTCGTGCTGATTGTCCTGATGGTTATGGCCATGGATTCATTGTCTGGATGGCTGCGTGGCAAACTGATCGGGCGCACCAACAGGCTTTAGAGCCATCAACGGCGAACATCTGGCGCCTTGTTGGCCAGCTGTCGCGCTGAAACAAGGCCAGGAACAATCCCGGCGTTTCTTCAAATTGTCACCCGAATCCGGGCATAGTTGAGGGCCCGGAGCGAACATCATGCGTTATGCCGTCTATTTCACACCGCCGCAGAATGACCCGTTGACCAAAGCCGCTGCCAGCTGGCTGGGTCGCGATGTTTTTTCAGGTGTCACGCTGTTTGAAGGCAAGCCTGACGGTTTTTCGGCGCAGGAATTTGC
>JBGSOG010000015.1:0-37325 GCA_041739225.1 Rhizobiaceae bacterium
GCGCTGGTGTTTCGGGGCTAGGCCGGAGCAACCCGCCATTTCAATCCTTGTGAGCGGGGAAAAGCCAGCACTTCACTTCCCCACCGCAGGCAAGCATGCACCGGGGCCAAACAGGTCCGCGCGGCTGCAATAGCGCCCGACAGGGGCAAATCCGCAAATGCGGCCATCGGCGAACAGGGTTGGGAGATCAGCCTGCGGGCTGTTGTCGAAATCGGGCAGGCGGACGAAGCTGCCGTCAAAATCCGCGCCGCCGTCGCGGTACAGTTGGCGCACGACCACAACGCGCGCGCCGGTAAACCAACCCCAGCCGAAATGATTGTACCCAAGCGCTACGGCCCTGGCGCGGCTGGCGGCATCTTGCGCTCCGATCAGGATGTGAACCCATCCGTCAGGCCCGGTTTTGACGGCAAAATCCGCGAGGCAATTGCTGGTGCTGGTTTCGCGCAGGCCGGACAGGCAGACCGACCAATACTGCAAGCCGGGCGCTGCTTTTGGCGGGCGGAAGGTGACATGGGCATAGTCCCCGAAGCTGCGGTCGAGCAGGCCGAAAGCATAAACCACATGGCGGTTGGCAAAGAATGGCGCGGATTGCGGGTGACGGGCGAAAAAGCGCACCGGCCAAGGCGCGCCTGCCGAGTGCATTTCAGCGGCAAGCGCAACGATCCGCCCGATGGCTGCATCCCGGCGTTTTGACGTCGCATCGTCGGTCACTGTCTGCGGCAGGGTGAAACGGTGTTTGCACCCTGGCAGCACTGCGCCGCTTGCCGCATCGTGCAGCGTCACGACGGGTAGCGGCGTGGCTTGCGCCTGCGGGAAATAAAGCCTCCAGACAAGGCCAAGACGGCGCGCACCCGGCTTGACCGAAAGACCGGCCGGGTCGCGTTCATCCTGCCGGATTTGAAAAGCAAAATCGCCACCCTCGGGCGCAAATTCATGGTCCGCCAGCGCGCCAAGAATGTGGCCGGTGTCGGCATCATATACGTGAAAACTGGCATAGCGCGCCTTTGGCAATTGGCCCGAAACGCGGAATGATACCGGACTGCCATCGTGTTGCGCGTCAATCACCATGGCGTGGTAGCGCGCACCAGCCTCAGGGAAAAACGGGATGAAATAGGGGTTGTCGGCGTCAATCCCCGGCGACCATTGCCCGGTGCAGTCGTTGCCGCCCGCACCGGCGTGACGGGTGAGCATGCCGGCCAGTTCAAAGCCCGCAACCAGCACCAATGCGGGATGCCACAGATAGACACCGACAGGCGCGATGATCAGCAATGCCAAAAGTGCAAACAGGCGACGACGCATTTGATGACACTATTCGGCAGTTTGTGGTGGGGGAAGGGGTCGCTGAATGCCTCCACAGGACTGTAACACAAAGCCGGTAGCCTGATTTTCAGGAACAATTGCGGGGGGTGCGATGCGGCGGGCAATCAAGGTGGCGCAGGCTGCGGAAATGGTGGGCGACGGCGCGATGGTGCTGATCGGCGGGTTCATGGGCGTCGGCTCGCCGCACCGGCTGATTGATGCGCTGGTGGCGCGGGGGGCAAAGGACCTCACAATCGTCGCCAACGATACGGCCATGCCGGGGACCGGGATCGGCAAGCTGATCACGGCCAATGCCGTGCGCAGGCTCGTGTGCTCGCACATCGGCCTCAACCCGGAAACGCAGAAGAAGATGATTTCCGGCGAGATCGAGGTGGAACTGGTGCCACAAGGCACGCTGGTGGAGCGCATTCGCGCCGGAGGTGTTGGCCTTGGCGGTGTGCTGACGGCTACCGGGCTCGACACGCCGGTGGAAGAGGGCAAGCAGATCGTCGAAATCGACGGCAAGCGTTTTCTGGTGGAAAAGCCGATCAAGGGTGACTTTGCGCTGATCGCCGCCCGGCAAGCCGATTATGTCGGCAATCTCGAATACTCGCTGACCGCTCACAACTTCAACCCAATAATGGCATTGGCCGCAACAACAGTGATCGCCGAACCGAACCACATTGTGCCAGTCGGCGTCATCCCGCCCGATGCGGTGAAAACGCCGGGAATTCTGGTCGACTACCTGCTGGAAAGGGCTGCATGATGGACGCCAAGGAACTCATCGCCCGCCGGGTGGCACTGGAAGTGAAAGACGGGATGCTGGTCAATCTGGGCATCGGCCTGCCTTCGATGGTTGCGAACCATTTGCCAAAAGACGTGAATGTGTTTTTCCAGGCCGAGAACGGCGTCATCGGCCTTGGCGCACGCCCACCCGAAGGCATGGAAGAGCGCGACCTGACCGATGCAGGCGGCGGCTTTGTCACCGCTGTTCCCGGCGCCGCCTCGATCGACAGTGCCATGAGCTTTGGCATCATCCGTGGCGGCCATCTCGACATGACGGTGCTGGGCGGTCTGCAAGTTGACGAGCGCGGCTACCTCGCCAACTGGACGGTGCCCGGCAAAATGGTGCCCGGCATGGGCGGCGCGATGGATCTGGTGGCGGGTGCCAAGCGCGTGGTGGTGGCGATGACGCACACCGCCAAGGGCGAGGCCAAGATCGTGCCGCTTTGCACGCTGCCGCTGACGGCGGCGCGCCGGGTTACGCTGGTTGTCACCGAACTGGCGGTCATCGAGCCGGTGGAAGGCGGACTGCGGCTGGTCGAACGCGCGCCGGGCGTCAGCGTTGAAGAAATCCGCGCTGCCACAGCTGCAAGCCTGATTGTCGAGGGCGACGTGCCAGAGATGCAACTGGGGTAGGGGGGGTCACTGCCTGACTGCGTTGGCGAATTCTTCTGCCGAAAGCGTGCCGTTGGCGTCGGTGTCGAGCGAAAGGAACTGGTCCTCCGTCCATGGCAATCCGGCGGCATTGGCTTCTTCCAGCGTCACCTGCTGGTCGGCGTCGGTGTCGGCTGTCTTGAAATCCTGCGCATTTGCGCTGGATGCCGCGAAAATGAGGGATGCCGTGATGGCGGCGGCGATGATGGATTTCATGGGTTTTCCTCCTGCCGCATTCTTTGGAAATATCTGGCGGCCTGTGCAAGCTTGTTGCAGGAACATGGCATGAAAATGGGTGGGTTGCCAAACCGGGTTCAACAAAAAACCGGCAGCTTTCGCTGCCGGTCCATAAACTTGGCGAGTATGGATCAAAGACCCTTCAGCAAATTGCCTGCTGCCAGCACGAGGAAGCCAGCCAGCGCCCAGTGGAACGCCTCAAGGCCAAGGCTGACGCCTGCATAGCGGGTGGCTATGCCGATCACAGCCAGTACCACTGCAACAATGAAAACAATCAGGGTTGGTGCACTCAGATTCATGGTTCTCTCTCTCTTTGAACAAACAAAAGGAATTTCCAGCCAGCCTGCGGCGGAGTTGAACATTCCTGTTTGCGTTTTCCCGGCTTTTCTCCCGTGGCCGCGCTGCCGGTGAATCGTGCGACGCTGTCAGCCTACTACTTTGGTTGGAGGCTGAACAGGTTGCCGGTTCATTTCGCAAATTTGTTCATTTCGCCAATTTGTTCGTTTCGGGGATTGGCGTGGGCTGCCCCATGGCATCGAGGGCGACCATGACGAAACTGGCATGCGTCACCATTTCACGGCGGGTGGTGAGATAGCGTTGCGCCCAGGCTTCCACTTGCAGAACCATCGATGTGCGTCCGACCTTCTCAATGGAGGTATGGATCGACAGGGTATCGCCGATTTTCACCGGTTGGCGAAACGACATCTGGTTGACCGCTGCCGTCACCACGCGTCCGCCGGCCCGTTCAGCCGCGCGGATGCCGCAAGCCAGGTCCATCTGTGCCATCACCCAGCCACCGAAAATGTCTCCGGCCGCATTGGCATCGGCCGGCATGGCGAGGGTTTGCAGGGTGAGTGCGCCCGAAGGAACGGTTTTTGCCGGTTTCTCGTTCATTCAATTGCTCCGCTTTGGCAGCATGGCGGTCATGGCGAGCCGCATATCTTTCATTTGCAATCCGCTAGAGTTGGGATAACCTTTTGGCAAGGGCGAAACTGGCGGCGAGGCGTTGTAGCCGGACGCCGCAAACAGGAGCTAAGAATGCGTACCGACATGATTTCCAGAATTTCTGCTGCGGCGTTGGCGGCAACAGCGTTTGCGGCGACAGCCGTCCCGGCAAATGCCACCCATGAAATCGGCCATGCCATTTTGGGCGGCATCATCGGCGGCGTCATTGGTGGTGCGATCGGCAATGCCGTCTCGAACGGTCAAAACCATTGTCACGACGGTCTGGGTTGCCACTCGCATGGCGGTGCAAACCAGTACCACTACCACGACGCATACGGCAACATTCTATACCAGCAGCCAGTGCAGCAGCAGCGCCGCGTGATCATCCAGCAAGCACCGGTGTATCAGGGCGGCGGATATTCCAACGCGCACTACCAGTGGTGCGCCTCCAAGTACCGCTCATATGACGCAGGTTCCAACTCCTATCAGCCTTATGGCGCCCCGCGCCGGCTGTGCCGGTCGCCTTACGGCGGCTAGGGAGCGGAAAAAGACAGGAAAACTCTACGGCAACCATCCGGGACAGGCCGGACTTGAAGGAGAAAACAGCATGGCACGTCATGGCGTTCATCGTTCAAAGGCAATTGCCCGGGTGGCAAGCCAGCAAAGCAATGGCTGGATGTGGAAACTGGCCATTGCAGCTTTTGTCACGCTTGCGCTGACATTTGCATTTACTGCCAACCGTGCGCATGCCGGCGGCAAATATCTGGCCGGAGCAATTGTCGGCGGCATTGTCGCCGGGGCGATCATTCATCATGCGCACAAGCATCACCACAAGAGCTATCGTGTGGTTCGTCACCGCCCGCATTATGTGCACAAGCCGGTGCGGGTGGTGCGCTACCACCGCCCGGTTCATGTGTATCAGCCGGTGATTGTTGTGCCTTTGCCGTATTTCGGGGTCCGTCACGGCTGGTAATTGGTTTGTTCGCGAAAGCGTGAAGGCCCATTTCCGCGCAATGTGACGGTATGCACAGTTCAGGCCACATTCATGTGGTCCATGGCATTTGAGTATCCGTAAAGCTGCCAGAACGCGCAATGCAGCGCTGTGCCCACCAAGGAGAGAAACATGTCAGCCATTTTCAGTCCGGCGAAAGCCGCAGTCGCAGCCATGCTGCTTGTCGGCTTCGTCCACGCAGGGCCTGCCTTTGCCGCCGGTGAAACCGACACTTCAACCACCACTACCGAGGCGCCCGCACCCAAGTGCAAGGATGGCCAGGTTTGGGATCCAAACGCTGCAACCTTGTTTGGCAAGGGCAAGTGCGTGGAGTCGGCGGACATCAAGAAACCTGCCCCGGAAAAGCAGTCGATGATTTATAACTACGGCAAGTCACTGGCCAAGTCGGGCGAGTATGATCAAGCCATCCGTGTGCTGGCGCTGGCTCCGGACCAGAACGATCCACGCGTGTTGAACTATCTTGGCTATTCGCACCGCAAGCTGGGCAAGATGGACGAGGCACTGACCTATTATCAGGCGGCCATTGCGCAGAACCCGGATTTCAGCCTGGTGCGGGAATATCTGGGTGAAGCCTATATCCAGCTTGGCCAGCTTGAGCAGGCGCGTGCGCAGCTGACGCAGATCGAACGCATCTGTGGCGGGCGGACCTGTGGCGAGTACGGCCAATTGGCAAAGCTGATCGTTGACAGCCAAAGCACGAATTGAGGCGATTGTTGCGAATTGCGAAAACCCCGCCTCGGCGGGGTTTTTTGTTGCCCGAAATTTTCATTGCCCCAAACAAGTCCGGCCCCGCTGGCCTTGGTCATCAGGGGCGTTGAATGACCAGGGCAGCGGAGCCGGGGAATTTCCGCCTGCGCATTCGGGGCGTGATTGCGCAGGGGCAATGGGAAAGGTGAGTGAATAGGGAGTAGGGAGTAGGCAATGGCAGGCCCTCGTCACCCTCCCCCTTGAGGGGAGGGTCGGACCGCAGATCCGGGGTGGGGGTATTTCCTTGGCTCGCTTTGCTTGCGACCCCCACCCTCAATCTTGCCGGGGCGAGCCACGTGTCTCGCCCGTCCTTCGGACCCCCCGCAAGGGGGGAGAGGGGCACTGTGCCGCTTGTTAGCCGCAGACCTGCACCTTCTGGAACATCTTGTTGCCGTAGTAATCGTAGCCGACGAACTGCTTTTCCCACCAGCACTTCTGCTGATAAACGACGCCGTAGCCATTGTTGTAGCCATAGGCATGGCTGTTGGCGGCGTGGCTGATAATCGCTCCGGCGACGAAACCGCCAAGGAGGGCTGCGCCAAGCTGCTTGCCGCCGGCATTGGCCGGAGAAGCGGAAGAGGCTGCGACAAGGGCGATGGCTGCTGCTGCTGCGATGGTGCGAATGCGGGTCATTGTTTCGGTCCTTTGATGCCGGCGCCAGCTTGATCGGAAAAGTCTGCAACTTTTCCGGCTGGAGCCGTGGGTTCAGCCGGTCCTCCCGGCCATTTTTCCGGCCGGGGCCGGTAGTTCGGTGGGTGGTGTTCCCGTTCCGATGATCAACAGATAGACCGCATTTGCCACGGCGTATGTGCATTCAAGCACGCCGCGATGCACATGGACAGTTTGAAGCTGATTTTCATTCGGCGCGGACAACCAGATAGCGCTGGCACGTACCGGACGCGCAAACGGATAGCTTCAGGCGTGCCTGGCCATTCAGCTGGACCATCACATGGTGTGGCGCGGCGGCGATTGTGGAAAATTTCACCTTGCCGTCATCGTCCTCAACGGTCAGGTTCCCGGCAGGTTCTGCGGGTAGCAAAACAGCATCAGAAAAAACCTGGACCAACATTGTGGCACCCGGCGCGACTTGCGCCTTGAAAGAAACCGTCTCGTTTCCGGCCAATGCAGGAGGCGCCAAAAGTGCCACCAGTCCGGCCGCAAAGGCCAGTCGTGCCAAACCGGCACGGAATTCACGAAAGGAATTGAGAAAACTGGTTGCCATGCAGCAAGCATCGCAAAGGATGTGCCAATCGTGCCCCCTTGCATCGCCGCGCCATTGCCCCTAATCGTCGCGCCGTCATTTGCCAGCATCCGGAGCATTGCCATGGCCTTTCTTGCCGACGCCCTTTCGCGCGTAAAGCCTTCAGCCACCATCGCCGTCACCCAGATGGCACGCGAGCTGAAAGCCAAGGGCAAGGACGTGATTTCCTTGTCGGTTGGCGAGCCGGATTTCGACACGCCGCAGAATATCAAGGATGCAGCCAAGGCGGCCATTGACCGCGGCGAAACCAAGTACACGCCGGTTTCCGGCATCGTTCCATTGCGCGAGGCAATAGCCGCCAAGTTCAAGCGTGAGAACGGCCTCGACTACAAGCCGTCGCAAACGATTGTCGGCACTGGCGGCAAGCAGGTCCTGTTCAACGCCTTCATGGCGACGCTGAACCCAGGCGACGAGGTTGTCATTCCGGCACCCTATTGGGTGAGCTATCCCGAAATGGTGGCAATCTGCGGCGGAACGTCGGTGTTCGCGATGGCCGGCATGGAGACCAATTACAAGCTGACAGCAGAAGCTTTGGAAAAGGCGATCACAGCGCGAACCAAGTGGTTTGTGTTCAACTCGCCGTCAAACCCTTCGGGCGCCGCGTACACCTATGAAGAATTGAAGGCACTGACCGATGTGCTGATGCGCCATCCACATGTGTGGGTGCTGACCGATGACATGTACGAGCATCTGGTGTTTGGCGATTTTGTCTACCACACCCCGGCACAGGTAGAGCCGGCACTGTATGAGCGCACGCTGACCATGAACGGCGTTTCCAAAGCCTATGCCATGACCGGCTGGCGCATCGGCTATGCCGCCGGGCCGGAGCATCTGATCAAGGCAATGGACATGATCCAGGGCCAGCAGACCTCGGGTGCCTGCTCGATTGCGCAATGGGCGGCGGTTGAAGCGCTGAACGGCCCGCAGGATTTTATCGGTGCCAGCCGCAAGGCATTCGAGGAGCGGCGTGACCTGGTGGTTTCGATGCTCAACCAGGCAAGCGGCATCGTCTGCCCCAAGCCGGAGGGCGCGTTTTATGTTTACCCGTCTTGCGCGGCGCTGATCGGCAAAAGCGCCCCATCCGGCAAGGTAATTGCCAATGACGAGGATTTCGTCATGGAATTGCTGGCCAGCGAGGGTGTTGCCACCGTGCATGGCTCGGCGTTTGGACTTGGGCCAAACTTCCGTGTGTCGTACGCCACATCAAACGCCAATCTGGAAGAAGCCTGCAAGCGCATCCAGCGGTTTTGCGCTGAACTGCGGTAAGGCGCGGGTTCGTTCCCAGGCTGCGGGTATTTTCTGCTGTTCGCATTTCCGTGCGAGCTGTGTAAATTCTGCTAAAGTGTGCGTCCGCAAAAAGCGCGGTGCAGGTGGAGGAGCGGAACCTGATGGAAAAACGGATTGCAGCCGCCAAGGCCAAGCACGTTTCAGCGCACGAGGCAGCAGGACTGGTTCGGTCCGGCATGTGGCTCGATTACGGCGCGGTGATTTCCCAGCCCGATGTTTTCGACAAGGCGCTGGCCGGGCGCAAGGCGGAACTGGCTGACATCAAGATCCGCTCCTGCCTTTCCCTGCGACCACGTGCCGTGCTGGAAGCGGATCCGCAGGGAAACCACTTCCACTGGTTCAGCACGCATTTTTCCGGATATGACCGGCGCAAGCACGATGAAGGCCGTGCAGGCTACCTTCCGGTCAATCTGGGCGAAATCCCCGATTATTATCGCCGGTTCATTGCGCCGGTGGACATCCTGGTCATCAAGACCTGCAGGATGGACGAAAACGGCTTCTTTAATTTCAGCGGCTCCAATCTGTGGCACCGTGCCATCATCGAGCGGGCAAAAACCGTCATCGTGGAAGTGACCGACGGGCTGCCATATGTTTTCGGTGAGGGCAACGGCGTGCATGTCAGCGAAGTCGATTACATCATCGAAGGCGACAACGAGCCAACCCCGCAATTGCCGAGCGCTCCCCCGACCGAGGTCGACCGGGCTGTCGGACGATTGATCAGCGCCGAAATCGAGGATGGCTCCTGCCTGCAAATCGGCATTGGCGGAATGCCCAATGCGGTGTGTTCACAGCTGCTGGAAAGCAGCGCCACCGATCTTGGCATTCACACCGAAATGCTCACCGACGGTCTTGGCGAACTGTACCGGGCCGGTCGCATCAACGGCTCCAGAAAGACGACCCATCGCGGCAAGGTGGCGTTTTCATTCGCGCTGGGTTCAGCCAAACTTTATGAAACGCTCAACCGCAACCAGGACATGGCGTGCCTGCCGGTGGATGAAACCAACCTGCCGCACAAGATCATGCTTAACGACAAGGTTGTGGCCATCAACAACACGACGCAAATCGATCTGCAGGGTCAGGCGGCATCGGAGTCCGATGGCATGCGGCACATCAGCGGTACCGGCGGGCAGCTTCAGTTTGTGCGCGGCGCCTATGCCTCCAAGGGCGGCAAGTCATTTGTTTGCCTGTCGTCAACCTACGACAAGCGCGGCGAGCGCAAGAGCCGCATTGCCCTGCAACTGACTGGCGGAAACATTGTGACCACGCCGCGCAGCGACATGATGTATGTCGTGACCGAATACGGCATTGTCAATCTGAAGGGCAAAACGGTGGCCGAACGGGCGAAGGCGCTGATTTCGATTGCCCACCCCGATTTTCGCGAAGGCCTTGAGCGGCAGGCGCATGAACACCGGTTGATCCCGCGCGGGGTCAGCTTCGCCTGACTACAGCTTGGCGTCCTTGAGAATGGCGTTGATCCGCGCCTGCCAGCCCTTGCCGGTGGCACGGAACTTCTCAATCACGTCCGGGTCGAGACGAATGGATATCTGCCGCTTGGGCTGGTCAAGGGGCGGCCGGCCGCGGGCGCGGTCAATGGAAGCGGCAAGCTCCGGAAACACCTCGCGGAAGGGGCGGGCGCTGGCAAATTCCTCAGCGGTCCATTCGGGGTTGTCGGGATCCAGAGCAATTCCACGCTGAATGGCTACCTCTTCCGCATCGGAAATAGCGGAACCAGCATTCATTTTCCTGTTCATACTTGCCTCCTTTCTGCCCGACTGGCGCGCCGCATCGATATGATTGAAACAGGCTCGCGACCCATTGGCTTTAGAACCACGGCTATCATGTCGCCGCCAATATCGCACAGGGCCTTTATTCGCCCGCTATGGGTTGGGACAATTCTGGCCGACATCAACATGTTGATGTCAAAATCTGCAAAATCGACTCCGTGTTTTGCCAAATTCTGTTGCCGTTTCGGCTCGTCCCACAAAATCTGCATTTAATGTATCACGAAAAACATTGGGTGTCCCCCCCACTGAGGCCACTACACCCCATGCGTGCAGGGATATCAATCCCTCGCCTTGCGCAGCGGCTTCAAGCTGCGGTCCCGATAGAAGCGGGTGTGTGGCAAGGCTGCCGCAGTTGGCGGAAAACCGGCTTGCTTGTGTGTTTGGCAGCGGGTTGCGGAAACCATCTCCAGCTTTAGCGGTTGCGTCTGCCGGATGGTGCTAATACAAACTATCGCACAGGGTGGAATCGCAAAAAGGCCTGCAATGGCGTTCGGGGAAGTCAGTTTGGCAAAAAGACTTGCAACAGGGCTGTTTGCCTTGGGCATTTTTGCTGGCGCTACTCCCGCTTTTGCGGCCGATGTGGTTGTGAATACCGACATTCTCGATCCGCGTCCCATCTATGAGCAACGGCCGGCGGTGGACGGCATCAATTTCAAGGTTTCGGCGCTGACCGGCGTGATCGGCGGTTATGCCAACCACATGGTTGTGGCTTCCGCCGCGGTACCATTCCCTTATTTTGACCAGTTCGGCGCGCAGCTTGACCTGGGGATCGGCAATTACCGCTCGGACTACATCAGTTCAGCGGCGGCATTGCATCTTTTCTGGCGTGACCCTTCCGTAGGCATGTTCGGTATTTATGGCGACTGGGGCTATGTAAATCCGGAACATGCCGGGCGTGTTGCATTTGAATCCTCGCTTTATTTTGACCGTTGGACACTGGATGTTCTGACTGGCGTTCAGTTCGGGCAGCATGTGAACACAAGGTTCATCGACGAAGTCGATTTGTCCTACTATTTCACCGACAATTTGAAGGGCTCGGTCGGGCACCGGCTGATCTCGCGTGGCCACGTTGCCAATGTCGGTTTTGAGTACATGCCGGAAGGCCGCAACGGCTGGAGCATTTATGGCGAGGCGGAAGCTGGTCAGGATGACTACTACGGTGCCTGGGTCGGGGTCCGCTATTCCTTCGGCACCGGTAGTGCAAACACGCTGATGCAGCGCGACCGCACGGCAGACCCGATGGTTCGCATCCCGCGCAACATTGCCAGCGTAACGCAGTGCGGAAACCTGCCCGTAACCCGCGAAGCCACATGGTGGCGCGCCAAGATGGGCAATCTGTGCGGTTCCAAGGACGAGATCGCAGATTATAACGGCGTGATCGGCAAACAGTAAAATCAAATTCCTGATGGGTTTGTAGCAACAACCGGGCTTTCGCCCGGTTGTTTTTTTTGGGTCAACCCGTTGTTGCGAGACGTTGCGTCTGTTGCACGGCCTTCGCAAACTCTTCGTGGTAACGCGGATGTTCGGTGCCCATGAACCGGTCCCAGAAAGTGAAGTAAAATCCGAAATTCCATCGCGCCTCAGCATGGTGCAAATCATGGTGGGTTACGCTGGTCATCCAGTCAAACAACGGCTTTCCATCTGCGCGTGCCGGGTAGATCTCATACCCGCTGTGGTGCAGCGCATTGACGCCCATCATGATGAACAGAAAGACAACAGCGCAAAGCCCGCTGGTGGGAACAATCAGCAGCACAATCGGGTAAAATGCGGCATTCACTGCCGTCTCGCCAATGTTGAAGGCATAGGCCGCGAAAGGCGATGGATTGAAAGACCGGTGGTGTACACGGTGGAAGTGCCGATACAGGGCGGGATTGTGCATGATCTTGTGCGACCAGTAAAACCAGGCATCGTGCAAGACAAGCAACAAGGCCAGATTGATGGCGAACCAAACCCAACCCGCACCTTGCGGATAAGGCAAGATGGAAAGCCAACCCGTTTTGACGGCGATTGCAAGTCCAAGTCCGACCAGTGAAAACAATGCCACAGTGCGCATGGATATTGCGAACTCGCGAAACAATTGGGCTGCGGCGGGTTTTTGTTGCCGGATCTTCCGGTTTCTTGTCCAGAAATTCAAGGCATGCTCGCAGCCGCCCCATACCACTCCGGTGCCGATGAAGTAGCGCAGAAAATCGGTCTGCAGGATTGCAGGATAGATTTCGATTGCAAATGCCAGAATGCCAGCGTCGTCGTTTTGTAGAAAATGCATTGGACCTGTCCTTGCTCCAAATAGCCGACAACAGCGCCGACTGCCTGCAAGGAGTGGGAGAAATCAAAAACCGGGTCCAAGCGAATTTCACAAACGGCGGTATTGTCTGGTTTTTGATTGGCAAATTTGGAAATCGACCGGCTCACCCAGATACGAGTTCGCCTGGGGTCAAGACCCGTTGATTTGCGCGAAATGACGCCCGATATGGCACGCAATTCAAGGAAAAGTTCGAAGAGCGGGGCAGCTTCCCCGGTCAAGAATTTTGACGCTGCAGTCCGTGTCATTGCGGAAGCGCCCTTCGGGTGGGGTGAATTTGCGCCGTTACAGCGTTGCAAGCCCTTGAAAGGCTTGAGCCTTCCTGCGGTCTTGCGCCTTGTACCGACACAAATTCCCTCCCATCATTTCGTGCTAATCAATGAGAATTGACCCTAGTGCGAGCTTGCGGAATTCCGTCGGGTTCATTCCTGTGCGCTCGCGAAAGGCCCGATTGAAGGGAGCAAGCGAAACATATCCCAGATCAAATGAAAGAACGATCATCTGCTCGCGCACCCTTGCAGGATCGGCCAGCCTGCGCTTCGCTTCCTCGATCCGGTAGTCGTTGACCAGCGAGCGGAAGTTTCGATATCCCATGCCATCATTTACCAAGCGGCGCAGCCGGTGCTCCGGCAAGCCTGCCAAGCGGGCCAGATTGGAAACGCTTGTTTCCGGTTTGAGGAGCACTCCGGCTGCGATCAATTCCCTGATCCGGCGTAGTTCTATTGTGTCGGCCGGGGCGATATTCCGGTCCATGACAGGCATCGAGGCACCTGAACGATCAACTTTTGCGAAGATGGTCAGGCCTTGGGAAGCAATCCACTGCGTGAAAAGGGCGGAAAGCAAAAGCATTGTGGCTGATTGCAACGCCACCAGCGTTGGTGGAGAAGGCTGCCACAATGAAAGCACATCGACTGCGGCAGTCACCAGTCCGGTGAAAGGCACCAATATGCTGAGGGCAATGGCAAAACGTCGCCGCTCCGATACCAGGTCGCTTTTCAGCGAGCGCACAGCCACCAGAAGGACAAGCGCCAACAGGCTTGCTGATGCAGTCTGATAGGCCAGAAAAAAAGCCGTTCGCTGGACTTCCGGCCCCAACAAGGTCCCGATGGACAACAGCAATATCATTGTTGGCGGCAAAGCATGTTTCCAATGCCAGCGGAAATCATCGTCGAACAGCGCTATGGAAAACAGCCAAAGCAAAACCGCTCCCTGATTTATTGTCAAAACCAGCGGAACAAACGCTGCTTCCATCCATGGCCGCAAAGCTGGTGAGCTGAACGCAATGTAGACAGCCATTACCATGCAGAAAACGGCGCCAATGCCTGCGGCCGGGGAGTGGCGGCCCAGAATTGAAAGGCGCCAAGCGGAAAGCAGGGAAAATCCGGCCGCACATCCGCGGATGGCTGCTTCCAATGTCAAAATTGAAGGTACGGTGGTCATAAGCCAGTTTTAGACGTTGGACCGTCGTGCGAAAACCACAAAAACTGGTCCAAAGTGAATTACACTGGTCGAAAAAAGAGCCGGGCGCTTTGGCCCGGCTTTGAAGTGTGAAGGTACGTAAAACAAACCTTCAAGAGGGGAACAGTTGACTGTCGCAAGCACCGGGAGGAGGTGGTGCCGAAACTGTGCAACTGGTGCGGTTATGCGGGCAGACTTTCGCATCCGCAATGCCAATTTCTGCATCACAGGCATGCAAAAACAGGCAGAAACGCTCGAAGTGGTGTCATATATCTGCAAGAAATCGCAGCAACGTGCTGATTTTCAAGGCAAAGTCACTTTGGATGCTGCCTTGTTTTCCAGTGCTGGACTTTTTGCACCAGTATTAATGCAGGGGCCAACCGCGACTATCGTGCAACAGTTCTGGCAGCTCGATGAGTCTTGAAACCGGTACAAACCTGAAAAATTCAGCCCGACAGCGAATCACTTTCAGCGTTGCGGGTTGGAAATCGGGATCGTCAACCACCATTGAAAACACGCGCGAGCCGAATGCACCATTTTTTCAGGTCAAGTTCGCCATGCACTGCAACGGACAATTGGGCAGTGCTCAAACAAAAAACAGCAGCGTGACCAGCGCAAAGCAGGGCAGCAGGAATGTACCTGACCACAACATGTAGCCAAAGAAGCTGGGCATCTTGATGCCCTTTTCCTCGGCAATTGCTTTCACCATGAAATTCGGCGCGTTGCCGATGTAGGTGTTGGCACCCATGAAGACTGCACCGGCGGAAATGGCCGCAAGGGTGGTGGCGAGCGGCCCCATCAATTGTTGTGCATCGCCCCCAGCAGTGTTGAAAAACACCAGATATGTCGGCGCATTGTCGAGAAAACTGGAAAGCAAACCGGTCAGCCAGAAATACATCATGTTGTCCGGCTGGCCGTTGGGGCCTGTCACCAGATCAACCACCGCTCCCAATGCACCGCTGGTGCCGGCCTTCAGGATGGCAATGGCCGGAATGATGGTGACGAAAATGCCGATAAACAGCTTGGCGACCTCCATTATGGGTCCCCAGGAAAAATGATTGCCCTGGCGAACATGCTTCGGGGTAATGCGAAGGGAAACCAAAGCAATCGCAACTAGCAGACCGTCGCGCAGCAGGTTCTGCAATTCAACGACAATGCCGAACACGGAAAACTCGATCCCCGGTTTCCAGATGCCGCTCATCAATACAACGAGCATAATGGCTCCCAGCAACACAACATTGTTCCAGCCTTCGATCCGCAGCCGCGAGTCCGGCGTCGGGTCCGGCTTTGGCGGGTAGTGCTCGTCGATGTGGAAAAGGTACCAGTCAAGAGCAAAGAACGTTGCCAGCAAGATCGCAGTTACCATCAGCATCGGCTGCCAAAGGTGGACTGTCGGCCAGAAAAAATCCACGCCTTTGAGAAAACCCAGGAAAAGCGGCGGATCACCCAGCGGCGTCAGGGAGCCGCCAATGTTGGCAACAAGGAAGATGAAAAAAACAATGACATGCGCATTGTGCAGACGGTTGTCGTTGGCCCGAATAATCGGGCGGATCAGGAGCATGGCAGCGCCAGTGGTTCCGGCAATCGAGGCAAATCCGGTGCCGACAGCCAGAATGGTCGTATTTAGTGCTGGCGAACCGTGGAGGTTGCCTTTCAGCAGTATGCCACCGGCAACGGTGAACAACGCAAAAAGCAGGATCAGGAAAGGAATGTATTCCAGCAGGATGGTGTGCAGCAATTCGTAAAGGGTAAGGGCGGGACCGAACAAATAGATGCACGGAAGAACAAAGGCCAAAGCCCAACCGGCGGTGATTTTGCCAAAATGGTGGTGCCAGACATCGGGTGCAAGCAGCGGGAAAATGGCTATCGACAGCAACAGACCAACAAACGGCATGCACCACAAAAGGCTGAGATCGGTGCCCGGAAGGTGTGCAGTTTCTGCAGCAAAGGCAGGATTGGCCGCAGAAAACACCAATGGGAGGAGAGCAGAGACCGTGATCAAAAATCTGCGAGAAATTGACATGACCGATCCCAAGCCACCAGAAGCACTGCACATGTTGTTTGCAGGGAGCGAACACGGGTGCAAGGGGCAACCACAATAAAAACGCGCACCGGGAACGTTTTCAACGCGAAAACGTTCAGGCGACGCCCACGCAGGCTGCGTAAATCAGTACTGCCAGAGCCTGGCCTTGGCGATCAGGAAGTCGCGGAAAACCTTCAATCGTGCAGACGAGCGCATGGCTTCGGGATAGCAGAAATACGTGTCAAAGGATGGCACTTCAACGTGCTGGATCAGCTTCACCAACTGGTGCCGCTCTTCAACAATATAGGCTGGCAGAACAGCAATGCCCGCGCCTGATTCCACAACCTTGCGCAGCGCCATCAAATTGTTGACCGAGAAAACCGGAACCCGTGGCTGTGATGCCGGGCGACCGGCACTTTCCAGCCAGTTCATTTCGGACAAATAGGGTGGCAGGTTTTCGCCAAAGGTCAAAATGCGGTGGTTGTCGAGATCCTCTATGCGGGTTGGCTGGCCATGCTGTTCCACATATGCCGGCGATGCGTAGATGTTGAAATGAACGGTGAACAAACGGCGCTGAATGAGATCACTTTGGTGGGGCTGGCGAAACCTTATGGCGCAGTCTGCCTGGCGGGTTGCCAGGTCCAGTTCCTCGTTTTCCAGGATCAGTTCCAGCTGCACATCGGGATACAGCTCAAGAAATTCGTGCAACCGCGATGGCAACCAGCCCGTGCCAAGGCCAACGGTTGTCGTTACCCGCAGCTTGCCCTCGGGCCGCTCGGTTGAATCAGTCAGCTGCGCCTTGACGGCGTCCAGTTTCAACAAAACATCGTGCGCGGTCTGGAACAGGGTTTCGCCCTGTTCCGTCATGACCAGACCGCGCGCATGGCGGTGAAACAGCGGCACGCCGAGGTCAAGCTCAAGTGAACTGACCTGACGTGAAATCGCCGACTGAGACAGGTTCAAGGTGTTGGCCGCGTGGGTGAAACTGCCAGCCTGAGCGACTGCGTGAAAGATCCGCAGCTTGTCCCAGTCCATGCTGTTGCTCGTCACCACCGCGAGATTCCCTATTCTGCTGCCAGTTGCATCGCGCCATGTCCGGCAATGTATTTTTCAGCTTCAAGTGCAGCCATGCAGCCCATGCCTGCGGCCGTGACTGCCTGGCGATATACGTCATCGGTGATGTCGCCGGCAGCAAAGACCCCGGGAACTTCGGTTGCCGTAGAGTCTGGCGCAGTCCACAAATAGCCTGAGGGACGTTTTTTCAGCTTGCCATCGAAAAGTTCGGTTTGCGGCGCGTGACCAATGGCAATGAAAACGCCGTCTACCTTGCGTTCGGTAATTTTGCCGGTTTTGGCGTGGCGCAGGCGAATTCCGGTAACTGCGGCGGGAACCGTGTCCGTGCCGGTGATTTCCTCGACCTGATGATCCCAGACAATCTCGACATTTGCCTTGGCAAACAAGCGCTCCTGCAAGATGCGCTCCGCCTTGAACGAATCGCGGCGGTGCACAACTGTTACTTTGGAAGCGATGTTGGAAAGATACAGTGCTTCCTCGACTGCTGAATTACCGCCGCCAACAACCACGACTTCCTTTGCGCGGTAAAAGAATCCATCGCAGGTCGCACAAGCTGAAACGCCAAATCCCTGAAATTTTTGTTCACTTGGAATGCCGAGCCATTTGGCCTTGGCACCTGTGCAGATGATCAGAGTGTCGCATGTGTGAACAGCGCCGGAATCGCAACGAATGCGGAAAGGCCGGGAAGCGATGTCCGCTTCCACAACCAGATCGTTGACAATGTTGGCGCCGACATGGACCGCCTGTTTCAACATCTGCTCCATCAACCATGGACCCATCACCGGATCGGCAAAGCCGGGGTAGTTTTCGACGTCGGTGGTGATCATCAATTGGCCGCCTTGTTCCATGCCGGCAATCAGGGTTGGCTTGAGCATGGCTCTGGCAGCATAAATGGCTGCGGTATAACCTGCAGGGCCGGAGCCGATGATGAGAACAGGTGAGTGTGTGGCAGACATGTCTTTTGCCCCGTGACAAGGCGAAATTTCGCCATTGGTTGATTTGATGTTCGACGCAAAGATAACCATTCACGCTACGGCATTTCAAGCAATGCGACAGAGGCAACAATGTCAGCTTGCCTGTGCCTTGCAAGGCAGACCGTGTCGTTTCGGGCACACATTGCATCAGGCTTTGTCGCACAACTGATACAAGGCCTGTAAGCTTGGGTACAACGGTGCTACAGGGCAATTTACGTAAATGCACCATGAGCATGTTTTTGTGATGAACCAGATTGCAGCGAGCGACAGGGTCCCTGCGACCATTGTTTGCATCAAGTGGGGAAACAAATTCCCGGCCTATTATGTCAACCGGCTGTATGCCGGTGTCAAACGGTTCATGGACCGACCGTTCCGCTTTGTGTGCTACACGGAAAACCCGGTCGGCATCCGCGCCGAGGTGGAGGTATTCGAGCTTCCAGTCGTACCATTTGAAAGTCGAATGGTGGAAGCCATGACCACTGGCAAACGGCGCGGCGCCTGGCGCAAGGTAACGATCTTGCAGCCGGGTGAGGCCGGTTTGTCCGGGCCGTGCATGGTGATGGATCTTGATGTGGTGGTAAGCGGACCGCTGGGGCCTTTGTTTGATCATGTGCCGGGCAAAATCTGCATGGGCCGCGACTGGCTGGAGCGCCGCCGCGGAAACATTGGTGGCCATGGCTCCGTATATCGGTTTGACCCGGCGCTGCACCCGTTTCTGCTTGGGGACTTTGCCTCCAACATTGAAGCGGCGCTCAAGTGGAAGGGCGAACAAAGATACATTTCAATGACGGCGCACAGCCATGGGGTTCTGGAATATTTCCCCGATGGCTGGATTTGTTCCTACAAGCGGCAGGCCATTGCATGGCCGCCGCTGAACTTCTTCTCGGTGCCACGCCTGCCAGATGACTGCCGTGTGATGTGCTTCCATGGCACGCCGAAAATGGAAGAGGCGCTGACAGGTGATTGCCCGAAATGGCAGTACCGAACCAGGCCGGCACCCTGGCTGCGCGAGCTTTGGCTCGATGAGGGCGAAAAGGATTGGCTGCCGGTTTAGGGAAGGGCTCTGTCCAGATAAGCCCGGAATGATTTGGCCACTTGCACGGCGTTTTTTGCCGGGTCAAAATCCTGAACAATGGGAATGTAGTCGCGGTCAGTTACTCCATACCATGCAATTCGACTGATTTTTTCAACGCCTTGTGCCATCAATTCGGCATCAAACCGGAAAGTCTCAACGTCGTTCCAAGTGGCATTGCCGATCTGAAATGCCCCCGGAAGCGATGACCAAAAGACATGACCGAACGCCAGCGCCGGGCGGCCAAACCGCAATGCTTCCCATCCGGCCGTGCCGGTAATGGTTGCTGTGAGCTCTGCTCGTTTGACAAGTTCGAGGCTGCTGACTGAATCATCGGTCATCATCAGATTTGGTATTGCAGCCATGCGTTGCCAAAACAGGCGGCTGCGCACCAGGCCGGTCTGTTTGGGGTTTTCCTTGACCACAATCGGAATTTCAGGCGGAACAAAGCTGCGAAGCCTTTGCAATGCGAGCATCTGGTTGGCCCAGGCGCCGCCCATGATGTCGGTGTTCATTTCCGGCTGAAGATGCAGTGGAAAGAAAACAAACCGCTCAGGGAGTTTCTCCAAAGGCACAGGCGGAGCCAGTCGGCGGTTGCGGGAGAGCGCGATGCCCTGGGCGCTGTTGCGGAGTTCATCAAGAATGCGGTTGATGCGCCATTCGCCGCCATCACCCAATAGCAGGAATGGCCAGGCAAGAAGCCGCGCTGAAAACTCGGCAAATTTCAGGACTGAACGGCGGACTTTTGCTCCCGGCGAATTGATGCGGTTCATGTAAAACGGCATGGACCGGGGCGGTGAAATGTCGATCGGCTTGGCCTCGTCAAGCACGGCACTTTCGAACCTGCCCATGTCCTCCCAATGTGAAAGCAGGAGCATCATGTTCGGCCATTGGCTCTGGAAGCTGAGCACAGAAGGTATCGCGCACACCTGGGCCCAGGCGAAAAGTGCCACGGTTGCGCAGCGGTGCGGGTAATTCACAAAGAGCAGACAGTCGGGCTGGTGCTTTTCGATGAGGTCGCGGGCCTGCTCAAGCGCTGTCATGAACAGCATGTCGTAGTCGGTCCAATCGTTCAGCAACGCGCTGGAATTGGCGTAGCGATCGGCGCAGCGGATAAAATAGTCGAGGTATTTTTCACGCGCAGCCTGCCATTTTTCCGTTGGAATGGAGCGAGGCTCGGACTTTGGCATTTCATAGCGAACATAGCTGCGTGCAGCGATGAACTGGCAGCCGGGCAGGGACGAGGCTGGTTCGCTGCCTATGTGGCAAACGGGTTCAAGGCCTTCACCGGCGAACGCTGCCAGTTGTTGCTCGTTGAAGCCGACCATGATTGCACGCCGGTTTTTCATGATTTGGCATTCCCCGCCTGCGCTGCCCGAAGTTCAAACAGCATTTGCGCAAACTCAAAATCTTCCGGCGTGTCGATATCGATGGCTCTGGTTCGCTCGATGTGGTGACCGAAAGTGCGTCCGGCTAGGATGCGCCCGGACTTGAGGAAAGACGCCAGGTCGAGCATGTAAAACATTCCGGCATCGTGAACATGGACGGGCAGGTCCTGGCTGCGGGTGAGTTCATATTGCGGGAAGACCCAGGAAAGCGAGCCATCCTGACCTTTGCCCAATGCCCGCAACGGAGCGAAATCATAGTCGGTGACCGAAAGAACGCAATCGGCACCATGGTCGATGAGCAATTGCCTTGAGGCGATGAAATCCTGCGGCAAAACAAAAGGGGCTGTCGCGTACAGGCAACACACGATTTTTCGCCGGGCTTCGCCGCTTTGCTCAATCGCATCCTTCAAGGCATCGGCAGTGGTGGCAAAATCATTTGAAAGATCCGCGCCACGTACAAAAGGCGTTTCCGCCCCGTGTTCGCGCGATACAGCGGCGATGTCAGCGTCGTCCGTGGACACAATCACCCGGGCGAAGCATTTGCTTTCCCGTGCTGCGCGAATGGAATGGGCGATTAGTGGCATGCCGCCGAGCTGGCGGATGTTTTTGCCCGGAATGCGTTTAGAGCCGCCGCGAGCTGGGATGATGCAGACCGCATCGCGACTGGCCAGTGCGTCAGCCAAGATCTGCCTCGGTCAATGGTGAGCCCGCTTCAATGTCGCGGGCGGCAACCCGACCAAGCACTTCGTCGTAACGTTCTGGCGAAAGCCCGTTGCCCGGGCGAATGCGGCGCAGTTTTTCCGATCTGAATGCTTCGCCCTTGCGCATCGCCTCGACGACCCAGATTGAACGGCGAAATTTGAGATTGCCAGTCTCAAAATCCGTGCGCCGTACGCCGCCTCCGCCAAGGGCTGAAAATGCGTCGGCGCTGTCGCGAACCAGCGCCTGCAATTCCGGGGGCTCCATCGAAAAGTCTGCATCGGGTCCGCCATCGGCGCGGGCGAGGGTAAAGTGCTTTTCAATAAGGCAGGCACCCAGGGCAATTGCGGCAATGGCTGCGGTGTTGCCCATGGTGTGATCGGACAAGCCGACAAGCGCGCCGAACTCTTTTGCAAGATCCGGGATAGCGCGCAGGTTTGCCTCGCCAACCGGGGTTGGATAACCGGAGATACAATGCAGAAGCACAATCTCGCCTGAGCCATGCTTGCGTGCGGTATCGAGCGAACGGGCAATTTCGTCACGATTTCCCATGCCGGTGGAAATGATCATTGGCTTGCCGGTTTCGGCAATGCGCCGCACCAATGGCAGGTCTGTCATTTCAAAAGAGGCAACCTTGTAAAACGGTGCGCCCACGCTTTCGAGCAAATCAACCGCTGTTTCGTCAAATGGCGTGGAAATGCAGGTGACACCTACCGATTTGGCATGGGCAAACAGTTCGCCATGCCATTCATAAGGCGTGTGAGCCCATTCGTAGAGGTCCCAAAGTGTGTAACCGTCCCACAAGCCACCCTTGATGCGAAATTCCGGTCTGTCGCTGCGTATGGTCATTGTCGCTGGCGTGTAGGTTTGCAGCTTTACGCCATGAGCGCCAGCTTTGGCAGCCTCGGTAATGATTGCCTTGGCCCGTTCGATGGAGCCGTTGTGGTTGCCCGACACTTCGGCGAGAACATAAGGCGCGCAGCCAGTACCGACCTTGGTGCCGTTGAGGGTGATGGTTGCCATTGGCAGACTCTTTTCGGTCGATTTCAACTATTGCGACAGCTTCTTTGCCAGGTCGGAAATGTCGCCATCCATCTTGTAGATTTCGGCCATGATTGCTGCTGCATCCTTCGGGGCATGCCTGAAAGCAAGGCGCAGCAAATCCATCCAGTTCTTGTTGTTTTTGCCGCGGATTTTTTCGATCTCGTCGATCAAAGCGAGATAATAGGCGGTGTCTTTCTGGGGTTCGCTCATGCTTCTTTTCCTTGCAATGACGGCTTTGCCGCATGCCATTCTTCACGTGTCATACCGTAGAGAACAAGGTCGCGCCAAGCACCATCTTGAAATGCATGACGGCGCCGGCGGCCTTCTTCGACAAATCCAAATCGTTTGTGCAGGGCCAGACTGGCTTCATTGTGGCTGAGCACTCCCGCATTGATTTTCTGCAAACCAAAATCGTTGAACACGAAATCAAGCAAGGCACAAAGCATTTGCCGACCCAGGCCATGGCGGCGCATTTTTGGATCAACAAAAAAGCCCCACTCGGCGTGGCCGTTGTCACCATCGATCTGTGTCAGATTGGCTTGCCCGACAAGTTTGTCCTGGAAGAGGGCTGCGAACACTTTTGATTTTCTGTTGCCTTCAAGTGATTTCAGCCAGCGCGAATGCTCTTCCGGGCTGATTTCACCCTGCGAGATCATGAAGTGCCGGACTTCATCGTTGTTGCGCAAGTCCCGCATCGCTTCACGGACCTGTACCGATGCCTCGCACAAGTCGACCAGATTGATGGTACCTTTGGCTTCAGGCATTTGCCGATGTTGCCCCGTGGCTCTTTTGAGGCAACAGGTTCATTGCCAATTGTTGACGCAGATACAAATTATCAAGTGTCAGGTCAAACCTTCACGAGGCAGCGTGCTCCCTCTTGCATGGCAGGGATTTTCTTGAAACAAGCGCCCGGTTGGCAAAAAAGGGTAATAAATGGCCAAGGACTTCCTGCCCTACGGCAAACAGACGATCACGGAAACCGACCTTTTGGCGGTTCGCGAAGCCTTGCTTGCGCCGTATCTGACCACTGGCCCCAAGGTTGGCGAGTTTGAGCAAGCTTTCGCGAGCTATACGGGTGCCGGGAATGCAGTTGCCTGTTCCAACGGCACAGCGGCGCTGCACCTTGCCGCCATGGCGCTGGGCATTCAGTCAGGTGACATCGTGCTTGCGCCATCGCAGAGCTTTCTGGCTTCCGCAAATGGGCCGGGCTACTGCGGAGCACGCATCGTGTTCATGGATTGCGACCCTGACACCGGGCTCGTTACCCGCGAGACTTTCCTTGATGCCGTCAAAAGGGCAGGCGGACCGGTCAAGGCGGCAGTAGTGGTGCACCTCAACGGAGAAATGGCAGACATGGCCGGCATCGCCGCCGAAGCCAAACCGCGCGGCATCAGACTGATCGAGGATGCTTGCCACGCCATCGGAACCCGGTTTGCCCATGGCGGCGGCATGGCGGAAGTCGGATCGTGCAAACATTCCGATCTTGCATGTTTTTCACTGCATCCGGTCAAGACTATCACCATGGGCGAAGGTGGCGTGGTTACCACCAACGATGCCGAAATGGCCCGGCAGATGCGGCTTGACCGCAGCCACGGACTGGAACGTGACGCATCGCGGTTTTCCAATCGCGAGCTTGCCTTCGGCGAAGATGGTTCTGCCAATCCCTGGTATTATGAAATGGCGGCGCCGGGCTACAATTATCGCGCCACCGACTTTGCCTGTGCGCTCGGGCATTCGCAGTTGTCCCAATTGCCGCATTTCATGGAGCGGCGGAAGGCGTTGAAGGCACGGTATGACCGGCTTTTTGCGGACTTCCACCCGCATGTTTCAGTGGTCAGGACTGCCCAGGATTGCGACCCGTGCCGCCATTTGTACCCGGTTTTGATTGATTTCAAGGCATTGGGAACAACGCGTGACGCTTTGGCAAAGAAGTTGCACATGCTCGGCATCGGCACACAGGTCCACTACATCCCCATTCACTGGCAGCCCTACTACAAGGCGCTCAATCCGGGCTTGTCCCTGCCAGGCGCGGAGGAATATTACCGGCGGGCTTTGTCACTGCCGCTGTATCCGCTGATGAGCGACACCGATTGCGACCGGGTGGCAAATGCTCTCCGGTCGGTTCTTGGCTAGGGTCAGACGAACTTCACCTTGAGGATTTCGTACGAGCGCGAGCCGCCGGGCGCCGACACTTCTGCCGTATCACCTGCTGATTTGCCGATAAGGGCACGAGCGATGGGTGATGAAATGGAGATTTTGCCGGACTTTACGTCGGCTTCCTGATCGCCAACGATCTGCCAGGTTTTCTCTTCTTCGGTGTCTTCGTCGACCAAGGTGACGGTCGCCCCAAATTTCACGGTCTTGCCGCTCAATTTTGAAATGTCGATTATTTCAGCCCGCGACAACAGGTCCTCGAGTTCGGCAACCCGCCCTTCGTTGTGGCTCTGCTGTTCTTTTGCTGCGTGATATTCAGCGTTTTCGGAAAGATCGCCATGCGCCCTTGCCTCGGCAATTGCCGCGATGATGGCCGGCCTTTCCTCGCTTTGCCGACGCTTCAACTCGGCGATCAACATCGCCTGTCCGTGCGCCGTCATTGGTATTTTTTCCATCAAACTTCCCCTCAGCGTCCGCCGCCGTTTCCTTCCCAACAGCGTCGCACAATAAAATAGACGGCCAACCGGAAAGCTGACCGGGGCCGTGTTACAGTTTTATAGCAGGTTCGCGACAGGTTTCATCCTGTTTTTTGCATGGCTGGTTGCAATGGGCCTGCGTTGACGCAAGGCCATGCCGATGCAATATGCGCGACAACATATCAGGAGCCGTATCATCCGCCGTGAATAGTCAGCGGTCCGGTTCTGGCTGGGGGAAAAATGCTCAAATATTGTTGTCGGTGTGTCATGCCGCATACCAAGCCGGACCTGCACATCGATGACGATGGCGTTTGCAATGCTTGCCGCAGCTTCGAGGCACGCAAGCAAGTCGACTGGGAAAGTCGCAAAATTGAACTGCTTCAGGTTGTCGACCGCTATCGCTCGAAAGATGGCAGCAACTGGGATTGCATCGTTCCTGTATCCGGCGGGAAGGATAGCACTTATCAAGTGGTGCGCATGTTGCAACTGGGAATGAACCCATTGTGCGTCAACGCAACGACTTGCGATCTTTCAGACATTGGCCGCCGCAACCTCGACAATTTGAAAAATCTCGGGGTCGATGTCATCGAGATGTCGCCAAATCCACGCGTGCGGGCAAAACTGAACCGGATCGGACTTTTGCAGGTCGGCGACATTTCATGGCCGGAGCATGTTGGAATTTTCACCATTCCCGTTCGTGCGGCGGTCGAGTTTGGCGTGCCGTTGATTGTTTGGGGTGAAAATTCCCAAAACGAGTATGGCGGCCCTGCGACAGCTGCCGAAAACCATGTGCTCGACCGGCGTTGGCTCGAAGAGTTCGGCGGGCTGTTGGGAATGCGGGTTTCCGACATGGTGGGAATGGACGGGCTGACGCGCCGTGATCTCATTCCGTACCATTATCCCAGCGATGAAGACCTTGCCAAAGCTGCCGTAACCGGGATTTTCCTTGGGTATTTCCTTCCCTGGGACGGCATTTCCAACGCGCTGATTGCCCAGGCCCATGGTTTTGAAACCTATCACAAACCGGTTGAAGGGGCGATGCTCAATTATGAGAACCTCGACAACAATCTGCACGGCATTCATGACTACTTCAAATTCCTGAAGTTCGGCTTCAGTCGCGCGACAGACCATGCATGCCTTCATTTGCGCCGCGGGCGGATTTCACGACAAGATGCAATCGACATCGTGCGGATTCATGACGGAAAATTCCCGTGGGAATACCTTGGCAAGCGGCTGGAAGACATGCTCGAGCGCATTGACATGACCCTCGAACAGTTCATTTCGCTTTGTGACAAGTTTACCAACAAGAAGATTTTCAAGCGCGATGCCGACGGCAAACTCGTCAAGGACAAGCACGGCAATCTAACGAAAATCAACTACGACAATGTTTGAAACCCGGCTATCGTAACGGCCATGAAAGTTGCCGTTGTAGACACTGACATTGCCAATATCGGCTCGGTTTGCCGGGTGCTTGTGGAACTTGGCGCAGAACCGGTTGTCGCGCGCAATCCGGTGGATTTGCGCGATGCGTCCCGCATCATATTGCCCGGTGTGGGCAGTTTTTCCGCCGGCATGGCGTCGCTGCGCAAAGCAGGATTTGACGAGGCGCTGCCTGTTGCGGTGGAAAATGGCAAGCCGGTTTTCGGAATCTGTTTGGGAATGCAGTTGCTTGCCGGGCATGGCACCGAAGCAGGTGGTGCCAAAGGACTTGGGCTGATTTCAGGCACCGTACGGCACCTTGAGGAAAGCGGTTGCAAAGAGCGCTTGCCGCACATGGGCTGGAACGAAGTCTCGATTGTGCGCCCCTCACCGATTGTTGCCGGCATTCCCAATGGCACGGATTTCTATTTCGTCCACTCCTACGCGTTTCAGGCCAACAATCCCGGGGATGTCATTGCCACTTGCCAACATGGCGTGCCGTTTGCGGCGATTGTGGGTTCGGGCAATGTTCACGGGGCGCAGTTTCACCCGGAAAAAAGCGCGCAGGCCGGCTTTCGTGTGCTGGGGAATTTCCTGGAATTGAAGCCATGCTGAAAATCCGGGTCATTCCGACACTGCTGTGGAAGGATCTGGGGCTTGTAAAAGGCGTCGGATTCAATTCCTGGCGGCGGGTGGGGGCAGTCCTGCCGTCGATCAAGGTCTACAACCGGCGCGAGGTTGACGAGATGATCCTGGTCGACATCACAGCCAGCGCCGAGCAAGGCGCGGTGGACCATGAGGCACTCAACGACTTTGCCGATGAATGCTTTGTTCCGCTGACAGTTGGCGGCGGCGTGCGCGGTATCGAAGACATGCGTAAATTGCTTCGGGCGGGTGCCGACAAGGTTTCGGTCAACTCGGCTGCCTATGGCGACAGCGCGATCGTTTCAAAAGGTGCGGCGGAGTTCGGCACACAATGCATCGTTGCCAGCATTGATGTACGCAGGCTTGAAGACGGCAGGCTCGAGTGCTTCAGCCATTCCGGCACAAGACCAACCGGCAGACGCCCGGATGACTGGGCCATGGAATTGGAGCGGCTTGGCGCTGGGGAAATCCTTCTGACTTCCATTGACCGCGACGGGACCATGCAGGGCTACGACCTTGACCTGATTTCGTCGGTCACGCGGAAGGTTCGCATTCCCGTCATCGCATCCGGCGGCTGCGGGCATTATGGCCACATGCTTGAGGCCGTTCGCGATGGTGGCGCCTCGGCGGTCGCTGCGGCCAGCATTTTCCATTTTACCGAACAAACCCCGAAGGAAGCAAAGCTGGCGCTGGCGGCGGCAGGCTACCCGGTGCGGATGGGTTTCGTCGAAGCGTGAGGGGATCAAATCCCGAAGAACAACAAATCCATTGCTGCCAATATGGCGTCACGCTCGGATGCAAGCGACAGACCTGTTGGTATCAATTCGGAATTGCGCACGGCTGCCAAAGCGGTAGGAACGAAAACCCATTGCTCTCCTGCAATGGTCAGGATCGGGTTCAGGCGATTCACGGATTTTGGCACGTCTTTTTGTGGACGCAAAGGCACAACAACAGTGGTCGAAATCGGTGAGAGAATGTCGTGTTGCACAGCCAGGAACAGGTATTTTTGGTTTGAGATTGTGAAAATATCAAATTGTGCCATTTTTAGAATTGACGGTAATTTTGAAGTGGCAACCCCTCGCGTTCCACCCACTCGTTGTGGGCCTGAATCGCTTCTGCATTTTCCAACCGCCAAAGCCGCTCTTTTTCAGCCTTCAAGGCGCGGGCGATGCCATCTTCTGCGGCCCGGGACAGGTTGATGCCAAGTTCGCGACTTTCGCGAACCATGTCGGCATCAAGTGACAAATTTGCTGGCTTGCGTCTGGCGTTCATGCGCACAAGGTATGCGCATGGGTAACAGGTGTCAAATCACGCGAAATACGCTTGCAGCGGGCGCACCTGAAACTCGCCGCTGCGCAGGGCGGCGATGGCCTCGGCGGCGGCGAGCGCACCTGAAACCGTGGTAAAATAGGGAATTTTCATCAGCAACGCGGCGCGGCGCAAAGACTTGGAATCGCTGAGCGCCTTTTGCCCTTCGGTGGTGTTGATGAGGATCTGCACTTCACGGTTGCGGATGGCGTCCTCGATGTGCGGACGGCCTTCCAGCACCTTGTTGATGCGGGTGGCAGGCACGCCGTTTTCATTGAGATAGCGGCAGGTGCCACCTGTGGCCAAGATCCGGAAGCCGGAGCGCGAAAGCGAAACCAGCGCCGGAAGGACACGCGGCTTGTCGCTGTCACGTACGGAAACAAACACGGTTCCCGATGCCGGAAGCCCCGCACCGGCGCCCAGCTGCGCCTTGGCGAAAGCCATTGCGAAGCCGGTATCCAGACCCATTACCTCGCCGGTTGAGCGCATTTCCGGTCCCAGCAAAGTATCGACACCCGGGAAACGGGCAAACGGGAAAACCGCTTCCTTGACAGCAATGTGCCTGAGCTGGCGCGGGTCCGGCAAACCTCCATAGGCAGCAGCGGCAACTGCGATCTTTTCGCCAGCCATTACCCTTGCAGCAATCTTGGCAATCGGCGAGCCAATGGTTTTGGCAACGAACGGCACTGTGCGGGAAGCACGCGGGTTGACTTCCAGAATGTGGATGACGCCGTCCATGATTGCATATTGCACGTTCATCAGTCCGACAACGTTGAGTGCTTTGGCCAATTGGCGGGTTTGGCGTTCGATTTCGTCCAGGGTTTCACTGGTGAGGGAATGTGCAGGCAGCGAGCAGGCGCTGTCACCGGAATGAATTCCGGCCTCCTCAATGTGCTCCATGATGCCGGCAACAAAGGCGGTATCACCGTCGCACAGACAATCGACGTCGAGTTCTATGGCGTTTGGCAAATAAACATCGAACAGCAACGGGTTCTTGCCCAGCAGGGTGGTGATCTGCCCGGTCTTGTCATTTGGGTACCGCGCCTTGATTTCTTCGGGAACAAGTTCCGGTACAGTGTCGAGCAAATAGTCTTGAAGGCCGCCCGCATCGCGGATGATCTGCATTGCGCGGCCGCCCAACACATAGGACGGGCGAACGACGAGCGGAAAACCAAGTTCGCCAGCGATGATGCGTGCCTGTTCCACCGAATAGGCGATGCCGTTTTTCGGCTGTATCAGCTTCAGGCGGGTCAGAAGCTTCTGGAAACGGTCACGGTCTTCGGCAAGATCGATGGCGTCTGGCGAGGTGCCGAGGATCGGAATGCCAGCCGCCTCAAGGCCTGCTGCAAGCTTCAAGGGTGTTTGCCCGCCAAACTGGACGATGACGCCTTCGAGGGTGCCCCTGGCTTGTTCGGCGCGCAGGATCTCCAGCACGTCCTCGGCGGTCAACGGCTCGAAATACAGCCGGTCAGAAGTGTCGTAATCGGTCGACACGGTTTCAGGATTGCAGTTGACCATGATCGATTCAAAGCCGGCGTCGGCCAATGCGAAGGCTGCATGGCAGCAGCAATAATCAAACTCGATGCCCTGGCCGATCCGGTTTGGTCCGCCGCCCAGGATGACGACCTTGCGCCGGTCAGATACTTCCGCTTCCGAACGCAGCGAACCTGCAAACGGCACTTCATAGGTCGAGTACATGTAGGGCGTGGGCGAAGCGAACTCCGCTGCGCAGGTGTCGATGCGCTTGTAGACCGGGTGGACATCGAGCTTGTCACGCAGCGCGGAAATATCGATGGCGTCCTTGCCGGTCAGCGAGCCCAACCGGGCGTCTGAAAATCCCATTGCCTTGAGCATGCGCAGATTTTCGCCGTCCTGCGGCAAGCCGATCTGGCGAATGCGCGCTTCCATGCCAATGATTTCGCTGATCTGCTCAAGGAACCAAGGATCGATCTTGCAGCAATCGTGGATTTCCGCCGTGCTCCAGCCCATCCGGAATGCCTGGGCAACCATCCGCAGCCTGTCCGGTGTGGGGCGCCCGAGGGCAGCACGTACGGCGTTGCGATCATCGCCCTGGCCAAGGCCAGGAATTTCGATTTCATCGAGCCCGGTCAGTCCGGTTTCAAGGCCACGCAGCGCCTTTTGCAATGATTCGGCGAAGGTGCGCCCTATGGCCATTACTTCGCCAACCGACTTCATGGCAGTTGTCAGGACCGGCTCTGCACCCGGAAATTTTTCAAAGGCAAACCGCGGTATTTTGGTGACAACGTAATCAATGGAGGGCTCGAACGAGGCCGGTGTGGCGCCGCCGGTAATGTCGTTGTCGAGTTCGTCCAACGTGTAGCCGACGGCAAGGCGCGCCGCGACCTTAGCAATCGGGAAGCCGGTGGCTTTTGAAGCCAAAGCCGATGAACGCGATACGCGCGGGTTCATTTCAATGACAATCAGCCGACCATCTGCCGGGTTGACCGCGAACTGCACGTTGGACCCACCGGTTTCGACGCCGATCTCGCGCAGCACTGCGATCGATGCGTCGCGCATGCGCTGGTATTCCTTGTCTGTCAGTGTCAGGGCGGGGGCGACGGTAATTGAATCGCCAGTGTGTACGCCCATCGGATCAATGTTTTCGATCGAGCAAACGATGATGCAATTGTCGGCGCGGTCGCGCACGACTTCCATTTCATATTCTTTCCAGCCCAGAACCGATTCCTCGATCAGCACCTCGGTTGTGGGGGAGGCGTCAAGCCCGCCTTCGACAATCTCGAAAAACTCGCTCTTGTTGTAGGCAATACCGCCGCCAGTGCCACCCAGCGTGAATGATGGCCGGATCACAGCGGGAAGGCCGACAAGACCCAATGCATCCGAGGCAATGGCCAGTGCATGCGCCTTGTAGCGCTCCTTGCGGTCGCTTTCGCCCGACTGCCACTGGCGTTCGAATTCGATGGTTGCGATCTTGAAAGCGGCTTCGTCAGGATTGGCGGCACGCAACGCTTCGATCTGCTCGCGGTAGCGCGCCTTGTCCTGCTTTTTGATGACGGTGGCATTTGCCAGTGCAGACTTTGGCGTTTCCAGCCCGATCTTGTGCATGGCCTCGCGGAACAACATGCGATCTTCGGCCTTGTCGATGGCGGCGGCATCTGCACCGATCATCTCGATGCTCCATTTGTCGAGCACGCCCATCTGTTTCAGCGACAGGGCGGTGTTGAGCGCCGTTTGCCCGCCCATGGTCGGCAGCAACACCATTTTCTCACCTGGATGTTCGCCGCGTTCCTTTTCAATGATGCGGGCAACCACGTCGGGCGTGATCGGTTCAATGTAGGTGGCATGGGCAAGATCGGGATCGGTCATGATCGTGGCCGGGTTCGAATTGACCAGCACAATGCGGTAGCCTTCAGCCTTGAGTGCCTTGCAGGCTTGCGTCCCGGAGTAGTCAAACTCACATGCCTGGCCGATGATGATCGGACCGGCACCGATGATCAGGATGGCGTCGATGTCGGTGCGCTTTGGCATGGCGGTCTTTTCGTTTTGGCGCGTGGCAGCATCTTCGGCTCAAGGTGCCGACGCGTTTGGATCATTTGATGGCTGAAACCGGCTTATAGGCGAAGGTGGCGGGCGATGTAACCCCGCAAACGCTGAAAATTGGGGAGAGAGCATCCTTACAAACAAGTGGCTGGCAAGTGGCTGGCGCAGGGGTTGGCGCAGGGGTTGGGCAAAAAGCCGTGCAACTCCCCGCTCTGCCGAAACGCGCGACTGAAGGTTATTGCAACATTCCATCCTGTTCGGTGTTTTCAATTTCGAGGCGCAGTTCAAGCGCTTTTCCCTCTTGCCCGTCATAGCCGCCAATTCCCTGGGAAACGGCATAGCATGCCAGCTCGACCGACTTGGGGATTTCAACGGTTTTGCCGTCGCGTTTGCCCTTCTCGTAATACTGGATAACCCGCTTCTTCAGTCCCAGCAGGTCAGCCACGTCTTTCTGCTTGAAGCCCAGGCTTTTGCGCCAAATCCTGAATTGAGCTGGTGTCATTTTGCCGTCCTCATTTTCCCGTGCCGGGTTTTCGTTCCACGTGCTTTTACGGTGCTTTTACGACATGGAAAAGAATTGTGGCTATGATTGGTTAATGTGCACATTGTGCGACTCGATTGTTGACAATACCGCACCGAGTGCACATATTACAACCATGGGGCTTTGATAAGCCTGTTGCGTACCCGAGTCATGCAAGGAGTTGTACCGACCGGTTTGACCTTTTGAAGAAGGAAATGAACCAATGCTGTCACAAGTCTATCTTGGCAAGAACTTCCTCGTGCCGCAGGAAATTGACCTGCACCAACATGCAATGGTGAGCTGTTCGTTTTCGAAAAAACTGGCGCGCGTTGTTGCTGCATTCAGTCGAATTTTTGCAAAACAAGCCGTGCGATAACCTTTGCGGGCTGTGAACGGGCCGCCAGTGCGGAACAATGGTTGACCCGTTGGTGCATTGTGCCGGAACGGCAGTTTGAGCGACAACCTTTCTGTTCCAATGCCAACGCGTTTGTGCTTTTGTGCGGTCAGACGGCCAATGAATTTGGCCTTACCACGACATCGGGAGCAGGCGCATGCGCTGGCAAGGCAGACGGCAAAGCAAAAATGTCCAGGACATCCGGAGCGAAGGCGGCGGCGGTTTTGGCTTGCCGGGCGGCATGGGATTTCCGGGCGGACGCGGCGGCCAGATTCGTATTCCCATGGGCGGGCCACGCACCGCGTCTGGCGGCGGCATGGGCTGCGGCACCATCATTGTCATAGGACTGGTTCTGTGGGCGCTGGGTATCAACCCTCTGACCATTCTCAATGGCGGAAGCATCGGGCCGTCGATTTCGCCAGAACAATTGCCGCGCATTGACCGGCAAGCGCCGACCACTGGGCAGACGCCACGCACCAGCGATGAGCAGGGCCAGTTCGTAAAGACCATCGTCGCTTCCACCGAAGAGATTTGGAGTGGCGTGTTCCAGTCTTACGGGCGCGAATATCCGGTTCCTGAGACCGTGCTGTTTTCAGGCCAGGTCCGCTCGGCTTGTGGCATGGCATCGGCAGCTTCGGGGCCATTCTACTGCCCCGGCGACAAAAAAGTGTACATTGACTTGTCGTTCTACGACCAATTGGCCCGCGAGTTCGGTGCACCGGGCGATTTCGCGCAAGCCTATGTGCTGGCTCACGAAGTGGGCCACCACGTGCAGAACATCATCGGGGTGCTGCCGGAATTCAACCGGATGCGCCAGTCCATGGGTAAGCTCGAAGTCAACCAGATGTCGGTGAAGGTTGAATTGCAAGCCGATTGCTTTGCCGGTGTGTGGGGCCATTACGTTGCCAAGGAAGGTTGGCTTGAGGAAGGCGACATCGACGAAGCAATCAACGCTGCGCACAAGATCGGCGATGATGCGATCCAGAAGCGAACGCAAGGTTATGTGGTGCCCGATGCATTCAACCATGGCACATCACAGCAGCGCGCCGCCTGGTTCCGCAAGGGCTTCGAAACGGGTCGCATCGAATCGTGCGATACTTTCAATACTGCAGGCCGTTAGCGGCAAAATCAAAAATGCAGGCTTGAAAAGGCGCGTTCATGGGGATCATCAGCAAAGGCGTGACCGGAGTTTTCGCAGCCGGAGGGTTGGCGCTTTTGTCGCAGGCCCCGGAGTTTGCTCAGCAATACCGGCAAAGGCTTGGCGGTGCGATTGATGAATTGCGGATCGTTGTAGCGGATTTTGATGCAGATGCGCAAAAGTCCCAACTGAGCCGGGAACAGGCGCTTGAACAGATGTTGGGCTCGCCAACGCCATTTTCGCGCGACCGTGGCGCGTCGATGTCGCGAACAATTTCCCGGCTGGATGCGCTGGCAGGTCAACAAGCCCTGATGGAAAAGGCCCATCCCGTAACCCGGCCGCTGTTCGTTTTGCAAAACCCCGACCAGACCGTGATCAAAGGTGCGTGGGAAATATTTGAGCCTGCACTGCCATTTACATTGCCGGGAGCGGTCTACGGCGGCGTCGGCGCCTTCTTGATGATGATCATGGCCCGAACGGGAATCGCTTCGGCGCGAGCAGTTGCAACCAGAAGATCGCGCGCGGCAGCCAAAGCTGGTGACAAACCGGGCGATGTAAATATCGAAACAGCCGCCGAGGCGGCGGCGCGTGTGCAGCCTTTGCCCTTGCCAGCACTCAAACCGGGTTTTGGACCCATTCCACAAAAATATCCACCGGTAAAAATCATTGAAAAAAATAAATAACTAATAATTGATCACAACAATTAATATGCTGGAGTTGAGATTGGTATTTTATATTTAATTCCTGTTTTTATCAAAAAAATCTGGTAATATTTTCAGGCTATTTAGAATACTTATTTCTCCTTTTGGAGCAATTAAAAGCACGTCAATCAAATATATTTGTACAAGCTCGCAAGTTCTTTTAATATTGTGGAATAATTCATAGTCCATATTGCTTGGGGAAATTTCTCCATTTGGAATGTTTTTGAAAAGTAATAGCTTGGTCGCGCCAACTCGAAGCGTTTTTCTTATTATTTCCCGATTGTAAATTTTAATATCGTGGATCGTTCCGCTTTGAATGGCTTCGTGTCCTATAAATCTATAGTTGCTATGCATATATATCGCGTGCATTTGCTGATTCAACTTGAAAGCAGTTGTAAATCTGCAAAAATCAATGAGTTCGTTCCAATTTTTGAAAATATTTCTATCAGATAATCTTGATCTGGAAATATAAGAGTATAAATTATTCATATTGATAAGGATCTTTTTTATATTTTCATCTTCAATGAAATTGTCAATCGATTCAATGTTGTTTACGAAAATTGACAGACTTTCAAATCTCGAAAGTATTTCTCTTGAAATGTGCTCAGGATTCTCAACGCCGCAGCTTTCGATCAAATCCCTCAGGATGGAATATTCATACTCGTCAAAAACCACATCCGAGTGCGACGTAAAAATCGCCTTTTTCGGGAAATTACGCACAACACAACCCCACGCCCAATGCCCGTGGCTAGTTATTTTATATATACAAAACAATCAAGTATTTTATTTTACTTCGAATTGAAAAGAACATTGACCGAGGAAGTATTTTTTTGTCAAGCGGGGAAACGGCAACGCTATTTGGGATCGAGGCTTGCAATTCCCGGCAATTGTTGATGCCATGCCAGGAATTTGGGAGGACAGATAATGGAGATTGCGCGCGAAACAGCGCAAAGCCTTGAGGTGCCCGCCTATCCCAGGCGGGGGATCGTGCGGTTTTTCCTGCGCAGGCTGGCAGGTATTGCATTTTTTGCGGTAGCGAAGTTGCGCGTGGAAGGCAGGGACAATCTGCCGCCTTCCGGACCGTTCATTCTGGTCGCCAACCATTTCCATTTTTCCGATCCCGTGGCGCTGTTGTGGCTATCGCGCAGACAAGTCGAATTCATTGGCGGGTTTCGTTTTGTTTTTGCGCCAAAATGGGTGCATTTCCTGCCACACCTGTGGGGGTATTTCCCGGCATTTCGCGGTGGCTATTCACGCCAGACCCTGCGCTCTGCCATGGGCGTGCTTGACCAGCACGGCATTGTGGCGCTGTTCCCGGAAGGCGGTTGTTGGGCGCAAGTGCTGCGTCCGCCGCGTCCGGGCGCGGCATTTCTGGCGCTGGAGGCCGGAGTGCCGGTTATTCCGGTCGGGCTTGATGGTTTCACATTGTTGTTCAAGCAATGGCGGCCCCAGCTGACAATCAAGGTTGGCAGACCGCTTGGGCCGTTCCGGCGCGAGGCTGATACCATTGGCCGGCGCGAAGAGACAGACCGGATCGGCGAGGAAATCATGGCAGCGATTGCCGCGCTTGTCCCTGCTGAAAAGCATGGTGTCTATGCAATGGACGAGAAATTGCGGAATGCGGCGATGGCTGTGGCCAAGTTTCCGTTCGAGCGCGAAGAACTGCGCGGGATGTAAGGAAGGACCGGGGTCATGAGGGCATTCTTCGAAACGGAACGCGGACGCCGCTTTGCCTGGTATCTTTATGATTTTGGCAATTCAGCCTATGCCGCCGTGGTGATCCTGGCCATTTACCCGACGTTTTTCAAAAACGCAGTTGTTGGTGGTCCGGAAGGCACACGGCTTTGGGGTATTGCCAATGCTGTGGCCATGCTGGTTGTCACCGTGATCTCGCCGCTGCTGGGCGCAATTGCGGACCACATGGCCATCAAGATGCGCCTTCTGGCGGCCTTCACGGCTCTCGCATGTGTCGCAACTGCGATGCTGTGGTTTGTCGGCAAAGGTGATGTGGCGGCCGGGTTCGGGATTTTTGTCATTGCCGAAATCGGCTACCGCACCGCCCAGATCTTTTACAACGCAATGTTGCCGGAAATTGCCGACCGAAAGAATTTCGGCCGCATTTCCGGTTATGGCTGGGCGATCGGTTCGATTGGCGGCATCCTGTGCCTTGCCATTGTGCTGCCAATGGTGGTGGTGCTGGGCGGCGGCGCGGTACCGGCCACCATGGTGGTAACAGCAATCTTTTTTGCAGTTTCCACCTTGCCGCTGTTCATCTACGTGCGCGAAACAGCTTTGCCAAAACCTGCCATTCCTGGCGTTTCGCTGTGGACACTGGGCTTTCGCCAAGTTTACGCGACGTTGCGAAAGGCGCGCCAATACCGCGATTACATGGTGTTTCTGGTAGCATTCATTTTCCTCAACGACGCGGTGATGATTGCCCTCAATTTTGCGGCAATCATCGGTGCGGTGCTTTACGGCTTTGAGCAGCAGCAATTGATCATTCTCATCGTGCTGGTGCAGGTGACCAATGTCATCGGCTCCTGGGTCTTTGGCTACATGACCGATCATGTCAGCGGAAAAAGCGCCATGTTGTGGTCGGGCGCAGTGTTGGCGCTGGCGGTTGGCGGCATGATGGTCAATGACAGTGCGCCGATGTTTTATGTCATCGCGTGCGTTGCCGGATTTGCCATTGCCGGACAGCAATCGGTCAGCCGGACGCTGGTTGCCAAGCTGACGCCTGCTTCGCAATCGGGCGAGTTTTTCGGCTTGTTTTCGGTTGCCGGAAGGTCGTCATCGGTCCTTGGACCGGCGCTGTTTGGCTGGGTTGCGGCTGATCTGGCTGCCGCCTATGCTCGCGACGGAATGGCCGCGCTACCGGCAGAACAGGCCGGAATTCGCGCCGCGCTTTGGATCATCCTGGCATTCATAGCCATTGGCTCGGTGATACTGCTGTTGATGCGCGAGGAAGCCATGGAACTGGAGGAGGAAGTTGTCCCGGCTTCCTGACC
>JBGSOG010000038.1:0-24619 GCA_041739225.1 Rhizobiaceae bacterium
AATACCACAGCTTGCGACTTCAACAAAATTTCACACCAACTGCCTGCCTTTTGCGTCGATTGCAGTGGCGACAGCCTCGTCACTGGCTTCATCTGGCAGCAACATTTCATTGTGCGCCTTGCCCGACGGGATCATCGGGAAACAATTTGCCAGCGATGCAACGCGGCAATCGAAGATCACCGGCCTGCGCACGTTGATCATTTCAAGGATCGCATCATCGAGATCGTCCGGCTTGTCGCAGCGAATGCCAACCCCGCCATAAGCATCTGCCAGCTTGACAAAGTCAGGCATGGCCTCGGTGTAGCTGTGTGATAACCGGTTGCCATGCAGCAATTGTTGCCACTGGCGCACCATGCCCATGTACTGGTTGTTCAAGATGAAAATCTTGATCGGCGCATCGAACTGGATTGCCGCCGACATTTCCTGGATGCACATCTGGATGGATGCATCCCCGGCGATGTCGATTACCAGCGCGTCGGGATGGGCAATCTGAACTCCCAGCGCCGCCGGCAGGCCATAACCCATGGTACCCAGCCCACCCGATGTCATCCAGCGGTTTGGCTGTTCGAAATGATAGAACTGTGCGGCCCACATCTGGTGTTGGCCGACTTCCGTGGTGATGTAGGTGTCGCGGTCCTTGGTAAGTTCATAAAGCCGCTGCACCGCGTATTGCGGCATGATGACTTCCTTTGACGGGCGATAGGCAAGACAATCCCGTGCCCGCCAGGTCGTGATCTGGTCGTTCCATTTGGCCAGCGCCGCCTTGTCCGGCTTGCCAGCATGTGCGCGCCACAAACGCAGCATGTCTTCCATCACGTGCCCGACATCACCGACGATGGGAACCTGCACGCGAACATTTTTGTTGATCGATGACGGGTCGATGTCGATATGGATTTTCTTGGAATTTGGCGCAAATGCGTTGAGCCGCCCTGTGATGCGGTCGTCGAAACGCGCACCAACGCAGATCATCACATCGCAATCATGCATCGCCATGTTTGCTTCATATGTACCGTGCATGCCCAGCATTCCCAGCCAGTGCTTGCCGCTGGCCGGATAGGCGCCCAGACCCATGAGGGTCGACGTGATCGGGAACCCGGTCAGCTCCACCAGTTCGCGCAACAAATGGCTTGCTTCCCTGCCCGAATTGATCACGCCGCCGCCGGTGTAAAACAAAGGCTTCTTCGCACTTGCCATCAACTCAATTGCAGCCTGTATCTGCTTGATGTCTCCGGACAATTGCGGTCGGTAGCTGCGGTGCTTGAACTGTGCTTTCGGAATATAGGTGCCGGTTGCGAACTGCACGTCCTTGGGAATATCGATGAGGACCGGCCCGGGCCTTCCGGCGCACGCAACATAAAATGCCTCGTGCAGAATCAACGGAAGTTCATCCACCGAGCGAACCAGCCAATTGTGTTTGGTGCATGGGCGGGTGATGCCGACGGTGTCTGCTTCCTGAAAAGCGTCCGATCCGATAAGCGCCGTCGGAACCTGGCCAGTGATGCAAACCAGCGGAATTGAATCCATCAGGGCATCCTGCAAGGGCGTTACTGCATTGGTCGCGCCGGGGCCGGAAGTTACCAGCATTACCCCCGGCTTGCCGGTTGAGCGTGCATAGCCTTCAGCGGCATGTCCTGCACCCTGCTCGTGCCGAACCAGGATATGGCGAACTTTTTCCTGCTGGAACAATTCGTCATAAATGGGCAGGACCGCACCGCCGGGATATCCGAATATGGTGTCCACACCATGCTCGACCAGCGCCGTGATTACCATTTCCGCACCGGTCATTTGCTGCTTCTTGCTCATTTTCCTGCCGTTCCGTCGTTCTGTCTGTTGAAAAATGCCACACCATTTGCGGCTGGTTCAGGACAATAAAAAAGGCCCCTTTCGGAGCCTTTGATCTGCGCACACGCTGCTTGAAGCCGGCGGGTTAATCCGCCACGCGTGTGCGCCTGCTAACCACAAGAATGATGAACTTTGTCATCACCAACTCCATTTCGAATTTTGAACACAGTAATTGCGCCACAGCATTCCGTCAACAGCATTTGCTTCAACGACGGATCAGGCGGCGACCCGGTTGCGGCCTTCGCGCTTGGCCTGATAAAGTTTCTTGTCGGCGGCCTTGAAAAGGTCTGCTGCACGCTGCACGCCATCAGAGCTGGTGGCCACACCGATTGATATCGTGGGCTTCAAGATGACATTGCCAACGGGAATGTTCAGGGCACCAATCATGCTGCGGTAGCGTTCAGCAACTGCCAGCAATTGCTCCATGTTGGCAAAGGGAGTGATGACCGCAAATTCCTCGCCGCCGATGCGGGCGACCACATCGTTTTCACGCGTGATCGCTTTGAGCCGCAATGCCACTTCACGCAGAACCATGTCCCCGGCGTCATGGCCGTGCGTGTCGTTGACTTTCTTGAAATGATCCAGATCGAAAACCAACAGTCCCAATGTGGTTTTCGACGCATTGAACCGGTCGAGAAACTGCTGCAGCGAATCTTCAAAATATCGCCTGTTGTGCAGACCCGTGAGCGGGTCCGTGGTAGCCTGGACCTCCATCGAAGCCGCAAGATTTTGCATCTGGGCTTTTTCCTGGCGGTTCCGCTTGATCATTGGAATAATGATGCCAAGGAATACCATCAGGGATGATGCCAACATTCCACATGCGAAGAGAAGTTTCTGCACTGTGCGTGCGAATGCATCCCCCACCGGGATGATCACCTCGCGAATGCCTATGATATCGCCCTTGGCGTAGACCGGCTTGCCGGCATCAGCACACGAACCGCAATTGGATGACGCAACAAGTGGTGCGGCGATACGCACATAGCTCACACCGTCTATGGTCGCATTGATCACGAAACTGTTCTGTCCCGAACGGATTGCGCCCAACGCAGCCTCACGGAACGAATCCTTGGCCGAACTTAGATTTGCGAAACCTGGGTGGTCGGAATACACTGACAATTCTGCATTGTCGCGCGCCCGGCTCACTTGCTTGCGGGCATTTTCAAGCCGTCTGCGAAACTGTATTGCTCCGTCAGAATCGAGCCGCAAGCCACTGAAATCATCTTCGCTGGACAAGTCATCCGACACTGCCATGACGGTCAGCGCCAAATCCTGACTGTGACGGCCCGGCGCTTCTGCTATCTCGCGATAGGCAAGGATTACCAGCAGACACGCCAACGAGATCAGGATGGCGTCCATCACCATCACGATATCGAAGTTCCGCGTAGAAAAGCCGCTGCGCATGTCTGCTATCCGCCTGTTAAAGGCCCCCGGTATTTCTGTATGCCAATAGATTGAAAGGGCAGTGAACGGAGATGGTTAACGTTCGATATCAAACGAAAATTGAGCGGCAGGATTTCGCTCCCATTCCGGCCCGAACTGGTTGCGAAACCAGGTGGATTGGCGCTTGGCATATTGCCGCGTTGAAGCTTTTGACAAAAGCACCGCTTCCTCAAGCGAAATCTTGCCGCTCACATGTGCCCATAGCGGAGCAAGGCCGATCGCTTTCATGGCGGGCAACTGGTCAGGCAAACCCAGGGCCATGAATTTTTCCACCTCATCCAATGCGCCTTGGGCAAGCATGGCATCGAACCGGGCTTCAATCCGCTGATGCAGCACCTGCCTGGGCGGTTCAACGATGATTTTCCGCAAGTTTGCGTGCGAGCGAACAACAGGGTTGCCTGCGGCAGACTGAAACTCGATGATGCTGCGTCCTGCCGTGTCAAACACCTCAAGCGCCCGCACAAGCCTTTGCCTGTCGGCCGGGTTGAGCCGCGCAGCAGCGACCGGATCACGTTTCAACAACTCGCCATGCAGCGTTTCAGGCGCAATGTCCCCTACCCCGCGCCAATGTTGCCGCACAGACGGTTCAATGGCCGGAATGCTTGAAATGCCCTCCAGCAACGCCTTGAAATACAGGCCGGTACCGCCAACGAAAAGCGCCGGACGCTTTTGCTGTTGCAGGAAATTGTACACATCAGCCGCCTGTTTGAGCCAAATGGCGACAGAATAGGGCTGTGATGGTGGTACATGGCCATAAAGATGGTGTTCTGCCTGCAGCATTGTTTGTGCGTCCGGGCGTGCTGTAAGTACCAAAAGCCCGCCATACACCTGCATGGAGTCGCAATTGATGATCGCTCCTCCGGTTTTTGCCGCCAAATCCAGTGCCAAAGCACTCTTGCCCCCGGCAGTGGGGCCAGCTATCAGGATCGCGTCTGGAAGGTTAGCCATGATTTGGCTTCCTGCCGACGGGGTGTTTGGGAAACAGCATGAAATTTGTAGCCACCTTGGTCGCCAATCCTTTGGAGCGGGCGCTGGATGATGCGTTCGTGTCGTCCACCGCGCAAGCCATTTCGGCCCGTGAAATACGCTGGTTGGCTCCCCGAACTGCCTGCGACCTGGTGTTGCCGGTTAGCATGAAACGGGAAGAGGCTGAAACCGTTCTGGCGGAATTGGCCAGCGGCAAACCGATCGACACAGCCGTCCAGCATTCTACGACGCGGCGAAAGGCCGGACTGATCGCGGACATGGATTCTACCATGATCGACCAGGAATGCATTGACGAGTTGGCTGATTTTGTTGGCGTTGGCCCGCTTGTCTCGCAGATCACTGCTCGCTCGATGAATGGCGAGATCAATTTCGAAACCGCGCTGCGTGAGCGTGTCGGTCTTCTGAAAGGTCTTCCGGTGAGCGTGGTGGAGGAAATTTTGAAAAGCCGCATCACGCTTGCGGCTGGCGGCAAGGAATTGGTGGCGACGATGCGGGCAAATGGCGCGTGGACCGCGCTCATCTCAGGCGGATTTACAAGGTTCACAACGGCAATTTCAAAAAAGCTCGGATTCGACGAGCACCGTGCCAACGTGCTGATCGAGAAAGACGGTTGTTTTACCGGCGAAGTGATCGAGCCAATTCTGGGCCGTGAAGCCAAAGCCGACGCGTTGTCGGCGATTGCCACTGCCCACGGGCTTTCACCGGCACAATTCATTGCTGTCGGCGACGGTGCCAACGATCTTGGCATGCTGGCACTTGCCGGAACCGGTGTTGCATTGCATGCCAAGCCGATTGTGGCCAGCCAGACCCGCATTCGCATCGACCACGGCGATCTGACAGCGCTGTTGTACCTGCAAGGCTATCAACAGAACGAATTTCTCGCCTGACGGACCGGTTTTGGCACGGTTTACCGACTATTCGACCCGCAGGACCACGAAGCGAATATCGCCTTTCGGGCTCGACACCATAACCAGTGCATTCTTGCGGCCTTCCTTGCGGATGGCTTCAATCCGGTCCGAGACTTCCCGCGGGTTGGAAACAGCTTCCTGTCCAACCTCGACGATGATCTCGCCAACTTCGATTCCTTTGTCAGCAGCAAGGCTGCCAGTATCGACTTCCGCAACCAGAACACCTTTGATCTCTGAGCCCACCTTGCCGGCTTGACGCTCTTCATCAGTCAGGTCTTTGAGTGTCATCCCGAATAGTTTGCCCACCGGGGCAGCATCAACTTCAGGCTCGACAGTCTGAACAGAAGCCTTCTTGGCTTCATCATCCTCCAGAAGGCCCACTTTCGCCGCCAGTGTCTCTTCCTTGCCCTTGCGCAGGATGACGACCGGGACTTCTTTTTCAACCGGCGTATCAGCGACAATCTTGGGCAGGTCGCGCATCTCCACCACCGGCTTGCTGTCAAACGACAGAACCACGTCCCCCGACTTGATGCCCGCAATGTCCGCAGGTCCGCCCTTCACCACATCCCCGATCAACGCTCCACGCGCCTTGTCGAGGCCGAGCGAGTCGGCAATTTCGTCGGTAACCGTCTGTATCTGGACGCCAATCCAGCCGCGCCGGGTTTCGCCGAACTGCACAAGCTGGTCCACGACGCTCTTGGCAAGATTGGAAGGAATGGCGAACCCCAATCCTATCGAACCGCCCGAAGGCGAAATGATCGCAGTATTGATGCCGACCACATTTCCGGCCATGTCAAACAGTGGACCGCCCGAATTGCCCTTGTTGATCGAGGCGTCGGTCTGGATGTAATTGTCATAGGGACCCGAATTGATGTCCCGCCCGATGGCCGAGACAATGCCGAGGGTCACGGTTCTTCCAAATCCGAACGGGTTGCCGATAGCCAGCACCCAGTCCCCGATGCGGGCTTTTTCGGAATCACCAAATGGAACCGCAGTCAGCGGCTTGGTCGGCTTAACCCGAAGAACGGCAATATCGGTTTTGATATCCTTGCCAATCAGTTCGGCAACCAATTGGCTTCCATCGGAGAAATTGGCGATGACTTCGTCTGCATCGGCAATGACGTGATTGTTCGTGACAATGATGCCGGCTGGGTCGATGACAAATCCCGATCCCAGCGACTGTCGTGTTTCTGCGCCGCCGTTTTCGCCTTCCTTGTCGGGAAACACGTCGTCAAAGAATTCCTGGAACGGGCTTCCTTCCGGAGCTTTTGGCACCGGCAAATTGCGCTTTTCCTTGGCAACCTTCTGGGAAGTCGAAATGTTGACGACCGCGCCTATCAGCTTTTGCGACAGATCAGCAACCGAACTTGGTCCCTGTTGCGCTTTTGCTGGCTGCATGAAGGGAGAAAAGGCCAAGCCAGCCGCCACAACAGCAACCCTGAATGCCGCTTTTCCGGTGGACAATTTCATCGAGACCATCCTGTTTGTTGGGTGCAGTCGTTGCCGCCGCTTACAATCTTGAAATCCAGATAATGCCAATTCCGCACAACATTGCGGCAATTCCAAAAAAGCGAAGCCAATTGTCCGTGATCATCGGCAACTGGCGCGCCATTTCTTTCACTTTACCGGGAAAACCGGCATAGAGCAGTCCCTCAAATACCAGCATCATGGCAAAACCGGTCACAAGGGCCTCGCCCAATCCGGGGTGACCGAAAGTTTCGCTCACCCCGCTTATCGTGTCCGGTGTCATTGTTGTGCGGGCGCTGTCGCCTTGGCGCGACCGGCCGGATTGCCAAAGAAGCGGAAGAAATCAGACTCAGGCGAAAGGACCATCGTCGTTCCCGAATTGTCGAGCGCCTGGGTATAGGCCTGCATCGACCGGTAAAACTCGAAAAACTCCGCGTCCTTCGTGAATGCTTCGGCAAATATCCGGTTGCGGTCAGCTTCGCCTTCACCACGAAGGATTTCAGATTCACGCTGGGCCTCGGATTCGAGCTCAACAACTTGTCTGTCCGCGACGGCTCGGATGCGCTGTGCGCCTTCGTTGCCGCGTGCCCGGATCAGTTCGGCTTCGGCAAAACGTTCCGCTTTCATGCGTTCATAGGTTTGGTCGGATACTTCCTTCGTAAGGTCAGTACGGCGAATTCGGACATCTTCGATGGCGATACCCAGTGCAGATGCATCAACCCGCATTTGCTCGCGAACTTCTGCCATCATCGCTCCACGCTCCTTGGACAGCGCGGATTCAAAACCGCGAACGCCGTAAGAGCGGCGCAACGCTGAATCAAGGCGGGTGCGAAGACGCGATTCGGCCTGCGTCAGGTCGCCTCCAACGGCTGAGCGGAATTTGCGTGCATCTTCAATGGAATAGATGACAAACGCATCCACTTCATAAAACTTGCCGCCGGAAACCTGTACGCGGATGTCGTCAAGGTCGAAGCGCAGTTTGCGGTCTTCGATGATTTGCACATTGTCGAGTTCAAGCATGGCAAGCGGCATCTTGAAGTAGATGCCCGGCTCGGTCTTGACGTCCTGAATCTGGCCAAATCGCACGACAATCGCCTGCTCGCGCTCGTTGACCACGAAAATCGAATTGTAGGCAAGGATGCCGAGTACGGCGATCACAATGCCCAGGATGGAAAGGCGGCTCATTGCTGGACTCCTGTCAGACCGGAAACTGCCGGTGCCGGACGGTTCTTGCCGATTTCAGGCAGCGGCAGATAGGGAACAACCCCCGGCCCGCCCGATCCCTGTTCGATGATGATCTTGTTCGAGGACTTGAGCACTTGTTCCATCGTTTCAAGGAACAGGCGCTTGCGTGTCACGTCCGGTGCTTTTGCATATTCGTTGTAAACCGAGGTGAAGCGTGCAGCTTCACCTTCCGCTTCCTGAACGACGCGGTTTTTGTATGCCGCAGCAGCTTCCCGGATTTGCGCAGATTGCCCGCGTGCTGCACCCAGTTTCTGGTTGGCGTATTTTTGCGCTTCTTCGACCAACCGGTCTTCATCCTGCTCGGCACGCTGGACTTCGTCAAACGCATCGGCAACCGGACGCGGTGGTGCTGCGTCCTCGATGGAAACCGTGTTCACCTGAACCCCGACGCCATAGCTGTCGAGGGTTTCCTGTACCGTTGCCTTGACCTGATCGGAAATACCGCCCCGGTCATCACGGAACACGTCTTGCGCTGGCCTGCGGCCAACCACTTCACGCATTGCGCTTTCAGCCACCTGACGCACAGTTTCATCAGGATTGGCCACACTGAAAAGATACGCCTTGGGGTCGGTGACCGAATAAAGCACCGAAAACGTCACGTCGACAATGTTCTGGTCACCTGACAACATCAGGCCGGTCGAGGACTGGTTTGTGCGCTGGGTGTTGCCAATTTCGAGCTGGCGCTCCTGAATCGTGGCGATTTCAACAGTTTCGATGGGCCACAGGATGAACTGAAGGCCCGGCATGGAAATTTCATCCTTGGGCTTGCCGAACAGCAGTTCAACGCCGCGCTGGTCCGGCTGCACGGTGTAGATTGACTGGTAAGCGTACAGCAGGATCACTGCGACCGCTCCAATTCCCCAAAAAAGCGGGGTTCCCAGGCTGCTTCCACCGCCAGGCATTGCGCGCTTGAGGCGTTCCTGACCGCGCCGCAATATTTCTTCAAGGTCTGGCGGGTTGCCGCCGCCACCGCCGCGCGGGCCTTGCGGCCCTTGGCCCCACGGGCCACCTGGCCCTGAATTGTTCTTGTTCCAGCCTCCGCCGGATTGATTGCTCCAGGGCATTGCACGTCCTTGTCATGGGGTGGTGGGAGGGTATGCCTCCCGGATAAACTTGCCAGCTTGTTATAGGGATGCTGTTTGGTGCTTTCAACCGGTTGCTGCTCGGTCAAATCTGATCCAGCACGCCAGTTTGCCGCAGCATGCGGTGTTGCCGACCGGAAATCAGGATTTTTTGATCCGTTCGTAGATGACAAAATCCATCTCGGCCGAATCGTTTTCGCCAGCCTCAATGGTTTCCCGGCTGGCCACTTTCCATATCCTGTCGTCGATTACGGGAAAAAAAACATCGCCTTCAGGGGTGGCCGCCACGTGAGTGATGTAGAGACGGTCGGCGGAGGACATCGCTTCGGCATAGAGTTGTCCGCCGCCAATCACAAAGATCTCACCATCCCCGTCCTTTTGCTGTGCCAATTTCACGGCGCCAGCCAATGTCTGTGCAACGATGACCCCCGGCCATGATTTATCTTCGCTTCTCGTCACCACGATGTTGGTTCTGCCGGGAAGCAACCTGCCGATGGATTCATGCGTTTTGCGGCCCATGATCACCGGGCGGCCAAGCGTCACTGCCTTGAAGCGCTTCAAATCGGACGGCAATCGCCATGGCAAGCCGCCTGAAGCGCCGATGACGCCATTTTGTGCGACAGCCGCGATCAATGACAGATTGGCTTTTCGCATTCACGTAGCTCCGGTAGCCGACAAAAATCATTCTGCTGGATTGGCCCGATTGCACTGCTTTGGCAATGTATTTGACTTTGACATAACAGGTATTTCCTGTTGACTCTTTTCCGGCTTGGTCCGACCAGTGCGGACCAAGGCAGCCGAAACTGCACGGCACGAAAAACATGACCATTTCCCCCGCAACATCACACAAGTCACTGACCGAAAAAACGGTCTTGCTTTTGCGCGACCATTCCATCGCGGTTCTGGCCTTGTATTTCATCGTCCAGATGGTGTTGCGCACAGCGCTCGGCGCACCGGCAAACCTCGACGAAGCCGAACAACTGGCAATTGCCGACCGCTTTGCCTTTGGCTATGGGCCACACCCACCGCTTTATCAGTGGCTGCAAACCGCTGCTTTCGGCATTCTGGGTGTCAACTTCTTTGCCATTGCACTGATCAAGAACGCCCTTTTGTTCGGCACGTGGGTGATGCTGGTGCTTTTGGGCCGCAAGCTGACCGGCAGCAACTTGCTGGCGGCGGTCGGCAGTTTCGGACTGCTGTTCAGCGCCAATTTCTCCTGGGAATCCCAGATCGACCACACCCACACCGTCAGCAACACCTTCATGGTGGTGGCAACAACGTTTGCCATGTTCACTTTGCTGGAAAGGCCCACCCGCCTTGTCTATGCCGCTCTAGCTGTTTGCATTGGCCTCGGCTTGGTCGCCAAATACAATTACGCGCTGTTTTTGCTCACAATCATCATGGCCTTTGCTTTTGACCGGGACGGACGAAAAGTGGTCGCCAATCCCGCATTTTTGCTGGCGCTGCTGGGTGGACTGGCCATTGCGGCCCCCCATTACCTGTACATCCTCGACAACCCTGTCGCGGGTGCGGCAAAACTTGGCAATCTTGGCATGAACCGTTTCGGGTTTATTGAGACGAGGCTGCATGGTTTGCGCGAGTGGGCGATTGCCGCTTTCGGCGTTCACGCCGTCTGGCTTGCGGTCATTGTACTGGGCTGGCTTGACCAAAGAAAATCCCCCCGTCCGCTGGTCGACGAACTTCCGGTCGAACGAGCGCATGCCCGCAAACTTTTTCTGCGGCTCTGGGCGATGCTGCTGGTGGTGTTTCTGGCGCTGGTCCTGATCGGCGGCACCACAAGTTTCCGCGACCACTGGCTGCAGCCCGAGGCGGTGTTTTTTCCGCTTGCGGCCGCCATCCATTTTGCCCGCTATCTCGATGCCACCGCCTTTCGCCGCCTGGCAGTGGCTGCGGCTCTTTTGCTGGTATTGGTTCCGGTGATGGTAGCCGCAAACAAGCGGCTTTTTTCAGGGGCGCAACGCGACGCCGCCATGCCTGATCCGGCTGCCCTTGCAAAGTCATTTCCCGCTGTTGCATCAGGGGATATGCCCATCGTGATTGGGGAAACACAGCAACGCAATTGGTATGCCGCAGGCCATTTGCGCTATTGGCTGCAAATCCCGGTACCGCAATACTCGGGGCCGATGCCCTCCAAGCCATACCTCGTGGTTTATCAATCAGACAGCCCGGTGGAGCCGGAGGCCGTGGCGATTGCGTTTTTCAGACCGACCGACCCTCAGGCGAAGCAGGCACAGCCGTGGTTCGCCAAAATTTCCGGCAGATAGTTCGCCAAAGCAACCCTCAAACAGCGATGGGTGCCTTGATGGACGGCGCGGCGTCATAGCCCTCGAGCGTAAAGTCAGGCAGCGAAAATCCGTCGATTTCCTTGATTGCAGGGTTCATTCGCATGGTCGGCAGCTTCCCCGGCTGGCGGGAAAGCTGCAATCGCGCCTGATCGAAATGGTTGTGATACAGATGTGCGTCACCCAACGTGTGGACAAACTCGCCAGGCTTGAGGCCGGTCACTTGCGCCACCATCATTGTCAGCAATGCGTAGGATGCGATGTTGAACGGCACGCCAAGGAAGATATCGCCTGAACGCTGGTACAGTTGGCACGAGAGCTTGCCATTGGCGACATGAAACTGGAACAGGCAATGGCAAGGCGGCAGCGCCATTTCGTCGACTTCCGTCGGATTCCATGCAGAGACAATATGACGGCGCGAGTTCGGGTTTTTGACGATGCTGTCTACCAGTTTGGCAATCTGGTCGATGCCGCCGCCCCTGCCATCGGGCCAGGATCGCCATTGCTTGCCATAAACTGGGCCAAGATTGCCTTGCGCATCGGCCCATTCGTCCCAGATCGAGACGCCGTGCTCGTGCAGGTACGCAACATTGGTATCACCGCGCAGAAACCACAAAAGTTCGACAATGATTGATTTGAGATGCAATTTCTTGGTGGTGGTGACCGGAAAGCCTGCCTCAAGATCGAAGCGCATCTGATGGCCGAAGATTGACCTCGTTCCGGTCCCGGTTCGGTCACCACGGTCAGTGCCGTTGTCCATGACCATTTGCAAAAGGTCGAGATACTGCTTCATCAAAACTGCCCTGCGATTCGCCAGGACGCATATTACAACGGGCGCAGTTCGAAGCTTGCTTTTTTCATGCTTGCGCAGCGCCCCTGAGCGTCAATCCGATCTTTGTTTCCTTCTCCAGATATTCCCGCTGCTTGTCGACCATGTAATCGCGGCGGATGGACGCCGCATCGCGCTTGCGGGAAAGCTGCATGTGAAAAACCAGCTGGCTGCCAGTGCGGAACATCATTTCGGCGCTGATAAGGTAAAACTCCCACATTCGCGCAAACCGTTCGTCATACATGGCCACGACCTTGTCACGGTTGATCTCGAACCTGTCGCACCAGTGGCGAAGCGTCATCGCGTAGTGGAGGCGCAAGAACTCAAGATCGAGGCACCACAGATTGTTTCGTTCGATGACTTCGAAAACTTCCGACAAGGCCGGCGAGTAAGCACCCGGAAAGATGTATTTGCGATACCACGGGCTTGCCGTTCCGGGCGGACTCATGTGCCCGATGGAGTGCAAGACCATGACGCCATCATCTGGCATCAGCGCATTCACCTTGGCGAAGAACTCGCCATAGTGATGCACTCCGACGTGCTCGAACATGCCAACCGAAACGATTCGGTCGAATTTCTCGGTCACGTCGCGATAGTCCCGCAATTCAAACCGGACGCGCTGCGACAACCCCATGTCACTGGCGCGCTTTGAGGCCAGCGCCTGTTGTTCCTTTGAAAGCGTAACGCCAAGCACCTCGACATTTTCCAGCTGCGCCAGATACAGCGCAAGGTCGCCCCAACCACAGCCGATGTCGAGCACCTTCTGGCCCGGCTTCAGGTCAAGTTTGGCCGCGAGCAGTCGCAATTTGTTGCGCTGTGCATCCTCAAGGCTTTCGTTGTCATCGCGAAAATAAGCGCAGGAGTAGAGCATGTTTTCGTCGAGAAACATTTTGTAGAAGTCGTTCCCCAGATCATAGTGGTGCGCAACATTCTTCTGCGCTTCACCAACGCGGTTGGACTGTTGCGCCTTGCGAACCAGCATCTTCAGCGCATACAGGATTTTCTGTGATTTCAGAGATCCCAGCGAATACCGGTTTGCTGAAAACAGGGTCAGGAAATCGCGAACCGTTGAACCTTCCTCAAATGTCACCTTGGCGTCCATGTAGGCTTCGCCCATATGGAGTTCGGGGTTCATCACCAATTTGCGGTAAAGCGAACTGTCGTTGATTTTCAACGTGACAGGTTTCAGGTGCAGCCCGTCCGAGCCTTCTGTGGATTGCCCTTGGAAAATGTGGCGTTTGCCCGAAGCATCAATGACCTCCAGCTGCCCGCGCTTGATGAAAGCCTTGAACATGCGGTCAAGAGGAAACATTTGGCTATTCCTTGATTGCCGGAAGGCAATGTGTTGGCATCAAGTGCCGGCAAACGCAACCGGCAACATTGCGATGCATGAAAGGCAAAGCGCGCAAAGTTCTGCTGCGGTATTCTAGCGGCCGATCAATCCGGGCCAGTTGGCATCACCGGCGGCGATATTGGCATCCACCGCTCCCAACCAGGTCTGTGCCACCGCCGGGGAATAATTGAGGTACAGCTTTCCACTGCGCACCGTGAATGCAGCCGGATCGGTCTTGGCCGTGTACCCCTTCGAAACGGCATAAGCGCAATATCCGCCATATTGCGGCGCGTATTTTTCAGGCGCTGCCACAAAAGCAGCCTTGTTGGCTTCGCTGGAAAACAGCCAGGTTGCGCCATTCCAGGCAGCCTCAATTCCGGCAATGCCTGCCACTGGTTTGCCTTGGGTAAAGTAGGCCACCGGGTCATAGCCATTAATGGCAATTCCGCCACTGGAATAGACGGGATTTTCCGCGGCGACGGCAAGGCCTGAAAAGCTCGCCAGGACCAGTGCGCCGCAAATTACCGCTCGCCGGTTGATGATCGCCATATCCAGTTTCTCCGCTTTCGTTGTCGGAGAACCGGTAACCAAACCGGCAATCAACCTCAACTCAACAGGGCGTTACTCTTGGTTGATCACGATCTGGAAAGTTTCAGCGACCACTGCCCAAGTCGGTTCCTGACAGGCTCATGAACTTGAGAAAACTCATGAAACCGCCGGCATGTGCCGATCCGACTGCCGAAAACGACAGGATGCCTGCAACGGAAGCCGCAATCAGTGTCCGGGTAAAAGTGTTGGTCTTGGTGGTCATGGTCAGGTTCCTTTTGTTTGAAGTGCTTGTGTTTTGGTGACCCTGATATGCGCCCGTTCATGATGGCCGTATGTGTTTTCGGTCACAGTGCCTTTTCAAACTCAAAGGCCGCCAATGGCTGCGAAGTAGGCAACAAAAAAGGCCCCGCAACGGGGCCTTTTAGCACTGTGTTCTTGCTTGCGGCTCAAAGGCTGGAAAGTTTGCCCATGTGCTTTGCGACGAGATAATAAAACGTCACGCGCTGCTTGTTTCGGTCTGCCGACATCTGCGTGCATACTTTCTGGATGGTTGCATCACATGCTGCGCCATCAGTGGCTGCCAGCTTTTTCATGCACCATTTTTCACGCACCCGGTCGAGTTCAGCCTGATCGGTGCACGAAACCAGCGATGCATCCTTGCTTTGCAACGCGATGCCGAGGTGCTTGACGATTTTCTGGACAATGTCTGCGTTGGCGCCTGCATCATAGCGCTGGACGTCTGCAAGGTAGTCGCTCATGTTTGGATCTCCCCGATTGCCGGCAAAGTTGCCTTGCCGCTTCCCAAGCGGCATTTCAAAACATTGACCTTTATTTGGCTGGCAATCAAGCCTATATTGGCGATGCCGGCTTGCCGGATATGACGATAAATTGCCAGTGAAATAAACCTATCGGACCCGGGGGCTGTACCCGGCGCCTCCACCAGTTTTCTTGAAGGCCGCAGAGGCGGAACACGAAGAGAACCGGCGGGGGCGAAATAGGATCGACGAGGGCGTAAAGACTGTGTTTTCGTTCGGTATGGTACCCGCCGATATCGGGCCATCTCTATAGTTGCAAACGACAACTATGCGGAAGTTCGTCTCGCTGCGTAATGCGGTGTGATGACTTCGACCTAAACTCCTGACTGTTCGCACGGTCAGGCGGGGTTCGGAGGCACCTGGCAACAGAAGCCTCCACTTTCCGCTCATCTTTGCGTTCGTTCTGTACGCTTTTCGACACCCTTGGCCTCAGTGTCGCGCCAATACCTTTGCTCTTTCGAAAAGTGGCATTTTCAGCGTATAAGGGTATTCGGGATTCCGAACCTCGGAATCAAAGGACCAGCATGAGCGACGATCATATCCGCTATGACATTCTTACCCAGGATGCGCTGCGCCGCGTAATCCGCAAGGTGCTTGAGGAAGTCCAGCGTACCGGCTTGCCCGGACAACACCATTTTTTCATCACCTTCCAGACCGCCTATCCCGGCGTTCGCCTGACCACGCGCATGATGGAACGCTATCCGGACGAGATGACCATCGTTATCCAGCACAGCTACTGGAACCTTGAAGTCACAGAAACGGGCTTCGAAATTGACCTTTCTTTTGACGACATCCGCGAACGCCTGCGCATTCCATTCGATGCAGTTCGCGGCTTTTACGACCCGTCGGTGAAGTTCGGTCTGCAATTTGACGCAACGCCAATGGCAGCTTTGCCAAAACCCGAATCCACCGAAACCGAAACCGCAGCAAAAGCACCCACGGCCATCTCAACCGCCGCACCGAAACTGCAGGGCATGAAGGCGAAAACTTCCGCGGATACAAAAATCGCCAAAGCAACCGAAAAGGCGACTGATGAAAAGCCTTCGGAAGCTGGTGCCGATGTTGTTTCGCTCGACGCGTTCCGCAAGAAAAAATAGGCCGCTCATGGCCGAAATCATGAATTTGCGCCAGGCACGAAAACGGGCCGCCCGCAAAAGCGCCGAACTGGCAGCAGATGCGAACCGTGCGCTTCATTCAATTCCTGCACGGGTTCGACTAGCGGCAGCGAAAACCAGCAAACTGGATCAGCTCAGGCATGAAGCGAACCGGCTGGAATTGCCCGCTCACGAACGGGCGCGGCAACCCGACAAGGAACAATAGTTGAGGATGCTGCGAAAGCGCTCGATCACCATCAACGGTCACGGCACGAGTTATTCGGTTGAAGACGAGTTTCAGGCCGAGCTGCTTCGCCTGGCCACCATTTCCGGCAAACCATTGGCCCGGCTGGTGGCGGAGATCGATGCCAACAGGCCGCAAGGAGCTAATTTGTCTTCCGCGATTCGACTGTTCGTGCTCAAGGCGCTCCAGAATCAAGTCTGAATAAACTTTTGCTACTGCAGCAGCTTGTTGATGCTTTCCAGCAAGTCCACCGGCTTGGATACGTCCGGCAATGCAGAGCCGGCCGGTACCTCGTCTGCAACGGGCTGCGCGGCAGGCGGCTGGGTTGTCTCGGTTGCTTTGCGTGCTTTTTCAGCTTCCGCTGCAAGTCTTGAAGCTTCTGCTTCTGCCTTTTGCCGCGCTTTCGCCTCTTCACGGGCCTTGCGTTCTTCCTCGATCTGTCGTTGCAACGCTTCCAGACGTGCCAGCTCTTCGGCTCGCAGCCTTTCGCGAAAAGCCATGCGTGCATTGCTGGCCACCACTTCCCGCCGCAATCTCTGCTTTTCCAGAACATTGGCCTGCAAGATTTCCACCCGCCGCTGTTCACGCTCAAAGCTGCGCAGCGACAGAAAACCTTCCAACTGGGTGGTATCCAGACTGTGCTTCATCGCTCCGGGCTTGCCTTCGAATTGCAGGGTGGCTGTTGGCTGCGCACCTGCCAAGGCGTCATCACCGGCGGGCAGGGTCAAAGCCAATTGCAATTGTGTTTGCCCGAAAGGCAAATTCACAAAGGCCTCGCCGTCAATGCGCCCTTGCAAGCCCTCCCCGGACTGCGCGGTCAGGTTTCGTACTTCAACGCTGCCATCCTTGACAGAAAATGATCCGGCAACTTCGCCGACAGGCAAAGCGCCCGAAAACAACGCCGCCTCCGCCAGCGGTGCCACCGTTTGTCCGGTGACCACAAATTTTTCGACGTCTGCGCCAGCAAGAATTTCGGGCAATCCTTCCAGGTTGATGCCTTCAATCTTGCCGTTCGACAGCGCAATGGTTCCGCTGCCCGAAAGGCTTGCAATCAACGCTGGAAGGCTGCGCCCCTGGGCATCAAGACTGTAGGAAAAATCAGCCTTTCCATTGAGGAACGGCGGATGCCCGGCCATGATCATGGCTGAGGAAGCATCAGCCCCCGAGAGCCTGCCTGAAAGATTGGCGATCACGGAACCGTCGGCATTTTGAAACGTCCACGATCCCCGGTGTGTTCCGTCCAGCCATCGGGCGGTAAAGTCGGGCAGCGAAAATGTGTTTCCCGAGAGTTTTGCAATGCCTGAAAACCGGTCGCCATCCTGCGTAAAACCGGTTGCAAGTTTTTTTGCTGAAAGTGCAATTTCAAAATCAAGCCCGTCAAAGACCGGTTGGCCAAATTCAGCAAATGCTTCACCGGTCAATTCATCGCCGACGAATGAGCCTGTCCCCATTGCCAATTCCGCCAGCACTGGCAGCGACAGAATTGCAACATTGAGCGAACCGGACATTTTCGCCGGTGAAGCAGGCTGAAAAAGCAGCGAAAATGCTCCTTCATAGGTGTTGCCGGCAAGCTGCCCGGAAAGTTTGTCAACCGACCATTTGCCATCGTTTGCTGATACCTGCGCATCAAGCGAAAGCGGGGTGCCACTGCCCAGACCGGGCGGTGCATAGCCAAAAAGCTGCACATAGGGGTCGATGTCTTTCGAACCGGCAGTGACTGAAGCCGTTATTTGCGGCCCGAGAGAATCAGGCGACCGCCCGGAGGCCATGGACAGAAACTGCCCGTTGCCGCCAGCCGCCAGTTCTGTTTGCGGGTCGCGCAAGGCAAGCGAAAACTCCAGCTGGCCATTGGCTGTTCCAGACAGTTCAAGGTCAATGGAAACCGGGCCGGGCGTGTCCAGGGGCAATGCAGGCAGCGACAATTGCCGCGCCAGCATGTGCGGGGTGTCGCTGGCCAGGTTCAGCGAAAGATCGTGCTGCACTGCCTGCCAATTCGTCAACCGCCCGTCCATCCGGTCAACCAGCGAAAAGCTGGTCCCACCCAGCACGCCATTTGCAGAAATATTCGCCTTTGCCCCGTCCCCTTCAGGCCTAGCATCAAGGGTGATTTGCGCATCAAGGGCTGCACTCAAGTCGTGGTCGTCCAGCAACGCATCGAGAAAGCGGTTTGCACCAAAGCGCTCACGGGCCAGCGACACAAGGCCGGAACCATCATCGGCGCTGATCTTCAATCCGAAGCTGCCGCTGGCATTGCCCAGAATATCTGAAATATTGCCCGAACTTTTCACCGTGGCGCCGTAAAACGAGCCTGCATACAGACGGTCGAGGGACAATAAACCGCCGGTCATTCGCATGTGGGCATCCACGTCATTTGCCCGCAAATTGTCATACCGCAATTCGCCCGCCTTCAGTGCCACATCCAGATCATGTCCCGAAATTCCATTGCCCGTATTGCCACCCATCAAGGACTGAATTGCCCGCAAATCATCGATGTCGATGGTATCGCCTGACAAATTTGCAATGATGGCTGGTCGCCCGCTTTCCGGCTGCAGCCGCTGTACCGAACCCATTATCCTTGCATCGTCCAGGGCCAGTTCCAGTGCATCAAAGCTGGTCTGGTTCTGCGTGAGCGTGACGTCCGCCGAGAACCCGGCACTTTTGAGCCGGCGAAGCGACTGGTCACTCCCGCCCGCCAGCCAATTGGCAAAACCTGTGGGCTGGCGTGTAACCACCAGCATGCGCCCCGTATAACCAAAATCCTCACCAACGCCGAGGCGCCCGTCCGCTTCAACGGTCGTGTTGCCCGGCAGGTTTGCCCGCAATGCAGATATGTTCCAACCGGTGCCGTCCGGTTTCAACACAGCGCTGATTTCCCGCACCACCGTGTCCCCTGCAACCACTGCCGGGATTTCCACGCTGATCTCACCAATTGCAGGCGGAACCGGAATTCGGTCGACAATGGAACGAACAGCGGCAAGCCGCTGGGTCAGGTTTTGCGACGTTTCAGCTTTTGCGTTGCCGATCCGGTCGAGGTCTATCTGCCGCCCGTCCGCCTCGATCCTGAAAGCGACGGTGTTTCCGATTTCGGCCAGCCCCTTGCCGGTAATCGTGTAGGGATCGTCCCGGCTGCCGATATCCAACTGGTACTGCGCAACACTGATCCGCTCGGGCGTCGCTTCATAGGTTCCACTGGCATAAACCGGCAGGGCCTGCGCATCGCGTTTGCCGTCATCATCCAGCGCTGGCTCGAAAGTGAACTTGCCAATCCACGACAAAATTCCGGATTTCAGTTGCAAAGGACCGTCGATCTTTAGCCGGTAGGGCTGTCCGGTACGTTTGGCATCCATGGCAAAACGCAGCGATCCGTCCTCCTGCAACCGTCCGGTTGTGATGGCAACGTCCGTTTGTGATCCGTCAATTTCTCCATTCGCATCGATGTGCCAGGGGCCGGTGAGCGCCTGGGCGCCTATTTTGGCATTGATCCCCTCCCCGCCAATTCGCCTGCCGCCCGCCAAACCATCAATCACAAATGCACCATTGCTGACCGTGAGATTTTCCAGTTCCACTTTCCCCGGATCAACGATCATTTGTTTGCGGTTGGTCCAGTCGATCGTACCGTTCCTGTCCACGCGCACGAGTGCTTTTGGCCGGTCCAGTCGCATGTCGACAATCTTCACGTCGCCCGACAGGAACGGCAAAAGCTCGGCATCCATCGAAAAAGTCTCGACCGTCATCATCGGTGTGCCGTCTTCGTATTCACCAACGGACAGATCGGTGAACGTCACGGTTGGAAGCGGCAGGATTCGCAGGCTGGCCCGCCCGGCAACATGCACTGGCTGGCCAATAATGCGGGATGCTTCTGTTTCAAATCCTTTGCGGAAAGACGTCCAGTCGACAAAGTACGGGGCAATCAGCGCTGTGAACAGCGCGATAACCACCACAACGCCAAGGGGTATGAAAATCCGGTACAGCGTCTGTTCTCCACGTTCGTCTCGGCTCAACCCGGCAGAAAATCCAACGCCAGCAGCTTGCCTGGATTCATGATGTTTTCCGGATCGATGGCTTTTTTGAGAACTGCCATCAAGTCGGCGGCGGCGCCATGCTCTTGGCGCAGAAAACGCCGCTTGCCCTGGCCAATTCCGTGTTCACCCGTACACGTGCCGTCCATGGCCATTGCTCGCAATGCAAGTCGCTCAACCACTGCCTCGGCACGTTTGAGTTCATCCGGGTCATCGGGATTGAAGGTCACAGCCGCGTGGAAATTGCCATCCCCCACATGCCCCAAAATCGGACCGTAAAGGCCGTTTTCTGCAATGTCGCGCGCGGTTTCCGCCACACATTCCGCAAGCCTTGAAATCGGCACGCATGCGTCTGTCGAAAGCGCCTTCTTGCCAACAGGTGCAGCAGCGCGCAGCGCCCAATAAGCATCATGCCGCGCCTTCCAAAGACGGCTGCGGTCTTCTGGCTTGCTGACCCACTCAAAGCCGGTTCCACCGCAATCCGCAGCTATTGTACCAAACAGTTCAGCCTGTTCAGCCACCGCTGCCGGGCTGCCGTGAAACTCCAGCAACAACAGGGGCGATACCGGAAAATCTGTTTTTGAATAAGCATTCACCGCCTCGACACATTGCGCATCCAGCAATTCGATCCGCGCCATGGGTACCCCGGACTGCATCGCCGCTATCGTTGCTTCACATGCCGATCCGACATCGGCAAAAGAGCAAATTGCCGCCGACATGGCCTCGGGAATTCCCTGAAGCCTCAATGTCAGTTCGGTGATGATGCCAAGCGTTCCTTCCGAACCCACCATCAGCCGGGTCAAGTCATAGCCTGCGGAAGATTTGCGAGCCCGCCCGCCTGTGGAAATGGAAGAGCCATCCGGCAATACAGCCCGCAGGCTGATCACATTCTCCCGCATGGTGCCATATCGCACGGCATTGGTTCCCGATGCCCGCGTTGCAGCCATCCCGCCAAGCGAGGCGTTGGCACCGGGATCAATCGGAAAAAACAGCCCCATGTCGCGCAAATGATTGTTGAGCTGTTCACGCGTCACGCCGGGCTGGACCGTCACATCCAGATCTTGCGGATGCACCGCGACAATCTGGTTCATGCCGGACAGGTCAATTGATATCCCGCCAAAAGGGGCGTTGACATGTCCCTCCAGCGATGTGCCGGTTCCAAAGGCAATCACCGGTGCCTTGTGTGCTGCGCAGACTTTAACGGCTTCGCACACGTCTTCCTCGCTTTGGGCAAAAAAGACCGCGTCCGGCCATTGCGGTGTCAGATAGGTGGTGGTGTTGGCGTGCTGTTCCCGCAGGGCATCGGAGGTTTTCAGCTTTTCGCCAAACCGCTGGGCAAGTACCGCGACCGCGTTTGCTATGCCGGTGTGGTTTTTGCTGTTTGCCTTGATGTCTGCCAATGCCATTGCCGATCTCCTTGCCCCGACTTTACTGCGCAGGTGCGCCAATTCAATGACCAGATTGACCATGAGGCTGCTATCGGATCGATATCCCGCCTATTTGTGTCAAACAGGACCTATCGCAGCAACCAATCTGTAAATCTCTTTGGTTAGGGTGGTCTTGGGCCATCTTAACCGGCCGATTGGTTTGCAGGGGCCATGATCAGGAAAATTCGTTCACTTTTGTTGGATAATTCCGGGAGCTATGCGCCATTGGCCGCGCTCATGGCATTGCCCATAATGGGATCGGTGTCGGCAGCGGTCGAGTATTCCGCTGTCTACAAGGTGCACCAGCATCTGCAAAACGCGCTTGATGCAGCCGCATTGGCGACTGCCAAGGAGTTGTCGTCCAGCAGCGACCAGCAATATCTTGAAGCTTACTCGAAAGATTTCTTTGAAGGCAATCTGGATGATTTCATCAAGATCGCCGACGTCGGTTTCGACTTCGATTTTGGCAACTCGCCAACCGGCGGCAAGCGGGTCACCCTGACTGCTGAATATACCTATGACACCTTTATGGCTGGCGTAATCGGGGTCGAGGAGATCCCGATGAAAATCACGGCAATTGTTGCCGCAGCAAACCGCACGGCGGAAATTGCCATTGTCATCGACAATTCCGGCTCGATGGACACCGAAAGCGGAGCCGATGGCGAAACGCGCATGGAGTTGGCGCGATTGTCAGGCGCGCAATTGGTGACATCGCTGCACACGGTGGCTTCTTTTTCCAACAAGCCCGACCCGATCAAGGTTTCGGTGGTGCCATTCGCCGGCTCAGTCAATGTTGGCGCAACAAACCGTGGCGCAGACTGGCTTGACATGCGCGGTTGGTCTTCAGTCCATCATGAAAATCTCGATTGGAAGGGGACCACCAGCAAGGGTGACGCCTGGCCAAATGCCACTGCATCCGGCAGTGGCTGGACTTCGTCGTCCACCACAACCATCAGCGTCGGGCCAACCCCGCCCAACCCGTTGCCTTCAGGCATTACCAGCTACTCGATGAACTGGCTGTCCCGCTGGACATTGATGGATGCCTTGGGTGTTCCATGGGCCGGCTGTGTGGAAATGCGGCCCGATCCTTACAACACCAGCGACACGACACCTGATTCGGTGACCGCCGATACCCTTTTTGTACCCATGTTTGCCCCGGACGAGCCGGACAAAAAGAACAGCTCGGAGGATGGCGACTACACCAACAAATATCTTTCGGACTACATTCGCGTCGGTACCGACTACGCAGCCACCACAACAAACTACGGAAGCACCACCAAGCAGCATTTGCGCCAGGACTGGACCCGCAAGTACAACAACGACGCCAAGCTGAAAGATGGCAGTGGCAAGGTGCTGATGGGCCAGGAACGCAGCCGCGACTTTGGCCCCTATGGTCCCAACATGGGCTGCACGACCGATCCTGTCCAACCGCTTACGACGGACCCGGCGACGGCGATCACGGCCATCGAAAACATGGATGCAGGCGGATACACCAATGTGCAGGCTGGCTTGGTATGGGGCTGGCGTACCCTCTCGGCCAATCAGCCATTCACCGAAGGTCGCGGGTATGACGTCCCGGAAAACGACAAATATATCATCCTGATGACCGACGGAAACAACACCTTTCCCAACCAGTCCACCAAGAACGAGACGGAGTATTATTCCTGGGGCTTTGGCAAGGACGACCGGGTGATGGGCGGTCTTGTATCGGCTGACTCAAATGTTGATGCCATGAACCAGCAGACCGCGCGTACTTGCGAAAACATCAAGGCGGTCCAGGACGCCGACGGTGAGTCGGCCATCAAGATCTTCACAATTGTTTATGATGTGCCGGACGGGTCCAGCATCAAGGACCTGCTTTACGCTTGCGCATCCACCAGCAAAACCGGTCAGAAATATTACTACGATGTCGAGGGAGAAGGTCTGGCCGCTGCCATGGCCTCGATCGGCAACGAAATTTCGCAACTTCGCATCGCCGAGTAGGCAAGTTACATCGGCATCGGAAACTCGCGCCGCACAGCCTCTATCTCTGCAAGCACATCCTTCGAAAGCACCAAATTGGCTGCCGACAAATTGGTCTGCAACTGCGCCAAGCTTGTTGCCCCGATGATCGGCACCACCGGAAATGGCCGCGTCATGGTAAAAGCTATGGCCAAAGCAGCGGGCTCCAAATTGTGCCTACTTGCCAACCGGGCATAGGCTGACACGGCATTTTTGCTTTGCTGCGTCACCCGCCCGTTGAGAATGAGCTGCATCGCCATTCTTGAACCCGCAGGCACATCACCATCAACATATTTGCCCGAAAGCAGACCTGCTGCCAGCGGCGAAAACGCCAGCAATGTAACGTCCTCTCGTGCGCTGATTTCGGCCAGGTCAGTGTCGTAGATGCGGCAAATCAGACTGTATTCGTTTTGCACCGAGGCAATGCGCGGCAAATCATGTTGCCTGGACGCCTCGAGAAATTTGGTGGTGCCCCAGGCGCTTTCATTGGAAAGCCCGAAGGCTCGCATTTTGCCTTCTTCGACCAATCGCCCGACTTCGCCGAGCAAATCGGCAATCTCAGCATCAAAATCGCCAATTTCGCCTTTGCGCGGGTCATAATTCCAATACTGGCGGAAATGGTAAGACCCCCGGTTCGGCCAGTGCAGCTGGTACAGATCGACATAATCCGTGCGCAGCCGCCGCAGGCTTCCCTCAAGCGCTTCGCGCAGTATTTTCCCGGTGACACGTGCGCCTTCACGCACATCGGCATTGCCCTCGCCGGTGCATTTTGTGGCGATGACCAGCTGGTCGCGGTCATCCCTGCGCTTCAGCCATTTCCCGATGAATTCCTCGGTTCGCCCCGTCGTTTCCTTCAAACGCGGCGTGGTCGGGTACATCTCGGCAGTGTCAATGAAGTTCACACCGGCCGCCAGCGCGTGATCAAGCTGGGCATGCGCCTCGGCTTCGCTGTTTTGCGAACCCCAGGTCATGGAGCCGAGGCAGATTTGTGAAACCGCAATGCCGGTGCGGCCAAGTGGGAGATGTTTCATGGG
>JBGSOG010000036.1:0-13734 GCA_041739225.1 Rhizobiaceae bacterium
GATCTGCGTCACCCGGTGCCGGAACCTGAATGCCACCAGACCCAGCTTGGCGGCTTCAAGCACGCGTTTTTCAAAAGGCGCCAAGACGCCCGGACCGGTGCCCCAGGTCAGGTGAAACCTTGGCACGGAATTGCCATGCCCGTGGGCCAGCGCACCACCGCGCTCGGCCCAGCCCACCACCGGAAACCAGCGCATGCCCAGCGACGCCAGCCATGGGCGCATGCCGCTCGCAGCAAATTGCAGATAGGCTTCAGCCCACAATTTCGGAAAATGGTCTTCCTTGCGGTCAAATTGCGCTGATCCGAACCAGTCCTGCCGCGCCAGTTCGAGGCTGTCACGCACTTTGAGCCGTCGCTGCTCAGGTGTATCGACCATGAACAAACCGCCCAGCGACCAGAATGCCTGCCCGCCCAGCGAGTTCTCGCCTTCCTGATCAACAATGATGACCCGCTTGTTGCGGGAAGCCAATTCACAAGCAGCGACCAGGCCTGCCAGCCCTCCGCCGACAATGATGACATCTGCGTCCATGCGATCCTCCTTGGGTGGCATTTGGCCGACAAGGCCTTCTCAAGCACCTTTGCCGGGAGGCTGCGTCATTTTTCAGTGAGTTTCAATTCGATACGGCGGTTCTTGGCCCGCACTTCGTCGCTGTCGCCCGGCTCCAAAGGCTGGAACTCGGCAAATCCGGCAGCAACCAGCCTTTCAGCCGGAATGCCCTGCTCGATGAAAAACTTCACAACCGCCAATGCACGAGCCTGGCTCAGTTCCCAATTGTCGGCAAATTTTCCACTGCCCGACAGCGGCTTGTTGTCGGTATGGCCATCGACGCGGAGCACCCAGCCAATGTCGTCCGGGATTTCGGAACCTATCTGGATGAGCGCCTGCGCCACTTTCAGCATCTGGTCCTTGCCTTCGGGATTGAGCTCTGCTGCGCCGGAAGGAAACAAAACTTCGGAGGGAAAAACGAACCGGTCGCCGACAATGCGGATGTCCGGTCGGTCCGACAGGATTTCGCGCAACCGTCCGAAAAAATCCGAGCGATAGCGGTTGAGTTCCTGCACCCGTTGTGCCAGCGCGACATTGAGCCGCTTGCCAAGGTCGGAAATCTTGGTCTGGCTCTCGCGGTCGCGGTTTTCCGAGGCATTGAGTGCGTCTTCAAGTGCTCCTATTTGACGGCGAAGGGCCGATATCTGCTGGTTCAGCAGTTCCACTTGCGACAATGCACGCTGCGACAATTGCTTCTCTTCATCAAGCTGCGACGACAAGGCCCCGATTTTCGTGTCCTGCTCGCTGGTGGTGCCCGATCCTGCCGAAAGAAGTTGCTGCAAGCGCGTCCGCTCGCTCTCGGCTTCGTTGAGCGAAGCCTGCATGTTTGCAAGATTGTCCTCGATATCCTGCTTGCCGCTACGCTCCAGCGCCAGCAACGAAGTCAACTCATCTATCTGGTCATTGAGCCGGTTGAGCACGGCATCCTTGCCGGTGATTTCCTGGCTCAGCAGGAATTGCGCCAGCACGAACACCGACAGCAGGAACATCACCGCCAACAACAATGTCGAAAGCGCGTCAACAAATCCGGGCCAGTAATCAACCCGGTGTTGTGTTCGCCTGCTACGCCCGAGCGCCATGTTTCGTCAGCCTTGATGTTTCGAGGCGCGGTCGAAAAACGCATCAAGGCGCTTGAGCAGTTCAAGAATTTCCCGTTGCTGTTCGCCTTGCCTTGCCATTTGCTCGCGCGCCATTTGTTGTTCGCTTCGCATGTGCTGGACGAGTCCCTGAATGCCTTCCGCCAGCGTCGCCATGGCTGCGGTCGCGCGTTGTCCACCCGCAGCGCCGCCCTGCTGCATGTTTTGCGCCAGCGATTCCAGCCGCATCCGGATGTCATCGGCAGAACCGGCACCGGCACCGCTGGCAACCGACTGCTCGAAATTCATGTCGGTCACGGAAGAAAGCCAGTTTTCCAGTTCGGTATAGAAGCGGTTTTGCGCTCTGCCCGCTTGCAGGTCGAGGAAACCCAAAACCAGCGACCCTGACAATCCGAACAACGAAGACGAAAAAGCCGTTCCCATGCCTTCCAGCGGCGTTTGCAGCCCGCTTTTCAGTGCATCAAGGACATCAGCCGAATTGCCTGTTCCTGGATCAAGTGACTGGATGGTGTTGCCGATTGAACCGATTGTTTCGATCAAGCCCCAAAAAGTACCCAACAATCCCAGAAATACCAGCAAACCTGTAAGATAGCGGGAAATATCGCGCGATTCGTCCAGCCGGTTTGCAATTGAATCAAGGATGGAACGCATCGAATTGGTAGTCAGCAGCATGTCCCGCCCCGACTGGCCCAACAATGCCTTCATCGGCGCGAGCAAAATAGGCTCTTTGACCGTGTCGAGCTCCGCGCTGCCCTGCCGGAACGAATTGACCCAGGCAACTTCCCGCATCAGGCCAAAAACCTGCATGAAAACCAGCAACATGCCGATTCCCAACACGCCGAAAATCAAGCCGTTGAGGCCAGGATTGTTGGCGAACGCGACTGCGATCTGTCTGTAAAGCACTGCCGTCAGAAAGCCGGTAATGATGAGAAAGATCACCATCGTGATCAGGTGGACACTCGGGCTGGACAGTCTGTGCGGATCGTAGGGCCGGGCCAAAATGATTCTCCGGAACGCTGGGTGTGAAAAGCAGATTCAATGAGCCTATTGTGGCCTCATAACACGCAGAACACAAATGCCGGGAAATCACGGAAATTTTGCGGCCAGCAGCCGTTACGCCGCGAAAAGCGTATCCAGCATCTTGCGGTGAATGATCTCGTTGCCGCAGGCGATGTCGCCGCTGTCCAGCATGTCATGCCCGCCTGAAAGATCAGTCACGAAGCCGCCGGCCTCGCGGATCAGAATGACGCCAGCCGCCATGTCCCAGGCGCAAAGCCCGCTTTCCCAGAACGCATCGAACCGCCCGGCTGCCACATACGCAAGGTCCAGCGCCGCAGCGCCCATGCGGCGAACACCGGAGACCTGCAACATGATGCGGCGCTGCTGCTCGAGGAACACCGAATGGCCCTTGCGGCCAAGATGGGGAATGCCGGTGGCGAAAACGCAATCGGCAAGTTCCTTGCGGGCTGCAACACGCAACCGCCGGTCGTTCATGTATGCCCCGCCACCGCGTTCTGCAGTGTACAATTCGTCGGATGCCGGGTTGTAAATCACCCCGGCAATGATCTGGCCTTCGCGCTCCAACGCAATCGAAACCGCGAACATCGGGATGCCGTGCAGAAAGTTCGTGGTTCCATCCAGCGGGTCAACAATCCAGCGATGCGCCTTGTCGCGCCCCTCGGTGGCCCCGCTTTCTTCCATCAGGAAGCTGTAGCCGGGCCGGGCTTTTTCCAACTCCACACGAATGATCTTTTCGGCGTTGCGGTCGGCGTTCGAGACAAAATCGCCCGGACCTTTTACCGAAACCTGCAGGTTCTGCACTTCACCAAAATCGCGCGACAAAGCCTTCCCGGCTTTCATCGCGGCATTGGTCATGACGGTGAGGAGTGCTGAACGTGCCATTTTGCCTTTGCCGCCGGTTCAGTCTGCGCGGCGCAGATACGTGACTTCCGTCGTATCGACGATCACGCGTTCGCCCGATGCAATGAATGGCGGCACAAGAATGCGAACACCGTTTTCAAGAATTGCAGGCTTGTATGAAGATGCCGCCGTCTGCCCTTTGACCACCGGATCAGCCTCGACAATCGCCAGCGTAACCTGCTCTGGCAAGCGGATGCCGATGGGGCGATCTTCGTGCATTTCCACTGTCACCTGCATGCCGTCCTGCAGGAATGCGGCACGGTCGCCGACAAAATCCTTTTCCAACTGCAATTGCTCGTAACTTTCCGTGTCCATGAAAACCAGCGCTTCGCCTTCCTCATACAGGAACTGGAAGTCTTTTTGCTCCAGGCGCACCCTTTCAACGGTTTCCGAAGAGCGGAAACGTTCATTGAGCTTGGTGCCGTTGATGAGGTTTTTCAGTTCAACCTGGTTGAACGCGCCGCCTTTGCCTGGCTTGACGGCCATGGTTTTCACCGCAACCCACAGGCCGCCGTCATGCTCGATCACGTTGCCGGGTTTGATTTCGTTGCCGTTGATCTTCATGGAATTTGTCCGCAGTGTTCGCCGGGGCTGCAAAGCAGCGCAAACGCCGACAATGCCCGCTCCGGGGTGGCTCTATGCCGAATTTCCGGAATGCGCCGCCCTTGCGGTCGCGGCGTCTGTTGACCACATTTGACTTGCATAGGCAAGCCCTGTGCCTGCCAACCCAAATGCCTGGCCTTATTGCGATGGCCAGCGGTTGGCGCGCTCCAGCCCGGTTTGCAGTACTTTCGGCGGCTGTTTGCGGAAAAATTCCTCCAACCACGCGTCAGCCAATCCGGCGCGCTTCGACAGCACATGCCATTTGGCCGCTTCGACCAAATCCTGTTCCGCGCCGATGCCTTGAACCAGCAGGCGCGAAAGACGGTTCTGGGCGATCACATTGCCCGAACGCGCAGCGCGTGACATCCAGCCGAATGCCGCCTTTTCGTTGCGTTCGCCGCCTTTTCCGTTGACCAGCCATATCCCGATCTCGACCTGCGCGGTGTCGAAGCCTGCCCTGGCAGCGGAAAGCAGCCATTTGCGGGCCTCTGCATCATCGCGGTTGGTTCCCAGACCTTCCGAATAAATCTGCGATAGCGCATATTGCGCATCGGGAATGCCAGCCCTTGCGGCTTCCAGAAAAAAGGGCAGCGCCTCGCCAAAACCTGTCTCACCGGGCTTCTCGGCAACAATCATCTGCGCGAGATTGAACTGGGCTGTTGGCAGGCGCGCTTTGGCCGCCTTTTCCATTAATTCACGGGCACGTGCCGGATTGCGCTCAACAAACTTGCCTTCGAGCAGTTTGATCGCATAGGCGAACTGCGCTTCCGGGTAATCCTTTTCTGCGGCAATCCCGTACCATTGAGCCGCTTCCTTCTGGTCGCGCGGAATGCCGAGCCCTTTGTCATACAACTCGGCAATAAGGGTTTGTGCTGCCGGGTCACCAGTCTGCGCCCGCTTGAGTGCCAGATCAAAAGCCGTGAGATAAAGTCCGCGCTGATATGCACCGTAGGCTTCGTCGGCTCGTGGATCAAATTCGGCAGCCGGACCGGCGCCTGGCGACACTTGTGCAGGTTGCTCTTGCGCACCGGCGCTTTGCGCCAGAAACGCGATCGCAATTGCCAGCGCAATTGCCGTTACGCTAATCCTGTTCAAAAATCGGCGCATGTTGATCAAGCAGCGCATTGGCGCGGCGTACGGCTTCTTGCGGACCATCGGTGCAGGAAAACACGGCAAGGCCAAGCGCGACGAATTCGGCACCGCTGGCTGCACATTCCACCACACTTTCAATCGCGCTTCCCCCCATGATCACGCACGGTATTTCGATCAGACCAGACCACCACTCAGCCATCGCAAGATTTTTCGGATGTGGCTCCGGCCGAATGTCGCCATCGGTTTTGCCGAAGAACATGAAGTCCGGATTGGCCTCACCAAATTCCAGCGCCCGGTGACGCTCCTTGGCACCACCCAAGCCTACAATTTTCTGTGGCGAAAAGCGGGCAACGATATCTTTTGCACTCTCACCCGGGGTTTCCACCAACACCCCGTCTGCGCCGCTGCGACCGACAATGCGTGTATCGCCTGCTACCAATGCGGCCGCACCTGCCGCCTGGGCGATGGGAACCAACGCCTCACAGTGCCGCAGGTAAGCAGCCTCTTCCAACCCACCCTGAACCAATACAACACTGGACACATCGCCGCCGGCAAGTGCCTGTTCCAGTGCAGTGGCCGAATTTTCGATTGCGGGAACCACCAGGACAAGGCGGCACCGCATTTGCGGATCGGAAGGTGAAATATCGTTCATCAGGTCTGTCCGTCGGGGAAATGGTGCGCTCCGGGCGTTCTTGGCAGCGATTGGGCCACGATCCGGTTTCTGTCAAGCATTCTCGCATCTTCAACCAGGTTCGGCTATGGATCACCTGCTTCAGCCATCAGGACCCCAATGCCAGCCGATCTTTTCTTCTTTTCCGTTGCCATACCTGCAGTTCTTCTCACCGGATTGTCAAAAGGCGGCTTTGGATCGGGTATCGGCATTTTGGGGACGCCACTGATTGCGCTGGCCGTCAGCCCGGTAACAGCCGCCGCGATTTTGCTCCCGGTTTTGATCCTGATGGATGCGGTTGGCCTTTACTCCTGGCGCGGACATGTCCGTTGGAGCATCGTTCGGCAAATGATGCCCGGCGCCATTGCCGGGACGGCCCTTGGATGGGCAACCTCTGCCATGGTTCCGGATGGCGCGGTTCGCATTCTGGTGGGTGCCATCGCGATCATATTCGCCTTGCTGCAGGCTTTTGCAGACTGGAAGCAAAGCAATCCGCAGCCGGAAAGCCAGATCAAGGCAAATTTTTGGGGCGCCCTGGCGGGCTATACTTCGTTTGTCGCACATGCAGGCGGGCCGCCGTTTCAGGCTTACACACTGGCGTTGCAAACCGACAAACTCACCTTCTCCGGCACTGCGGCGGTCTTTTTCGCCATCATCAACCTTGTGAAAGTCGTACCATACCTGGCGCTCGGACAGTTCACCGCAGACAATTTGCTGCTGTCTGCAGCACTGACGCCGTTTGCCGCGTTTGGCGTATTGGCCGGCGTCTGGCTGGTTCACCGGGTGTCGCAACGAGCCTTCAACATGACAACTCAGATTGCCATGTTGCTCGTAGGCACCAAACTGGTGTGGGACGGCATTTCAGTTCTGGTCTGATGCCGCAAAGGCCAAATTGTGGTCAGTGAGTATTGACCCCAATCGCAGATCCTTGTCGAAGTCGTTGCAACCGGTCCCTGATAACGAGCTTTTGCCGCTTGAGATCGGCAATTTCAACATCGTTCGCGCTGGGATGCGCCATCACCTTTTCCAGCGTCTGCTCCAGTTCATGGTGCTTCTGCTCGAGCTGGCGAATGTGCGAATCAAGGGCCATGTCAAACCTCCATTGCACTTTTATGACAAGATGATGAGACCATGATTTGCCGCACTTGTCCAACCGCATTTGCTTCAAAGTGTATAAGCACTCGCGCATTGCGTGTATTTCTGTGGAAACCGGGGATTGGACCGTGTTCGGCAAACCGCAGCATCATTTTCAATGGTTGACAATGATGCATTGCGTTTCCCGGCAAACCATTTCAATCTGCCGCCAAACGCCGGGAGGGGTCGGATTTCTCAGATGAACATGATGCAGGATCAGGATCTGGCTGAAGTAAGGGTGCGTCTGGCGCGGCTGGAGCTGGAACACGAAGATCTTGACCGCGCAATTGATGCCATGACGGCACAAAGTGTCGACCAGTTGTGCATTCAACGCTTCAAGAAGAAAAAACTGGCATTGAAGGACGAGATCACCAAACTGCGCGGAAGAACCATTCCCGACATCATCGCCTGAGAACCTGCGGCTTGTTCACCATGCAGGCACAAGCTATTGAAGTGTCTGATTTGATGCAGGAATCACCTTGATGAAAACCACAGATGCCGAAATTGCCATCATCATGGGCAGTCAGTCAGACTGGCCGACCATGCGTCATGCAGCGCAAATTCTCTATCATTTGGGTGTCAGGTTTGATTCGCGCATTGTCTCTGCCCACCGCACACCGGACCGAATGGTTGCATTTGCCAAAAATGCAAAACAAGCCGGTTACAAGGTAATCATAGCCGGTGCGGGCGGCGCTGCCCATTTGCCAGGCATGACTGCGGCAATGACCATTCTGCCGGTGTTTGGCGTTCCCATCGAATCAAAGGCGCTTTCAGGGTTGGACAGCCTCTATTCCATCGTGCAGATGCCGTCCGGGGTGCCTGTGGGGACATTGGCAATCGGAGAAGCAGGCGCAATCAACGCAGCTCTGCTGGCTGCGCAGGTGCTGGCAATATCCGATGAAGCCCTTTCCCGGCGTATTGAAGCGTGGCGGGAGCAGCGCGCCGCAGATGTCTCCGAAATTCCACGCACCGATGCCTGACCGGGTAACAACCACCATTGCCATGCCTGCCAATGCCACGCTGGGAATTCTGGGCGGCGGACAGCTCGGCCGCATGTTGGCCATGGCAGCAGCCCGGCTCGGCTACAAAACCATCATTCTCGACCCGGATAGCGCCGCACCGGCAGCACAGGTCGCCAACCAACACATCATTGCCGGGTTTGATGACCCCGCAGCACTGGCAGATCTGGCCAAAGCCTGTTCGCGCATCACTCTCGAATTCGAGAATGTGCCTGTTGGTTGTATTGAGTGGCTGGAATCGCGACTTCCAGTCTACCCTTCTTCGCGTTCACTGGCCAATACACAAGACCGGCTGACCGAGAAGCGCTTCATCAACTCTGCCGGAATTGCAACAGCACCGTTTTTCGAAATATCCGATTTAAGCAGCCTTGGGTCCGCGCTTTCAATGATTAACGGCAACGGCATCCTGAAGACGCGGCGGATGGGCTATGACGGAAAGGGCCAGATGTTCATCGCCTCGCCGCAAGAGGCCGCCAATGCGTTCAAGGCGCTGGGCGAAAAAGACCTCATTGTGGAAGGGCTGGTTGATTTCACTTGCGAGATTTCGGTTGTTGCCGCCCGCGGTGTAAGCGGCGAATTTGCGGCCCATGATCCTGCAATGAACTTTCATGAAGGTGGAATTTTGCGCCGCTCCACAGTTCCAGCGCCGCTGGACGGCTCTTTGCTGGCGCAGGCTGTTGTTGCTACGCGCCACATTGCTGACGCGCTGGAACATGTCGGAGTGCTCGCGGTGGAATTCTTCGTGGTCGCCGACACGCACTTGCTGGTCAATGAAATCGCCCCGCGCGTGCACAATTCCGGTCACTGGACCGAGGCGGTTTGCCCGGTGTCGCAGTTCGAGCAACATGTGCGTGCTGTGTGTGGATTGCCTCTGGGCAGCACGGCGCGCACAGCAGACTGCATCATGGAAAACCTCGTTGGCGAGGACGTGCAAAAGGTCCCTGCCCTGTTGGGCGAGGACAACTTGATGCTGCATTTGTACGGCAAATCCGAGGTTCGGCCTGGACGCAAGATGGGGCACTTCACCCGCATCATCCCCGCTGCCTGATAACCACAGGCAACCTCCGGGCAAGTGTGGACAACCCGGGAGGATTCTGCTACACGCTCCCGATTGCTGGCGGTCGCTTTCGCGGGCAGGTTATTCCGTTGTCCTGTTTTTTGACTTTGTTATTGTCAAAACTTGGGTCAAGGCGGGCGATCCTTCCCATCCTGATTTGGTGTCGGTTTATTCGATGCTGATTGATGGACGGAAAACTGCCGGTGTTTCGCGAGACCTGACGGCTGGCGGAATGGCCACTGTCAAACCTCGCCGCACTCAACCCTTGAGCACAGGCTGCAACGCAAAGGAACGGATCAAACGTGCAGGTACTCGTACGCGACAACAATGTTGACCAGGCGCTTCGCGCGCTGAAAAAGAAACTGCAGCGCGAAGGCGTGTTCCGCGAAATGAAGTTGCGGGGCCATTACGAAAAGCCTTCCGAAAAGCGCGCCCGTGAAAAGGCTGAAGCAATTCGCCGTGCCCGCAAACTGGCACGCAAGCGTTTGCAGCGCGAAGGGCTGATCACGGTCAAGCCGCGCGTCGTCAAGTAAGCAACAGACAGGCTGGCGGCCAAGAGATTTGGCACTGCCGCCATTTCGCCAACTTTGTGGTGCTTTAGGCGGGGATGGCGAAAGCCTGCTCCGCCTTTTGATTTGTGGGCCGTGATTCAAGCCCGTTGCACCGGGATGCACCTCAGTCCGGACTTTGGGAAACCGATCCTGATGCCAACTCGCCTGCCAAATATCCTGGGTTTCGCTTTGATGGCAGTGGCGCTCGCGGCATGCACAACCTCGACAATCAATGACGTCGTGCAGGTTGACAAGGCGCAGGGCGGAGAATCGAACATTGCCTCGCTCACGCAAGTTGTCGAGCGCAATCCCAAATCTGCCGAAGCTTACAATGTTCGTGGGACCGCTTTCGGACTGGCCGAGCGGCACCGTGAGGCATTGGCGGATTTTACCAAGGCCATTGAACTCAATCCTCGTTTTTACAAGGCCTATGCCAATCGGGCATTGGTCTATCGTGCGCTCAACGAACAGTCGGCAGCCATTGCCGACTACAGCAAAGCCATCCAGATCAATCCGCAATATGACGAAGCCTTTATCGGGCGGGGCAATGTCTATCGCTTTGCCGGCCAGGAAGAGCAGGCGTTTCGCGATTTTCAGCGCGCCATCCAGATGGGTTCAACCAATCCCCGCGCCTACCATTCACGTGGCTTGATCCTGCAAAAACGCGGCCAGCACAATCAGGCCATCGAGGATTTCTCCACCGCCATCTCGCTGGAGCCGGGCGCTGCCGAGCCATACAACAGCCGCGGCGTTTCTTATCTTGCCTCGGGCGATCTGGAAAACGCCATGACGGACATCAACGGCGCACTGCGGCTGAATGACCGCTATGCAGAAGCCTGGGCAAACCAGGCGCTGGTCTTCGAGCAGCGTGGCGACAAGAAGCGGGCCTTCAAATCATACGCCCGGGCAGCGCAGCTGGACGAGAAGCTGGCGGTGGCCCGCGATGGCATGCAGCGCACCCGAGGCTGACGCGCAAAAAACCCGGCGTGTCCGCCGGGTTGCAACAGGTCCACAAGCTGAACCGGTGGGTTAATCGAGCGCCTTGACGATGTTTTCGACCATTTTCTTGGCGTCAGCAAAAAGCATCATGGTGTTCGGCTTGTAAAACAGCGTGTTGTCGATGCCGGCATAGCCCGAAGCCATCGAGCGTTTGACGAAAAGGCACGTTGCTGCCTTGTCGACATCAAGAATCGGCATGCCATAAATCGGCGAGGTTTTGTCATCGCGTGCCGATGGATTGGTAACGTCATTGGCACCAATGACAAACGCAACATCGGCCTGCGCAAATTCCGAGTTGATGTCTTCGAGCTCGAACACTTCGTCATACGGTACATTGGCTTCGGCCAGCAGCACGTTCATGTGTCCTGGCATGCGGCCAGCCACCGGATGAATGGCATACTTCACTTCAACGCCGGCATGCTTGAGCTTGTCGCCCATTTCACGCAGCGCGTGCTGTGCCTGCGCCACCGCCATGCCGTAGCCTGGCACGATGATGACCTTGGATGCGTTCTTCATCAGGAAAGCCGCGTCTTCAGCCGAACCCTGCTTGACCGTCTTGTCTGAATTGTCAGTGCCGCCACCGGCTGCAACCGACTCGCCGCCAAAGCCGCCAAGGATGACCGAGATGAACGAGCGGTTCATGCCTTTGCACATGATGTAGGACAAAATAGCGCCGGACGAGCCAACCAATGCGCCAGTAATAATCAGCGCAAGATTGCCCAGCGTAAAGCCAATGCCCGCTGCTGCCCAACCTGAATAGGAGTTTAGCATCGACACTACAACAGGCATATCTGCGCCGCCGATGGGGATGATCATCAAGACGCCGAACACCAGCGATGCCAAAACGATCAGCCAAAATATGAAATGGCTTTCGGTCATGGCGAGCAGTGCAATCAAAACCACAATGGCAACCGCCAATCCGGCATTCACAAAATGGCGCATCGGCAACATGATCGGCTTACCAGACATGCGGCCATCTAGCTTCAAAAACGCAATCACCGAGCCGGTAAACGTCACCGCGCCAATCGCAACACCAAGCGACATTTCCACCAATGCTTGACCGTGAATCGAACCTATTTGGCCAATGCCAAAGCTTTCAGGCGCATAAAGCGCCGCCGCCGCAACCATCACCGCGGCCAAACCAACGAGCGAGTGGAAAGCCGCAACCAACTGCGGCATTGCCGTCATCGCAATACGCCGCGCAATATAGGCGCCCGCGCCGCCGCCAATGCCAAGGCCGAGCACAATCAACAACAATCCACCAAAGGACGGCCGCGCCAAAAGCAGAGTCGTCAAAATTGCAATCGCCATACCGGCCATGCCGTATTGATTGCCTTGACGACTGGTTGTTGGATGCGAAAGTCCGCGCAGTGCCATGATAAACAAGACACCCGAGACAAGATAAAGGAAGGCTGCGAAGCTGGATGACATCGGTTCAGTTCCTCACTTGTCTTTTTTCTTATACATGGCAAGCATGCGCTGCGTCACGAGGAAACCGCCAAAAATATTTACAGATGCCAGCACCAATGCGATAAATCCGAACGTTGTTGCAGCGCCGGAGGCAGCCAAGCCAACGGACAAAAGTGCGCCCACCACGATCACCGACGAGATCGCATTGGTCACGGCCATCAACGGCGTATGCAGCGCAGGCGTCACCGACCAAACCACATAATAGCCAACGAAAATCGCCATAACAAAAATTGCCAATTGGAACACGAATGGATCAATCATGCCTCCGCTTGCGCCATGCGCCATCACGCCCGCCGCTTCCGGCAGCGAGTCCGCTGCAACGCGGACGGCGTCGACCGCTTGGGTTAATCCGTCTAATGCTTTGTCCAATGTTGTATCAGCCATCATTGCGCTCCCTTAGGTGTCGCTTTGGATTTCGGCGCAGCCTTTTTTGGCGCGGCCTCTTTTTTAACAGCGGCTTTTTTCACAGGCGACGTCTCTTGGGTTACCGCAACCTTGGCTGGCTCTTGAACCTTCGCTGGCTCTTGTGCTTTCGCAAAGGCCGGATGCACAACTGCGCCGCCATGTGTCAACAACGTGGCTTTGACCAGTTCATCTTCTGGATTGATGATCATCGCCTTGGTTTCTTTCGAAACCATCGTTTCCAAAAACGCCACCAGATTTTTAGCATATAGCAGCGAAGCGGATGCCGCGATCCGGCCCGGAACATTCAAGTGACCAACGACCGTCACATTGCCAATCTTAGCAACTTTGCCTGCAACCGACCCTTCAACATTGCCGCCGCGTTCAACCGCTAGATCGACAATCACCGAACCCGGCTTCATCGAAGCAACCATTTCTTTCGACACAAGACGCGGAGCCGGACGGCCAGGAATAAGCGCCGTGGTAATAACGATGTCTTGTTTTGCGATGTGCTCAGCGACCAGCGCTGCTTGCTTGGCGCGATATTCTGCCGACATTTCTTTGGCATAACCGCCAGCGGTTTCCGCCGCTTTGAATTCATCATCCTCAACGGCAATGAATTTTGCACCCAATGATGCAACTTGCTCTTTGGCGGCAGGGCGCACATCTGTCGCCGTTACGATGGCACCGAGCCGGCGCGCTGTCGCAATCGCTTGTAGACCGGCAACACCCGCACCCATCACAAACACTTTTGCAGCAGCAACCGTTCCCGCCGCCGTCATCATCATCGGCATTGCGCGGTCATATTCCGATGACGCGTCAATAACGGCTTGGTAGCCTGCCAAGTTAGCCTGCGAGGATAAAATATCCATCGACTGCGCACGCGTGATGCGCGGCATGAATTCCATCGCGAAGGACGAAAGGCCAGCGTCCGCCATCGCCTTCACGTCGCCGTCCTGACCATAAGGGTCCATGGCAGCAATAACAGCCGCGCCTTTTTTGTAACTCTTGATTTCGCCGAGTGAAGGTCGACGCACTTTCAAAATAATATCCGCAGTTTTAGCCGCATTTCCGATCGTTGCGCCAACTGCAGCAAATGCCTCGTCGGTCATGCGCGAACTTTCACCCGCGCTTTTTTCAACAATCACCTCAAAGCCAAGGCTCACGAGTTTTT
>JBGSOG010000069.1:0-5306 GCA_041739225.1 Rhizobiaceae bacterium
GATCGCCTCGCTTCGCGGCGTGCCTTTCTGCTGGCCGGGGCAAGCGGGCGAAGACTGGGCGCGCGGCGAAATCGCCGGACTGCTGGAGGCGCGCGGGCAGTTGCAAGGCGAAAGGCAGGACAAATACAGGAGTGACCGCGCCTCGTCTCCTGAGTTAATCGAAGGGCGAGGCCCGCTGCGCGGGCACCTCAGGATGAGGGCGCTGGGAGCAGTCGAAAACTGCCATGCCTCTCCCCTTCGACCTCATCCTGAGGCGCGACCCTGAGCCTCCTGAGCTTGTCGAAGGGCGAAGGGGAGCCTCGAAGGGCGAGGTTGAAGGGCATGGCCTGCCCGCTACTTCCTCCAGGCCGGCGGGCGCTTTTCGAAGAAGGCCGTGACGCCCTCCTTGGCGTCGCCTTCCCAGCAATCGGCCAGCAGCGCGGCGGTGTGGCGCATCATCGCTTCGTCCACTTCTCCGGCAATCTGGCCGATCAACTGTTTGGCCATCGCCACCGCCTTTGGCGAGCAGGAGAGATAGGGGCTGATTTCGGCCTCGACCGCGGCATCGAGTTCAACGGCGGGAACAATGCGGGCGACGAGGCGCAGCTCCTTTGCCTCGGCAGCGCCAAACAGCTTGGCGGACATGAAGACGCGGCGGGCATTGGCTTCCCCCATGCGGGCAATCACATAGGGGCCGATGGTTGCCGGGATCAGGCCGAGCCGGGTTTCAGTGAAGCCGAAGTGGGCGGTATCGGCGGCGATGGCGATGTCGCAAACGCTGATGAGGCCGATGCCGCCGCCATAGGCCGGGCCGTTGATGCGGCCGATCAGCGGCTTGGGCAGTTCGTTCATCGCCTTGAGCATGCGGGCGAGTTTCATCGCCTGCGCCTCGCGCTCAGCTCGCGGGGCTGCAAACTGCGCCTGCATCCAGGTGAGATCGCCGCCGGCGCAAAAGCTGTCGCCTTCGCCGGTCAGCACCACGGCGCGGATGGCTTCATCGGCGGCAAGGTCGGCAGCGGCGGCGGCCAGTTCCTCCAGCATTTCGCCCGACATGGCGTTGTGCTTTTGCGGGCGGGCGAGAATGAGGGTGGCGACGCCGTCGGCGCGGTGGTCGATGCGGAGGGTCTGGTACGGCATCTATCCGGTCACCCGCATCAGTTCGCGGCCGATCAGCATGCGGCGGATTTCGCTGGTTCCCGCGCCGATTTCCATCAGCTTGGCATCGCGCATCAGCCGCCCGACCGGGGCATCTTCAAGGTAACCGGCGCCGCCAAAGGCCTGCACCGCCTGCAGCGCCTGCTGCATCGCTTGCTCGGCGGCATAGAGCACGCAGGCGGCGGCATCCTGCCGGGTCACCTGGCCACGGTCGCATGCCGCCGCGACGGCATAGACATAGGCTCTTGCGGAGTTCATCGCGGTGTACATGTCGGCGATCTTGGCCTGCATCAGCTGGAATTCGCCGAGCTTCTGGCCGAACTGCTTGCGCTCATGCATGTACGGAATGACAAAGTCGAGGCACGCGGCCATCAACCCGATGCAACCACCCGACAGCACCACGCGCTCATAGTCGAGGCCGGACATCAGCACATTGACGCCTTTGCCTTCGTCGCCGAGCACGTTCTCGAACGGCACTTCGCAGTCCTCGAAAATCAGCTCACCGGTATTGGAGCCGCGCATCCCCATCTTGTGAAACGGCTTGGAGGTCGAAAAGCCCTTGAATTCCTTCTCGATGATGAAGGCGGTGATGCCGCGCGACCCGGCGTCCGGATCGGTCTTGGCATAGACCACCAAGGTATCGGCATCCGGGCCATTGGTAATCCAGTATTTGGTTCCGTTGAGACGATAATGGTCGTTGCGCTTCTCCGCCCGCAGTTTCATCGAGACCACGTCGGAACCGGCTCCGGCCTCGGACATCGCCAGCGCTCCGACATGGTCGCCGGAGACCAGGCGCGGCAAGTACTTGCGCTTTTGTTCCACTGTGCCGTTGAGCCGGATCTGGTTGACGCAAAGGTTTGAATGCGCCCCATAGGACAGGCCGACGGACTGCGAGGCGCGGGCGACTTCCTCGACCGCAACCGCATGGGCAAGATATCCAAGGCCTGCGCCACCATATTCCTCTTCGACGGTAATGCCGAGGATGCCGAGATCGCCCATCTCCTTCCACAGTTGCATCGGGAAGGCATTGGTCTTGTCGATCTCGCCGGCAATCGGCGCGAGCCGCTGCTGCGCCCATCGATGCACGCTGTCGCGCAGTGCTTCGATGTCTTCACCCAAGGCGAAATTCATGCTTGCCGTGAACATTGCGATCCTCCCGATTTAATTTCGGTATGTTCACAAAGGCGGGCAGGATTGGCAAGCACGTTGGGCAAAAGGCAGCGGCATATTGTGCGCCACTTCAAACATGCGGGAACAAGTGATTTCACGCTTTGTTTACCATCATTGCGGCCCCGCCACGAAACTTTTCGCCGACGCCCAAGCGTACCTCGTCAAGGCTTGCGGGCAATCGTGCCCAAATGGCCTTGTTTGCAACCAAACAGGAACAATCACGATGAAGCGATTTACAAAAAGTCTGGTGGCAGGTTTTGCCACGATTGCGGTTCTGGCCGGCACAGCACAGGCACAGGTCAAGTTTGTTGGCGGCGCGGCCATGTTTCCTGCGAAAAACATCGTCGAAAACGCGGTGAATTCCAAGGTCCACACGACGCTGGTCGCCGCAGTAAAGGCAGCTGGCTTGGTCGATACACTGTCTTCACCTGGCCCTTTCACGGTTTTTGCGCCGGTCAATTCCGGCTTTGCCGCATTGCCGTCAGGGACCGTCGAAACCCTGCTGAAGCCGCAAAACAAAGGCAAACTGACCAAGATACTGACTGCACATGTGGTGCCGGGGACACTGTCGGGTGCCGAACTGCGCAAGCGGATCAAGGATGGCGGCGGCAAATACGCCATGAAAACCGCCAGTGGCGACACCTTGGTGGCAAGTGCCACAGGTCTTGTCATTTCGATCACCGACGAGAGCGGCGGGCGCTCAACGATCACGCAGCCCGACGTCAACCAGTCGAATGGTGTCATCCATGTCATCAACAAGGTGCTGTTGCCGAAATAACACCCCCTGACGGCAAGGCGCGGGCGCAAAAGGTCAATTTGCGCCCGCATTTCGTTTTGCCGATGAAGGATTGCTTGCCGCGCGTTTGCAACAAATCTAAGAGGGCTGTGAAAACGCCACGGCAAGTGTGATCCCTTGACCCATACCATCAGCCTGAGAAAACCGGACGACTGGCATCTGCACCTGCGCGACGGGGCAATGCTTCACGCCGTGCTGCCGCACACAGCGGCTCATTTTGCCCGTGCCATCATCATGCCAAATCTGGTTCCACCGGTGGTAACGGCAAAAGATGCGCTGGCGTATCGCGCCCGAATCGCAGCCGAACTGCCGCGGGGTGTTGATTTCACCCCGCTGATGACATTGTACCTTACCGAAGGCACGGAACCCGACGATGTTGAAGCTGCACACCGCGACGGAATTGCGCTGGCGGTGAAGCTCTATCCGGCGGGCGCTACCACCAATTCGCACAGCGGCGTAGGCGACCTCAACAAGGCTATGCCGGTGCTGGAGCGCATGGCGAAAATCGGCATGCCGCTGCTCATTCATGGCGAGGTCACTGATTCCGCAATCGACATTTTCGACCGCGAGGCTGTATTCATCGACACCGTACTGGATCCGCTGAGGAAGCGCCTGCCGGAACTGAAGATAACGCTGGAACACGTCACCACCAGCGATGGCGTTGCCTATGTCAAATCGGCTGAAAAAAACCTTGCCGCCACACTGACCGTGCACCACCTCATCATCAACCGAAACGCCATTCTGGCTGGTGGCATTCGCCCGCACTATTATTGCTTGCCCGTTGCAAAACGCGAAAGTCATCGTCTGGCATTGCGGGCTGCGGCGACCAGCGGTGACAAACGGTTTTTTCTGGGTACCGATTCAGCCCCGCATACCGATATTTTGAAAGAAGCCGCCTGTGGTTGCGCCGGTTGCTTCACAGCGCCAAACGCGATTGCCTGTCTGGCGCAGGTTTTTGACGAGGAACAGGCGCTCGAAAAACTTGAAGGTTTCGTCTCGGTCCACGGCGCGCAATGGTATGGCATGCCGGTCAACGAACAGCGCATCACGCTTCGCCGGACTTCCAGCCCGGTAGCAGGCCCGCACAAGATCGAGACCGGTGCAGGAACGGTAACAGTGTTCGATCCAATGTTTGAAATCTTCTGGGAGGTGTCGGCATGAGCCGTATTGTTTATGTGAACGGCGAATATCTGCCGGAAGAAGATGCCAAGATATCGGTGTTCGACCGCGGTTTCCTGATGGCCGACGGCGTCTATGAAGTAAGCTCGGTGCTGGATGGCAAGCTTGTCGACAACGAGGCGCACCTTGTCCGGCTGCAGCGCTCGCTCGATGAATTGCGCATGGCGGCGCCGATGCCGATGGCGCAAATCGAAGTGGTGCAAAAAGAAGTCGTGCGGCGCAACAACCTCACCGAAGGTTCGCTCTATTTGCAGGTAAGCCGCGGTGTCGCGGACCGTGATTTCACCTTGCCAAAAGACGCAACGCCTTCGCTGGTGATGTTCACGCAGGTGCGCGCCATTGCCGAAAACCCGGCGGTCCATCGCGGGTTCAAGGTGATCACCGTGCCCGACATCCGCTGGAAGCGGCGCGACATCAAGACCGTGCAATTGCTGGCGCCTTCGCTGGCCAAGCAGGCTGCGGTGGATGCAGGCGCAGACGACGCGTGGTTCGTCGAGGACGGCTTCGTGACCGAAGGCACTTCCAACAATTCATGGATCGTCAAGGGCGGCAAGCTGATCACACGTCAATTGTCGAACGAGATCCTGCACGGCATCACCCGCAAGGCGATGATCCGGCTGGCGGAAGAAGACGGGCTGCAGATCGAGGAACGCGCCTTCACGGTGGAAGAAGCGCAAGACGCTGACGAGGCTTTTGTGACATCTGCCACCACGGTGGTGATGCCGGTCGTCAGCATTGACGGCAAACTGATCGGCAACGGCAATCCGGGCAGCGTGACGCTGAGGTTGCGCCAGCTCTACGTAGAAGAAGCGCAAAAGGCCTGATGCGAGCGCGCCATGCCGGTTTTGGCGTATCGCTCGCGCTTCAACCCCAAGAGCCTGACGGCAATGTCCGGGGAGGATTTGCGTGTTTCTTTCGGTATTCGACCTTTACAAGATCGGCATCGGCCCTTCGAGCTCGCACACCATCGGGCCGATGGCGGCAGCCGCGCGGTTTCTGGATGAACTCCTCACCGGCGACTGGCCGC
>JBGSOG010000011.1:0-60574 GCA_041739225.1 Rhizobiaceae bacterium
CACCACGCAAGAGGCATCGGAACAGGATGCATCGGCGCAGGGCGAAGCTACACGACAGATTGTGCTGGGCGACAACGAAGACACCACGACCGAACAGTCGGCGTCGGTCGAAGCCGGCGGCGATCCGCAAACGGCAGACACCGCCAGCGGCACCGAGACGGCCAGTGCCGAGACGCTTGGCGGCAACGACAGCGGGCAGGAACAAGCCCCGTTGGGTGGTAAGCCCGGCAGCGCCATCACTGAAATCCCCGTCGCACCGGAAGAAGCCGGCAACATCGTGCTGCGGCAGGCGGCGGCATCGGGCGATGGCAATGCGACTTTCGAGATCGCCCGTCGATATACCGATGGCGACGGTGTCGATCGCGACCTCGCCAAGGCGGCGCAATGGTATGAACACGCGGCCAAGGTCGGCCATGCGCCATCGCAATACCGCATCGGCAATTTTTATGAAAAGGGCTATGGCGTTGCCACGGACCTGAAGCTTGCCGCGAGCTGGTATGAAAAGGCCGCAGACCAGGGCAATGCACTGGCGATGCACAATCTGGCCGTGATTCACACGTCGGGCCTGGTAGGTGGAAAACCTGACATGGAGTCGGCGCTTGGCTGGTTTGAAAAAGCCGCCGAACTTGGCGTCAAGGACAGTCAGGTCAACCTTGGCATCATCTATGCCAAAGGTCTTGGCGTAGAGGCCGATCTGGTGGCGGCTTACAAATGGCTGTCGGTTGCCGCCCGCGGCGGTGATTCCGATGCTGCCTCAAAGCGCGATACGCTGGCCTCGGCCATGCGTCCCGACCAATTGGAAAAAGCCAGGGCAGAAGCTGAAATCTGGAAGCCGGGTACCCTCGACCCGATTGCCAACGTGGCGGTGGTGCTTCCTGAATGGAAAGACGGTGCCGGAGAAAGCGCCGGCACGACGCTTCCTGGTGCCACAACTCCGGGGGCAGCAGCCGCATCTGGTGGAGTCACCCGCGAAATGATCGCCAAGGTGCAGTCGCTTCTGGCGGGCATGGGCTACGATCCAGGGCCGGCAGACGGGCAGATTGGCACCAGAACCCGCGATGCGGTAAAGGCATTCCAGGCGAAGGTCGGAATGCCGGCCAATGGCGAAATTTCTGCAGAACTTGTTGAAAAACTGGCCGCCAACGCAGCCTGACAAGCATGCTGGCAAATTGATTCGCAAACTCGCATTTGCCATGGCCTTGTCGCGTTGACATGGCCATGGTCACAGCGCATCAACATTTTTGCACAAGACAAAATCGGTGCTGCCAACCCATATGACCCTGAATGCCCGGAGCAACCGGTGAACATCTATCTGCCCATAGCCGAATTGTCGGTCAACATTTTTGTCATCTTCGGCATGGGCATGGCCGTTGGGTTTTTGTCCGGCATGTTTGGCGTGGGCGGCGGGTTTTTGATGACGCCTCTGCTGATTTTTTACAATGTGCCTCCAGCCGTCGCGGTTGCCACCGGCGCCAACCAGATTGTAGCGTCATCGATTTCCGGCACGATGGCTCACTTGCAGCGCGGGACACTCGACATAAAACTGGGCGTTGTGCTGCTTGTGGGGGGAATCCTGGGCTCTGCCCTGGGTGTGGCTTTGTTCACATACCTTCGAAACATAGGTCAGCTCGACCTAATCATCTCGCTCTTGTATGTCTTTTTCCTGGGCTCGGTCGGCACGCTCATGGTGGTGGAAAGCCTGCGCGCCCGACACCGCGTCAAGTCAGGCGGGAAGACCGATATCCGCAAGCCGGGCCAGCACAATTGGGTTCATGGCTTGCCTTTCAAGATGCGCTTTCGCAAGTCGAAGCTTTATCTGAGCGCTCTTCCGGTGCTGGCCATTGGTTTTGGCATTGGCGTTCTGGTGTCGGTGATGGGCGTTGGTGGCGGCTTCATCATGGTTCCGGCACTGATTTACCTGTTGAAGGTCCCGACCAACGTGGTCATCGGGACATCGCTGTTCCAGATCATCTTTGTCACCGCGTTCACCACCATTCTGCAGGCAGCAACCAACCAGACAGTCGATATCATCCTGGCGCTGATCCTCATGGTTGGCGGCGTGATCGGTGCGCAATTCGGGGCCGCGGCAGGCCTGCGCCTTCGCGGCGATCAACTGCGAATATTGCTGGGTCTGTTGGTGCTGTCGGTTGGCCTGCGCATGGGTTATGAACTTGTGGTAACCCCCGCCAGCATTTATTCCGTCTCCAGCGCCGAGATCGCGGAAACAGGCCAATGACGAAACGCTGGCCAATCTGCATGATCCTGACAACAGGGTTGCTGGTTGCCTGGATAATCCCGGCAAGCGGCCAACAGCAGGTTGAACCGGAGCAAATCCAGATAGGCATTTCAACTGACACTGTCGGGCTGGGCTCGGACTTTTCCGGCACTACCATCGCGGTTTTTGGCACCGTCGAAAATGCCAACCGTCTGGCGCAAACCCTCAACGAATATGCCGTTGTGGTTGTTGTTCGCGGCCCGTTGGAGAACAATGTCATTCGTCGCAAAGAGCGCGTGGCAGGCATCTGGGTCAACAGAAGTACCCGGACCTATCGCAACGTTCCTTCTTTCTATGCACTCGCGGCCGACCGGTCACTGGAGCGGATTGCCGACCAGCAAAAATTGTCCGAGTTGGAACTGGGCATTGGCAATATCGCGTTGAAACTCTTTTCCAGGGGTACAGAAAGTTCGATTGTGCCTGCCCCGGAGTTTGCCGACCAGCTTCGCAACATTCGCATGGCCCGCAGCCTGTTTTCAGAAGACTTGAAAGGCGTCGAATTTCTTGGCACCTCGCTCTTTCGTGCAACCCTTGCAATCCCGGCGGATGTGCCGGTCGGCAAGCACACGGTCACGGCTTATCTTTTCCGCGAAGGGGTTTTGCTGGCTGAGCGCGAAGGCAGTTTCAGGGTGCAAAAGGAAGGGCTGGAAAAACAGCTTTATAATTTTGCCCACAACCAGTCTTTTCTTTATGGCGTGTTTGCAGTTCTGCTGGCACTTGCCACAGGCTGGCTGGCAAGCATCGTATTTGGCACCACCAGAAAATAAGCGGGGCAAATGAAACCGGTTGCAACTGCCGACAAAAAAACCGCCTGGGTACTCGCCCTGGCAGGTTTTGCACCCTTTGCATTTCTCGCACTCGCCCTCTTGTTTTTTGGCCGTACGAGCGCTCTTCACGGGCTTTTGCTGGATGCGTTCCGTACCTATTCGGCAATCATCCTGTCGTTTCTGGGCGGGATCCGCTGGGGCATGGCCTTGCGCGAGGAACCCGTGGATTACCGCTCGCTGGCGTTTTCTGTTGTTCCCTCACTCACCGGCTGGTTTGCCTTGTTCCTGCCGGATACGGTTGGATTGCCGGTGTTGCTGGTGGCCTATTGCGCACAAGGGGCATGGGACAGCATCTCAATTCACGCCGGGAAAGCGCCTGCCTGGTTTGCTTCCGTCAGAATTGTTTTGACACTTCTGGTGGCCTTTGCACACCTGCTTGCGTTCTTTGCGGTCATGTAAGGCTGGATCAAACCAGATCACGTCCACCGATGGTGTAGAGCCGGTCGCGACCCATCACATGGGCCTTCAGGGATGTTTCTTCAAAAAGCCCGTTGAAAGCCCGGTCGCGCACATTGAGCCCGCCGGTATAGGAGCCGAATGCAGGCATCACCAGTCGCGAGCCGTCGGTTGCAAAGCACCGGCGTCGCACGGCCTTTCCCCTGCGCACAATGCGCGCATTGGGATGAAGGTGCCCGCTGACCTCGCCAAAGGCAAAGCGTGGAGCGGGCGCATGGCGAAACGTCAACGCACCAACCATGACTTCTTCTGCGTGGTCTCCACCAAGATCCACCGGTGCATCAGGATCGTGGTTGCCCGAAATCCAAAGCCATTCCCGCCCTGCTATCATGTCGCGCAGACGCATCCGAAAAACCTCCGGCATGGCTTCGCTTGCCTTCGCATTATGAAAACTGTCACCCAGTGAAATGACCCGTTTGGGTTGGAACCAGGCTATGCGGGCCGCCAGGACGGCCAGGGTTGCTGCCGTGTCATAGGGCGGCAACATGGAGCCGCGCCGTGCAAACGACGCTCCTTTTTCAAGGTGCAGGTCGGAGACCACCAGCAGTGACTCTTCCGGCCAGAATAGCGCTCCAGAAAGGTCGCAATGAAGTTCAACACCAGCCAGTTGCGACCGGCAAAAACCGTTGTCTTCCAGCTTTGCCGGTATTGCGGGGGCCATGGCGGTGGTTTTCAGCGGCATCAGGCGAGTGTTTCCTTGAGCAATTCTTCCGCCGCCTCTGCGAGCAGCGCATCCTGTGCTTCGCCCGATACGGTTTCCCTGCCGATTTCCAGCATGATGGGAACCGCCAGCGGCGAGATGCGATCAAGGTGTTTATGCCTGATTCGCCCCTTGATGCGAGCCAGCAAATCGCCAAGCCGCCGCACATCCAGTTGGCCGTGTGCCACATCCGCCCGCGTCGCCTGCATCAACAGGTGATCTGGCTCGTGGCTGCGCAACACATCATAAATCAGGTCGGCTGAAACGGTCATCTGCCGCCCAGATTTTTCCTTGCCAGGATGCCGCTTCTCGATCAGGCCCGAAATTTCGGCACATTGCCTGAAGCTGCGCTTGACCAGAAAAGACTCGTTGAGCCACGTTTCCAGATCATCACCCAGCATGTCTTCGTCAAAAAGGCTGGCAAGCGAAAGCCTGCCCGATTGCAGCAAATCGCCAAAATCGCCAAGGCCCCAAATCCCCAGCGAATAGTCGGTGGCGACAAAGCCGAGCGGTCTGGCCCTTGACCGCTCCAGCCTCCGCGTCAGCAACATGCCCAGGGTCTGGTGCGCCAGTCGACCTTCGAATGGATAGGCGACCAGGTAATGACGTTCGGCGCGCGGAAAAGTCTCAACCAGCATCTCTTCGCGCTTTGGCAGCACGGATTTCAGTTTCTGGATTTGCAGCCACTCGCGCACCTGCTCCGGCAGCGCTTCCTGTCGGGCGGGGTCATCCAGAATTTCCCGGACCTGCTCGGCAAGGTACGTGGACAGCGGAAACTTGCCGCCGGCATAGACCGGTATTTTTGCTTCGGTGTCCTGGGTGTTGGAGACGTAGCAGGTGTTTTCGCGAATGCCTTCAAACCGCAATGTTTTGCCGGCAAACATGAAGGTGTCGCCGTGAACCAGGGTTTCGAGAAATCCTTCCTCGATTTTGCCGAGTATCGGCCCGCCTTGCAGCGCTGCGCCCTTTGCCTTGGCCCGGGCCATGCGAACGTCCAGCATCGGCACTTCGGTGATGGTTCCCGCATTCAGCCTGTACTGCAGGGCAAAGCGCGGATGCGTCAGCCGCCAGCTTCCATCGGCTGCCTGTTTGATCTTGGCATATTGCTCGTAGCTTTTGAGCGCATAGCCGCCGGTTGCCACAAAGGCGATCACACGGTCGAAGGTTTCGCGTTTCAGCTCCGCATAGGGTGCGGCACTGGCTATTTCGGCATGGAATTGTTCGGCATCAAACGGCCCGGCACAAGCACGGCCAAGCACATGCTGCGCCAGAACGTCGAGCGCGCCTTCGCGCAGCGGTGGCGTATCTTGTGCCCCCAGATAGTTTGCATCCAGTGCCGCCTGGCATTCCAGCACCTCAAACCGGTTGGCCGGTACCAGGATTGCCTTGGATGGTTCGTCCATCCGGTGGTTGGCCCGGCCAATTCGCTGGGCAAGGCGGCTCGCCCCCTTTGGCGCGCCCACATGCACCACGAGGTCAACATCACCCCAATCGATGCCAAGGTCGAGCGTCGAAGTTGCCACCACCGCCCGCAGTTTGTTGGCAGCCATCGCCATTTCCACCTTGCGCCGCTGGCTGACATCCAGCGAGCCGTGGTGCAGTGCGATTGGCAGGCTCTCCTCGTTGATTTTCCACAATTCGGAAAACAGAAGTTCCGCCTGACTGCGGGTGTTGACGAAAAGCAGCGTGGTCTTGTGCGCGCTGATTGCCTCCAGCACCTCGCCCATGGCGTAGCGCGCCGAGTGGCCGGACCATGGAACCCTTTCTCGCGATTTGAGGATCGAGATTTGCGGTTTCGCCCCGCCCGAAACGGTAACCAGCCCGCTCATATGAATTTCACCATGCAGGCCCTGACCCACCAGCCAGCGCCGCAATTCATCTGGATCGGAAACGGTTGCAGACAGGCCGATGGTTCGCAAATCCGGTCGCAATGCCCTCAGCCGCGCCAGTCCGAGCGCCAGCAGATGCCCGCGCTTGGAAGTGATCAACGAGTGCAACTCGTCCAGCACAACAGCTTGAAGGTCTTCGAAAAATCTGGGCGCATCCGGCATTGCGATCAGCAGCGCCAATTGTTCAGGCGTCGTCAAAAGAATGTCCGGCGGGACGAGCTTTTGCCGCTGTCGCTTGTGCGCGGGTGTGTCGCCGGTGCGAGTTTCGATCTGGATGCCGAGCCCCATTTCCGCAACCGGAATGGCAAGGTTGCGCTGAATGTCGACTGCCAGTGCCTTCAGTGGTGAAATATACAGCGTGTGGACACCGCGCCGGGATTCGCCGGGCTTTGGCCTCGGCTTTTGCGCCAGATCTACCAGTGTTGGCAAAAAACCGGCCAGCGTTTTGCCTGCCCCGGTGGGCGCTATCAGCAGTGCCGATTCGCCTGCCTGCGCTTTGGCAAGCAACTCCAGCTGATGCGCGCGCGGACGCCATCCCTTGCTGGCAAACCATTCAATGAATGGCTTGGGCAGGCTCAGGAACAAGTCAGGTTGTGCAAATTCTGCAGGCAGCGGCTTGGACACCGTTCCAATTTAGGGCATCAGGGGTTGATCGCCTAGCAGGAGCTGACAATGCGCAAGATATTCGCCCTGATGCTGTTTTCCGTGCTGGCCGCCTGTGAACCTGCGGCGGTGGCCGGAGGGCCTGCAAACGAGTCTTATGTTTTGGCGCTTTCCTGGCAGCCCGCCTTTTGTGAAACGGCGCAGCGCAAACCCGAATGCCGCGCGCAGACCGCAACCAGTCTGGATGCGCGCCAGTTTTCCCTGCACGGATTGTGGCCGCAGCCCGGCACCAATGTGTGGTGTGGCAGTGACCGCGCCAGCATCGAGGCCGACAAGGATGGCCGCTGGCGCGACATTGCCATCGACCGGCTGGATGAGCCGCTTTGGCGCAGGTTGCAGGCCGCGATGCCGGGAACGCGTTCAAACCTGCACCGTCATGAGTGGATCAAGCATGGCACCTGCATGCGCGGCGTTGATGCGGCCGGCTATTTTGATGCAAGCCTGGACCTGCTCGACGTGGTCAATGGCTCCGGCCTGGCGGCGCTTTTTGCACAAAACCCTGGCCGGCACCTGACCGGAGACGCCATCCGAGCCGCGTTTGAAGCCGATTTCGGCCAAGGAACAGGCAACCGAATTCGCATCTCCTGCGAGGATGATGGCAACCGGCGGATCATCTCCGAAATTACCATCGGTATCAAATGCAAGATACCCGGCAATCTGGACCGCGAGGCTTTTCGCAATCTGGTGATGGCGTCGCCGCAAACCGAACCGGGCTGTCCGGGCGGCCTGGTCGACCGTGCGGGCGACCAATAAAAGCCTTGCCCAAGCGCTGACATGCGCCACAATGGGATGATGCGCCCAGACGATTTGCTTCGCCCCATGCCCCAAGGCCTTTATTGTCCGCCGGGCGATTTTTTCATTGATCCGGTTCGCCCGGTTGATCGGGCGTTGGTCACGCATGGCCATGCCGACCACGCGCGCGCCGGGCACGGTGCCGTCATGGCGACCCAGCGCACACTCGACATCATGGCCATCCGCTACGGCAAGGACTTTACCCAAAGCCGGCAGGCAGCGGGCTTTGGTGCAAAAACCAGCGTCAACGGCGTGGAGGTGACCTTTCACCCTGCCGGGCACGTGCTGGGTTCGGCCCAGATCGAAGTTGCGCACAACGGCATCCGCATTGTCGTGTCCGGAGATTACAAACGCCTTGCCGACCCGACTGCCGAAACCTTCGTACCGGTCGCTTGCGATGTGTTCATTACCGAAGCCACATTCGGCCTGCCGGTGTTTCGCCACCCCAAACCGGGCGATGAGATCGCCCGGCTGCTGGCCTCGGTCCGGGAATTTCCCGACCGGACCCATCTCATAGGCGTTTATTCCCTGGGCAAGGCGCAGCGCGTCATTCGCCTGCTGCGCGACCATGGCTGGGACAGACCGCTTTATGTTCATGGCTCGCTGGCGCAGCTGTGCGAATTTTACGAAAATGAGGGCATTGCGCTTGGCGAGTTGCGCCCCGCCACCCTTGCAAACACCGGCAAGGAGAAGCTGGCAGGCGAGATCGTGCTCGGCCCGCCTTCCGCGTTCAACTCGCCCTGGGTTCGCCGGTTTGCCGAACCGCTGATCTCGTTTGCCTCTGGCTGGATGCAGATCAGGCAGCGTACCAAACAACAAGGCGTTGAATTGCCGATGGTCATTTCCGACCATTGCGACTGGGACGAGCTGACCTCCACCATCCGCGATACCGGCGCATCGGAAATCTGGGTGACGCACGGAAGTGAAGAAGCGCTGGTGCGCTGGTGCGAGCTCAACCAGATCAAGGCCCGTCCATTGCATCTGGTTGGCTATGAGGACGAGGCTGAGTGATGCGCAACAATCGGTTGACTACAACTTGACCTTGCCCTTTGTGGAAACCACAGACCCAAAGGCGACCTTTTCGCGGCTGGTAGATTTGCAAAATTGTAGGTCTTCATGAAAACAGCGCAAAAAAACAAAACCGATCCTTACGGTGGCTTTGGCAACAGGGCGTCAGTCGAAGCCGAGCTTGCCAAATGGGAAGGCGGATCACACCCGGCCTTTGCGCCGAATTTGGTGATCGGACTTACCGGCGGTTATGCAAGACCACAGCTGGAACCGTTTCTGGTTTCATTGCGAAAATCAGGGTTTGATGGGCAAATTGTTTTTTTGACGCTCGAACATTCATCAGCTGCCCGCAAATTGATGGATGAGATGGGCGTGCTGCAGGTTCCTTTTGACTGGAATGCGAAAAATCACTTTGGAATTATCAATTATCGCTGGTTCGGTTACGCTAGGTATTTGCTGGGCATGTTGAAAGATGGAGAACTACCGGCAAGCGTGTTTTTCTGCGATTTGCGGGACGTTGCTTTTCAATCCGATCCGTTTGCGGGAACCACTGCCCCCATCGAGTTCAATCTCGAACATCTGTCCATAGGCGAATGCAAGATCAATTCGAAATGGATTGAAGATTGTTATGGCGAGGAGGCACTTGCTGAATTGAAAGACAAGAAAGTGAGTTGCGCCGGCACGTTGTATGCAGACGGAGTCCATGCCGTACGTTACCTGCTGGAAATTCAGGAACGTCTTCTGGACATGTCCAATGAAAATGCCAAACTGGCCAGTGATCAGGCAGCACACAACGTTATTGTTCACCGCGGTGTTTTCCCTGAAGCAGCAATTCTGGAAAATGGCCGAAGGGTGCTTACCATTGGCGGCGCATTGCCTGACAGCCAGCTTGTAATACGTGGCGACAACATGATTTGTGCACCCAATGGTGAAACAAGTGCCGTCGTCCATCAATATGACCGCAAACCGCAGGCAATAGAAGCGATCCGTCGGCAACTTGGTTTTCAAAGGATGCCTGTCTTCAAAAAAAAGCGGTCCTGGATTCGTCGTGTGACCAAACCGGCGCGTCATTATCTGTTGGACGCAATGCCGGAACCAATTCGGCGCTTGTTTATCCGCGTGCCGAAAAATACAGGAAAGTCCGGTTGAGATGGACAAAATGTGACCTGCAGCTTTTGCAGCGATAACTTCTGAAACCGAGTGATGCACGCCTTCGCCAACCTGCTCGAACGACTCGTTCTGACCCCTTCGCGCAATCGCAAGATTGAGTTGCTGGTGCATTACTTTGCCGCAACACCTGACCCAGATCGCGGCCATGCGCTGGCTGCGATCACCGGCAACCTCAATTTGCCAGCGGTCAAGGCCGGGCTGGTGCGCCAGCTTGCGTCAGAAATCATCGATCCCGAACTGTTTCGCCTGTCTTATGATTTCGTCGGCGACCTCGCAGAGACGGTGGCCTTGATCTGGCCCGCCGAGCGCGACGGGCAGCAAACCGGCCCGACACTGGGCGAGGTGGTAGCGGCACTGTCCTCCCAGAGCCGCACGGGTGCGCCCGCCTTGATGCGTTCGCTGCTCGACAGCCTCGGCCCATCCGGGCGCTTTGCACTGATCAAACTCGCAACCGGCGGCTTGCGGGTCGGGCTTTCCGCCCGCCTCGCCAAACAGGCACTGGCCGATTTTGGCCGTCAGGATGTCGGCGAGATTGAAGAGCTTTGGCACGGTCTGCGCCCTCCATATGCCGAGCTGTTCGCCTGGCTGGAGGGCAGGGCGGACAAGCCGGTCAACGCAGCCGCTGCGCCGTTCCGGCCGGTGATGCTGTCGCACGCGCTGGAAGAACGCGACATACCGGCCATTCAGCCGGGTGTGTTCGTAGCCGAATGGAAATGGGATGGCATTCGCGTGCAGGCGGTGGCAGAAAGAGGCGTTCGGCGGCTCTATTCGCGCACCGGGGACGACATTTCAGCGGCTTTCCCCGATGTTATCGAGGTCATGGATTTTGACGGCGCGCTGGATGGTGAGCTGCTGGTGGGGCGGCCCGCAGACCCTGAAGGTGGCGCTGGCACGTTTTCAGACCTGCAACAACGGCTGAACCGAAAAAGCGTATCTGCAGCCGAACTCCATCGCTATCCAGCATTCATCCGCGCCTATGATCTGCTGGTTGATGGCGAGAATGATCTGCGCGCACAGCCATTTGCCGAACGCCGCGAAAGGCTGGCAAATTTTGTTACCCGCCTTGATCCGGCAAGGTTCGATCTGTCGCCGCAACTGGCCTTTGCCGATTTCGAGGCGCTCGCCGCCCTGCGCGCCGCGCCGCCGCACCCGGTCATCGAAGGCATCATGCTGAAACGGGCCGACAGCCCGTATTTGCCGGGCCGGCCCAAAGGGCATTGGTACAAATGGAAGAAGGACCCGTTCACCGTCGATGCAGTGCTGATGTATGCGCAGCGCGGCCACGGCAAGCGCTCCGGTTACTATTCCGATTTTACCTTTGGCGTCTGGCGCGGCGCCGAATTGGTTCCGGTCGGCAAGGCGTATTTCGGCTTCACCGACGCGGAACTGAAACTGCTCGACAAATTCGTGCGCGACAACACCGTCGACCGCTTTGGCCCGGTGCGTTCGGTCAAGGCTTCGAAGGAGTTCGGCCTCGTGCTGGAAATCGCTTTTGAAGGGCTCAACCGCTCCACCCGGCACAAGAGCGGCGTTGCCATGCGCTTTCCGCGCATTTCCCGCATCCGTTTTGACAAACCGCCAGCCGAAGCGGACAGGATCGAGACACTGGAGGGATTGTTGCAGCCTTTTCCTTGAAAAAGCCGCCTGCTATGCGTACTTCAAGCCAGCAGATGCAAGGGAACCCCATGGCCAATCCGGTAAGCAATTTTCTCGGCGACACACCGCTTCGCACAGTGGTCAAGCTTGTTGTTCTTTCGGTGGTGGTCGGCATTATCATGGCGGCGCTCAATTTCACGCCGCTGGATGTGTGGTACATGGCCCGCGATTTCGTGCGCTGGGTCTATGAAGTCGGCTACGAAGCCTTTGGCCGCATTGGCGTTTACTTCGTTTATGGCGCGATGGTGGTGGTGCCGGTATTCATCCTGATGCGCCTGCTGGCAGTCGGCAAGCGGTAGTTCACAATTTACAGTTTTTTGGTTGCTCCAGAATCTTTGAGAATTGAATTTGCTGTGTGGCGGCTCATGAGATTCCTCGGAACGACCATGATCGTTCCGGTTTCACGAAGTATCCATTTTTCGTGAGAGCCTTTCGCATTGGACAGATACTCATACCCAAGTGCTTTGAGCTCTATGGTAACGGCATGGTAGAAACCTTTGGGCATTAAGCTGCCACTGGAACGATTGGCTTGACCCAAACAATCGTCGGCAGAAGCTCCCGCAAAGGTATAGAGGCAATTTCAGCAGCACTCATGTGATTTGCAACAATCAGTTCAGCCGCAACCTCATGCATAACGGCTTCAAATTCGTCGAGCGTGGCCGCCTCGATATGCAAGCCTTTGATATCGCTCTCGCTATAGAAAATTTCAGCTTCTGCGTCCCAAAGCGCCTTGACCGTAAATGCTCTTTTCATTTGAAACTCCTGTCGCATGAAAGATATCACTACAACACATCAACTTCACTCACACAAATTCTGCCGCCACTTTGTGCGTGATGAGGTGTCTGGCCGCAATGGCAGCAATGTCCTTGCCGTAACCACCGCCCATGACGCAGGCGACCGGTATGCCCTGCTCCCGAAAGAAGCCGATCACCATTCGGTCGCGCTCCTCAAGACCCTTGCTGGTCAAAGCCAGTCGCCCCAGCCGGTCGTCATGGTGCGGATCCACCCCGGCATTGTAGAAAACAATGTCGGGTCTCGCCAAAGCCAGTGAAGCCGGCAAAGCATCCTGCAGCACCGCTAGATAGGCAACATCCTCCATGCCATCGGGCAACGGATAGTCGAGATCGGACTGTTCCTTGCGGGTCGGAAAGTTCCTATCCGAATGCAGGGATACGGTTTTGACCCTGCTGTCATTGTGGAAGATTTCAGCAGTGCCGTCGCCTTGGTGCACATCACAGTCAAACGCCAGCGCAGTGCCGATTTCACCCCCGGCGAGCAGCACGTTTGCCGCAACGCCAACATCGTTGAAGACACAAAATCCGGCCCCGTGCGCCCGTTTGGCATGGTGACTGCCGCCAGCAGTGGACGTGGCAATGCCCCGCTCCAGCGCAAGACGCGCCGCCAAAACAGTCCCGGCGGATGCGTGCCGCGCACGGGTGGTGACGCTGGGCGTTACGGCAAAGCCGATCACCCGGCTGATCGCCTCCGGCACGGCGCAGGCAAAAACCTGGTCAACATAGTTGCGCTCATGCGCCAGAGCCACCCATTGCGCCGGTGCAGGCCCTGGCGTGTGAAATTCACCGGGGGCGACGAGCCCTTCTGCCAGTATGGCGTCGGCAATGGCGGCATATTTGGGCATCGGAAAGCGGTGGTCCGGCGGCAGTTCCGCCGTGAACAGCGGGTTGTGCACAATTGCCAGCGCCATGGTGGCTATTCTCCGGGAAGTGGTTTCTGCGCCCAAACTTCGGTTTTTGTGCCGGTCATGCGCGACACGTGGTCAAGGCCACGCGCCTTGAGTTCATGCAAAATGGCGCGGTTGATCGCCGCGGCAAGGCAGGGGCCTTGATAGATCAAGCCGGTATAAAGCTGGACAAGGTTTGCTCCCGCCTCCAGCTTGGCAATTGCCGTGGCCCCGTCGCTGATGCCGCCAACCCCGATGATCGGCAGGTTTTTTGGCAAAAGCTGGCGCATGCGGGCCAGAACAATGGTGCTTGCTTCAAAAAGCGGCCTGCCCGACAGCCCGCCCGCTTCGCTGGCATGTCGCTGACCCTCGACACCAAGGCGGGAAGTTGTGGTGTTGGAAACAATCAGCCCGTCGAGCGATGTGGCTGAAATGACCTGTGCGATTTCGGCGATCTGTTGCTGGCCCAGATCCGGGGCTATCTTTAGGAAAATTGGTCGGTGCAGCCCGCTGCTTGCACAAAGCTGCTCCCTGAGCGCCAGAACCCGGTCCAGCAATTGTGACAATTGACCGCCAGCCTGCAAATTGCGCAATCCCGGCGTGTTGGGCGAGGAGATGTTGACAGTGAAATAGTTTGCCACCGGCCAGAAGGTTTGAAGGCCGGTTTCATAATCGGCGATGAAATCAGCCGAATCCTTGTTTGCCCCGATGTTGACACCGACAATTCCGCTTCGGCCTTTGCGTGCCAGCAGCCGGTTCAGCGCTGATGCATGCCCGTCATTGTTGAAGCCCAGACGGTTGATGACGGCCTGCTGCTGTTCCAGCCTGAAAATGCGCGGCTTCGGATTGCCGGTCTGCAGGCGCGGCGTAACCGTGCCAATTTCGGTGAACCCGAAACCGAATTTCAACATGGCGTCCGGCACTTCGGCATTCTTGTCATAGCCTGCGGCCAATCCGACCGGATTGGGAAACTCCAGTCCGGCAATTTTCACCGCGAGGCGTCGATCGGCGATTGTCGGACAAGGCGGGACCAAACCGGATTTCAGCGCCGTGATTGAAACGCCATGCGCAGTTTCCGGATCAAGAAGAAACATTGCCTTGCGGCCAAGTCGGCTGAACAGGCTCAAGCGTCAATTCCGTCGGGAAACAGATGCCTTCCTGCAGCATCCATCGGCAGGCGGCAAACAGTCAGCACTGCTTCCATTTCCAGAGGCCCGTACAAATGCGGAAACAGCGCGCCGCCCCTTGAAGGCTCCCACTTGAGCTGCCCGCCCATCAGCGCCGGATCAAGCGTCACCAGCAACAAATCATCCTGCCCTGCAAAATGTTTTGCAGCGGTCTCGCGTACCTGACCAGCAGTGGACATGTGCACATAACCGTCGGCGATGTCGATCGGCGCTCCGGTAAACCGGCCGACCTTTTCGGCCGCCGCCCATTGCGCGCTGGTCACGATCTTGTAGATTTTCTCGCTCATGCACTACCGATTGGCACGGCGGTTCGCGCTGTTCAAGCCTTTCAACCCGAAGCTGGAGGCGTTCATGCATCATTTTTGTAAAACTGCGTTTGTTGCCGCTTTTGTTGCGGTCCTGCCACAACCTGGTTTTGCGCAGGAAACAACTCCGCTGACCCAGGCTGGTCCACGATATGAGATCAAAGAACAGGGCGACGGTTTTGTCCGGCTCGACAAGCAAACCGGCGAAATGAGCATCTGCTCGGTTTCGGGAAAAAACCTTTCCTGCCGGGTGGGCGCGGAAGAACGCGAGGCTTATGAAAATGAACTGTCGTTGTTGCGTGAGCGGATTGAAGCGGTCGAAAAGCAAATGATGGCGTTTTCCAACGATGCGCCGGCCGGGGCGAAAAAACAGGACCGGATAACGGGGATTGTGCCTGGAACCCCCGAACCCGTGCCGCCGTCCCCCGACAGCACACTTGAAGAGACCCAAAAGGAACTTGACCGCGCGATGGACTTTGCCACGAAGGCGATGCGCAAGTTTTTTGATGCGATCAGGGACATGCGTCTCGAGATGGAAAAAGGCTGAGTTTTTCAGCCAGGTGGCGGCGCGTCCGGAACCCGCAGTCGCTCGAGCAATTCAGCATTCGCCTTGCGCGGCAGCAGCCATGCAAGCAGGGCAGCGGTGATGGTTCCCGCGAATGCCGCCCAGAGCCCGGCATGCATGGCCGCCGGCAATTCCTGCAAACCAGGTATCAAAATCGGGTACTCGTCTCCCGACACGGCGATAAGGTCAGGTCCGAAAATCGCCAGTGCTGCCGCTGTCGCCAGCACAGCCGTGCTTGCTGCCATGCCGCCAATTGCAGCAATGGCATGCATCCTGTCCGACCAGATGCCGAGAAGAAAAGCCGGAGCCAGTGCTCCCGCACCAATCGCCAGCGACCAGAAGATCAAGTCGAGGCTGTTACCGGGGTGGTACTGCGCCAGCCAGGCTGCAAAGGCGATACCGACAATGATGCAAAGCCGTGCCATGAACAGCCGGTTCATTCCCGAAACCGGCGCACGTGTAACAAGCATGGACGACAGGCAAAAGGCTGCTGAATTTGCCGAAGCAAGTGCTGCTGCAACAAGTCCGGCACCGGCAGCCATGGTGAATGCCGATGGAAGTCGTGCAATCTCGGGCAGCGCAAGTGCGATCACTTCACCGCGCATTGTCAAATCCGCCGGCCCCAGGGCGTAATCAGGATTTCCACCACATGCTGCAATGGCCTGTTCCAGCGATGCAACGGCCCTTCCACAAAGCGTAACAAGCGGTTCGCCTGCGCCCAAGGGTGAAAGTTTGGTTCCAAATTGCAGTATCCAGTCAGCGGAGACCGGAATTTCACCGACAGTCAGACCAAAAATTCCGTTGTATATGGCCAGCTTCGCAAAGCTGGCCGCAGCCGGGATTGCTGTGATGACCACGGCTGCAAAAAGCAGTGCCACGGCAATTGCAGGTCGGGTGGATTTGACTTGGCGTGTTGCGCCGGTTTGGCCAAGTACAGACGGAAAACAGGCAAACGACAGGGCGAAAAACAGGGTCAAGCCGATTATGGCCGCACCGCTCGCCGCAATCGGCAGGGCGGGGGTCATGGCAAGCGACAATTGCGGCAATCCAACACCTGCCAGTTGTTTTTCCAGTTCAACAATTTCTGCTAGTGCGCCCGGTCCGTGGGCAATTTGCGGCAAAGGAATGCCGGTTGTGATGAGCGACAGCCAAAGCAGCGGCGCCAAAAAAGCTGTGGCCAGCAAGACAAAGGCGAGCGAATTGGTTCGAATGAGTCCGTTGAGACCGCCGGGAAGAACCGAGATTGCAATGAGCAACGCCGCAAGCGGGATGACAACGCCCGAAGCAAGCCCGAATACAGCGGCATTGAGGGATGCAATAATCTGCAATTGCCCCCAGAGCATCAGGAAACTTGAGCCGGCAAACAAAGCCATCGCAATGAAGGTTGCAGTGTTGCCTGCATAACGCAGCCGGAAAAACTGCGGGGCAGTCACCGCAGCGCTTTTGCGCAAAAAGGGAACAACCAAAAATGCAGCGATTGCCATCCCGCACAAGGGGCCAAGCAGGATGGCGACGCTTCCACCTGTCTTTGCAAAGAAGTTCCCTGGCAGTCCGACGATGGTGAAACCGGGAACCAGTGCCACGGCGAGCGACATTGCAAGGACGGATGCCGGGGTCGAACGGCCACAGATTTGCCACTCGTCAAAAGCGGCTGTGCGGGCACCAATTCCAGCGACGGCGAAGATCAATATCAGGAACAGGCCCGTAAGAACGTAGCCGTACCGGTCCGGCATCCCGGCCTGTTCAAAAATCATCAGGACTAGAAAGAAAGCCGCCATGCCGCCAACGGCAAAAAAGCTGGACCGGTTTGCGCCCGACCTGGCATGATCAATGTTGCCACGAACCAGCATTTTCAGCGGCTTTCCCAAACCGAATACTGGCGGTCGGTTTTTTCCTGGCGAAAGGCTGCCCAGAACACCACGCCTGCAAGTGCAAACGGAAATGCCGTACTGGCAATGAACAAAACGATGGGCAGGCCTGAAACGACCCAGCCGCCTGATAAATCACCCATGGCTCCTGCTGCCGCTGTTACAGCCAGAATGACCGCCGCAGCGGGCCAGGCCAGCCATCGTGTTTGCTTCCACCATTTTCCCGGGTTTCGAACAGGCAAATGAACTTTTCCTTTTGCGCCTCTCAAGAGCGGGCTGCCTTGATGTGTGGAGCCTTTTAGCACGGTTGCATTTGCGTTGTGAGTGCAGCAACTGTGCGAAACAACTGATATCCACCATTGCACAAAGCAAACAGGCGCTTGCATTTTGTGCGCCTGACCCGGATAGTTTCTTGGGGAAAATTGAAATTGCATGCCGGGGAGGGAAGATGACACCGGGCGCCATCATAGTCGCGGATGACCATCCGTTGTTTCGCGACGCTTTGAGGCATGCAATCGAAAGGCTCGACTCTCCATATCGCGTCGAAACGGCTGCTTCATTCGACGAAGTTGAAAAACTCCTGGAAAAAATGCCGGACGCCGAGTTGGTCTTGCTCGACCTCAACATGCCCGGCAACAATGGACTTTCCGGCCTGTTGCGATTGCGTTCGTCGTGGCCGGCAGTTCCTGTGGTGATTGTTTCGGCCAACGAGGAAATCGCAACCATCCGGCGTTCGCTTGATATCGGCGCATCGGGCTATATTCCCAAATCAACCACAGCCGACAACATCCGCCGGGCCATTGCCAGTGTTCTGGAGGGCAATGTCTGGGTGCCTTCAGGCCTGGATGTCAGCAACCCCGATGATCGCGAGATGGCCGGTCTCATCCAGCGCCTGCAAACGCTCACTCCGCAACAAAACCGGGTGCTTGCGATGCTTGGCGAGGGACTGCTCAACAAACAGATTGCCTATGAACTCGGAGTTTCAGAAGCCACAGTAAAGGCCCATGTGTCAGCTGTGCTTTTGAAGCTCGGCGTGGACAGCCGAACGCAGGCAGTAATTGCGCTTGGCCGGCTTGGCTTGGCCTCGCCTGCTTCCGGGACCACGGGTATCTGAATCTATTCGGCGGCTTCGCGGTGTGCGAGCCCGAGTGACAGAACCGATCGCAAGCCTGCCGGCCGCACAGGTTTGTTGAGGATGGTGACGCCAAGCTTGTCGGCTTCAGCCTTGACCGAAGGCGAGCGGTCAGCCGTGACGAGGACGCATGGAACGTCGTCCCCGTGTTTTGTGCGTATGGCTTTGATTGCCTCCATGCCTGTTCCCGATTCAAGGTGATAATCGGCAAGCACAATGTCTGGAACAGTCCCCATGGCGTGGATTGCAGCAAGCGCTCCCTCCATGTCGAGGGCGGTATGCACCAGACAGCCCCACTGGCCCAGCAATCCTGCCATGCCTTGCAGGATGGAGGCGTCGTTGTCGATGCAAAGCACGCTCAATCCCTCCAGCTTTTGTCCGGTTGCTCTTTGCGATTCCTCCAGTTTGACCAAAGTGTCAGCCTGTGCCGGAGCAGCTGGTACGGTCACGCTGAATCGGGTTCCCTTGTTTGGCAACGAGCGCAGCGATACCTCATGGCCCAGCACTTGTGCGATGCGCTCGACAATCGAAAGGCCCAGGCCCAGGCCCGGTGCTTGTTTCGCGCCGCCCTTTAGTCGGCGAAATTCCGTGAAAATACTGCGATGGTCTGCTTCAGCGATACCGATGCCGGTATCGAGCACCTCTATGCGCAGATTGCCGCCGGCCCGCCTGCACCCGACAAGAACCCTGCCGTTTGGCGTGTACTTTATGGCGTTGGAAACAAGGTTCTGCAAAAGCCGGCGCAGGAGCGCCGGATCGGAATGCACCCAAAGAGAACTTTCCACAAAGGTGAGCCCCAGTCCTTTTTCGCGCGCGACCGGAGCAAACTCCACCTCCATCTGGGCAAACAGTCGACGCACCGGGTAGGCAACCGGCTTGCTTTCATGATGCCCGGTGTCGAGTCGCGAGATCGCCAGGACCGCACCAAGAATTTCTTCAACCGATTCCAGCGATTTGCCGATATTGTGGACGAGGTTCTCCTCCTTGCTGTTTTCCAGCCGTTCAAGCAGGGTAGAAGAATAAAGCCTTGCAGCGTTGAGCGGTTGCAGGATGTCGTGGCCGGCAGCCGCGAGAAAACGTGTTTTGCTGGCATTTGCCTGATCGGCAGCGCGTGTCGCGCGTTCGAGTTTCTGGTTGGCCTTGACCAGTTCACTGGTGCGCTCCTCAACGCGCCGCTCCAGTGTCTCGTTGGCCTCGCGCAGCGCTTCTGCCACCAGGATCCGGTCGGTGATGTCATGCCAGGTCACCACCACGCCGCCTCCCGGCATGGGGGCCGTGCGGATTTCAACGATGCGCTCCGATGCATTGAGCGCCAGCAGCCAGGGTTGGTCTGCATGCAGGACGCGGTCGGCAAGTTCATCGCTGTCGATGCCCTGCTGCAAAAGCCCGTGCGTCTTCGAAATCTGGTCAACAATCTCATTGAGGGAAATGCCGGCCTGCCCCACACTGGAAGGCAGCGACATCAATTTGCGGAAACGGTTGTTCCAGAACGACAGTCGGAATTCCGGATCAAAAACCGTGATCCCCTGATCCAGCTGGTCCAGCGCGGTCTGCAAAACATCGCGATTGTACTGCATCGCCTCGGTGGCTTGGTCGAGCAGCTTGATCGATGCTGGCGAAGCCACTTCATGCCGCTTGAGCAGGATCGTGTGGACCAGTCTGGACGAGGACGAACCGATGGCACTCGCCAGCAATTGTTCGGAAAAGCGCAACAAAGGCTGGTCAACCGGGTCGCTGTCCTTGGGCCTGCGCCCCAGCTTTGACCAATAGTCGTCAAATGCCCGTTCGGTTCGGCGCGAACCAAGATAGCGCGCCACTGTCTTGTGCAATTCGCCAATATTGACGCGAGCCGCGCCAAACCTGCGGGAAATGGCCGAGGGCTGCCGGTGAGCCACGAATATGTTGGATTGTGTCGTTTCCGAAACCGTCGGGCGTTTGCTCAGGGAGCCGACAATCAAGGCGGCAGTGTTTGCTGCAAGGCTCCACAACACCCCGTTGGCTATCGGTGACAATTCGAAAAAGAACAACGCATTTGGCTTCAGCATGCCGGACTCCAGCGGCCCCTGGGCAATTAGCCAGTGCGATGGATCGAGCAGGGTTGGCAGCAGCAGCGTATAGGTCCAAACGGCGATGCCGCAGGTCATTCCCAAAATTGCACCGCGTGAAGTTGCCCGGCTCCAAAAAAGCCCCCCGAAAAAAGAAGGTGACAATTGTGCAATGGCAGCAAAGGAAACTAGACCAATGGATGCAAGCGCCTGCGAATTGTCGGCGGTGCGGTAATAAACATATCCAAGAAACAGCAGCACCATGATAGCCGTGCGCCGGATTTTCAGGATCGACTGTTCCATGTCGCCAGTCGCCATCACGCGGTCGGTTGCCTGATGGCGCAAAATCAGCGGCAGCACGATGTTGTTGGAGATCATGATGGCAAGCGCCACACACGCCACCACCACCATGGCAGCACCGGCTGAAAGCCCGCCAAGGAAGGTGAACATCGAGACCAGCTCACTTCCGGCAGTCATGGGCAATTGCAGGACAAAATTGTCGGCGCTCACGCTGTCGCCGAATTTTACCAGTCCCGCAGCGGCAATTGGCAGCACGAAAAGATTGATGCCGACAAGATAAAGCGGAAACAGCCAACGTGCCCTCTTGAGTTCACCGGGCGAATGGTTTTCCACGACCGTGACGTGAAACTGCCGGGGCAACAGCAAAAAAACCAGTGTGCTGAGCAGTGTGAGAATTGCAAAATTCCCGTAGTCAAATCCGCGATCCAGCATTCTGGTTACTTGCGAGTTGGCCGCAGCCTGCGCCCACAAATCGCCAATTCCCTCAAAGATGAAAAAAGTCACATACACGCCAACAGCGATGAACGCGGCAATTTTGATGACCGATTCAAGTGACACGGCCAGCATCAGGCCGTCCTGGTGTTCGGTCGCATCCGCGTGCCTTGTTCCAAACAGGATGGTGAAAATCGCCAGCGTGATGGCGATCAGGATGGAAATCTCGCCCTGCGCACCGAAGGCGGCAACTTCAAGCCCGCCATAATGGGCGATGAGCAAGGAAACCGATGTTGAAACAGCCTTCAACTGCAAGGCGATGTAGGGAATGGTACCAACGACCGCGATGAGTGTGGCGACAGCGGCAACAGGCACGCTTTTACCGTATCTCGCACCAAGAAAATCGGCGATGGAGGTTATGCGTTCGGCTTTGGAAAGCTGAATGACACGCGATACCAGCGGATAGCCCAGCGTGATGACGAGGATCGGGCCGACATAAATTGCCAGAAACGACAGCCCGCTCGAAGCAGCCAGACCGACAGAACCGAAAAACGTCCACGTCGTGCAATAGATGGCGAGGGAAAAGGCATAGATGTTGGGACGGCTCGAAATGCCGTTGTCGCTGCGTCGCCGGTCGCCATAACTGGCAACCGCAAACAAAGCCAGCAGGTACAGGAATGCCGTCCCGATGACGGCCCAGCCCTGGATCATTTTACATCCCTCCCGACCGGGCCGGGAAACCCGGCCAGATCAACCACCTCGACCCATCTTTGTCGCAAGCGCCGCAATGTGTCCACTCGCCGTCACGTTGGCGCACAATGCAACAAAATCCGGACCGGCGATTTTACTTACTTAACGGAATGTAAACCAATCGATATAAGGGCGTCGCCCGGAGATGGTTTTTCTTGTGATTCTCCAGGCTGAACGCCAATACGGGCGCTGCAGATGGTCTTCAGTGAAATTGGCGCGTCAAATATTTGAAAAAGGGGACAAACATGTCACTGGCAAGTGAATTCAAGGCATTCATCATGCGCGGCAACGTCATGGATCTCGCAGTCGGCGTGATCATTGGCGGCGCTTTCGGAACCATCGTTGCATCGCTCACCGCCGATGTCATCATGCCGATCGTCGGCATGTTCGGCAGTGCCGATTTCAACAACTACTTCATTCCTCTCAGCAGTGCGGTCACTGCCACAACGCTGGCCGCTGCCAAGGAACAGGGACCGGTTCTGGCCTGGGGGGCCTTTTTGACCGCCATCATCAACTTCCTCATCCTCGGTTTCATCATTTTCATGATGGTCAAGATGATCAACAAGCTGATGCCGCCGGCGCCAGCAGCAGCACCTGCCGGCCCGCCGCCACAGGAAACATTGCTGGGAGAAATCCGCGACATCCTGGCCAAACAATCGGCAGCACCTGCGGTGAAAGCCACGCCAGCCAAGAAATAAGCTCCAACAAAAACAGGTGGCGGCGCAATCGCCGCCACCTTTATCAAAAATCGTGCATTGCAGATTTGCATCTTGGCGTTAAAGCAGTTGGCAGGTCTGGCATTCCATCCGCCAAAACCGCCACAATGTAGCATTTGACCCATGCGGGGCCTTACAATGACAACGATCCGGAAAGTGGAACGCGATTTTCGCCGGACACTGTGGGTTCTTGCGGCCTTTTCCCTGCTGACAAACCTGCTGTTGCTGGCCCAGCCGCTCTACATGCTGCAGGTCTACGACCGGGTGCTGCCTTCACAAAGCACCGACACACTGCTTTTCCTGACCTTGCTTGTGGTGTTTTCGCTGGTGGTTTTTGGCCTTTTGGAGGTCGTCCGATCGGTAATTGCAAACCGCGCCGCAGCCCGGTTTGACATCGGTCTTTCCGACCTTGCCTTGCGGACCATCATCCGCTCCGGCCCGGCAAATGGCGGCAACGCGCAGCCCCTTCGCGATATCGCATCCTTGCGCGGCCTTTTGGCTTCCAAAGTTGTTCTGGGCCTGCTGGACCTGCCTTTCAGCGTGATATTCATTGCCATCATGTACCTTGTCCATCCGGCGCTTTTCTGGCTGACGATTGGCGGTGCGGTTCTGCTGGTGATCGTTGCAGTGGTCAACCAGATGGCCCTGGCCAGAGCCAACAAGGAACAAGGCGACCTCACGGTTGCTGCTGCACAGCGGGCAGAATATCTCGCCCGCACGTCGGACAGCCTTGTGGCCATGGGCATGGTCTCAAATGTGGTCAACGGCTGGGGCGATATTCACGCCCGTTCACTGGTGGCAGCCGATATTGCATCCAGCCAGAATGCCTGGTTTGCCGGTCTGTCACGCATCCTGCGGCTCGGCCTGCAAATCGCAATTCTTGGCTATGGCGCGATGCTGGTTTTGCAAGGTGAGATGACAGCCGGCATGATTTTCGCGGCCTCCCTCATTTCCGGTCGTGCCCTCCAGCCAATTGACCAGATCATCGGCTCGTGGCGGCACCTTGCCTCCGGGATTGCGGCATGGAAACGCACCCGCGCATTCATGGACAAGGCGGATCGCCGCGACCAGTACACGAAACTGCCGCCACCCAAGGGGCATCTGGAAGTGGCGGACTTGTTGCAGGTCAACCCGCTTGATCCGGCCAAGCCGCCAATTCTTTCCCGCATCAGCTTTGTGCTGGAACCTGGCAAATCGGTTGCAGTTCTTGGGCCTTCCGGCTCGGGCAAGTCTACCCTTGCCCGCATGATTGTTGGAGCAGCGGTGCCGCGCGCCGGGCATGTGCGCCTGGACGGACATGACATCGCCAATTGGGACCCCGAGGACCTTGGCCGGCACATTGGCTATCTGGCCCAGGATGTCGAACTTGTGCCGGGAACCGTTGCGCAGAACATATCGCGCTTTTCGCTTGCTCCCGTTGATGCAGACATCGTGGCCGCCGCAAAATCAGCCCATGTCGAAGACCTGATCCAAAAGCTGCCACGCGGTTACGACACAGTTATCGGGGCCGGCGGCATCCAGATATCTGGCGGCGAAAAACAACGCATCGGCCTTGCCCGCGCACTCTATGGTTCCCCGCGCATTCTGGTGCTCGATGAGCCAAATTCCAGCCTCGATCGCGCAGGAGAACTTGCCTTGATGCGGGCACTAGCCGACGCCAGGAAAAATGGTGTCACTGTTTTCGTCATCACACAACGCGAAATGCTGTTGGCTGGCGTCGACAAGATCATGCGCATGCAGAATGGCGCAATTCTCGAGTATGATGCGCGCGATGTCATCCTCCAGCGCCATTCCGGCAAAACCCCGCCGGCCGATGTAACCAAGCCGGGTGGCCATCAGGGTCCGTCCGGCAAGGGAAGTGCCACTGAATGGCGCGTGAAAGCGGACCCGCAACCATGAACATGCTGACCGCCTCGCAGATTCCCCCAGCGCCCGTACCGGGCAATGATCCGCGTTCACAGGCGAATTCGACAGAACATTGGCAGGACAAGGTTCCGACCGGCATCGGCAACCAGACGCTTTTTGGTTCTGCCGTGGCCTTGGTGTTTTTTGCCGGTTTCGGTCTGTGGGCGGCTCTTGCGCCGTTGTCTGGTGCGGTGGTTGCCACCGGCATTGTCCAGGCGGCCGGCCAGAACAAGGTTATCGAACATCTTGAAGGCGGGATCATTTCGACCATCCACGTGCGCGAAGGCCAGACGGTCAGAGCAGGTGAAACACTGCTTTCAATCGACACCACCCGCGTTGCAGCCGACCGAAACCGCGTGGTTGTTGCCCTGATCGGAACCGAAGCACAAATAGCCAGGGCGCAGGCAGAACGCGACGGCAAAAGAACGATGGAACTGCCGCCAGAAGTGGTCAAGGATGCCAGGGACATCGGCGTCGAGGGCGATCTTGAGCAACAGCGCGCCGAGTTTTCCAATCGCTTGCAGCGTCACCAGTCGGAAATTGCGGCGGTGGATCAGCGTGTGATTGCCGCCAACGAGGAAATCGAAGGGCTGCAAATCCAGAAAACTTCCGAAGAGCGCAAACTAGAAGTCGTTCGCGAGGAACTCGCGGACAAGGCAGAACTTTTGAAAAAAGGGCTCACCCCGCGCAGCCAGTACAATGCCCTGCAGCGTGCCGAAGCTGATTCGCTGGGAGCTTTGGGCAGCATCACTGCAACCATCGGCCAACGCAAATCCGCTATCGCCGAACTGGCCGAGCAAAAGGCCGGACTTGAAGCCAAACGCCGCGAAGCGGCCTCGGCTGAGGTCAATGAATTGCGCGCAAAGATCGGCGATTTGCGCGAGCAGCTTTTGACCCGCGATGACATCCTCACGCGCTCGCAGATACGTTCCCCCGATGACGGTATTGTCGTCAAACTCTCCAAAAACACCGTTGGCAGTGTGATCAAGCCGGGAGAACCGGTGGTGGAACTTTTGCCAACCTCCAACGATTTGATCATCGATGCCAAAGTGCTTCCAAAAGATGTGGACGGGGTAAAGGTCGGCCAGATAGCCAGTCTTCGGTTTTCTGCGCTTAATGCCCGTACAACTCCGGAGGTGCCGGCCAAGGTCACTTATCTTTCCGCCGACAGGCTGCTGGACCCCAACACCCGCGAGCCGTATTACACGGCGCGTCTGGAAATTTCCGGCGAGCTGCCGGAGGCAATAGCCCCGGGCCAGATACAGCCCGGCATGCCGGTCGATGCATTCATCAAGACCGGCGACCGCACCTTTCTTGAATATCTGGTCCGTCCGGTGCAGGACAGTTTTGCCAAGGCGTTCCGCGAGGAATGAACAAGCCGGTTGCCGGGGGAATGAAATGAAACGAATTGTAGCGGCGTTCTTCAACTCACTGGCCGGGATCAGGTTCGGCTTTGGCCGCGAAGCCGCGTTGCGCGAAGAGATGCTGCTGCTGTTGGCTTCATTGCCAGCCGCGCCGCTTTTGACGCTGGAGCCACGCATGCTGCTGGCGCTTTGGGGCTCAGTGCTGCTGCTGTTGTGCGTGGAGTTTCTCAACACCGGCATTGAAAAGGTCGCCGACCGGGTCACCCGCGACAATGATGATTTGGTGCGAATTGCCAAGGATTGCGGCTCGGCTGCGGTGCTGATGGCCATCCTCATCGCTGCGGGCGTGTGGGGGCTGGCAATCTGGGAACGGTTTGCCGGTTAAGGGGCAATTCAGCCCACATCCGGAGCAAATTGGCTGTGCTCTTTCTGGCACAAGTATGGCCTTCAAAACAAATGTGTTATTTGTTCATGATTGGTCGGGACTTGCGGAAAATGGGTATTTCGCAATGGCTTGATCGATGGCACCTTGCAACAATCAGATCAGCCAGGAACATGAAATGATTGAAACGATCACAAAACTCAAGGTTTTTGCCGCTGCAACTTTGTTCATGCACCTGCTGGCGGCACCAGCCGCCGGGGCAACCACCAATCCGTTTGCGCTTCTTGTGGGAAAATGGGGCGGCAACGGCTTGATGACGCTGGACGGGAACCGCAAGGAACGCCTTGTCTGTGAGGCGCAGTATTCCGGCGGTGCAGCGCAGCTCGTACTGTCCATCAATTGCACCGGTGGCCAGAACAAGGTGGATCTGCGGGCGAAGCTTTCGTCAAATGCAGGCAGGCTGCTCGGTTTCTGGGAAGAGCGGTTTTTCAAGGTGGCCGGCTCAATCAGCGGCGTGGCAACGGAAAGCAAGATGGATTTCAAGGTTGTCGGCGTGGTGCAGGGGTCCATGAAGGTCGAATATTCCAAGGCCCGGCAGAAAGTCACGATAACTGCCCAGGGCGTGCCCCTGCAAACGGTGACGATGAACCTGACCCGCCGCTGAACCTCCATGCAACACGGTGCCACATTCACGCAGAAGGTTACCGGCAAACGGCTGGAAATCTTTGCTGCCGGTGAATGGACAGCGGCCAGTTCAGGCAGGCTGGAAGAGGCATTGAAGATTTTCCCGGTGGCGGCGGGGGGAGCGCTGTCTGTTGTTGTAAATCTGGCAGGGGTGACACGCTTCGACAGCTACGGCGCTTGGCTTGTCGAAAGGCTGCGCCGCGAACTTCTTGCGACCGGCGCGCAGGTCGCAATCAAGGCCATGCCCGCCCACAACAAGCCGCTTTTGGACGAAATGGCTTCCGTCAACCTGCAAGCACCTGTTGTGCCGGTGCAAATTTCGGTGGCAGGAAGGGTAGGTGCCGTCTTCGCCAAGGGTGTTGATGCCGCCGGGCGCGACATTGCAGCTTTCACGGTATCGACTGGCGCGGTCATTCTGGCGTTTTTACGCATTCTCGCAAAGCCGGGAAGTTTCCGTCTGACTTCCACAGTGAACCAGTTCGACAAGGTTGGCTGGCTGGCGGTTCCCATCATCATGATGATTACTTTCCTGATTGGCGCAATCGTCGCGCAGCAAGGCTTTTTCCATTTCCGCCGCTTTGGCGCCGATCTCTACATCATCGACATGGTCGGTTTCCTTGTCATGCGCGAACTCGGCGTGTTGCTGGTGGCCATCATGGTCGCCGGACGCACCGGCAGCGCCTTCACGGCGGAACTTGGTTCAATGAAAATGCGCGAGGAAATCGACGCGCTGCGCACAATGGGTTTTGATCCCGTGGATATTCTGGTGCTGCCACGCCTGCTCGTATTGGTGATTGCGTTGCCGGTGCTGACTTTCATCGGATCGATGGCGGCGCTGTTCGGGGCCGGCATGGTCGGGGTATTTTATGGCGGCATGAGCGTTGAATTGTTTACCGACCGGCTCCGCGAGGCGATCAGCATGGATCATTTCCTGGTGGGCATGATCAAGGCGCCGTTCATGGGCTTCTTCATCGGCATCATTGCCTGCAACGAGGGACTTGCCGTCAGCGGCAGCGCGGCCTCTCTCGGCCAGCACACGACACAATCGGTGGTCAAGTCGATCTTCATGGTGATCGTGCTGGATGGCCTGTTTGCCGTCTTCTTTTCCGCCATCGCGATGTAGGTGAAAATGGACCGGGAAAAGACACCAGACACAGTCATCTCCATATCAGGCCTGAATGTCGGCTTCGGCAAACATCTTGTGCTGGACAATCTTGCGCTTGAGGTGAAGCGTGGAGAGATTCTGGGCGTCGTTGGCGGGTCGGGAAGCGGAAAATCTGTCCTGCTGCGCACCATTATCGGCCTGGTTCCGCGGCAATCGGGCAAGATCGAATTGTTCGGGGTGGATGTGGAAGCAATGGACGACCGGCAAATGCAGGCAATGCGCCGCCGGTGGGGCGTCATGTTTCAGCAAGGTGCATTGTTTTCTTCATTGACGGTTCGCCAGAACATCCAGTTCCAGATGCGCGAGCTCCTTGATCTTTCCGACCGCCTCAAGGAAGAAATCACCACTGCCAAGCTTGAAATGGTCGGGTTGAAACCATCCGACGGCAACAAGATGCCAAGCGAGCTTTCGGGCGGCATGACCAAGCGGGCAGCATTGGCCCGCGCTTTGGCACTTGATCCGGAATTTCTGTTTCTCGACGAGCCGACCTCGGGTCTCGACCCGATTTCGGCCGGAGAGTTTGATGATTTGATGAAGACATTGCAGGAAACGCTCGGGCTGACGGTGTTTCTGGTTACCCATGACATGCAGAGCCTTTATGCTGTCTGCGACCGCATTGCAGTCATTTCCTCTGGCAAAGTCGTGGCACAGGGGCCCATCAAGACAATGCTCGCCAGTCGGCATCCCTGGGTCAGGTCCTATTTCCGGGGCAGCCGGGGAATTGCGCTTGCAAGGCAGGACACCAAGGCCGTGACACAGCACAAAAAGGATTGAGACATGGAGTTCAACGCCCGCTACGCGGTTACCGGTCTGTTTGCCCTTGTTGTGGTTGCAGCCGTTTTCGGTTTTGTCCATTGGCTGAAGAACACGGGGAGTTTTGGCGAGCAGACCCAGTATCAGGTTCGCTTCACGGTGCCCGTTTCAGGTCTGGCAAATGGCAGCGGCGTGCTGTTCAACGGGATCAAGGTCGGCGAAGTAACACGCGTCTCTTTCGATCCGCAGCAGCCCGGAACGCTGGTTTCCGTCATCTCCGTCATGAAACAGACGCCGGTGCGCGCCGACACGTTCGTGGGCGTTGATTATCAGGGCCTGACCGGCGCCGCCAATATCCTGCTCATCGGCGGTTCGCCGGAATCGCCGGTTCTTCCCGGCCAAAACGGCATCATGCCTGAACTGGCCGCAGACCCTGCCGGATCGCGCAGCTGGACACAAAATGCCGGGCGGGTGCTTGGCACGCTGGACGAACTGTTGGGTCGCAACACCAAGCGGTTTGATTCCATCCTTGCCGGACTGGAGCGGATGAGCGGTGGCAGCGCAACGGAGGAGGCGCTCGTTTTTGATCTGCCTTTGCCAAATGACTTCCCGCCGCCGCTGACCGAAAAGAACTTTCAGGTTGCGGTTTCCGAGCCTTCGCTGGTGTTGGTTTTCAACACCGACAAACTGTTGCGTGAGGTGGCCGATGGCGCAATCGAGCCGATACAAGGAGTGCGATGGCAGGACAATTTGCCAAATCTGGTCCAGGCGCGCCTGCTGCAAAGCTTCGAAAACGCCGGCTATGCCAGCCAGGTGCTTCGCGCCGCCGACGCGGCTGACCCGGACTACAAGCTGTTGCTCGACATCCGGCGGTTCCAGATCGTGCCGGCAAACGGACCCAGGGCGCAAGTCCATGTACTCGCCCGGATCATGAACCGCGAGGGGGCTGTCACCGCTTCGCGGGCGTTTGAGTTGTCAACCGGTGTGGAAGGCAACGCCCGCACTGCAGATGCGGAAGCGCTGGGAAAGGTTTTCCGGCAGATGGCGGCCGAGATCGTCAACTGGACAATCGCACAATTGTAGGTCTGTCCGGGAGAACGGGTTGAAAGCCGGGTTGGGCCGGTTTGCGTGAGGCCTGGCTTGTTCCGGCAACTTGTTCTCAATTGCCGCAGGCGACCGCAGATGCGTCCAAGAAGTGTTGTATGGTGCTGTGAGAGAGGATTGAACTCTCGACCTCTCCCTTACCAAGGGAGTGCTCTACCACTGAGCTACCACAGCATCGGCCTTGCAAGGCGAATTGGCGAGCCTATTGCCACACGGGTTGGCCAAGTGCAAGCCAAAGCGGCAAATGGAGTACTTTCATTGCAGTATCAGCCAAAACCACGCGGCCAGGGAAGAAACCATGCCGGATGCAAATGAAAAGAAGGCACGTGAATTGCGCGAAGCGCTGCGCGAAAACCTGCGGCGGCGAAAGGCGGCTCCCGTGGAGGCTTCCGGCACTGAACCCCTGCTGCGCCGCACTGATTCGCTTTCACCCCGACTCAATGCCGGTGCCATCCCCGAAAAACCTGACAAAAAGCCGGATTAACCGGTTAACCAGAGACCAAGTGTCGTCTTCTTGCCGCAATGCAGCAGTTGGGCTACACGAGGCCGCTTGGCGCAAAGCCTTGCGTGTGGGCTGATTTTCGATCGAGGGAACCTTCAATGGACAAGATCATCGTCACCGGTGGCGGCAAGCTGCACGGGGAAATTCCGATTTCCGGGGCAAAAAACGCTGCGTTGCCATTGATGATCAGCGCGCTGATGACCTCCGAGCCGCTCATTCTGGAAAATGTGCCACACCTTGCCGACACCGAGTCGCTGATCCGGATTTTGACCAACCACGGCGTTGACTACAAGGTCGAGGGCAAGAAAAAGGGTCAAAACGGCGGGCAGGGTCGCACCATCCATTTTCGTGCCGGTGAAATCGTCGATACCACCGCGCCGTACGAACTGGTTTCAAAGATGCGCGCCAGCTTCTGGGTCATCGGACCTCTGCTTGCGCGGATGCACAAGGCAAAGGTTTCGCTGCCGGGCGGTTGTGCGATAGGCACTCGCCCCGTTGACTTGTTCCTCGAAAGCCTCACTGCGCTGGGTGCATCCATGGATGTCGAGTCCGGTTATGTCATTGCTTCTGCCAAAAAGGGCCTGAAGGGCACCGGCTATCGTTTTCCCAAAGTATCGGTGGGGGCCACCCATGTTGCCATGATGGCAGCCTGCCTGGCCCAGGGACAGACAGTGCTTGAAAATGCCGCCCGTGAGCCGGAAGTCGAAGACCTTGCCCGCTGCCTCAATGCCATGGGCGCCAAAATCAGTGGCGCCGGCACCAAAACCATCGTCATCGACGGGGTAGAGGCGTTGCACGGCGCCCGCCATTCGGTTTTGCCGGACCGCATCGAAACCGGCACCTACGCGATGGCTGTGGCCATGACCGGCGGCGATGTGCTGCTCAAGGGGGCTCAGCCAGCGCTTTTGCAAAATGCGCTGGACGTGCTGGTGCGGGCAGGCGTGCACATCGAACCGACCAATGAGGGCATTCGTGTCTCTCGCAACGGTTCGGGCATCAAGCCGGTTGACGTGACAACCGAGCCGTTTCCAGGTTTTCCGACCGATTTGCAGGCCCAGTTCATGGCGCTGATGACCAAAGCCGAGGGCGTGTCGCGGATCACCGAAACAATCTTTGAAAACCGTTTCATGCACGTGCAGGAATTGGCGCGTCTGGGTGCACGCATCGGGCTTGAGGGCCAGAGCGCCATCGTCACGGGTGTCGGCAAACTGACCGGCGCACCGGTAATGGCGACCGACCTTCGTGCATCGGTGTCGCTGGTGATTGCAGGTCTGGCAGCCGAAGGCCAGACCACGGTCAACCGCGTCTATCACCTGGATCGCGGCTTTGAGCGGCTGGAAGAAAAGCTGACCGGCTGTGGCGCCAAGATTGAGCGCGTATCCTCCTGAAGCCAATGGCTCCCGTTGCGCTTTTGGTTGAAACTCCATAACTACATGGCCTTGAAGCAGCCAGCGGGCTGCACACCCTTTAAGGAAGCTCAATGTCGGACCGCCTCAAGCTCATCGCCATGGATGGCGACGACCTTTCCATTGTTTCGGCGCATTGCCAGGACGCGGTGTTGCGGGTCGCGGGGCTGAATTTCTTCAAGGCCGAGCGGCGCTTTGTTGTCACCATGAACCGTTTTGTTTGGGAAAAGGCAGAGGGCGGCAAGGTATTCGAGCGCCGTCAAAGCGTATTGCATTTCGAGCGGGTGACACATGTTGCCACCAAAGGCATCGACATGCGGCGCAAGGAGAACGTTCTGGAATTGCTGGCGGTCACTTTCGAACAGTCCGACGCTCCGGCAGGTTTGGTGGAAATCGCGTTTGCCGGAGATGCCACGCTTCGACTGCAGGTCGAGTGCATTGAAGCCAAACTGACAGACCTTGATGCTGCCTGGGAAACATCAAACCAGCCGGCGCACGAATCCTGATTTTGGAGGACAAAACGCCTGTGGCCATGCGCTTATCCACAACAGAGCCTGATTTTGAACGCCGCTTCGCCAGCCTGCTGGGAATGAAGCGCGAGGTTTCCGAGGACGTGGACCATTCTGTGCGCGCCATCCTTGCCGATGTTCGCGCTCGCGGCGATGCTGCGGTGCTGGACTATACCAGCCGCTTTGACCGGCTGGAATTGACCGCGCAAACGCTTCGCGTCACTGCTGACGAGATGGTGGCGGCGACAGCGCAATGTTCAAGGGAAACACTGTCGGCGCTGGAGTTTGCCCGCGACCGCATTCGCTCGCACCACGCCCGCCAGATGCCGAAGGATGACCGCTATGTCGACAGCCTTGGCGTTGAACTGGGTTCGCGCTGGACGGCGGTGGAATCGGTCGGTCTGTATGTTCCGGGCGGCACCGCCAGCTATCCAAGCTCGGTCCTGATGAACGCAGTCCCGGCGGTGGTGGCAGGCGTAGGCCGCATCGCCATGGTCGTTCCCTCACCCGATGGTGTGCTGAACCCGCTGGTTCTGGCGGCTGCCAGCCTTGCCGGTGTCAGCGAGATTTACCGCATCGGCGGGGCGCAGGCCATCGCAGCCCTTGCCTATGGCACTGAGACGATTGCACCGGTCGCCAAGATTGTGGGTCCGGGAAATGCCTATGTTGCCGCGGCCAAGCGGCAAGTGTTTGGCACCGTCGGCATCGACATGATTGCCGGACCTTCCGAGGTGTTGGTGGTTGCCGATGCCAACAACGATCCGGCTTGGATTGCCGCCGATTTGCTGGCGCAGGCCGAGCATGATGTCTCCGCCCAGTCGATCCTGATCACCAATTCGGCGGCATTTGGCGATGCAGTTGCCGCTGCCGTGGAAATTCAGTTGAAAACCCTGCCGCGCGGTGAGACGGCTGCGCAAAGCTGGCGAGACCATGGCGCGGTGATCATTGTGCGCAGCCTTGATGAAGCCGTGCCGCTGGCCGACCGCATTGCCGCCGAGCACCTCGAGATCGCCACGGACGACCCGGAAGCTTTTTTTGCCCGCATCAGAAATGCCGGGGCGGTGTTTCTCGGGCGCCACACGCCGGAAGTGATCGGTGATTATGTCGGGGGCTCGAACCACGTGCTGCCAACTGCGCGTTCGGCGCGATTTGCTTCCGGATTGTCGGTGCTTGACTATGTCAAACGCACGTCTGTGTTGCGTTTGGGCGCAGAACAGCTTGCAGCCCTTGGCCCCGCTGCGGTAACGCTTGCTGGTGCTGAAGGCCTTGCCGCCCACGCACGTTCGGTTTCGATTCGCATGAACCGCTGAACTGGTGGCTACAGACCGGTGTCAGGGGTAAAAATCCGTGGTGAAAGCAGCTAACAGGCCATGACCGAAAAGGGCAATCCGGCAAACCGCCTCGTCGACGTCGTCCTTGACGACGCTTCGATTGGACGCGCCACGCCGGATGTCGAGCATGAGCGGTCGGTCGCGATCTTCGACCTGATTGAGGAAAACAGTTTCGCGCCGGCTGGCGATGAAGCCGGCGGGCCTTACAGGCTTGGCCTTGCCGTGGCCGAATCCCGGCTGGTGTTCAATATCACCCGTGAAAATGGCGACCCGGTTGCCATTCACATGCTGTCGCTGACGCCGTTCAAGCGGGTGATCAAGGACTACTTCATGATTTGTGAAAGCTATTACGATGCCATTCGCACGGCCTCGCCAAGCCACATCGAGGCCATCGACATGGGCAGGCGCGGGTTGCACAATGAAGGTTCGCAAACACTGCAGGATCGGCTGGCCGGCAAGATCACGGTGGATTTCGACACGGCGCGCCGTCTTTTCACGCTGATCTGCGTGCTGCACTGGCGGGGCTGACACTTGCGCGTTTGTAAGTTGCGGAGCGCCCATGGCTGAAGCTGCATCCCGGCCGCAATCGGTATTGTTTGTCTGTGCCATGAATTCGATCCGCTCGCCCATGGCGGAAAACCTGACCCGGTCGATTTTCGGCAAGCAGATCTATGCCCGCTCTGCCGGCGTGGCCGCCGGAAACGCTGATCCGTTCATGCAAGCCGTGATGGACGAGCGAGGCATACCAATGGCCGCTCACACGCCGATGACCCTTGACGAACTGGGTGAGGGCTATTTCGACCTCGTCGTTACATTGTCTCCCGAAGCCCATCACCGGGTGCTGCAATTGATGCGCTCGCAAGCCAGCGAAGTTGAATATTGGCCAACCATGGACCCCTCAACTGTTGCGGGAAAACGCGAACAGGTGCTTGACGCCTATCGCCAAACCCGCGACAGGCTCGAAGAACGCATCAAAAACCGCTTTGGCTGAATGTAGCTTGTGCCGAACGGGCGTAGTAGGTAGTTTCCCGCGACTTTCGCGATACAGAAAACAAGAGGTATAATGGCCAAGGAAGAAGTTCTGGAATTTCCAGGCATCGTCACCGAACTTTTGCCCAACGCGACATTTCGCGTGAAGCTTGAAAACGAGCACGAGATCATAGCCCACACGGCAGGACGCATGCGCAAGAACCGCATTCGGGTATTGGCTGGCGACAAGGTCCTGGTGGAAATGACCCCATACGACCTTACCAAGGGCCGCATCACCTATCGTTTCAAATAAGTTTGCTCACCGCCGGGGATTAGCGGTCCATGACATCACGTCCAAAGCTGGTTTTGGCATCGGGTTCTCCGCGCCGGTTGCAATTGTTGCAGCAGGCCGGGATTGAGCCGGATTTGCTGTCGCCGGTAAATGCCGACGAAACGCCGCAAAAGGGCGAGGTTCCCCGCAGTCTGGCCAAGCGCCTGGCCAGGGAGAAGGCTGCACTGGCGATGGAAAATGCCAGGCGTTCGCCTGAACTGCAGGACAGTTTCATTCTTGCCGCCGACACTGTCGTGGCGCTTGGCCGCCGCATCCTGCCCAAGGCGGAAATGCTGGACCAGGCTTCACAATGTCTGCGCCTGCTGTCTGGCCGCTCGCACCGCGTTTACACCGGTGTGACGCTGGTAACGCCCAAAGGCTTGATGCGCCATCGGCTGGTCGAGACCCGCCTGCGTTTCAAGCGGCTGTCGCGCGACGAAATGGAAGCCTACCTCGCCTCGGGTGAATGGCGCGGCAAGGCTGGCGGATATGCCATCCAGGGCTTGGCCGGAACCTTTGTTGTCAAGCTGATCGGCTCATACTCCAACGTCGTCGGCCTGCCGCTGTATGAAACTGTTTCTTTGCTTACCGGCGAAGGCTATCCGGTCCATTTCAACTGGTTGAACCGGCTTTGAGCGAAGACAGCGACGCAAAACCCACTGCCAGCATTGTTCCGCTGCGTCGGCAACGGCCTTGCCCGTCCTGCGGCAAGCCTTCTTCCCGCGCCGATTATCCGTTTTGCTCACGCCGCTGCGCCGATGTTGATCTCAACCGCTGGTTTTCCGGGACTTACGCCATCCCGGTCGTGCAAAACGACGGCGGGGACGACAGACTGGAGGATTGAATAGTGCCGGGCCAATTTGCGCCCGCAGGCCCTTGCAAGGGCAATCCTTAGCGCCTATAACCCGCCACGCTTCAAGCGCAATGGACGGTTTTCCCGTTGCGGCAGGCAGAGGCCCAGGTAGCTCAGTTGGTAGAGCAGCGGATTGAAAATCCGCGTGTCGGCGGTTCAATTCCGTCCCTGGGCACCATATATTTCAAGGACTTAGGCTGGTTGCTCTCGATAACCTAATTTCGTTTGCTACAAAAATGCTACAAACGTGCGAAGCTTACGCTGTGTGGACTAACCCAGAAGGCTTCATCGGTTTGTGCCGGACAACAAAGGCTTTGTAATCTTTGAAGCTACGGAACCCAAAGCCAAAAAGCTTGTTCGCTCATCGCTTGAACGCTGTCCAGCATGTTTCAAGATAGTCGATTACCTCTCTGGACCCTGTGAGCTTCATTTGGCTTTTGCCTATCGCAATTGCGGTGCCAGACTTGAGCTGCTCTGCAATTTCCGGACTGGAGCCGAGGTTGAACGCGATCTCATTTTCTGAATAGGCGTAACCATCAACGACCTGCTGGAAAGTGCGATCTATCTGCGCTAAATCGCTAACGCGCATGTCGTTTTCAAACTTGAATTTGGGATTGAAAAACCCATAAGTCAGATTACCATTTTCGTGTTTCCGGAAAAATGCCTGTGTATCCTTCCCCACTGACTTGAAGGCTCGACAGTTTATCAGTGTGTTACCATCAGAAACAATTGCAACCACGTTCCACCCAGACAAATCCTTGGCGACACGAAACCCTGAAGTGTCTGCGGTACTATCTATTTGATCCGCTTGATCCTCTAATCTAGATGCGTCCTCGCCATTTCCTCTATCATTAAAACTTTGGAGTGTGTTCTGATATTTCCAAGTAAGGCCCAAATCGGCAGCACTTACGACTTCAAATCGGTAAGAGCGATCCTCCTCTTGTGATTCATCTATAAATTTAACCAAGGCGTTTATACTAAAACATAAACCTTCGCAGTCATTTACATTTATATATTTTACAGCGCCTTCAACCGGTCGATCAAGAGTTATTGAAAAGCCTGAATTATTAACACGGGAATTGTACATAAATCTAATATTTTTAGCATTCGGAAAATAGTTATTCAAAATCGTGGAATTTTTCGAATACTCTTCCCAATCTAGACCATGGAAATATTTACCTTCATTCGCAATTACGGCAGTAAATTCTTCTTCTGTCGATTCTATATAGCTGGTATATTTGCAATTGATGTCTGTATAATAAAATTCTATATTCAATAATATAATTTCATTATTTGATACGTCAGAAATAAAGCTTGGGTCAACTCCATTAAATTTTCCTGAGTTGCATGGAGAGTTATAATCATTATAGTATTCCACCACCTTAAAAATGTCAGATTTTTTTCTAAACGAAAAGTCCTTGTTCATAAACTCAATTTTCCGCTCTGCCAAACTTGCAAAAACACCGTTCGGAAAGCTGTTGAGATACTTCTGATATGCTTCTTGGCTATCTGCCAGCGATGCAAACTCGAAAAGCTGTATCTCTGCCGTATCCGTAGCTTTCGCTGTTCCTTCCGTAAACTGAAAATCACCGTAAATTGCGCTGTTTTCCCAAGTCTCCTGCTTTCCGCCAGTTCGTTCCTTGACGATTGTTCGGACCCTCTTGAAAACATCCTCAACTTTAAGACCCGGTATCATGATCGATTCCGCCAGTGCCGATGAGTAGGGACTTGTACCCGTGTCTCCATCGGATGCGACCTTCCCAGGTGCAGTCGAATACGCAATTACCTTCCCAAGCTTTTGAGGTGTTTCGCCCAATCCGTTTGTCAAACTGCGTGTGTTCGCTTCAAAGGGATTGTCCCTGCACGAATCCAGTATGAAAAGCTGAAACTTCGATTGGACTGTATCAAATTGCTCCATCAAAAAGTTCAGCGACAGCGATTCTTCCTTTATCGTGTCTTCCGATCCGCTTACATCAATCGGCAAAAGATAATTAAGGCCATCTATTTCAACAGCGTGCCCAGCAAAATAGAAAAACAAAACAGGATTGTTTGCTTGTGAAACTGAATCAATGAAGCCTTTTATCGCGGATTTTGTTTCGTCAATGCCCACGTTGGCAATTTTAGTAACTCTGAAATTGCTCTGCTTCAAAGCATAAGAAACCACCTCAACGTCATTTTCGGGATTGCGGAGCGGTGTAGCATTTTCATATTTGCTATTGCCTAATACGAGCGCAAACCGTTCTTCCGCATCCGCTTCTCCATAACTCCCAGCCAAAAACAGGGTAGAAAGGACAATCTTCAGAACAATTATCCCAAATCTCACTGGTCCCTCCGTCAATCCCTTTTGCTCAGTTGACGCTCTCACGGTTGCGATAAAGCGTAAAGACGACGTTTCTCGTCCCTTGAATTTCTTTGCATCTTCTCCAGCCCGTAATTCCGCTTTCTCCAAACGTGTCTCACAGGACGATGATCGTGTAAGTGCTCGGGAAAAATCATCAAATCAGAAATATCAATACCAGTTGAACTGCTTTTTCTTGCAAACTTCGAGGAATAGGAAACCAATCCCCGCAAGGTTCCCTTATTCTCGTCAAACCGTTCAACATTCAAGCCGTCGATCTCTAATTCGTTCAATACGGTTATGCGGGTTACATAGTTCGTCGTCCACTTGTAGAAAGCTTCTGTGTGTTGTTTCGGCAACACCACGAGAGCATGAATGTGCAGACCCTTGATATCATTGGCTGCAATTAAAGATTTGTATTTCGATTCTTCGACATCAAAGAAGGCAATCACCAACGGTTGCTGACTACGAAGCCTTTGTCGATTATATTTCTTCCCGAGTAGCTTCTTGATTGCTTCGATATATAGCATCCATAAGTTCGTTGACTGTACCGACGTATCCGTCAACGATGCAATACCAGTTTCTAATTTTCGATGTTCAATCTTTTTTCTATCAAATGTCATAGTCAAGAAAAAACTGTTTGCCTTAATGTAGTCTAGTTCGTTCTCGTTCAATTGTAAAAATGGCCTAACATATGCGTAAGCCATTGTTTCTGCCCAATCCAAGTATGAATTGTTTAAGTTATTTTTGTACATTAAATTTCCTTCTGCGTTTTAAGCTGTATATTATGAATTGTAAAAATCCAATATTATACTACCGCCGTTGCTCAGTAGCAGCGGGCGTAAAATATGGTGGTAATGTTCAAATTTAAAAGCCGGTGAAAACAACCTGGCAATGCTATACAAAATAAAAGGAGTAAAGATTTTATACATGGGATCATATCAAATATCAACCCGCTCCACGTCTTTTTGCAATATCGAATCATTGCGGCGGTCGTACAACTGTGTCGTTCTCGTCGATGCGTGGTTTGCTATCCTTGCCGCCCGCTCCAGTGTGCCGCTGTTCTCGAGGAACGCTGTGATCCCTGTAGCGCGGAATGTGTGGTTACAGATCTCCGTGTTGATCCCTGCTGCCTTGGACCGCTGACGAACCATCATGAAACTGTTCGACTGGGACAAGGGCGTAGCCGAAAGCCGCTTCGTTTTGCGATCGATGGTCACAAATACAAATGCCTCTTTAGCGCTATTGTAAGCGTCGTGTGCACGATATTCCTGAAGCCATAACTCCAACTTGTGGTGGCACGGCAATGCGTGTGTACGCCCGCCCTTTTCCGTAAGCCGTACCCACAGCCTCCCGTCTTGCCAAAAGATATCTTCATTCCTGAGTTTAAGCGCCGCTCCGATCCTGGCGAACGTATAAGTCATCAATGCAATAAGCGTCCTATCCCTCAGGCCTTTGGCGGAACGGGTATCAATCGAATCCAGCAATTGCCTTGCTTCGACCGAGGTGAGGTGCGGGGTCTTGCCAATGCCCACCGAGTATTTAGGAGGGCGAACCGATGAAACCGGGTTTACCGCAACAATTTTCTTTACCACGAGCCAGTCAAACAGCATTTTCAGTCCAGCCAGCCGCTGCTTCATCGTCGGCAGGGAGTGGATTTGGAGCTGGTCATCGAGCCATCTTGAAACGATCAGCGCGTCGACTTGCTCAGGTTCCATAACGCCAAGTTCGCCGGCCCATTTGAAAAACGAACGGACTGCGTACAGGTAAGCGGTGCGGGTGTTTGGATTTCGAACGCGGGCGCCGAAGAACTCGTAGATCGCTTTCTTACAATCCTGAGAACTATGAATAGTGCCGCTTAAGAAATTATGTTTAAATGATGTAATCATAAGCGAAATTAACAAAATTAATGAAAAAATACTACCTATTTTGATACTATTTGATTGAAAATATTCCGAATGTCGGAAAAAGGGTCGACACTTAACATTTTTTACGTCATAATATACTTCGATTTCAGCCTACCTTCTTGAAACTTAGCTTTACTACAAAAAATACGGAAAACCTGCTTGGCCGGAAATTCTCTTTTCCAATCATCCGTATCCGTTTCCAACAATTTTGAAAGACGACTATGAGTTTCCGTAAAAACATTTTTTATATTTGCTTCCGACAAAACATCTTTTATTCTCTGCAATTGGTCAACTGAAATATCTCCCGCAGCATCAACTAATTCTGATATAGTCAGGTTCTGTAGGTTGCTAGGCTTTATGTCAACGTTGCCGACACTTTTGCGAAGGATTTGTGACGCAACTAAAGTAGTAGTATAATTGAGTCTATCTCGAGCGATTTCCCGAAGTGTTTGGTCAATTTTTTTGGTATCTAATAGCCAAGAACCACTCTCCTCAATATCTTTAAAACAGCTTGCAATTGTCTGCGCATCCAAAAAGTAATTTTCTAGGTGATACCGAGGCAAAACAAAAATATCTTGACTCAATTTTCTTCAAATCCGGTGTCACGGTCGACGACCATAAAAAACTTAATGCCCCACAAAGCCTTATCAAGAACAGATTCCTTCACTTTCTGAAAAATTACTATACTTTCTTTACTTCCACTTGGAATCAATACGAAATCAGAACTCAAATCACTTAGAATCGCAGAGTACGTCTTTTTATCCAAGCTGCCATCTTGCCCTTCTATCAAAACGATTTTTTTACCGAGGGCCACAACTCCTACAGATTGACCAAGCTGGTTCAATGCTTCAGTAGTCTCACCGCCGGGCTTTAGGATTGTTGCTTGGTTACTGCCGTCTTTTTTGGGTGGTGTTAGAAAAATAACTGTATCGTCAAGGGAAGAGGCAATTACTTCTGGGGAATGAGATATAAGGAAAAATTGATTCCGATCACCTGCTTCCCTCAGAGTTTTTATCAAGCGATTTAGAAGCTCTGGATGTAAATGCAATTCCGGTTCATCAAAAAAAACAATACAGTCCTCGGGTTTTCTAAGTATAAAGTCAAAAGCAATATTTACAACTTCTCGCTCACCGCTACTAAGAGTATCAATAGGACGCTCATTTCCATCTTGAGAATACATCAATGTTTGTTGCTGGAGGTCTGGATCAACCAAAACCTTGGGATGGAGAAGTTTTGAAAACGCTTCCTTAAATGGTATCATTGGGTCAGTGAAGCGAAGACCCATTTCGGTTTTTCCTTCTCGTCCCAGTTGAAGTGCTCGACTACCCAGCTGAGTACGAAGCATGTGTATTTTTTTGAAAATCGAATGTTGAGAGTCTTGCCACCGCCCTGTGAGGGGAGACATCGCCGCTGTCCAACCAATATTTTCAGTATATGGATCAATATAATTGAACTCAAACTGAAGCGGTTTAACATTTGTAATAGTTCTGTTACTCTCGAAGTAAAGCACCCCACTTTTGAAATTACGCCGAGACTTGTTTTTTTGTAGAAAATTTTGAATTATTTGTCTCTTGCTTATATCTGAGGAAACAATACTAGTGCCAGTAAATTGCAGACGCTCTTCAACATTAGTTGCTTCCAAAACAAATTCCACTTGTGGATTATTAGGATCCTGAAATGAGTTAATTAACTGCTTAACAAGGCGTGTCTTACCAGCGCCATTTGCACCCGCAATTACAACTAAATCAGAAAGCTCTTCTGCTTCGAAAAATTCAATGGGGCTAAAATCTTTTATAACGATCCTTGATAGGCGCACGTCGAGTCCCCCAAATACATTTTTTTACGATCCCATTAAATGCAAATTCTGTAAATTATAAAATACGTTATAATTTATCGAAAAAATATTTTTTGCTAGGCCCTGGACCAAAATCGCTACTACTGAAACTTACGCTTTTTAAAAGCACTAATGTCTTGCGAATTCAGCTTGAACCATTCGCCATTTGACCGCCGATCTGCAAAACGCCGATGCCAATAAGCTTCGATACCAGGCGGATCGTCGGTACGAATTGCATGGAATAAAACTGCCTTATCAGGCAGTGCGACAGTTATTTCTTTGAAGCGCCTTTCCGCATTGTCACTGCGACCCACCTTGTAGAAGTCGCCGGACCTGATGAGATATACAAAACCCTCAATCGGTTCCGAAGAAGGTTGCCTCTTTACCTTTATGCTATCCTGCTTTGGCAACATGGCGGAGATGTCAGAGAGCGCCTTGTCTTTCACAACATAAATAGTCAGTGCCGCAATGAGATCAGATCGATTGCCAATGTTACTTCTGATAACATTGGGAGCAGGAACCTCTGGATTGGTTTGCCGCAGGATTTCAATCTCAGAATTTGTTGGCAATCGCCCGAAATGGCGACAAGCAACAATTACACCGGACATTACTTCAGTCGCACCTGATTTTTTTGTCCAATCGTTCGGCTGGAATCCCGCTTCATTGAGGGCATCACCCCATCGCGCCCAATACCTTCCCCTCCATTTGCTTTCACCTATAGACGTTTCTGCTTTGAACATTTGTTGTCCTGGTGCTTTGCCCCCGTTGGAGGCAGCTATTCGTTGAATCTCTTGGATGATAAAATCACGCATCTGCAAAACCAATCGACTGATACCGAACGAAAACACCAACATATTTTTTGATGGAGTTGGCTTTGTCAATGTACAGACTCGTTCACTTGGACCGCTCAGCTTGGTGTTTCATGGCCCGAACAAGTTAGCGCTATGCTGGTTTCGGAATAGCTTGACGACCATCTCATTGCTGTAAATTTTCATGGGAGTATCAGCCCTTGAAAGGCGGATCACTTCTTTTGAATAAAAAAGCCACCTAACTCAGAATTGTTCAATACTCAGAAGTAGAATTGCACCGCTTGGAGGCGATCCATGCTTCCAGTTGGGAAGGTTCATAGAGAACCCGCTTGCCTACCTTAGAATACGAAGGACCGCAGCCCTTTCGACGATATAGTTGCAGTGTTTTCTTGGAAATAGCGATTGCAGTTGCAGCTTGGCTTTCAGTGATGCAAATTTTTTGTGACATGAAAAGGCTCCTTTTTAAAAAACTTAAAAATATAATTGACAAAGAAAAAGCCGCGCAGCAACGAACTGGCGGTTAATCATTGTTTTATAATTTGAATGGGTAGTTTATATATCGAAAAAGCGGCGCCGTCAATAGAAAAAAAATATTAGGAATTATTATTAGTCAACAATAGTGCGCCAATATTCGATGATGCCTGTTGACTAGCTCGGGCGACGTGTTCATTCGTTAAATGTGCATATCTTTCTGTTGTGCTGCTTCGCTTGTGGCCAAGCAATGTCCCAATAACGCTCAACGAAGTTCCGTTACCTGCTACTACTGAGGCAAAAGTATGCCTAAGGTCGTGGATTCTTACGTTCTGCAGACCAGTTTCACCGCAAAGCTCCTTCCAAGGTTTGCGTAGATTGACCAGGTACGCTTCGTGCCGATACCCAGGAAGGACATATGGATTGCCGTCGATGCGTTTCAGGTTTCCCAATACGTTCAAAACTTCTGTGCTGAGTGGAATGGATTTCTTCCCCGTTTTCGAGTCGGGGAAGGTGATAATAGCGCGCTGGGTATCGACATAATCCCATTTTAACGTCTGAATCTCTCCTGAACGCGCGCCGGTAAGGATCAGCAATCTGATCGCTGCCACGAAAATCGGCCGCTTTTCCTCCATCTCGGACAAGGCTGTCCCGAGCTTCTGTATTTCCTCGTTGTTCAGAAATCGCTCTTTCGCTTGTTCCTGGAACTTCGTTATCCCCTTGACCGGGTTCGTGCCATCGGGACGCAGCCCCCACTTCACTGCCAAGTTGAACATCTTGGAGAGCAGCGCCAGTGTTCGGTTTGAAGCTCCTTTCCCGCCGGTCACAGCGCTGCCGCCACCTTGCGCCTTGATTTGCTTCACGGGGTCAGTCGGAGCGGTTTTACCTGCAGCAATGTCAATTTTGAGCCGGTCGATATGTGAATAGGTAACGTCTTCAACCGCCAATCCCCCAACCAACGGGATGACGTGGTTCTTGATGTTCTTCTCATCCATCCGCACGCTCGAAACCTTTTTTGAAGGACGCGCATAGTCGGAAAGGTAGCGGGCGCAAAGTTCCGCGACCGTATGCTTTCCGACTTCGGGAACGGGGGGCTTTCCAATATCCTCGCCGCGTTTCGCCTTAGACAATAGCTCAAGCGCCTTTGTACGTGCTTGATCCGGCGTAAACGGACCATGCTGGCCGATCGTGACCCATTTCTGTTTGCCGTTGACGACCGTTTTCATGCCGTAGCTTTTAGTGTGCTTGAGCGCGCGAACGCAGAAGCCAGGAAGCTGGGAATCCCATAACGTGTTCCCCGGCTTCAATCCGTCTACGGTGGCTTTGGTAATGCGATCGGCGCTGCGTCTTGGCATGTGATACTCCCTTGCACGTGTGTATGATATTTATACATATGGTGCTACAAAAAAGCTACAAACCGAGAGGGTAATTCGTAGCAAGTAGAAGATTGTTGCCCAATAAAGTGCATTGAAAACAAAGAGAAATAGTAATTCTTAGCAATCAGTAGCCTGTCAACACGTAGTTTGAAAATCCGCGTGTCGGCGGTTCAATTCCGTCCCTGGGCACCACATGCCGACATTTCCTCAAACTTGGCTTTGAAATGTGGCAGAGATACCGTTTTGCACGGTCATCGCCTATGCATCATCCTGCCAACCGTTGTAACCCGATGCTTTGCCGGTACGTTTTCAGTTGTCGGGAACATTGCAAAATCTGTTTGATATGCTTCAAACAAAGGGCGCTCCGACCTCTGCGGGCGGCCGCACTCCGGCATCTGGTGGACGTAACGTAACGCTCGGTTAACCACGCTCGTTTACCAAAGGTGCAAGCGTGGAGTTTCCAATGTTGAATTTGCGTCTTTTGCTTGAGCGATACAGCCAGGGCCATGGCCGGGCGCTTTTGATCTACTCATTGGTCGCCAATGTTGCGATACTGGCACCGTCGTTCCACATGCTTCAGGTTTATGACCGTGTGTTGAATTCCGGCAGTTTGTCGACCCTGCTCTATCTTACGTTGATCACGATTTTTGTCCTTGTCGTGTATGGCGTTGCAGAAAATGCACGCGCCCGCATTTGCCAGCGGCTTTCGGCCAGCTACGCAATTTCGCTTTCACCCAAGCTTTTCGCCCGTGCAGCCACGGCCAGCGATCCCGCAACGTCGGCCAAAATGTTGCGCGATTTCCAGATGGTTCGCCAGTTCATTGGCGGCAAGGGGCTGACCAGCCTCTTTGACCTGCCATTCATCCCGCTTTATCTGTTGCTGTTGTTGATGATGCATTGGGCAATGGCGGCGCTGACCATTGCCGGTATCGGCGTCATGGTGGTTCTGAACTGGCTCGGCAACAACGCAGTCGTTGCGGATCGGGAAAAAAACCGCAACGCGGAAAATGCGGCAACAGGGTTTTCACACAACACCATCAGCCATGCCGACGATGTGGTGGCGCTGGGCTTGCTGCCCAACTTCATCTCCATCTGGAATACCAGGATCAATGGCGCGGTCGAATCCTCGGAACAACTTTCCCGCAACAGTGCCGGCTATGTTGCGGCCAGCAAGTCGTTTCGCCAGATGCTGCAGATTGCCAGCATGGCCTTGGGCGCTTTTCTCGTGCTCGAAGGTCAAATGTCTGCCGGAATGATCGTGCTCGCGTCGATGATTTCCGGCAAGGCGCTGGGGCCTTTGGATCAACTGATCGGCGGTTGGGATGGCCTGCTCAAGACCGGGACGGCATTCCGCGAGATCGAGGAATTCACCGGGGCGGACAAACAGCTTTCGATGCGCGCCGACCTTCCAGCACCCACAGGTCTGCTTGAAGTTGCAGCTCTGGGCTTCCATGACGGCGAAGATGAAAAGCGCCGCACATTGCTCGACAACGTTTCGTTCAAGGTTGAACCGGGCAAGCTGATGGTCATCACCGGCGCAACCGCGTCCGGCAAATCGCTGCTGGCGCGCTGCCTTGTCGGCGCCGTCAAGCCGCAAGTCGGGTCAATCCTGCTCGACAAGGCAGCCAAGGACCAGTGGCCGGCGCGGCAATGGGGTGCAGCCTTCGGCTATGTTTCACAAACGCCGGAAATGCTCCCGGGCACGGTCGCGGCAAACATTGCCCGGTTTGAAGCTCAAATTGATCCAAAGCTGGTTTATGAGTGCGCCGTGCGGGCTGGAGCGCACGAGGCGATCCTTGCACTTCCCGACGGCTACGGCACCGTTGTCGGTTCTGGTGGTTACCGGTTGTCGTGCGGGCAAAAGCAGCGCATTGTGCTTGCACGGGCACTGTATGGGGATCCCAAAGTGTTGGTGCTTGACCAGCCAGGTTCGCAGCTGGACCCGAAGGGCGAGGGCGCTTTGGTAAATTGCCTGCTCGATGCCAAGCGTCGCGGCATGGCAATCATCGTCTTTTCGTCCAAGCGTTCGATTTTCCAGATTGCAGACAAAGGCCTCGAAATGAATGCGGGGCGGGTCGAGGAACTTGACCTCGATGATATCCGCCGCATGGGCCAGGCCTTCAAAAGCGCGATGTCAGAACCGTCGCCAGTGGCGGCCACCGCCGCTCCAAATGCCATGGAGGTTGCATCTTGACCGCGCAAACCCCGATCAGCACACTTTCTGCCGCGCCCGCCGCGTCAGCCGCAGAGACCGGCGTAGCCGACATCCTTGGTCGCGGCGGTCGTTTTTTGCTGGTTGCTGCAGCCGTCCTGCTTGCCTGGGCATGCCTTGCGCCGCTCGGTCAGGCGGTCATTGCAAATGGCCAGCTGGTTTCGGTCGGCAACAACAAGGTGTTGCAACACCGGACAGGCGGCGTGGTGCGGGCCATCCATGCAAAGCCCGGCGAAAAGCTCAAGGAAGGCCAGCTTATTTTGGAACTGGACCCTGATGTCGACCAGGCTGAGCTGACCCGCTTGAGGACCCGCATGGCACTGTTGCAAGCATTGCAGTCCCGACTGACAGCTGAAAAGGAATTCTCCACGTCGCTGGAGGCCGTGGCGGCAGGTGAGCCGACTTCCTATGAAAAACTGATTTCGGGCATGTCCCTGACAGCGATGAACTCGGTAGGCCTCTCGCCAGTCAACGCTGCGCTGGCCGGCGAACAATTGCGCGAGTTTGAAAAGGGCAGGCGTGCGGTCATCGCGGAAGTCGCCAGCCTGCGACAACGCGCGGATGCCTTGAAGCAGCGTCGCGAGGGACTGACACAGCGTCTGGCTGCCGCACAACAACAGGCGTCAATCCTGGAAGATCAACAAAAATCCATGCGCCGTCTGGTGGAGGCCGGCCATGTTGCCCGCCAGCAGCTGTGGGACATTGAGGCAAGGCTGCTCGAGCGACTTGCCGAGCAGGCTTCGCTGCAGTCCGAGCTCAATTCCACCGCAAGCGAGATTGATGAAACTTATTCACGCATGCGAAATACAGAGCTTTTGGACCAGCGCGTCACCTCCGAGAAATTGACAGACGTCATCGCTGAAATCGCACAGATATCGGATCAACTGCGTGCTGCTGAAGGGGCGTTGCGGCAAACTGAAATCAAGGCGCCAGCCGCCGGCACGCTTGTCGGTTTCGAAATCACGACCTTGGGCGCTGTCGTCCGGCCAGCCGAGACTTTCGGTGAAATCGTCCCGGAAGGGGTCAAGCTTGATTTCCTGGGACGTGTCAGCCCAAAGGATGTCATCCATGTCAAGCCCGGCACTTTGGCAGAAATTCGCCTGCCTGCCTTGAATGCCCGTTTGTTCGATCCGCTCGGTGCGGAGGTCGTCGACGTGGCGGCCGATGCCAAAACCGATGAACGCACCGGCGAAAAGTATTTCGAAGTGCGCTCCAGACTTGTGTCAACAGTACCCGACGGCGTGGAACTCACCCCTGGAATGACCGGCGATGTGTTCCTGCGCGGCGATACGAGAACTTTTGCCGGATACATGCTGCAACCTTTTGTGGACGGCTTGTCGAGAGCCTTCCGGGAGTACTAGATGCGTATTGTTGCGTTGATTGCGTTTTGTGCAGCGTTCGGCTCGGCCAACGCAGATGCCGGCTTTCGCGTGGTCATCGACGACGATGGTGTTCTTCGCACGGTTGCCAGCAGCGATGCCGTTTCAGTTCAGCCAGCATCTCCCGCCGATGCGCAAAGCACGAAAAGCGGCACGTCTTCAACCCGGAACCCGGCCAGGCCATCTGCAGCTGAGAATTCTGCGACATCCACGCATGCTCCAAAGCAGCAGGAGAATGCCGGCCAATTCGACGAGATGCTGGGAGCAAGCCTTCAGACCAATGCAGGCCTGAAAGCTTCCGGTGCGCGTGGAAAGGCCGCAAATGCTGCGGTCTGGCGTGAATGGAGTGCACTCCTGCCGGCAATAGAGGCAGGTGGCGGCCTGAGTGACGACAAAAGTTCGGGCACTTACAGCGACGGCACTTTGTCGGTCTCAATGATGCTGTTTGACCCTGCCGCGTTCAACCGCGCCCGCAGTGCAAAGAGCCAGGCGTTGTCTGTGCATTCGGAAGCACTGGTGGCACGGGACCGATTGCTGATATCCACGGCCGCCTCCTGGCTTCGCGGGATTTACGCCTTGTCGGCTGCAAAGGAATACCGCAGCGCCGTTGCCCGTCTTGAAAAACTTCGCCGTTCCGTTGTTGCACGCAAGGCTTCGGGGTTTGCCAGTGCGGCCGAGGTCAATGCGGTCGATGTCAGGATTGCCTCGTTGCGCCGTGAACTGGCTTCATTTGATGAAATTGCAGCCAAGTCACGTGCAGAGATTGAATCCGCCACAGGCGGCCACGTGAAACTGACGACGGACCTGCCAAACGACGCAGCATTGGCCGGTTTTACGGAAGACGAACTGTCGGCCATGATTGTGGCACGCAGTCCGACACTTCAATCGGCACTTTTTGCTTCCGATGCAGCACTGTTTTCCAGCGATGCGGCAAAATCGGAATATCTGCCAAAAGTCAGGGTGAGCGCCGACTACAACGCGGTCGGGTTGGGTGGATATGGCACCCGGCAAAACGACCTGACGGTTGGCGTAAGGCTGAGCGTTCCGGTATTTCAAGGCGGCTATATCGCCTCGGTCGCCGAGAGAAGCGAATTGGCACAAGCCAGCAAATGGGAAGCGCAGGATGTGCAGCGCCGGGTACAGTTGCAGGTCGAGACCCTGTTTCGCGAGCGTGAAGCTGCTGCGGAAAAACGCAAGCAGGTCAACGCCGAATCGGGTGAACTGGAAAGCCTTGTAAAATCGCTTGACGCCCAATACCGCGAAGGCTTCGGCTCGATCGATGAATTGCTCAACCAGCAGGTTTCGCTGGCACGCACCAAGGAGCAGGCCGTAGAAGTACGTACCCAGCAACTTTACACTGCATTCCAGCTGATTGTTTTGGCAGGCTTGGCTGACAATGTGCAGCAATGATGCGTGTTTGCGGCATCGTCAAAGGCAACAACCGGGTTCACCGTCCCTGTAAAGGTTAACCCGTCACCATGCCTGTTATTCTTAATTCTCCAAATTGTAAGTGAATCTTGAATTGACTGTTTTCTAACTTGTCGAACTGCCGCAAAAAGCAAAACAGCAGCCAGTCCTGCAAAGTTGACTGGTTTGTCCTGGTTTTGTTTGGGTGGAGGCACAATCGATGTCCGGCAACATATTTCTCGATGCAGCAGAATACAGTGTCCGGGAAAGCGAAGGAACGGTTTCGGTAACCGTCCGCAGGACCGGCGATGCTGGCAGTCCGGTGACAGTGCAATACTCGACGAATGCAGACACAGCCACCGCGGGGTCGGATTACACAACGCGCAGCGGCACATTCGTTATCGCAGCAGGTGAAACATTGGCGCGTATCGAGATACCGGTTGCCAATGATGCTTTGCCGGAGTCAACGGAATCATTCAATTTCTCCCTGATCAGCGTAAATAGCGGGGCGATTTTGTTTCCGCGTACAACCAACATTCGCATTCTCGATGACGAGTTGGTCGTTGAGGACCCGGTATCGCCTCCCCTGACAAGCGAATACACGGTTGCTTCCACCACAGTGATTTCCGGCCTGTCGGCTCCACTCGGCATCGAATGGATTTCAGGCCGCGGCAACCAGGCGATCACGATCGAAAAGGAAGGCCGCCTGCAAATTGTCGACACCGCTACGGGCCAGCGGCTGTCCACGCTGCTGGACATTCAGGCTGAAGTAAACAGCAATGGTGATCGCGGACTGCTCGACATAGCCCTGCATCCGGATCTTGCCAACAACCCGTATCTTTACACGTTCTACACGGTCGATCCGCCCGAAAGCGCGGTGGCAACCGGCCTTGCTGCGCGCGATGGCGCTGGCAACCGCTATGCCCATGTCGTTCGCTGGGAACTCGATCTGTCCGGCACCGTCCCCACGATTGTTGCTGGCTCCAAGACGATAATCGCCGGTGCAGCAGGCGATTCACTTTCCGACATCAGCGGCGGCGGCGGCCTGGATTTCACCAACCAGGTCAACAGCGCGTTGCGTGCATCCGAGATCGATGCCACAACTGGAGAGTACCGCCGCGACTACATCAAGGTTGACAGTCTGAGCCATGTCGGCGGTGCGCTAGCGTTTGGTCCGGACGGCGCGCTTTACATCGCCACCGGCGATGGAACCTCCTTCAACTACGCCGATCCCAGAACGGTTTCCGTGCAATCGAAGGATTCATTGTCCGGCAAGATCCTTCGTGTCGATCCGCTCACCGGCACGGGATTGGCAGACAATCCCTACGCAACCACAGACCTCGGAGCCAACGCGTCGAAAGTATGGCAAATGGGTCTGCGCAATCCCTATTCGATGACATTTTCCGACGACGGCCGATTGTTCATCTCCAACACCGGCTGGTTCAGCAACGAGGAAATCGAAACCGGGGGCAAGGGTGCAAACTTCGGATGGCCGTGGTTTGAAGGCGGGGATGCCGGCGTTCTGGATCGCACGCCGGTCTACTCGGATTTCCCCCAAGCCTTGGCTTTCTATCAGTCTGTCGCCAATGGCTCCATCGTTGTGACGCCGGCATTTCGTGCCTTTTCCCACATCGATGCGGAACCCGGTTATCGCAACTCGGCAATTGTTGGTGCCAACGATGTCTACAGTGCAGACAAGTATCCCGCAGTTTTCAAGGGCGACTACTTTTTCAACGATGTCACGACCGGCGAGTTGTTCACGGTTGACGTGAACGACCGCAGCAAAATCATCTACCTTGGCAAGCAAGGCACTGCGCCGGTATCCTTCAGTCAGGGCCCTGATGGATACATGTACTATTCCGATCTGGCGACCGGGCAGGTTCGCCGCCTGGATATCACCGACCCGACTCCCGAACCGAACCGCGCACCCATCGTCAACACTGCCTTGCCATTTGCCAAGGCGGAACCGGGAAAGGCGTTTGTGTTTGGCTTGCCGACTGCAACCTTCTTTGATGCCGATGGCGATCCCCTGATTTATGCAGCGCGCTTGGCCGATGGCTCGGCCCTGCCTTCATGGCTGTCGTTCAACCCGACAACGGTTCGCTTTACCGGCACGCCGCCAACTGGAGCTGTAGGCAAGCTCGCGATTTCCGTTACCGCATCCGATCCAACCGGCGCTGTCGCGGCCGACATTTTCGAACTGGCAATTGCAGCTGCCGATCCAGTGCCGGTGTTGAGAATTCCCGCAGGCAATTCGGCAGCGACAGAGGATCAACCCTACAGCTACACGCTTCCGGCTGGCATGTTTGCCGACAATGGTCCGTTCACACTGACGGCGAGCCTGGCAGACGGCGCACCCTTGCCAGCATGGCTTTCGTTCAATGCGGCAACCGGGCAGTTTTCGGGAACGCCGGTCGAAGGGTCGCAAGGGCAGCTTGTTGTCACCGTCACGGCAACCGATGCATCCGGCAACAAGGCTTCGGACAGCTTTGCAATCGCGGTTGCCGGCAGCAATGATGCGCCAATCCTCGCCGGATCCGTTGTCCCGGTGCAGGGCACCGCCGCAAACCCGCTCAACATTGCTCTCAACGCAGGCTTGTTTGTTGATCCTGACGGCGATGTGCTGACACTTTCCGCCACGCTCGCAGATGGTGCGCCGCTTCCTGCCTGGTTGGGCTTCAATGCAGCGACCGGAACATTTGTCGGCACTCCGCCATCTGAGGCAAACCTTCAGATCAAGGTCACCGCCGCAGATCCCTCAGGGGCCACAGCCTCGGTCAGCTTCCCGGTGGTCATTGTGCAATCGCCAACTCCAAATGCCGCACCGTTTGTCGCCTTGCCTGTACCCGATGCCACAATTGCTGAAGGTGCGCAGCTGACCCTGGGCATTTCGCCAGGCACATTCACCGATCCCGATGGCGATCTGCTGACACTGACGGCAGGGCTTGCGGGAGGCGCGGCATTGCCCGCCTGGCTTCGGTTCGATCCGGCCACCCGCACATTTTCGGGCAGCCCGGACGACGCCCAAGTGGGTGTCCTGCAGATCGAGGTACGCGCTGCCGATCCACGCGGTCTTGCGACAACCGATACCTTCCGGCTTGAAGTGACCCCCGTAAACGATGCTCCTGTGGTTGCCCAACCGCTGACCGACCGAACTGCCGAGCAGGGCAAGGCGTTCGCCTTCACGGTGCCCGCCGGCAGTTTCACGGATGTGGACAATTCGCAGCTCTCCTATGCTGCCACAAGGACCGACGGCACCGCCTTGCCAACCTGGTTGTCTTTCGATGCGGCATCGCGCAGTTTCACCGGCATACCGCAGGCAGGCGATACGGGCGTCCTGTCTGTTCGGGTCAGCGCACGTGATACGGATGGCCTTGGCGCTGCAGACGACTTTACGCTCACGGTTACGCCCGCCAGCACAACAGAGCAGCTTTTCAGCGACAATCCCGCCGCTACACAATACCTCAACGGCAACGCGGGCCGCGATGTCTTCGTCATTGGCGGACCATCGCGGGGCTATGGTTGGGCGCCCACGCAAGATGGTCTCGGCATCGTGATCTGGAACGCCACAGGGCATGATCTGTTGTACGATTTCGATGCGATACGTTTCTCCGACATCACGGTTGAGTTCGCGGGCGACGATGTAGCCGTGCGCGACATCAAGGGGGTTACGCAGTTCGAGACCGGAACAACTGCCAACGACATCTTTCGCATTGACGGGCTTTCGAAGGACTACGGCTGGGGCCCGACGCAGGACAATCTTGGGACTGTTGTCTGGACCGGCGCGGATTTTGATCTTCTGTTTGGCTTCGAAACGCTGGAATTCCAGGACTTGGCTATCGACATAACGCAGAGCTAGGGTCAGTCCCGTATCGGGTGTCATTTCGCGCAAATCAATCGGTCTTGAACCTGCCATGGAGCTTCGGTTTCATCACCGCACATGCCCGGCTTTCGCTTTGCGGGCATATTCTTCAAACACCAATTCGCAGCTTTTCTGGTCGATGGCGGAGGTGAAGCCTTCCTGGATCTTGCGTGCACACAGGAAAAGCGTCGGCGGCGGGATGCTGTAAAGATCAAGGCAAAGATTGTCGATGAGTGCGCCGCCGTGACCTTCAGTCAGCCAGCGGTAGCAGCGGCGAAACAGTGGGTCGTCGAAAATCTCGTTGGCCGAAGCGGGAATTGTCGGCACCAGAATCTGTGTGGTTGCCAGAAAAACCATCATTGCCAGTTTCGTCATGCTGGTCTCCACCGCGCAAATGCCATTGTTGCAGCAGCAAACCCAAAAACGCCAGCCAAGATTGCCAGTCGGAATTGCATGCCCGTCCGGGCGTCTGTTGGTTGGCATGGGCAAGCGTGCCGGAAAGGCCGCTTCATTAAACCATTGTCATCTTTGGCTGCTGCCCTTTGCCTTGCCACAGTTTCGTTCTAGGTATCGGTTCATGCGTGTTTGGAAACAAATCCTGATCGGTGTGGTTCTGGCTTTCGTGGCACTGCTGGCATTCGGGCGGTTCTATCCCGGTGCGGGCGGCTTGATGGCATCCGCAGGCCTGCCGTCGCAGTTGGTAACTCTGGCCACCGGCAGCGCGCCCGGCGGTCCGGGCAAGCCGGCCGGGGCAGGTGCCCAGGGACCAGGTCAGGGCCAAGGAAAAGGACCGGGCAAACCGGGCCAGCCGCCGCGCCCGGTGTTGGTTGAGACTGCGCCGGTCAAATCCGAAAAGATAAATGCAAGTGTCGCGGCGATCGGCAATGGCGAGGCACTTCGCTCGGTCGTGGTTGTTCCTCTGGCTTCCGGTATCATCCGCGAGGTTGCCGTGAAAACCGGCGATACGGTCAAAGCGGGCGATGTGTTGGCGCGGCTGGATGCAGATGTCGAGACCATCGAGCGAGACCGGGCAGCGCTTGCCGTCGGCGACTTTGAAGAAAAAATGAAACGAACCGAACAATTGGCCAGCTCAAGGGCCGCCTCGCAAGTTGCAGTCAGCGATGCGCGCATGTTGATGGAAACTGCCCGTCTTGCCCTTCGTGACGCACAGTTGAAGCTCGACCGCCGCGCCATTGTTGCCCCGATCAACGGCAAGGTCGGCATCATTCCGGTGGAGACGGGCGACTTTGTCACCACGCAAACCGAAATTGCCACGATTGACGACCGCACCAGTCTGCGCATCGAGTTCTGGGTGCCGGAGCGTTTTGCTTCAGCCATTTTGACCGGAATGCCTGTGGAAGCCTCCCCGTTGTCCATGCCTTCCGCCACTGTATCCGGCAAGGTTGAAGCGGTGGCCAGCCGCATCGAGCAGGAAAGCCGGACTTTGCAAGTGCGCGCGGCAATCGACAATCCGGGCGATACCTTGCGCCCGGGCATGTCATTCAGGGTCAACATGCGCCTGCCGGGCGAAAATTGGCCGGCGGTTGATCCACTCGCGATCCAGTGGGGCTCCAGCGGGGCCTTTGTCTGGAAGGCCGAGGGCGACAAGGCCGTTCGCATCCCCGTGAAAATCGTCCAGCGCAATTCCGACACCGTGTTGGTGGAGGCCGCGTTGCTGGAGGGCGATGAAGTCATCACCGAGGGAGTGCAATCGCTTCGCGAAGGCAGCCTGTTGCAGTACGCCCGCTCCGGCAACACCCAATCCGGCGGTTAGGGATCCGTTCGCATGAACAACGACAGCCCAACCAAAAATTCTGTTGAAGCAACGAACCGGGATTTGCCGAAAGAAGCCGGTGGGTTCACCGCACTCTTCATCCGCAGACCGGTCCTCGCCATTGTCGTCAACCTGCTGATTGTGGTTGCCGGGCTTGCCGCATTGGCTGGCATTGAAGTGCGCGAATTGCCGGAGGTCGACAGCCCGGTCATCACGGTTTCCACCGATTATCCCGGTGCCGCACCAGAAACCATCGACCGCGAACTCACCGCCCTGATCGAGGGTGCATCGGCCCGCGTAGCCGGTGTGCGTTCGATTTCCTCGACTTCGAGTTTCGGGTCGAGCCGGGTCACCATCGAATTTACCGAAGACACAAACCTCGATACTGCCGCCTCGGATCTGCGCGATGCCATCGGGCGCGTGGCAAGGGACATTCCCGAGGATGCGGAAGACCCGCGCATCGTCAAGGCCGATGCCAATGCAGATGCCGTCATGCGCGTCGCTGTAACATCCGACAGCTTGACCGTGCAGGACATCACCTTGCTGGTTGACGAACAGATCTCCGACCGGCTGGCCGCCGTAGATGGTGTGGCGGACGTGCAGGTCTATGGCGACCGCAAGAAAATCTTTCGCATCGATGTGGATCAATCGCGCCTCGCCAGTCGCGGCCTCACAGTGGGCGATCTGGCCAATGCGCTGGGCTCGGCTGCCTTTGACGCTCCGGCCGGCTCCATCAGCTCCAGCTCGCAGGACATCGTTGTCCGCGCAAACGCCACCATCAGCACACCGCAGGAGTTTGAAGCAACGTTGATCAATGACCGGGTGCGTATCGGCGATGTGGCCACCGTCACCCTGGGACCCGACCTTGGCGAGGCAGTGCTGCGCGCCAACGGCAAGGCAGGGGTAGGCATCGGCATCTTGCGGCAGGCCGGTTCCAACACCATTGAAATTTCGCAAGGTGTTCGCGCCGTCGTTGCCGACATTGCGAAAATTCTGCCGCCCGGCGTTTCGATTGCCGTCACCAGCGACGAAGCGATTTTTGTCAACGCGTCGATCACCGAAGTTATCACGGCACTGCTGATGGCATCGGCCATTGTAATCGTGATCATCTACATGTTCCTCGGCGACATTCGCGCAACGCTGATCCCGGCGGTTTCCCTGCCGGTTGCGCTCATTGGCGCTGTGGCCGGGATATGGATGGCAGGATTTTCAATCAATATCCTCACGCTTTTGGCGCTGGTCCTGGCAACGGGCATCGTGGTTGACGATGCCATCGTGGTTCTGGAGAACATCGTTTCAACTTCCCGCCGGGGCATGGGTTCGAGGGCAGCGGCGGTGATCGGTACCCGCGAGGTCTTCTTCGCAGTCATGGCCACCACGGCGACGCTGGCTGCCGTCTTCATCCCGATCTCGTTCCTGCCCGGCAAGGCCGGACGCCTGTTCGCCGAGTTCGGTTATGTCCTTGCTTTCTCGGTCCTGCTTTCCTCGGTGGTGGCGCTGACGCTTTGCCCGATGTTGGCCTCACGCCTGTTGAAACCGCAAACCGGGGAACAAGGCAGCGGCTTGCTTTCCAGAACCGGCGAGCGTTTCAACGCGTTCTACCGCCGGGCGCTGGCAGTGGCGTTGCGCGCGCCTTTCCTTGTGGTGCTGGTCACCGTGCTTTTTTCGGGTTTCTCCGCGCTGCTTTATACGACGATCCGCCAGGAACTGACGCCACCGGAAGACCGGGCAATTGCCCTGATGTCGATATCAGCCCCGCAAGGGGTGAGCCTCGAATTCACCACCGCCCAGGTTCGCAAGATTGAAACGCTGCTTGAGCCGCTGCGCCAAAGCGGCGAAGTCACCAACGTGTTCGCCATCTCCGGCAGGTCCGGCCAGGCCAACAGCGCATTCATGGTAATGGCGCTGGCACCGTGGGGCTCGCGCGAGCGCACGCAAGCCCAGATTGTGGCAGATATCAACCAACGGGTTTCAACCGTTCCCGGCGTCAACGCTTTTGCCATCCAGCCCAACAGCCTTGGCATTCGCGGTGCCGGGTCCGGATTGCAGGTGGCGATCCTTGGCGACAATTACGAAGAGCTGGCAGCGTCCGCCGACAAACTGTTGCAGGCGATGGAAGCCGATCCGCGCTTTGGCCGGGTGCGGCTGTCGTACCAGACCACGCAGCCGCAATTGTCGATCCGCATTGACCGCGATGCCGCCTCCCAGCTGGGAATCGGCATAGACGGCCTCGCCTCCGCCATTCAGGCAATGCTGGACGGGCGGGCCATCGGCACGGTTTTCCAACAGGACCGCGCGGTGGACGTCAAACTGGTTTCAACCACCAACCCCGTCAACGACCCGACCGATCTTGAAAACATCTTCCTCAAAACCAGCGATGGCCGCATTGTCCCGATGTCGGCAATCTCCTCGCTGGAGGAAAAGGCTGTTGCACCACAACTGACCCGCGAGCAGAAAATGCGCGCAGTTTCCGTCACCGCCAGCCTGACGCCGCAATTTGCCCTCGGCTCGGCATTGAGCGAGGCTGAGCGCCTTGCCGCGCCATTGTTGCCTTCCGGCAGCCGCTTGGTGCCGCTGGCAGAAGCGGCAACACTGGAAGAAACTTCCTCCGGCTTTGGCACCGTCACCGCCTTCGCCATGATCATCGTGCTGCTTGTGCTGGCGGCGCAGTTCGAAAGCTTCGTCAGTGCGCTCATCATCATGGCAACCGTGCCGGTCGGCATTGGCTGCGCCATTGTCGCGCTTTGGCTGTCCGGCACCAGCCTCAATGTCTACAGCCAGATCGGCCTTGTTTTGCTGGTCGGCATCATGGCCAAGAACGGTATCTTGATTGTCGAGTTTGCCAACCAGTTGCGCGACCGTGGCCTGTCGGTGCTGGACGCCATCGAGCAGGCATCGGTGCGCCGATTGCGCCCGGTGATGATGACCATGGTTTCGACCATCCTCGGCGGTGTGCCGCTGATTCTTGCCCATGGCGCAGGTGCCGAAGCACGCATTTCGCTCGGCTGGGTCATTGTTGGCGGACTGGGCATGGCAACCATTGCCACGCTGTTCCTGACGCCGGTGGCCTATCTGCTGCTGGCACGTTTTTCCAAGCCGCAAATGCACGAGGCCGAGCGGCTGTCGCGCGAGTTGAATGCCGCACCTGCCTTGGAAACTGCTTCCTGATTTTTCATCCCCGCCGGAGTACCCTTGATGTCGTTTTCACCAGATCGCTACAAGACCATGACTTACCGCCGCTGTGGCCGCTCCGGCCTGCAATTGCCGCTGGTCTCGCTTGGGCTTTGGCACAATTTTGGCGATGACACCCCGCACACCACCAAGCGGGCGATCACGCGCAAATCCTTCGACCTTGGCATCACCCATTTTGACCTTGCCAACAATTACGGCCCGCCTGCAGGTTCCGCCGAAACTGCGTTTGGCGAGATCATGCGCACCGATTTTGCCGCACACCGCGACGAATTGATCATATCGTCCAAGGCTGGCTACGACATGTGGCCCGGCCCTTATGGCGAATGGGGCAGCCGCAAATACCTCATTGCCTCGTGCGACCAGAGCCTGAAGCGCATGGGCCTCGACTATGTCGACATTTTCTATTCGCACCGCTTCGATCCGAAAACGCCGCTGGAAGAAACCATGATGGCGCTCGACCACATCGTGCGCTCCGGCAGGGCATTGTATGCCGGCATCTCCTCCTACAATTCCAAACGCACGCGCGAAGCCGCCGCCATCCTCAAGTCGCTCGGCACGCCCTGCCTCATTCACCAGCCCAGCTATTCGTTGCTCAATCGCTGGGTGGAAAGCGACGGCCTGCTCGACACCAATGAGGAATTGGGCATTGGCACGATTGTTTTCTCGCCGCTGGCGCAAGGCATGCTGACCTCGAAATATTTGAAGGAAATCCCGGCAGGAAGCCGCGCCGCGCAAGGCAAGTCGCTGTTTCCCTCATTCATCAACGACAAGAGCCTCGCCGCCATCCGCGCCCTCAACGACATCGCGCAAAGCCGCGGCCAGACCTTGGCGCAAATGGCCATCACCTGGGTGTTGCGCGGTGGGCGCGTTACCTCGGCCTTGATTGGCGCCAGCAGCCCTGCTCAGGTGGAAGACTGCGTTGGTGCGCTGAAAAACCTCGATTTTGATGCGGCGCAATTGGCGCAGATCGATCAGCATGCGGTGGATACCGGCATCAATCTGTGGGCGGCCTCGTCCGAGATGGAAGGTCCCAAGCGCAAGTAAAATTCTTCAAGCCAAAAGCGATTTGCCAAGGCCGAGCAGCGCCAGTCCTGCCAGCAGCAGGATGGCGAACTTGCGAAAATCCTGCGGGTCGGTGCCAAAGAAGTGCCGCCCGCCCAGCCAGTTGCCGAGCGCCGTCAGCGGCAGTGCCCACAGCGAGGCCCACAAAGTGTCCCAGCTGACGAGGCCGGACATGAAATACAGCGGCGCCGAATACACATCGAGCAGCGGGAAATAGGCAATCAGCGTGGCGCGAAACACCGCCGAGGGCATGGGTTGCGCCGCGAAGAACGCCGCCACCGGCAGGCCGCCCATGCCCGGCGCATTGGCAAGGCCGGAGACAATCCCGGCAGCGCCGTTTTCCCAGCCGCGCAATTCCTTTGAAAAGCGCCAGCCGGCCAGCAGCACACCGCACATAAACAGCACATAGGCCGAGATCACGGTTCTTGCCGCATTTTCGGAGATCGCCGTCAGCGCCCACAAGCCCAATGGCAAGCCGATGGCTGCGCCAGCCAGCAGCCAGCAGACCCGCCGCCAGTCAATTGCCGGTCCGGCACCTTTCCAGGCTTGCAGCGACATCGCAGCTTCGAGCAGCACCACCACTGCAACGAAGTTCAACGGGTTGGTGACCAGCCCGGACGCGGCAATCACCATCGCCGAATAGCCAAAGCCCGAATAGCCGCGCACGAAGGCCGCAACGAGTATCGCCACCGCCATCCACGCGCCAGCAGCGGGCGTCAGGCCAAAGGGAAGCACCAGATCGGGGAGGAAATTCATGGGAGCAGCCAGCGGAAGGGAGACTGACGCTACCATGCTTCGCGGGCCGTGGGCCAGCGGATTTGTGGGTCTTGCGGCGTGGCGCCCCTCTCCCCCCGAGCGGGGGAGATGCCCCGAAGGGGCAGAGGGGGGTTAACCAGTGCAAGACGCCCCCCTCTGTCGCCTTTGGCGACATCTCCCCCGCAAGGGGGGAGAGGGGCGCCCATCCTTCGGCCCCCACACCAACTGATGGCCCCTAAACCCCCTGCCTTCGCATGTCAGCTTTGGAAATCCCGGCGACTGCCACCGGCTTCTTCATGGCGTCGCGGCGGAACGGCTCGCCCAGTTCCTGGTTGATCATAGCCTCAATCAGCGTGGTCTTGCCGTGCTTCATCTGGTTGTCGATTGCCTTGGCAAGCGCATCGCGCAATTCGTCCTGCGTGCGCGCCACCACGCCGTTGAGGCCGCAGGCCGTGGCGATGCCGGCATAGCTGACCTGCGGGTCCAATTCGGTGCCGACGAAATTGTCGTCGTACCACAG
>JBGSOG010000019.1:0-11080 GCA_041739225.1 Rhizobiaceae bacterium
CCCGCCGCGACCGGGCAGCCCGGGCACGTGCTCAGCTTCGCCGAACTGTCGCCCGAGGACCGGGCGCGCCTGCCTGCCGTCAACGTCAGTGGCTCCACCTACTCCCAGAACCCCGGCCTGCGCATGCTGATCGTGAACGGCAGGGTCGTGCAGGAAGGCCAGGACATTGCACCAGGCCTCAGGCTGGAGACCATCGGGCCGCGCAACGCCGTGCTCAACCACCAGGGCCTGCGCTACAGCATCGGATATTGACGCGACCGAGCAACGAGAACACAACCATGAGCCACAGCGCCCCCACCGCCGTCCTGCAAGCCCGTGGCCTTTGTTTCTCCTGGCCAGGCCGACCCCTGTTCAAGGACCTGAACTTCAGCATCCCGCCCGGCGTGAACCTCGTGCGGGGTGATGACGGCAGCGGCAAGAGCACCCTGCTGGCCCTGCTGGCCGGCGACCTGTCCGCCCAGGGCGGCACGCTCAGCGTCAATGGCGTCCGCCTGGACGAGGAGCACGACGCGTACCGCCACCAGGTGTTCTGGATCGACCCGCAGACCGAGGCGCACGACGCCCTGAGCGCCGCCGGCTACCTGGAGAGCCTGAGCCACCACTACCCCCGCTTCAGCACGCAGGCCCTGGCCGAACTGGTGGAGGGCTTCGCGCTCGAACCCCACCTCGGCAAACCGATGTACATGCTATCGGCCGGCAGCAAGCGCAAGGTCTGGCTCAGCGCGGCGTTTGCCGCCGGCACGCCTCTCACGCTGATCGAAAAGCCCTTTGCTGCGCTGGACGCCCCCTCGAACCGTTTTCTGCTGGAGCTGCTGCGCAACATGGCCAGCCACCCCAGTCGCGCCTGGCTGCTGGCCGACTACGAAGCACCCGACGGCGTTCCGCTGGCGAGCGTGATCGATCTCTGAAACAGGCCTTGCCGGGAATACGCGACCACATGCGAAGACTCCTGGCCGCCGCTTTATTGCTGCTGAGCCATCCAGCCTGGGCCGAATGGCAATTCGTCGGTGGAAGCGAACGGGCGGACTACTACATCGAAATCCAGACCATCATGAAGGAGGCCGACAGGCGACAGGTGCTGGAACTGCTGGACCTGAAAGTACCCGACAGCCGTGGCAACCGCTCGTACCTCGCGCTCACCGAATACGAATGCCCGACCCTGCGGTCCAGGATTCTCCGGTCTGCCTGCTTTGATGGACCCATGGGAGGGGGCAACAAGACCCATGAGCGGCTCTCCCCAGGCGACTGGCTGGCACCGGAACCCGGCTCGGCCGGCAACACCAAGATGAAACTGGTGTGCGCCCAGTAGCTGCGGCGCATGGGCTGGGCCCGCGTCGCGGGGATCAGAGGCTGCTGAAGTTCTCGCGCCCGGGATGATCGTCCTACCCCGCACCAAGGCGCCTTCGCAGCCTCAACCTCTCGAGGCCTGCGCCCGATGCCGTGGGTCTCTGAACGGACGGCTCAGCGACAACTTTTCTGGATGAAGGCTTCCAGCTCCTGGATCATTTTCTCGCGCTGTTCATCGGTCGGGCGCATGACGTTGCCCTGATCGTCGGTGAGGGTGACAACACCCGGCTGCTTCAGAACGAACAGACGGCTCCGGAAGACCTTGCACTTTCTCTGGGTCTCCGCCCAGGCCGCCTCGGCTTGCCGCTGATCCCGCAGTTGCTCGGCCTGGCGCACCTCGTCGCGCGCCTTCTGATCCTGAATCAGTTGCTCGGTCTGCTGCCGGGCTCGCTGGGTTTCCTCCGGAGAAGGCGCAGGTGCCGCCTGAATAGGGACGGCTTTGCAGTCGGCGGGCGGGCAATCGCCGTATTGAACCTTGCCATCCTTGTCCACCCACTTGTACATCTGTGCAGAAGCGCTCGCAGAGAAGACCAGTGCCAGCAACAGGCACAGAACATATTTGGTCATCACGGTTTCCTTGCCAGAGTTTGAACTGGCCTCCATGATAGTTGGGCAGAGCTCAACAAGGGGCCGTGCAGGATGTGATTCCCGACCCGTACCACCCCGGCAGGCGGGTCAACGCCCGCCCAGGCCCATCGCGCGCGAAATCACCTCTTTCATGATTTCGTTCGTGCCGCCGTAGATGCGCTGCACGCGCGCGTCGCGGAACATGCGGGCAATCGGGTATTCGTTCATGTAGCCATACCCGCCGAACAATTGCAGGCAGCCGTCAACGACGCGGCCTTGCAATTCGGTGAGCCACAGCTTGGCCATTGAAGCAAGTTCAGGGGTCAACCGGCCTTCAAGGTGCTCGGCCACGCACCAGTCGTGGAAGGTGCGCCCGACCACGGCTTCGGTCTTCATCTCAGCCAGTTTGAATTGCGTGTTCTGGAATTCAAGGATCGCCTTGCCGAAGGCTTTGCGTTCCTTGACATAGTCAATGGTCAGCGCCAATGCGCGTTCGACCATTGCAATTGCCGATGCGCCGATCTGCAGGCGCTCCTGTGGCAATTGCTGCATCAATTGGAAGAAGCCCTGACCTTCATCCGAACCGAGCAGGTTCGAAGTCGGAACGCGCACATCGTTGAAAAAGAGTTCCGATGTGTCATTGGCCTTGCCACCGATCTTGTCGAGGTTGCGCCCACGGGTGAAGCCTTCGACATCGTCGGTCTCGACGATGATCAGCGAAGTACCTTTCGCTCCCCTGGCCGGATCGGTCTTGGTGACCACGATGATGAGGTTGGCGTTCTGGCCGTTGGTGATGAACGTCTTCGAGCCGTTGATGCGGTAATGGTTGCCGTCACGCACCGCCGATGTGCGGATGCCTTGCAGGTCCGACCCGGCACCTGGCTCGGTCATTGCTATTGCACCGATCAACTCTCCGGTGGCCATTTTCGGCAGCCATTTGCGCTTCTGATCTTCCGACCCGTAGTGAAGGATGTATGGGGCAACGATCGCGTTGTGCAGGCCGATGCCGAAGCCGTCTACCCCGACATGACCGATCGCTTCAATGATCGCCGTTTCATGGGCATAGGTGCCGCCCGAGCCGCCATATTCTTCGGGGATAGATGCGCACAACAGGCCGGCAGCACCTGCCGCCTCCCACTTGGCGCGCGGTACAATGCCCGCTTCTTCGTAATTTTCGTAGTGGGGCGCGATCTCCGCCTCCATCCATTTTTCCGCCATGTCGGCCAGCATGGCGACATCACCGCCACGCCAATCGGGCGTCTTCACGCCGAGGATTTCCGCAGGCCGCATGTTACTTCCTCCCGAAGTTTGCGGTTATGCCGGTCAGAATGCCTCTGCCGGCAATGCCATCATGCTTTCACAACCGCTTTCAATGCGGGCCAGATGCGCTTGCGCTTCCGGAAGCACCCGCTCCATGAAATACCGCGCGGTCGCAAGTTTGGTTTCATAAAACGAGGTCTTGCCATTGGCACCGGCGGCCAGTGCTTCCTGCGACTTCTCGGCCATCATTGCCCACATGTAACCAAGGCAAACCAATCCGGTCAGGTGCAGATAGTCGGTTGAAGCCGCACCGGCATTGTCCGGGTTTTTCATCCCGTTCTGCACCAGCCACAGCGTGGCGGTTTCCAAGGCTTTGACCGAGTTGCGCAACGGCTTGGCAAACTTCGCCATCGCTTCGTTTTCGCGGTGCTTGGCAGTAAAGCCGTTGACCTCTTCAAGGAAGGTTCGAATGGCCCGTCCGCCGTCTTTCGGCAGCTTGCGACCCACGAGGTCGAGTGCCTGAACGCCATTGGCCCCTTCATAGATCATGGCTATGCGCGCATCGCGCACAAACTGTTCCATGCCCCATTCCTGAATGTAGCCATGTCCGCCAAAAACTTGCTGCGCCGCGACCGTGTTGTCAAAACCCTTGTCGGTCAGCACGCCCTTGACTACCGGTGTCAGCAAACCCATCATATCGTCCGCCCGCTGGCGTTCTTCTTCCGAGGTCGCCCGGTGTGAAATATCCCCCTTCAGTGCCGCCCAGAGCATGAAAGCGCGGCCCGCCTCGTTGAACGCCTTGATGTTCATCAAGTTGCGGCGAATGTCCGGGTGGACAATGATCGGATCAGCCTTTTTGTCCGGCGCCTTGGGCCCGGTCAACGAGCGGCTCTGGATGCGGTCTTTGGCATAGGCCACGGCATTTTGGTAAGCGACTTCCGAAATGGCAAGGCCCTGAAGTCCTACCCCCAGGCGCGCTTCATTCATCATCACGAACATGGCGTTGAGGCCCTTGTTTTCCTGCCCGATCAGATATCCGGTCGCCTCGTCATAGTTCATGACGCAGGTTGAATTCGCATGGATGCCCATTTTCTCTTCGATGGAGCCGCAGGTCACCGGATTGCGCGACCCTGGCGTTCCATCCGCTTTGAGTACGAATTTGGGCACGATGAACAACGAAATGCCCTTGGTGCCTTCCGGCGCGCCTTCAATGCGTGCCAGCACCAGATGAATGATGTTTTCGGAAAGATCGTGCTCGCCAGCCGAAATGAAGATTTTCTGGCCGGAAATCTTGTAGCTGCCATCGCCATTTGGCACTGCGCGTGTGCGCAACATGCCAAGATCGGTGCCACAATGCGGCTCGGTCAGGTTCATGGTGCCGGTCCAGAGACCTTCGATCATCTTGGGCAGATAAGTCTGCTTCTGGTCTGCTGTGCCATGCACCTGAATTGCTGCAATCGCGCCCTGGGTCAGCCCCGGATACATCGCAAAAGCCATGTTGGATGCCGAAAGATATTCGCCAACCGCTGAATGCAGCGCATAGGGCAATCCTTGCCCGCCAAATTCAGGATCGGCAGCCAAACCCATCCAGCCTCCGGCCTTGTAGGCTGCATACGCTTCCTTGAAACCCTTTGGCGTGGTCACCGAGCCGTCGGCATGGCGGGTGCAACCTTCCTTGTCGCCGGAATGATTGACCGGATGCAGAACCTCTTCACACAGCTTGGCCGCCTCGCCCAGAATGGCCTCGATCAACTCGGGCGTAGCCTCTTCAAATCCAGGCAAATTGTTGTAACGCTGCAAATTGAGGACTTCGTTGAGAACAAACAGGCTGTCTTGCACGGGCGCCGAGTAGATTGGCATTTGGAAATCTCCAGGGTGGAAACAACGATTCTCTCGCCCTGCCTGCCGACAAAAACTATTGGCGCAAGGTCAGGAAACCTGTTTTTTGGAGTACCAAACTTTTACGTACACGTAAATGTCATTTTGATCACTTCTTTGCCATTTCTCCAGAAAATGAAACAAATAATGATGTTTTCTGTCGAGGAACCCTGGCAGTGTGCCCAAAAATGCAAAAAAAAGCACCAATGCTTTCGCGTCGGTGCCCAGCGTCCTGCATTTGAGTCATTCGGAAGTAATGCCGTCTCGATCCGTCTGCAATGGAGTGCGGGAGCACCCGCTCGCCCCGAGGAATGCTCCCGCTACGCGATCCCGTCCGACCGGCTTGCATGGCACGCCGGTTGCCCCGTGGGACCGCATTGTCTTGTGGACATTCAGGTTTCGAAGCTACCGCAAGGCAGCATGAAACAGCTGCCCGCGCGCGTTTCAATTTCGCAGGCGGGCACAAGGTCCATCATTCTTGGCATGGCAGCAGCGTTTCGACCTTGGTCGATCCGCTATTTAGTCGCTGGCCATTTCGGTCAGGTTGTCAATGGTGACCGACAATGTCGCGATGGCTGCTTCGACTTCAAGTTTCTGCTGCTTGAGCACATCCATTTGTTTGGTGAATTTCCCGAGCACGGCGTTGATGGGCTCGCCATCTTTGCCGCCATTGTCGTAGATTTCCATCAATTCCTGGATGTCCATCAGCGGGAAACCAACCTGCTTCGCCAGCAAGATAATTTTCAGTCTCGCCCTGTCGCGTTCCGAATACAAACGGGTTGACCCCTCCCTTTGTGGAGAGATCAGCCCTCTGTCTTCATAAAAGCGCAGGGTTCGCAGTGTTACTCCAAATTCCCGTGACAAATCGCCGATCCGATAAACTTCGCGTTTCTGGGCGGCATCGTCGGGGACCAGCAAGTCCAGGCGGGCAACATGTGCTTCATATTGCATTCCAGGCACCTCAAATCAGTTGGTGCGGCATCAATGCCGCTATCCAGTTTGTCCGTTTGCGCACCCCACGTTCGACAAAACGGTAACTGATCGGAAAATACCGGTGTTGCTTGGACTTGGGCTCCCTCCGCTGCGTTGGCTTTCACAATCCGGTCCCGCACTTGCGAAAACGGACTGTCATGTGACTGTCGCCACATGCGCCTCAACCGCGGCCTGTTCAACGTTAAGGCCGTTACGCGACATAAACGTTACCGTAAACCAGCAAATCAGCATTTCCCGGTACAAGCCTAAGTGCCTATCAGAAAAAAGACAATTGGCCGTTGGGTCAATTCGGTGGATCACGAAGGCAAAACGCATTCACGCAACGGAAGATTAACCCCTTGTTTACCCTGTTGGATGAAAGGTTCGAGTGTGCTGCAGGGATTCGGGTTTCATTTGCACATGAGCCGCGACGCAAAAGGAAGTTGTGCTGCCCGGTTTGGGGAGCAGATCACAGCAAACCGATTGGCTCGAAAACCCCGCGGAAGAAATTAGGCGCTAGCAACGGTTATGGCATCAAAATGAGCCGCATCAGATCCCAGTTGGAAACATTGCGTCGCGGCCAGCCGCTCGACAGCCGGTCTTCGATCTCACCAGCGGACCCTGAAAAACGCGACCGGAACCCTGTTGCCGCAAGGGATCGCGGGATTATTCAAAACCGTGAAGTCCGCGAAGAGCCTCGCATGCAAAAACCGGTTCCTTACGCCTCGGATGCCGGCAATTCCGCAGACATGACACGGGTTCGCGAGCGCCTTGATCAACTGGGTGCCTTGATCGGACAAATGGCTTCGGTCCAGTCGGCTGCCAAGGCAGATCAGGCACAGCGCATGCATTTGCCGGCCCAGATTGATCCGGCAACCCAGGCGGCAATCGCTTCGGCAGCCAAAATGTCCGCACAGGCCAATGCGCAACTGGAACTCATGCAGCGCGAAATGGCGGACATGAAGGCTGCATTTGTGCAAATGGCGCGTCAGCCGGCCACTCCGGATTTGTCGAACGACCTCAAGCGCATTGCTGACGGCGTTGCACGTTTGCAAGAGCCGACTCCCGACAATGTCGGGCATTTGGACGATATCGCGCTTGAATTGCATCAGATGCGTCAAGCAATACACTCGATTGCAGAAGAACGCGGTACGCCCGATTCGCAAAGCATCATGCACTCCATCGAGGAGGGCTATGCCCTGATCGCCGGACGCCTCGAGAGCGCGCTTGTGCATCGGTCGCAAGGTCAGGATGATCAGACTGCCAATCGCCAGATTTCAACCCTTGCCGATCACGTCACCGCAATGCGGGACATGGTGGAGCAGCTTCCCCTGCGCATGCCCGTTGAAGAGTTGAACCAGAGAATCGGACAGATTGGCGATTCGATCGCCGAGCTTGCCGGGCGCGGCGATCAATCGATCCTGAAAAATTTCCGTCACATCGAGAACCGGCTGGATGAAGTTACGCGGGCATTGGTGGCCGTCTCGGTCACCCCCGGCGGTGGTTTTGAAAATGACGCACTCGACCGGATCGAGGCGCGTTTGTCCACTTTGGCAAAATCGATTGAATCCATGCCACTTGCTGGCATTCAGCCGCAAGCCGACACCAGTCACTACTCCGTCAATGACGATATCAATCGGCAATTGGCGGAAATTGCCAGCAGCATCGAAAATTTTCAGCCAACCATCAGCCATCAGGATCCTTGGGGTCCGACCATTCTGGACCGGATTGACGAGATCTCCCGTCATCTTGCCGCAACACCGGTCGCACACGCCATTCCTGTGGTCGCTGACGACCAGACCAAAAAAATTGTCGGCGAGCTGACGCAGCTTTCGCAAAGGGTCGACGCACTTCGCACCGAAACGGCCAACAGCGGCGATGACCTTTCGAATGTCATTCTTGGAGAGCTGTCGGAACTGTCGGCGCGCATGGATGCGCTCAGGGCATTTCAGGTCGAGCGGCCCGGCGCATCAAATTTGTCTCTCAAGACAGTTGAAGACCAGATTGCGATTCTGGTTGACCGAATTGACCAGATGGCAGGGGCCACAGCCGCCCAGCCTTTTGCCGATGACCGGTTGTCAGCGCTTGAACAGACATTGAGCCAGATCGCCCAACGCCTGAATACGGTCTCGGGCAACGGGGTTGATTTCTCGCCACTGGCCGAAAGACTGGACAGCATCGAGCAGCAATTTTCTGTTTCACGCGAAATGGCCATGGAAGCCGCCGAGCAGGCAGCCGAACGTGCATTCCAGATGGCCGGACAAATGCCTTTGACAGGCACCGGCAACGATCCTTTGTTGCTGGAAAATCTGGCCCGCGAAGTTCAGGCACTGGAAGTTCAGGCACGCGATATCGCGGACCGCAATTTTGACGGTTTTGATACCATCCGGCAAATGCTCGAAACCATAGGCCAACGGATTGAGGGAATAGAAGCTGACATCCGGGATGCGACGTCCGAAGCCCGCGCAAATGAATCACAATCCGGCAACGGGATGCCCGAACGCGAAAATCAGCATTACTCAAATGATGATCGGCATCCAGCCTTCCGCGATGCTCCGCTGTCCGGTTCCGACGCAATACCGGACGGGGCCCAATGGGCTGCGCAAAACAGGGAGTCTGGCGATTTCTCCCGGATGGACAATCGCCATCCGCAGGATGATCAATTTGATCACGCAAGCAGACAAGTCCTGCCGGAATTGGAAGTCGAGGACGTGCCACTGGAGCCGGGCTCGGGAATTCCCGATCTTGCCGCGCTGGTCCGCGATGCAAGTCAGCGGCGCAAGGCAGCCACAAGCACAGACAGTCCGGAAAAATCCGGCAGTCCACATGATTTCCTCGCTGCTGCCAGGCGCGCTGCGCAAGCGTCGGCAGTTGAGAATGTTGCGGCGCCAGGCGCCGAAAACATCCGCGATCAGTTCAAACCCAAAAAGCCTTCCGGCATTTCCGCGTTCATCAGTCAAAAGCGCAAATTGTTGATGGGCGCTGCCGCCGCGGTATTGCTTTTGGCGGTTGCCGTCCCGCTTGCTTCGCGGTTCCTCGCAAGCGAGCCGAAAGTTGTTGACGTTGAAACGCAAGTGGAACAGCAGTCGGGCAACACCGCTCCGGCGCAAGTGGCGGCAGAACCGCAGATTGCTGCGGACAACACACCATCGGTAAAGCCGGTGGAAGAGTTGGCGCCACAAAATGCCGGGACACCTGCACTTGCCGGTGAGCAGACAATTGCTCCTGCCACAATGGAGAGCCAGTCCGCAGCAACCGACAACGCGCTTGCGGACATTCCGCCAGTTCCGCAGGAGGCAGGCAATCCGGCGCTGCGTGAGGCTGCGGCCGCAGGCGACCCGTCAGCCTTGTTTGAGATTGCCCGCCGTTTTACCGATGGCGAAGGCGTGAAGCGCGATCTGGCTACGGCAGCGGTCTGGTATGAGGCATCGGCCCGTTCCGGCTCCGCCCCTGCACAATACCGTTTTGCCAATTTCCTCGAAAAAGGTCATGGCGTACCGCTGGATGTCGAAAAATCCGCAGTCTGGTACCAGCGTGCCGCCGAACAGGGCAATGCGCTGGCGATGCACAATCTGGCCGTGATTCACACTTCAGGTCTGATCGGCGGCAAGCCGGACATGGAGTCTGCACTTGGCTGGTTTGAAAAAGCCGCCGAGCTTGGTGTCAAGGACAGTCAGGTCAACCTTGGCATCATCTATGCCAAGGGCCTTGGCGTGGAGGCCGACCTGGTAGCTGCATACAAATGGCTGTCAGTTGCTGCCCGTGGCGGTGATTCCGATGCGGCCTCAAAGCGGGACACGCTGGCCTCGGCCATGCGTCCGGACCAGTTGGAAAAAGCCAGGGCCGAGGCCGAAATCTGGAAGCCCGGAAACCTCGACCCGATTGCCAACGTCGCGGTTGTGCTGCCTGAATGGAAAGACGGCGCGGGCGAAAGTGCCAGCACAGTGCTTCCCGGCAACAAGACACAAGGTGCAAATGCCGCTTCCGGGGAAGTCACCCGGGAAATGATCGCCAAGGTTCAATCGCTTCTGGCAGGCATGGGGTATGATCCAGGTCCGGCAGACGGCCAGATCGGAGCCCGAACCCGCGATGCGGTAAAGGCATTCCAGACAAAGATCGGGATGCCGGCCAATGGCGAGATTTCTGCAGAACTTGTTGAAAAACTGGCCGCTAACGCTGCCTGATAAGCATGCTGGTAAATTGAATCGCAAACTCGCTGCTGCCATAGCCATGTCGCGTTGACATGGTCATGGTCACAGCGCATCAACATTTTGCGCAACAACAAAATCGGTGCTGCCAACCCATTTGACCCTGAATACCCGGAGCAACCGGTGAGCATTTATCTGCCCATAGCTGAATTGTCGGTCAACATTTTTGTCATCTTCGGCATGGGCATGGCCGTCGGGTTTTTGTCCGGCATGTTCGGTGTGGGCGGCGGGTTTTTGATGACGCCCCTGCTGATCTTTTACAACGTGCCTCCCGCCGTCGCCGTTGCCACCGGCGCCAACCAGATCGTTGCATCATCGATTTCCGGCACGATGGCCCATCTTCAGCGCGGGACCCTCGACATCAAACTGGGCGTGGTGCTGCTCGTGGGCGGAATTTTGGGCTCTGCCCTTGGTGTGGCACTGTTCACATACCTTCGAAATATCGGACAGCTCGATCTGATCATCTCGATCCTGTACGTTTTTTTCCTGGGGTCGGTCGGCGGCCTCATGGTCATCGAAAGCCTGCGTGCCCGAAACCGCGTCAAATCAGGCGGAAAGACCGATATCCGCAAGCCGGGACAGCACAATTGGGTGCACGGCCTGCCGTTCAAGATGCGCTTTCGAAAGTCCAAGCTGTATTTGAGCGCACTTCCGGTACTGGGAATTGGTTTTGGCATTGGCATCCTGGTTTCGGTCATGGGCGTTGGCGGCGGGTTCATCATGGTCCCGGCCCTGATTTACCTGTTGAAGGTGCCAACCAATGTGGTCATCGGGACTTCGCTGTTCCAGATCATCTTTGTGACCGCTTTCACCACCGTTTTGCAGGCAGCAACCAACCAGACAGTCGA
>JBGSOG010000054.1:0-28100 GCA_041739225.1 Rhizobiaceae bacterium
ACCACGAGGCTCGCCACCAGCGCGGCATCGATAAGACCCAGCATCTTGAGAATGGTCTGGGTCTCATCAAGGCTGGCGGCCTTGAGGACAAAATCCGTCAGCTTCAACGAAAACGAAAACGCGTACACCGCCAGCGCCAGCGCCAGCGCCAAGCCGAGGTAAAACACCACGAGCAGCCAGCGCGAGGCAAGAATGATGCGTTCGATGAAAAGTTCCAGAGGCTTCATGAGAACGGCTTCTAGCAAGGGGGTAGTGCGGTGGGAAGGGGGTAGTGCGGCGATAGTGTGTTGTGGAATTGGGGGGTAAATTGTGAGCATGGATTTCGTTTTCCATTTCTTGGCGAGAAGCCCCACCGGAACTGGACAAGGACACATCATTGCGAATTCTCGGCTTAACAATCGACAAATCAATACGCCTGTCCGATGGGTGTGCTATGCGTATTTCCCAGTTCATTGGAAGGATTTTGTCGTGTTTAATTTCGTGGCCGCAGTCGGCAAAGAATATATCGGGCCTGTGGCGGCAATGTTTCATTCGCTGGCACTTTTCAATAAAGATATCACTTTGCATCTGCTTCATACAGATCTGGGCTTTGACGAATTGCAACGCATTGAGAACGCCGGAAAACCCTTTGGCGCGCTTTTCAGAAATTATCGCATTGATCCAAGCTTGATACGCGATCTGCCTGTATCAGGCCATCTTACCGTCATGACATATGCACGGTATTTTGCCCCCGATATTTTGGACGTGAACATTGGCAGACTTGTTTATCTGGATGCCGACACAATAGTGACCGGCAGTCTTCGCGAGCTGTTTGAAATGGATCTTGGCAATTCGGTTGTTGCCGCCGGTGCGGAGCTTGAACCGACCGCTTCACGCGCAAAGATTTTGCTCGGGATGCCAACCCTTACACCTTATCGCAACTCGGGTGTTCTTGTCATTGATACCAAGGAATGGCGAAAGCGGAAGTTTGCAAAAAGCATTGTAAATTATGCCGTCCAAAATCAGTCAAAACTTTTGGCAGCAGACCAATGTGCATTCAACGCAACGATGCACGGTATCACTTCGGATTTATCTGCGCGATTCAATGTAATACCGACGCCCAAATATGGAATGTCCATCGAAGACCCGGCAATAATCCATTTCGTTGGCAGTCCAAAGCCCTGGGATAAAAACGGAACATGGTCAGCATTCCATGAGTGGCACAGCCAAGGTGCAACGGGAATACCGATGAGCGACCGGGTGATGCCAAAGTTGCCCGGCCTGTTTGGTTTTCAAAATTTCCATGAATTGCGCCGGTCCATTCTGGGAATTGCCGGATTTCGCTACCACCGTCGCAGACTCAACCGTATCCGCAAATTGAATTTCATTTCGGCCCGTCTTTTGGTCGAGGCCAAAAACAAGGAAATGGAATTAACACAGTTTTAATTTCATATCGGAAAGCTTTTGGTTTTACTGTTTCGGCAACCGGGAAAAAAGTTGGAAATTTAAGTAAATGAATTTAAGTACCCGCGTTATGCCAATAATTAAAAGTAACAATAAGGTGCCTATCCATACTGGCTTCTGACTAAAAAATGCCTTCAAGAAATCAAATACGTTTTTCGTTTTATTTTTACCCATTTTATAACTTCAATTCATCCCCGAAATACATGAATACGAAGCGGCAATTAGAGAAGATTGCGGCGGTATCACCACGAATTTTATTCGTCGCCTGCATGATTCCATATTATTCGTTTTTATTTTTCAATATATTGCTCGGAATCGTTCACCGTAATTCCTCTTTGCATTGTCGCAAGTTGTTGGAGCCGAGGATTAGCCTCAAACTGAAGGAGACTCAATTTCCGCCAAAATTTCAATTTTTCAAATGGGCAATGCCGTCTGCCCAGATTTCGATGCTCAAAGTGGGTGCTTTTGGGCCTTCGTTTTCCATGCTTATTGCATAAGCAATTTACTTGAATGACATAAGTATTTGATTTTCTGGCGCACCCGACAGGATTCGAACCTGTGACCCCTGCCTTCGGAGGGCAGTACTCTATCCAGCTGAGCTACGGGTGCGCATCGGGTTTTGACCCGGAAATTTCGATAGCTGATTGCAGGCAAAACGGCAACCGGAAACCGGTATGGCGCGGCTTCACGCCGGAACCGGGGTCACCTTGACCTTGGAATCGAAAAAAGCGGCAAGGCCGGCCAGTTCGATCATTTCGTCATAGGGCGTTTCATAGGCCCACACGGCATTGTCGATCTCGTGGTCGCCGACGACAAGATTCCAATAGCTGGCGGTTCCCTTGAACGGGCAGCGGCTGGCATGCGCCGAGCGCACCAGATGGTCGCCGTCGATATCTTCCACTGGCACATAATAGGCCGGATTGTGGCCCTGTTCGCGCACCACCATTGCCTTGCTGGTCCGGGCGATCTGCACCGAGCCGACTGTGACGGTTACCGTGCCCTTGAACGGCTCGAGCATGATGGAATGGTCCGGCCTGGCCTTGAACCCCGGCGAAGGGTTGGTGGACATTTCTGGAGATACCGGCGCGTTCATTTTTGGCTCCCGTTGCCTGATGACCTCATCAATCTATCAGCGGGCGGTCTTCCACGCAAACCACAAGGCAATCAGCGCCAGCGCGCCGGAAAGCACACGGCGGGCAATCTGTTCGCGACGTGGATTGTTGAGAAACGGCTCGGCCAACCCTGCGAGTGCGACAATTCCGGCATGGATGCCGGTCGCGGCGGCAACATATATGGCGGTGAGCAACAGTGTTTGTTGCAGCTGTGCGCCGGGAGGCAGAAAGGCCGGCAATACCGAAACGTAAAACACCGCCGCCTTTGGATTGAGCAAATTGGTGATCAGGCCACGGCGGAAATACATCCCCGTTGTTTGTGCCTTGTCCTCGAGCGTGGCCGCCGCCGATACAGTCCAGCCTTCCCATGCAAGGTACAGCAGATAGAGAACGCCGCCCCAGCGCAGGATTTCATAGGCCAGCGGGGAGTTGTCGATGATGGCAGTCACACCCAACGCGGCAGCCACCCCGATGACGGCAAGGCCGAGCGCCACGCCGCCAACGGCAGCATAGCCGGGTTTGCGCCCGTGCGTTGCCGCAACCATGGCAAGCCAGGTCATGTTCGGCCCCGGGGTCAGCTCGATCAGGACCGAGGCCAGCGCGAATGAGGCAACAACACCAAGCGGCAAGTCGGCAAGGAGGACTTCGATGAATGAGGGAAAGGTCATGATCTCAATGCGCCTCGTCCCAGTTGGCGGCGGCCCTTGCATCGACCTGCAGCGGCACTTTCAGGCTGATCGCCGGGAAAGGCGCCTCGATCATCACCTTGCGGATGAGCGGAATGGCGGTCTCGACCTGCGCCTCCGAAGCCTCGAAAATCAACTCGTCATGAACCTGCAACAGCATGCGCACCGAAAGGTTTGCGGCTTCCAGCGCGCCGTCCATGCGCACCATGGCGCGGCGGATGATGTCGGCGGCAGAGCCCTGTATCGGCGCGTTGATCGCGGCACGCTCGTTGAAGGCGCGCACCTGCGGATTGGGGTCGGCAATGGCCGGGTAATGCGCTTTCCGGCCAAAAACGGTGGTGACATAGCCGTGTTCGCGCACGAAGCGCTTGGTCTCCTCCATGTATTCCCTGATGCCGGGAAAACGCTCGAAATAGGTCTTGATGTACTGCCCGGCCTCTTCGCGGCCAATGCCAAGCTGGTTGGCAAGACCAAAGGCGGAAATGCCATATATAATGCCGAAATTGATCGCCTTGGCCCGGCGGCGCACCATCGGGTCCATGCCCTGTACCGGCACACCGAACATTTCCGAGGCGGTCATGGCATGGATGTCGAGCCCGTCGGCAAACGCTTTGGTCAGTTGCGGTATGTCGGCAATGTGGGCGAGAATACGCAACTCGATCTGCGAATAGTCGGCGGAAATCAGTCTGTTGCCCTTTTCCGCCACGAAGGCAGTGCGGATCTTGCGGCCTTCCTCGGTGCGAACTGGAATGTTTTGAAGGTTTGGCTCTGAGGATGAAAGCCGCCCGGTGGAAGTGGACGCCATTGAGTATGACGTGTGGACGCGCCGGGTTTGCGGGTGGATATAGCCGGGCAAAGCGTCGGTGTAGGTGGATTTGAGCTTGGTCAACTGCCGCCAGTCGACAATGCGGCGCGGCAGCGGCAGGCCTTCAGCGGCCAGATCGTCCAGCACCTGCGCCGAAGTCGACCATTGCCCGGTCTTGGTCTTCTTGGCACCGGGCAGGCCAAGCTTGCCAAACAGTATGTCGCCCAGTTGCTTGGGCGAGCCGATGTTGAAGCGCTCGCCGGCAAGGGTGTAAATTTCATCCTCGATTGCTGCAGCCGACTGGGCAAATTCGCCGGAAAGCCGCGAAAGAATCTGCCGGTCCACGCAGATGCCGCGCTGCTCCATGCGGGCGATCACATCGATCAACGGACGCTCCAGCCGTTCATAAACGCTTGCCATGCCTTCGGCGGCAAGGCGTGGCTTCAACACCTGCCAAAGGCGCAAAGTCACATCGGCATCTTCGGCAGCATAGGCACTCGCCTTGTCGATCGCCACCTGGTCAAAGGTGACCATCGCGCGACCGGACCCGGCGACTTCCTTGAATGAAACCGGCGTATGGCCAAGCCATTTTTGTGAAAGCTCGTCCATGCCGTGACCGGTCCGGCCGGCGTCAAGCACGTAGGAAAGCAGCATGGTGTCTTCGAGCGGCGTGATTTCGATGCCGCGCCGGGCAAACATCAGCCAGTCGAATTTGAGGTTCTGGCCGATTTTCAGCAGCGAGGCGTCGGTGAGAACCGGTTTTAGCGCATCAAGCACTTCGTTCTCGCGCAATTGTCCGGCAACAGAGCCCCCGCCCAGCAAGTCGCCAACCCCGCTTTTGTGATTGAGCGGGATGTAGCAGGCGCTGCCGGGAGCATCGCTCAGGGAAATGCCGACCAGTTCGGCCTGCATCGGGTCAAGCGAACTGGTTTCGGTGTCGATGGCAAATTGCCCGGCGGCTTTCAGCTTCCCGATCCAGCGCGTCAGCGATTCCATGTCGCGCACGCATTCATATGCCGAATAGTCGATCTTCAGGGCAGTCATGTCTGTCTGGCGTGACTGCGCCAAAGACGCAGGAGTGCCAAGGCCGATCAAGGGATCGCCAGCCGGACCGTTGGCCTGGGCGGCGATACCATCAGCCTTTGTCGCTGCATCAAGGTCAGGTCCGCGCATTGCATCGCGGTCGGGGATGGTGAGGCTGGCCGCCTCGATTTGGGAGGCGTCAACGCCTGTAGCCTCGGCAACGCGGCGGGTCAAAGACGTGAATTCCATCGCTTTGAGGAAGGCGACCAGACGCTTGCCGTCAGGTTCCATCAAAGTCAGATCGCCAATCGGCTCGGCAACCGGCACATCGTCTTTCAGCGTCACCAATTGCCGCGACAGTCGCACCAGATCGGCACTGGCAATAATGTTTTCACGGCGCTTTTCCTGCTTGATCTCGCCGGCACGTGCCAGCAGCGTATCCAGATCGCCATATTCCTCCAGCAATTGCGCGGCAGTCTTGGGACCTATGCCGGGAACGCCGGGGACGTTGTCGGTGGAATCGCCGGTCAATGCTTGCAAATCAATCATCTTTTCCGGCGGCACACCCCATTTTTCGATTACCTCCGGAATGCCGAGCGTGCGGTCTTTCATCGGGTCGTACAGCACCACCTTGGGCGTCACCAATTGCATCAAATCCTTGTCGGAAGAGATGATGGTGGCGTCGGCACCCGCTTCACGGGCCTGCCGGGCATAAGTGGCGATGATGTCGTCGGCCTCATAGCCTTCCATTTCGATGCAAGGCAGGTTGAAGGCACGCGTCGCCTCGCGGATCACGGCAAATTGCGGGCGCAAATCCTCTGGCGGCTCGGTGCGGTTTGCCTTGTAAAGCGGGTAAAGCTCGTTGCGGAAAGTTTTCGAGGAATAGTCGAAAATCACCGCAAAATGCGTCGGGGTTACGCCCACGGACGTGTCCCGGGCGTCGCAAACCAATTTCCAGAGCATGTTGCAGAAGCCCGAAACCGCACCCACCGGCAGCCCGTCCGATTTGCGGGTAAGTGGTGGCAGCGCGTGATAGGCGCGGAAAATATAGGCCGAGCCGTCAACAAGAAACAGGTGGTCGCCGGCCTTCATGGAAGTCTCCGAAAAATCGCGTTGCGGGCGGACGATTGCCCAGCGACAGGCTTATTGCAAGGCAAACGGTTCAGTCAGCGTCAGTCAACCGGATGACAGGCTCACACACCACCGGAAAATTAACCGAGCGGGCAATGAAACAATACTTGTGCGCCTCATGGTGCAAATCGCGGGCCTTTTGCGGATCGCTGACGGGAGTGATGATGATTTGCGGGCGCAGCGTCACCTTGGTGAATTCGCCCGAGCCATCCTTGTGCATGACCATTTCGCCAAGCGCGGCGTCTTCATAGGCAGTGACCACCACATTGTTGACTGCGCAAAGATGCAAGTACCACAGCATGTGGCACGAGGAGAGCGCGGCAATCAGCATGTCCTCCGGATTGTGCTTGTGAGGATCGCCTCCGAGCTCGGGATCGTTTGAGCAGTGGACAACCATTTTGCCCGGCGTTTGCAAGTCCCATGTCCGGTCGTAGGCTTTGTAAGCACTTGTGCCGGTGCCGCGATTTCCGGTCCATTGAACTGCTGCGGTGAAGGTATGTACTGGTGTCATTGGTCATGTTCCGTGAATTACAGAAGTTTAATCCGGCTCACGCCGGAGTGATCGCATTCTTCATTGAAACGCCGCAATGACAACCCCAAATCCGGGGCGTGGTTGGTTCCCGCCAACCCGGTTTCCCCGGCCTGTCCCCCGCCGGAGGAGACCCGCGCCGGGCCTCAGCCCGAAACCCGGCAGCGGCAATGGCACGGACTGCTGCGGCCCTCCCCCACCCGCCCAACGGCCGCGGCAGTCCGGTCAGCCGGTCCTGGAATCCAGCGGCAAATCCCTTGACAGTGCTTCAGCTTCCACCAATTTTTCTGCATGCAGCCTGCTGCCTTTGCCGATTGACCGCAGATGTAAATTGGCAGAATTTCACAGGCCTGAAACTTGCAGACCGGAGCCAGACATGCCAACCACCAATGCCGTCCTTTCCCGCATAGATGAGACCATTGACGGCGCAGTCGGGCACCTTCTTGAATTGGTGCGAATTCCTTCGATATCTACCGATCCTGCCTTTGCGGGAGAATGCACAAAGGCGGCACAATGGTTGGCCAACGATCTTTCGGCCATCGGGTTTGAGGCAAAGGTTTGCCCGACGAGCGGACATCCGATGGTGCTGGCACACATGGCGGGTCCAGCAGGCGCGCCACACGTGTTGTTTTACGGCCATTACGATGTTCAGCCGGTTGATCCGCTGAACCTGTGGGAAAATCCGCCTTTTGAGCCAAAACTGGCCAAAGGACCTGATGGTGCCATGCGCATTCTCGGGCGCGGCACATCCGACGACAAGGGCCAGTTGATGACCTTCGTTGAAGCCGTCCGGGCCTGGAAAGATGTGGAAGGATCGCTTCCGGTTGGCGTCACGATCCTGTTTGAGGGCGAGGAAGAGTCCGGCTCGCCTTCGCTGCAATCGTTTCTTGAGGCCAACAAGGCGGCTTTGAAGGCCGATATTGCGTTGGTCTGCGACACCAACATGTGGGATCGCTCCACCCCGTCGATCTCGACCGGACTTCGCGGTCTGGTAGGCGAGGAGGTTGTGATCAAGGCGGCGAGCCGCGACCTGCATTCGGGCTATTACGGGTCGGCCGCTGCCAACCCGATCAATGTGCTCAGCCAGATCCTGGCTGGCTTGCGCGACGAAAACGGTGCGGTGACCCTGCCCGGCTTTTACGACGGCGTTCACGAGACACCAGACGAGATCAAGCAAATGTGGGAAGGCCTCGGGTTTTCTCCGGAAAAATTCCTCGGCGCCATCGGGTTGTCGGTGCCGGCCGGGGAAAAGGGCCGCTCCATCCTTGAACAGACCTGGGCCAGACCAACTGCCGAGATCAACGGCATCACCGGCGGCTACACCGGCGAGGGCTTCAAAACGGTCATCCCGGCTGAAGCGCGCGCCAAGGTTTCCTTTCGGCTGGTCGGCGACCAGAACCCGGACAAGATAAGGATTGCGTTTCGCTCGTATGTGAATTCAAAACTGCCTGCCGATTGCAAGGCAGAGTTCATCAAGCATGGCGGCAGTCCGGCAATTCACCTCGACTACACATTGCCGCAACTGAAAAAGGCCACTTCCGCGCTGAAGGACGAATGGGGCAAGGAAACCGCCCTGATCGCCATGGGCGGCTCGATACCCATTGTCGGCGATTTCCAGAAAATGCTGGGCATTCCTTCATTGCTGATCGGCTTTGCCCATGCGGACGACCAGATTCACTCGCCCAATGAGAAATACGAGCTCAAGAGTTTTCACAAAGGCATTCGCAGTTGGGCGCGTATCCTTGCCGCGCTGGCCCAATAAGCAGGATCATTCGGCAGGCTGCAGCCCTGATCTGACATCTCCAGATGCAGACCGTTCCAACCGCGCCCATTGCGGGCGTTCAAACAGGAAGCGCCCATAGCCGGTGCGCCGGACAATCTCGAAAAGGATGACCGGCCCGATCACGCCGGCAGCCGTGACGAGAAATGCGGCGGTACCAATGTCGACGTTTGGGAAAAACTTCAACAAGATGCTGCGGCTGACAGCCATTGGCAGGAAAAACGCCAGATAGACCACAATTGAGTTGCGGCCCAGGTATTGCAACGCCCAGGCGCTTTGCAGCCGCGAAACCAGCGCAGAAACCATCACGATGGCAGCCGCACCAGCCGCACCCAAAGCCAGGGAAACAAACGGCAGATCGGAAAAATGGCTGGTGTCGGCAGGAAAACCCGGCAGAACAACAAGCTGCTGCGGCGCTGGCGCGAAAGTCGCAAGCAAATTGATGCCGAACCACGCGGCCAGCATCAGCAAGGCTTTGCCGGTGTTTTGCCGGACCCATTGGGCGAGGGCAAAAATGTTGGTGGCAAACAAGTATCCGGCAAAGAAATACACATATCGGGCAGCAAACTCATCGATCACCAGCCAGCCGGAATGAACCGGAAGGATTTCGGCCAGCGCAGCCACGCCCAGCACGATCTGCCAGGGAACCGATTTGAGCAGCCGTGTCACCACGAAGAATACCGGCAACAGATAGATGAACCACAAGGTTCCGAAGGGCTGGACAAAACTGCCCAGATACAAGAGCCCGATTTCCTCAAGCGAGTTGCCATCGGCATTCCACGACGGCAATTTGATGAAAAACTGGATAAGGGTCCAAAGCAGGTAGAAGTAAAAAAAGTGAACGACCTTGCGGTCAAGATAACGCAGCCAGGGCCGGTCAATCACAAGGCCGAGAAACAGACCTGATATCAGGAAGAAATCCGGCATGCGAAACGGTTTTGCAAATTGTACGACGTGGTGCATCCAACCTTCGGCACCGACGGCTTTTTCAACGCCCAAAGTCGAATGCATCATGACTACAAAAATGATGCAGATGCCTTTGGCGTAATCAACCCAGACGATTCGGGCTGGATCAGACTGTCTGTCCGGGGCAATGGGTGACATGGGCGAATCCTGCCGGGGCACTGCGGGATTGGTGCGATTTCATGCAAAGTGTACCGGATGATCCGGGAAAGAAGCCTTAAGAAAAACGTTTCAATTTTAAGCAATTTTGCGTGAAGTCCAAGGTGCCCAGGGGCTTAACATCGCCTTAATTGAACCCGATTAGATTTTGCGCAAGCGGGCATTGCCCGGCAAACATTTTCACCGGCAAGAGCAATGGCCCCACGCAAACCACCAAGCGGCAGGATTGATCCTGTTTTTGACGCTCCTGCGCCGCGCGGCGGGGATTTGCGGGTCAGTGCCGATGACCGGGTTCTTGTCACTGCGCCGCCAAGGCCGGGCAAATCCGGCGGGCACCGAAAACCCCCTGCCGGCAAGGCGCCCTACAAAAAATCGCCACAAGGCGGCACTTTCGGCTTCTTTCGCCGAACCGTTTACTGGGGCCTCGTTCTTGCGATCTGGGCCTGCATGGGCCTGGCCGGCCTGGTGGGTTATTACGCCGTGCGACTGCCCTCGATGGCAAGCTGGTCTATTCCCCAGCGCCCGCCCAATGCGCGCATCGTTTCGGTGGACGGCGAATTGATCGCCAATCGCGGCACAACCGGCGGCGAGGCCATGCGGCTTGACGAGATGTCGCCGTGGCTGCCCACGGCGGTGATTGCCATCGAAGACCGTCGCTTCAAGAACCATGTCGGTGTCGATCCGGTCGGGCTTGCGCGGGCAATGTTTACCAACGTTGTCAGCGGAAGGCTTGCACAGGGTGGTTCCACCCTGACCCAACAGCTGGCCAAAAACCTGTTTCTGGAACCCGAGCGCACACTTGAGCGCAAAGTACAGGAAGCGGTGCTGGCACTGTGGCTTGAAACCAAGTTCAGCAAGGATGAAATCCTCGAACTTTACCTGAACCGGGTCTATTTTGGGTCTGGTGCCTATGGCGTTGACGCGGCAGCCCGGCGCTATTTCAACAAATCGGCCCGCGATGTGACGCTGGGCGAAGCGGCAATGATTGCCGGATTGCTCAAGGCGCCGTCGCGCCTTTCCCCGGCCAGAGACCCGAAGGCTGCTGAAGAGCGGGCGCAGCTGGTTCTGGGCGCGATGAAGCGCGAAGGCTTTGTGAGCGACCGCGACATTGCCCAGTCACAGGCGATGGAGCCCAAGAAAGCCCGGCGATACCTTACCGGATCGCAGCATTACATCGCCGACATGGTGATGGCGCAATTGCCGGCCCTGATCGGCGAGATGCGCGACAACGTGATCGTTGCCACCACTGTTGATCTTGATCTGCAAAAGACCGCAGGCAAACTTATTGCCGAAGTGATCGCCAAGAAGGGCGAGAAACTCAACGTTTCGCAAGGGGCGCTGGCTTCGATCGACGGTACCGGCGCCATCCGGGCGCTGGTAGGTGGCCGCGACTATGCGCAAAGCCAGTTTAACCGGGCGGTTGAAGCCAAGCGCCAGCCCGGTTCGGCCTTCAAGCCACTGGTCTATCTGGCAGCGCTGGAAAACGGTCTGACCCCGGACAGCATCCGGCAGGATGCGCCGGTGCGTTTTGGCGACTGGACACCGGAAAACTACGACAAGAAATACCGTGGCCCGGTTACGCTCGAAAGCGGATTGTCGCGTTCGCTCAACACCATTGCAGCGCAGCTTGTCATGGAAAGCGGTCCCAAACAGGTGATCGAGACCGCAAGGCGCCTTGGCATCCAATCCCCCATGCAGGCAAACGCCTCAATCGCGCTTGGCACATCGGAAGTCTCGTTGCTGGAATTGACCTCCGCCTTTTCACCGTTTGCCAATGGCGGATACCGTGCCACTCCCTGGCTGATCCGGCGGGTAACCACGGCGAGCGGCGACATCCTTTACGAACGTCCGTCATCCGAAATGCCGTTGGTGGTGCAGCCCCGCGAAATGGGCATGATGAACGCCATGCTGAAAAGTGTTGTCAGTTCCGGCACCGGCACCGCAGCCCGGCTCGATGGCTGGGAGGCGGCCGGCAAGACCGGTACAACGCAAAATTCCCGCGATGCGCTGTTCGTGGGCTACACAGCCAATCTCATTACCGGTGTCTGGTTTGGCAATGACGATGGCGAACCAATGAAAAAGGTTACGGGCGGGGGCATTCCTGCGGAAACCTTTGCCGGCTTCATGACCGCTGCGCATATCGGTGTGCCGCCAGCGCCATTGCCCGGTAATTACGAACGCCAACCTGACGCAGCAAGCGACGTGATCGCCGAAAGCACCGTTCCGCCATTTGCCGAAGGGCGGGAGGAAGGCGCTGCCGGGACGGGGTTGCCACGGCCCCAAAACGAAGTCGGGGCCGACGGCGAACGCCGCAAGCCCCGAAACATACTTGAATTGTTGTTCGGCAAATCCGGCTAAGGCCGGTTTTCAACCGGGCCTACGCCTTGGCGGTGAGGTCCAGTTCGGGAATTCGAAGCACCTGACCTGGATAGATCTCGTCCGGATCTTTCAGCATCGGCTTGTTGGCCAGAAAGATCTGGTGATATTTCGGGCCATGGCCTTTGCCGTAGTTTTTCTCGGCGATCTTCCAAAGATTGTCGCCCTTCTTGACTGTATGGAATACCGGCTCCTTGGCGGTCGCGTCGGCAACCTTGACGCCGGTGGCTTCCACTTTCGAGATACCGAGCGTGTTGCCGACGGCAATGATCGCTTTTTCAAACGCCGTCTGGTCGGCTACCGCTCCCTTGATCACGGCGGTGTCGCCCTTGACCTCGACGGTCACGTTCTCTGTTCCGAGCTTGTTCTTGTCGAGCTCTTTCTTGAGCGCTTCAGCACTTGGCGGCGCGTCCGCGCTGGCAAGGCCGAGTTTCTTTCCTACTGATTTAACAAAATCAAAAATGCCCATGATGATCTCCTGGATGCCGGGAACTGCACCCAACTTCCATACAATGGCATGGTCCGGCAAAAAAGCCTTGATGCGGATTAATTCTGCGGGCCGTTACTCGGCAGCAGCCAGTGTGGCAGGCGCGGCGGCTCTGACATCTGCATCGACATGGCTTTCGAATTTGCCGAAATTCCTGACAAACATGCCGACCAACTTTCGTGCCTGCGTGTCATAAGCATTCTTGTCGGCCCAGGTCGAGCGCGGATCGAGAATTGACTTGTCAACGCCTGGCACTTCCACGGGTACGGCAAAGCCGAAATTTGCATCGGTGCGAAATTGGGCCTGTTTGAGCGAGCCGTTCAGCGCTGCACTCAGCAGCGCCCTTGTGGCGGCGATCGGCATGCGACGGCCAACCCCGTGTGCGCCGCCGGTCCAGCCGGTATTCACCAGCCAGCAATCAACACCGTGACGGGCAATCAGGTCGCGCAACAAATTCCCGTATTGTGAGGGATGCAGCGGCATGAAAGGCGCGCCAAAGCAGGTAGAAAAGGTCGCCTGCGGCTCAGTGACGCCTTTTTCAGTACCAGCTACCTTTGCCGTGTAGCCGGAAAGGAAATGGTACATCGCCTGCGCCGGTGTCATCCGGGCAATGGGAGGAAGCACGCCAAAGGCATCGGCAGTCAGCATGATGATGTTTTTGGGATGCCCGGCATGTCCGCTCGCCGACGCATTCGGGATGTAGTCGAGCGGGTAAGCGCAACGGGTGTTTTCCGTCAGGCTGCCGTCATCAAAATCCGGGGTTCGGTCAGCGCCAAGCACAACGTTTTCAAGAACAGTGCCGAAACGCTGCGTGGTGGCAAAAATTTCCGGTTCGGCCTGGGCTGAAAGCCGGATGGTCTTGGCATAACAGCCGCCTTCAAAATTGAAGATGCCATCCCTGCCCCAACCATGTTCATCGTCACCAATAAGGGTGCGCCCGGGATCAGCGGAGAGTGTCGTCTTGCCGGTCCCCGAAAGACCGAAGAAGACAGCGGTGTCGGCATCATCTCCCACATTGGCGGAGCAATGCATCGGCATCACGCCTTTGGCCGGAAGAACAAAGTTGAGGTAAGTGAAAACCGACTTCTTCATTTCGCCGGCATAGGATGTTCCGCCGATCAACACGATCCGGCGGGTGAAATCGCAGGCAATAACTGTTTCGGTCCGACAGCCGTGGCGCTCCGGATGCGCCCTGAAACTTGGCAGGTCGAGGATGGTCATGTCGGCGACGAATTCATCCAGTTCCGCCGGAGTGGGACGGATCAGCAGGTTGCGAATGAACAATGACTGCCAGGCAAGCTCGGTGATGACGCGGGCGCGCACACGGTTGTCGGCATCAGCGCCGCCAAAGAGATCCTGAACAAAAAGGTCCTTGCCTTTGACATGCGCCTGCATGTCAGCCAGCAGCACTTCGAACTTGCGCGGATCCATTGCCTTGTTGTTGTCCCACCACACCTTGTCGGCGGTCAAATCATCGCGGACAATGAATTTGTCCTGGGCCGAGCGACCGGTATGTTGGCCGGTTTCGACCGTCAGCGCACCGCCCTTGGCGATGCGGCCTTCGTTGCGGGCAATGGCAAGTTCGTACAATTGTGGCGCTTCAAGATTGTAGCATACCGAGGCATGGCCATCCAAGTCGCACGCCGAAAGTGCGAACCTTGGATTCCATCGACCTGATTCGATTGCGGACCGGTTGTTTGCACCACCAACTGGCTTTGCCATGTACCTGTTCCTCCCGAGGTTCGCAGCGACGCGACAATTCTGGCATTTTCGAAGGCAAGCGCCTTCGTCTGCATTCCCGCCTATACTGTCGTCAAAAAGTCATGACAAGCACGTCGGGCAGGAAATGCTCAAATATTTCAATTGTTTAATCGATTTAAATTTTTTAAACGATTGAATCTGATGTGGATTGCTGCCTGGTTTGACGTCTGGCGTCACAAGTTGACATGGCAAGGTCCGGTTTTTGCCATGCCAATTGGCCAAGGCGGCAAAATGGCGCTAAAGTGTCAGCCACATTTTGTTCGCATTTTTCCCGCCTTTGCTTTCTGCCGACTGAGGTCGGTGACTTTTCGGCGAGAATTTCTGCGAAAAGGAAATGCCATGGCCAGGGAGCCCGAACGCATGCCGACTATTGCCCTAGTGGATGACGACCGCAACATTCTGACATCCGTGTCCATTGCGCTGGAGTCGGAGGGATACAAGGTCGAGACATATACCGACGGCGCCTCCGCTCTGGACGGTTTGTCGGCCCGCAAGCCGGATCTGGCGATTTTTGACATCAAGATGCCGCGCATGGATGGCATGGAATTGCTGCGGCGGCTTCGGCAGAAAACCGATCTGCCGGTGATATTCCTCACCTCCAAGGATGACGAAATCGACGAATTGTTCGGCCTGAAAATGGGTGCCGACGATTTTATCCGCAAGCCGTTTTCCCAAAGACTGCTGGTGGAGCGGGTGCGCGCCGTTTTGCGCCGCGCCGGTGCTCCGGTGGAGCCGGGTGCCAAGACAACGGGCACGGCAGAAGCCCGCACGCTCGAGCGTGGCCATCTGGTCATGGATCAGGAAAGGCATACCTGCACCTGGAAGGGACTTCAGGTAACATTGACCGTTACCGAGTTCCTCATCCTGTTTGCCCTTGCGCAGCGCCCCGGCGTTGTCAAAAGCCGTGACGCCCTGATGGATGCGGCATATGATGACCAGGTCTATGTGGACGACCGGACCATCGACAGCCACATCAAGCGACTGCGCAAGAAGTTCAAGGCGGAAGACGACAGCTTTGAAATGATCGAGACGCTTTATGGCGTGGGATACCGCTTCAAGGAAGCCTGAGAGCGACCGATCAGAAGCAGAAATGGCGCCAACGGCCGGAGGCATGGCAGCAATTGGAGCATGCCGGGACCATCGAACCAGACAAGACCGTGCCCAGGGATGTTTCCCGGCGCGAGGTTGCCGATTTATCCGTCGGCAATGAAAGTGGTCCGGTAACGGCGGATACGGAAAAAAGCCTTTCCTACATACCCGAGACAACAACGGGTAAAAAACGCGGTCGGTGGCGAACGTTGCGCAGCCGGTTTTTCTCGACACTGACCCGCCGCATTGTTTCGCTAAACCTTGCTGCGTTGGCGGTCCTGTTGTCCGGCATTTTGTACCTGAACCAGTTCAGGGAAGGGTTGATCGATGCGCGGGTGGAAAGCCTGACCATCCAGGGCCGGATTATCGCCGGAGCCATCGCCGCCTCGGCCAGCGTCGAGACCGACGCGATCACCATTGATCCTGAAAAGCTGCTGGAATTGCAAGCAGGCGAAACCATCTCGCCCAGTGCCGACACTTTGGAAACCCTTGAATCTGCGATCAAGGCAGAGCGGGTGGCCCCGCTCTTGCGCAGTTTGATCCAGCCGACAAGGACCCGTGCTAGGATTTACGACCGTGACGGGATCATGGTGCTCGATTCCCGCCATCTTTACGCCGGCGGGCAAGTTGTGCGCTTTGACCTGCCACCACTCAGCGACAGCAGCGAAGGCATGACCGCCACCATCGGCAATCTGCTGAACCAAGTGCTGCAACGCCGGGATCTGCCGGTGTATCAGGAACTATCGGGCAGCGGCACGCAATATCCCGAGGTTTCCTCGGCGTTGACCGGTGCACCTTCGACAATCGTGCGCATGACCGAAAACGGCGAGCTGATCGTTTCGGTTGCTGTCCCGGTACAGCGGTTCCGGGAAGTAAAGGGTGCGTTGCTTTTGTCAACGCAGGGGGGCGACATCGACCGCATTGTCGCGGAGGAGCGGATTGCAATCCTGCGCATATTCCTCGTTGCAGCCATCGTTACCACCGTGTTGTCGATCTTGATGGCCAGCACGATTGCAAATCCGCTGCGCAAACTGGCCGATGCCGCGGTCAAGGTGCGGCACGGCGTCAAATCCCGGGTGCAAATACCGGACCTTTCCTCGCGCGGCGATGAAATCGGCAATCTGTCCCAGAGCCTGCGCGAAATGACCAATTCGCTCTACGCCCGGATCGAAGCCATCGAAAGCTTTGCCGCCGACGTAAGCCACGAATTGAAGAACCCTTTGACATCCCTGCGCAGTGCGGTGGAAACACTGCCGCTGGCGCGCAATGATGTCTCGCGGTCAAGGCTGCTGGAAGTGATCCAGCATGACGTCAAACGGCTGGACCGGCTGATTACCGACATTTCCGACGCTTCCCGGCTTGACGCGGAACTGGCGCGTGAAGATTCCATGGAAACCGATCTGAAGTCGCTCCTCGAGAACGTCGTGGCCATGCGCCAGATGGTGCCTCCCGATCAGAAAAATGTTGCCCTGAACCTGCATATTGCCAATGGACAACGCGGAATGCCGGACTACCGCATTCTTGGCCATGAGGGCCGGATAGGTCAGGTGTTGAACAATCTGATCGACAATGCCCGGTCTTTCGTTGCCGACGGAACGGGCGAAATCACCATCTCGATGAAACGGGCCGGCGCGTTTGTCGAAGTCATTGTCGAGGACAACGGGCCGGGAATTGCAGCGGAAAACATCGACCGGATATTTGAGCGCTTCTACACCGACCGTCCTGACGAGAGCTTTGGCAACAATTCGGGTCTGGGTTTGTCGATTTCGCGTCAGATAGTGGAGGCCCATGGCGGCACCCTGACTGCCGGCAATCGCAAAGCACCCCAACAGGGTGCAAGGTTCCTGATCCGGCTTCCGGCAGGAACGACGGCGCGCTGACCATGAAAACCAATCATCATTGCAGCGTGGTCGAGCTGGCGGGCACCGGTGTGCTGGTCGAGGGGCCGGCGGGAAGCGGAAAATCCTCGTTGGCATTTGCCCTGCTGGAAGCTGCACAGCGGCTTGGGATTGATTGTGCATTTATCTGTGATGATCAGGCAATCATCGAAAAGCAGGGCGAGCGCCTGTCAGCCTCGGCTCCCGCGAGCATTGCCGGCCTTGCCGAAATTCGTGGACACGGGATTGTATCTCTCAAACACAAACCAAAAACGGTGGTCGGCTTGCTGGTAAGGCTGATAGACGACGAACAGGTGGAACAAATGCCGCCGGAGCGCAGTATCGTGCTCAATGGCGTCAGAATTGCCTTGGTGGAAGCACCCAGGCAACACGAAGCACGAGCCGCAAGAATCACACTGGCAAGGCTCGCCCTTCCTCTGATATAGACGCGCGCACCAACTGGCGCCGACATGTCGGCAATTCGGCTGGGAATACGTTCAAACGGCTCAAAAATGGCCGAAAAGCCCGGAAAACCGGTACAATCACACGGGAAAGAGTATGATCGGACTTGTGCTTGTCACCCATGGCCAGCTTGCTACCGAGTTCAAGCTGGCTCTGGAGCACGTTGTCGGCCCTCAACAAGCCATTGCAGCCATCCCCATCGGGCCGGAAGATGACATGGAGCAGCGGCGGCAGGACATCCTGAGCGCGGTAGCCGAAGTCAACACTGGCTCAGGGGTGATCATTCTCACCGACATGTTCGGCGGTACTCCGTCAAATCTGGCCATTTCGGTTATGGAAGCAGGCGACATCGAGGTGGTGGCAGGCATGAACCTGCCGATGTTGATCAAGCTCGCCAGTGTGCGCGGCGAAGATAACATGGAGCGCGCGCTCACTTGCGCCCAGGAATCAGGGCGCAAATACATCAATATCGCCAGTCGCCTGCTGCAAGGTCAGTAATCAATGGACGGCGAGCCGGAAGCTGGATCACGGGTATTGAAAATTTGCAACAAGCGCGGTTTGCATGCCCGCGCTTCGGTGAAGTTTGTCCAGTGCGCCGAACAGTTTGATGCCGATATCCGGGTGGGGAAAGACGGGCAGATCGTCGGCGCCACCTCAATCATGGGCCTGATGATGCTGGCCGCCGGAATTGGCAGCGAGATTCATGTCAGTGCAACCGGCAGACAGGCTGATGAAGCGATCAATGCAATCTCCTTGCTCGTCGCTGACAAATTTGGCGAAGGCGAATAACGGCATAGCCGTATAAACATTTCTTTATGTGATGTTGTCAAAAGCTGCAGTTGCTGGTATTCGGCTGACCGGGTGCTTTGCGAGGCATTGCGAAGCATGTGCTCCTCCCGGCCAGAACGGTCGCAAGGATTTGAATTCAAGCCAACTCTTCCCGCTTGCGCGAGACAGCATTTGGCCCAACCGCCTCAGGAAAGTTTGAAGACATGACCGATTATGCAGTCAAGGACATTGGCCAGGCCGAATATGGCCGCAAGGAAATCGAAATCGCCGAAACCGAAATGCCGGGCCTGATGGCCTGCCGCGAAGAGTTTGGACAATCCAAGCCTCTCAAGGGCGCGCGGATCACCGGCTCGCTGCACATGACCATCCAGACCGCAGTCTTGATCGAGACACTGACGGCCCTTGGTGCTGACGTGCGCTGGGCGTCATGCAACATTTTCTCGACGCAAGACCATGCGGCGGCTGCCATTGCCGCAACCGGCGTACCGGTTTTCGCCATCAAGGGCGAATCGCTGGAGGACTACTGGATTTATACTGACCGTATTTTCCAGTGGGCTGATGGCGGGCTGACCAACATGATCCTCGACGATGGCGGCGATGCAACCATGTACATCTTGCTGGGTGCGCGCGCCGAAGAAGGCGAAGATGTCTTGTCAAAGCCGGAATCTGAAGAAGAAGAATATCTTTTTGCCCAAATCAAGAAGCGGATGGCCATGAGCCCGGGCTGGTTCACCAAGCAGCGCCATGCCATTCGCGGTGTCACCGAGGAAACCACCACCGGTGTCAACCGTCTGTATCAATTGCACAAGAAGGGCATGCTGCCTTTCCCGGCAATCAACGTCAATGATTCAGTCACCAAGTCGAAGTTCGACAACAAGTACGGCTGCAAGGAATCGCTGGTTGACGGCATTCGCCGCGCAACCGACGTGATGATGGCCGGCAAGGTCGCCGTGGTGTGCGGCTATGGCGATGTCGGCAAGGGCTCGGCACAATCGCTTCTGGGTGCCGGTGCACGCGTCAAGGTGACCGAAGCCGACCCGATCTGCGCTTTGCAGGCCGCGATGGACGGCTTTGAAGTTGTCACGCTCGACGACGCCGTCGGGACTGCCGACATCATCATCACCGCAACCGGAAACAAGGATGTGGTCACCATCGATCACATGCGCCGCATGAAGGACATGGCGATCATCGGCAATATCGGCCACTTCGACAACGAGATCCAGATTGCCGCCCTGCGCAACCTGAAGTGGACCAACATCAAGCCACAAGTGGACATGATCCAGTTTCCCGACGGCAAGCGCATGTTGTTGTTGTCGGAAGGTCGCCTGTTGAACCTTGGCAACGCGACGGGTCACCCAAGCTTTGTCATGTCGGCATCCTTTACCAACCAGGTGATGGGCCAGATAGAGCTTTATTCCAAGGGCGAGAACTACGAAAACCGGGTCTACGTGCTGCCAAAACACCTCGATGAAAAGGTTGCACGGCTGCATCTGGCCAAGCTTGGCGTCAAACTGACCGAGCTTTCCAGCGAGCAGGCGGCCTATATCGGTGTACCACAGAGCGGGCCGTTCAAGTCCGATCACTACCGGTATTAAAATCCAACTGGTTACCCACAAGATGTTGAGGCTGCGGGATTGACAATTCCGCAGCCTTTATTTTTGCGCGGATAATGCTTCTCGCAGATTCGGCTTTTGGCTAAGCTGCACGCGAATCAATCAAAAGCTCCGGGTCATAAAGGCCGCGCAGAGGGCGAACAGGCAGGGCGGTTTTGCAGGTTCCAGACGCTTGAAGTGCGTTTGGGAGAAGGCAAATTGCAACCGCGCAATTCCGGACAATGCCTGTTGGCAGGGACGGAATTTGCGTCTGGGAATCGAGCGGCGAGAGGACCAGGACATGTCAGGGGCAATTCCCCCAATTCATCCGGCGGGAAGCTGGAGCGGCAGGGCGTTCAGACCGGCAACAGCGCAAAAGACGCCTGGCGGCAACCGGCGCCTTTTGCGGCTAGCTCGTCATCTTGCCGCGACTTCGTTGTTGTCGGGGGCATTTGGCAGCAACCCGGCGCTGGCCGCCGATGGCGGCAATCTGGCGGATGCTTTTCTTTTCACCTCCGCCAATGTCGTGATGCTCGCTGTTTTTGGCGGCGCGATGAGCTTCGCGATTCTGTCGGCAACGTGGCTCATCCGGGAACGAACCCGCATGACGGGGGAAAATGACGCACTGAAAATGCGGCTCTCCGGTCTTCGGGCCAGCAATGAACGGCTGGAAGCGCTTGCCAATTCCGGGGACCAGGTTGTGGTGATCTGGAATGGCCAGGAAGAAAAGCCGGCCATTCTCGGGCGGCTGTCCAAGGCCTCCGGCGCGCCTTCCGACCGAGCGGCGTTTCTTGCTTTCGGGCGCTGGCTCACGCCGGATTCGGCCATCAGTTTTGAAGGAGCACTCAAACGTCTGCGCGCCAATGCCGAAGCGTTTGACTTGCCGCTGACCACAAAGACCGGCGTGGTCGAGGCACAGGGGCGCACTTCCGGCAGCCATGCGTTTGTCCGGTTTATCGAATTGTCAGGGGAGCGTTCCGCACTGGCGCAACTGGAAGCAGAGCACGCCCGCCTGATGGCAACTTTTGACACAATCCAGTCGTTGTTTGAGAAACTGCCGATGCCGGTATGGTTGCGTGATCCGGCGGGAGAGCTGTTTTGGGTTAACAGCGCTTACGCCAAATCCGTCGACAGCCCGAACGGGGAACAAGCGGTCAACAGCCGGTTGCACCTGCTGGACAGCGCAGAGCGCAACGAAGTTGCACGCCGTCAACGTGAAGATGGCGCATTTTCAGGCACGCTTCCAGCGGTCATAGCCGGTGACCGACGTGCGCTCGATTTCACAGAAGTGAAAACCTCGGCCGGCCATGCCGGCATTGCCATAGACCGCAACGATCTGGAATCGGTGCGGGCAACGCTGAAACAGACGAACGCCAGCCACGCCCAGACCCTTGATCACCTGGCAACTGCCATTGCCATGTTTGACAAGGCGCAGCAGCTGCAATTTTACAATTCCAGCTTCCAGAAATTGTTCGCACTGCCCGCCGCACTGCTGGAATCCCAACCCAGCAATGCGCAGGTTTTTGACGCCATGCGGGCGGAGCGAAAACTGCCGGATTTCCCGGACTGGCGCAAATGGCGCGAAAGCCAGCTCAGCATCTACAAGGCAGTGGATGCGCGCGAGGACTGGTGGCATTTGGCAGATGGCAGGGTTTTGCGCGTCGTTGCAAACCCGCACAGCCAGGGTGGGGCGACCTGGGTATTTGAAAACGTCACTGAACAGATGGAATTGCGCACCAACTACAATTCATTGATGCGCATTCAAGGTGAAACCCTCGACAATCTGAGCGAAGCGGTTGCGGTGTTTGGTTCAGATGGCCGTTTGAAGCTGCACAATCCGGCATTCAGCAAGATCTGGAATTTGGGCGCGACGCTTCTCGAAACTGGCAACCACATATCAGTGCTTTCGGACGCGTTGAGCGTCAAACTTGTCGACCCTAAAGCCTGGTCGATGATTGTTGAGGCCATCACCGGCTTTGACGATGCGCGCGATGATCTCTCGGGCAGACTGGACACCGTCGAGGGCAAAGTCGTTGACTATGCACTTGTGCGCCTGCCCGAAGGTCAGACCATGCTGGCGGTTGTCGACATGACGGCTACCGTTCATGTCGAGAGGGCGCTCAAGGACAGAAACGAAGCCCTTGAACAAGCTGACCGGCTAAAGAACCGCTTTCTGCAACATGTTTCCTATGAATTGCGGGCACCGCTGACATCCATTTCCGGTTTTGCAGAAATGTTGGCAATGCCGGAAATCGGCAAGCTCAACACCAAGCAGGTCGAATATGTCGGCCACATCACTGGCTCGGCAGACACGCTCAAACACATCATCGACGACATTCTCGACCTTGCGACCATCGATGCCGGAGCCATGACGCTCGATATTGAACCAGTGAACGTCGATGAGGTGCTGACAGAGTGCCGCGAGGCGTTGCTGGATGCCACAGGGGCACGCGGCATCACCATCGAAAACCGCATTACCGCCGGAGCAAAACAGTTCCTTGCCGACAAGCGGCGGATTCGCCAGATACTTGGCAATCTGCTCGACAACGCCGTCCGCTTTTCGCCCGATGGCGGAAAAGTCAGCATCAGCACTTCACGGACCGGAGACATGCTGGAAATCGCGGTTGCCGATGAGGGGCCGGGTGTGCCGGTGGAAAACCGGACCAGCATTTTCGAGCGCTTCGAGGGCCAGGGTTCAAGCGACAGACGCCGGGGGACCGGTCTTGGCCTTTCATTGGTCAAGAGCTTTGTCGAGTTGCATGGCGGAAGCGTCAGCGTCGAGAATGCCGGCGAGCGGGGCGCGCGGTTTGTCTGCCGGTTCCCACGGGCGGCTGCCTGAACGAAAATGACCAGCTTTTTGGATGGCAATTCGGGCAACGCGGTGGAGTACCGCCTCGCAGACGAGGCAGCAACAAACCGGCTTGGCCAGGATCTTGCCATGGCGCTGCGGCCTGGTGATCTGGTGCTGCTTTGCGGCGAACTTGGCGCCGGAAAATCAACTCTGGCGCGGGCAATGCTGCGGGCGCTTGCCGCGAACCCGGAACTGGAAGTTCCAAGCCCGACCTATACCCTGTGCCAGCGTTACGAATTGCAACTGGTTGTCAGCCATTTTGATCTTTACCGGCTTGCGCATCCCGACGAACTTGAAGAACTTGGCCTGGATGAAGCGCTGGAAAGCGGGGTCGCCCTCATTGAATGGCCGCAAATGGCGGGGAACCTGCTGCCGCAGCATGCTTTCAAGATTGAGTTGTCGGATGATGCCATGGGCGGGCGGCTGGCACTGGTTTCATGCGGCGCGGACCATGGTGCCGGCAACCGGTTTGCCCGCAGCAGAAACATCCGGGAATTTCTCGACGGCTCAATGGGCGAAACTACCGAAAGGCGATTCCTGCAAGGCGATGCCTCATCGCGCCGCTATGAAACTGCCCATCTTGGCGATGCAACGCGCATCTTGATGGATGCTCCGCGCAAACCGGACGGGCCGGCAATCAAGGATGGCAAACCCTACAGCAGGCTGGCGCATCTGGCCGAAGACGTGACGCCGTTCATTGCAATCGACGAGACCCTGCGAAATGCCGGATACGCAGCCCCGCAAATTTTTGCCAGAAGTCTGGATCACGGCCTTTTGCTGATCGAACATCTGGGCAATGAAAAAATTGTTGACGCGGAAAACAGGCCGGTCCCGGCACGGTACACCAGTGCAGCAAAACTGCTGGCAAGCATGCACAGGCACAAATGGCCGGCGACAATTGAAATTGCCGGTGACCAAGGCGCAGCCACAATCCACAATGTGCCGCGATACAGCGCCGACGCACTGCTGATTGAAGCCAGCCTGCTGGTCGACTGGTATGCAAAACGTGCAACCGGAAAAAGCGTGGATGAAGCAGGACGTGCGGAGTTTTTCGCCATTTGGTCCGAACTTACGGGGCAGATCGATGGCTCCATGCCGACGCTGGTGCTGCGCGATTATCATTCGCCGAACCTCATCTGGCGTGAGGGGGAGACATTTCCCGGCAATCTCGGGCTTATCGACTTCCAGGACGGGGTGATCGGGCCGCAAGCCTATGATCTTGCGTCACTCGGGCAGGATGCCCGGGTGGATGTCAGCACCGGGCTGGAAGCGGAAATTGTCGAGGCATATCTTTCAGACCGGCGCAGCGAGAATGGTTTTGAAGAAATCTTGCTGCTGCGGGACTACGCCATTTTGGCTGCACACCGTGCCACCAAGATTCTGGGCATCTTTGTGCGTCTGGATGAGCGCGACGGAAAGCCCGGCTATTTGCGGCATTTGCCGCGCATGCGCGACTATCTTTCACGCAATCTGCGTCATCCGGCCCTCGCCCGTTACCGGCAATGGTGTGCAAAGTGGACCGATATCGACGGTTAAACGGGCGTCACAGCAGCGTAAAATTCTAGGAATAGAAACAACCGGATTTGCGAGTTCATCAGAGACAGAAATGGCCAGCAACAGCGTTTTCACAACCGGATATCGCAGAAAGGACACGGCGGTCCCGCAGACCGCAATGGTGTTGGCGGCGGGACTTGGCAAACGAATGTTGCCGATCACCGAAAAAACCCCCAAACCGCTGGTTCGGGTCAATGGCAAGGCGCTGATCGACCATGCGCTTGATGCGCTGGCTGCGGCCGGCGTGGCACGGGCTGTTGTCAACATTCACCACCATCCGGACCAGATGGAAAAACATCTTTCTTCGCGGCAGGCTCCCGGCATATCGCTTTCCGATGAGCGACAGCAATTGCTGGATTCGGGCGGCGGCGTTGTCAAGGCTTTGCCGCTGATTGGCAATGAGCCGTTTTTCGTGGTGAATTCGGACACGTTCTGGATTGAAGGGTACAGGCCGAACCTGCTGCATCTGGCTGAGCAATGGGACGGCTCGAAGATGGACATCCTGCTGCTGCTTGCTTCTACCCCGTCTGCTGTGGGGTATGGCGGTGCAGGTGACTTCACCATGGATCCGCAAGGCCGCCTGGTTCGCCGCAAGGAAAGGCAAATTGCCCCCTTTGCCTATGCCGGTGCCGCGATATTTTCACCCTCGGTGTTTCGCGATTTGCCGCAGGGCGCGTTTTCTCTCAATGTGCTGTTCGACAGGGCAATTGAGGCGGAACGGTTGTTTGGTGCGCGGCTCGATGGCCTTTGGTTGCATGTGGGGACACCCGATGCGATTGTTGAAGCTGAAGAGGCGATTGCCCAAAGTACCGCATGAATGCGGCCGGGTTGCGGGTCGGTAAACAGGAGCAGAAGTGCGCGAACCGGCGAGTAACCAAAAAGCAGAGCCGCTGAACCTGTTCTGCGTACCTCCCGGCGCGCCATTCCTGCGCACTTTGGTGGATGCCTTGCTCGAAGGAAAACTTGTTCCCGGTTTTGCACCGCAGGCCGATCCGCTCCTGCTTGCCACCGCAACGATTTACCTGCCAACAAGAAGAAGCGCGCGGGCACTGGCTGCCGCATTCATCGATGCGTCGGGCGGCAAGGCCTCGATCCTCCCGACAATTCGCACGCTTGGCGATGGCGACGATGACGAATTCGAAGCCTTTTCCCTATCCGGCAGCGAAGGCGGGGGCATTGAGGCCGCAGGCCTGCCGGCAATGGACGATCTGGAACGCCGTCTTCATCTGGCAATGCTGGTGCGCGGCTGGACTACGGCCATGGCGCAGGCTACGCGCGACCTGTTTGGCGATGAGGACATTGCCATTCCGTCTTCGGCTCCCGATGCCATACGAATGGCAGGTGATCTTGCCCGGTTGATGGACAGCATGGCTACCGAGGAAATTGGCTGGGAGGTCATCAAAACGCTTGCGGGCAGCGGTGACGAACTACCGGAGAACCATGCGCAATGGTGGAACCTGACCCTGCATTTTCTGTCGATTGCCACGAAAACCTGGCCTTTGCTGCTGGAAGAACTGGGCAAGAGTGACCCGGCGCAGGAAAGACGCCGGCTGCTGGATTTGCGTACCCGCCGTTTGTTGGAGAACGGAACAAGCGGCCCGGTAATCGCCGCCGGTTCGACGGGCTCTATCCCGGCGACCGCGCGCTTTCTGGCGGCCATAGCCCGGCAACCCAATGGCGCCGTGGTGCTTCCAGGACTTGATGTGACAATGGCGCACGACGTGTGGCAGCTGGTTGGATCACCCGACGCACTTGATGAAAGCCTGGCGCTTTGTACCCATCCCCAATACGGCCTTGCACGTCTGCTCAAGGCAATGGGTGCCCAAAGAACAGATGTTGCGGAGCTCGGCGAACAGGCCAATCCGCACCGGACAAGCCTCGTCAATCTGGCCATGCTTCCAGCCAGCGAAACCGGCCGCTGGCAAGCAGCTGAAGTGTCGGCCGCGGAGGGCTTGGCAAACCTTGCCTTGATCGAAGCGCCCAATGACCGGCTCGAAGCGCTGGCAATTGCAATTGCCTTGCGCGAAGTTCTGGAATCGCCGGGACAAACCGCTGCCTTGGTCACACCAGACCGGCTGCTTGCTGCCCGGGTCGGGTCGGAGTTGGCACGGTTCGGCATCGATATCGACGACAGTGGCGGCCAGCCGGTATTGCAGGGCGAACCGCTCATTTTGGCACGCCTTGCCTTGGCCACGGCCACCGGTCCGGTTGATCCGGTTGCGCTCACCGCGTTTCTCAAGCATCGGCTGGTGTGTGGAGACACATCTGGCACCGGCGAACGGCTTGCGCGGCTGTTTGAACTGGCAGTGCTGCGCGACGCGATCATCGTGCCGCAGCCCGGCGGGCTGGGCGCGGCAAGCATTGCCGCACGGCGAAAATGGGAAACCCACAGGCACGCGATGGCAGAAGTGAAAGCGATGCTGCCGCAGGACTGGGAAGCGCTTGCCATATTCGGCGAGAAGATTGACCAGGCCCTTTTACCCCTGACAAAGCTGCGGGATGCCGGAGCGGGCGTTGAAACCCAGGTGATGCTGGAAGCGCTGGCGCAATCGCTCGCCCTGCTGCATGGAAACGAGGAACTCGAGCGGATGTTTGCAAGGCCGGGTGGCGCCGCACTGCAATCGCTGCTGGAACGCGCACAGGACATGCCACACTGCGGTCTCGAAGTTCTGCCGCAAGAATTTTGTGACGTCTTTGACGCGCTGCTGTCCGGTGAGACACTGCGCGACAACCGCCGTCATCACCCCAGGCTCGCCATACTGGGTCCGCTCGAAGCCCGGCTTCAGCCGTTTGACCGTGTCATTCTGGGCGGCCTCAACGAGGGCAATTGGCCAGCGCAGGCGCGCAATGATCCCTTCCTCAACCGGCCCATGAAGGCTGAAATCGGCCTCTCCACGCCAGAGCGGCGAATTGGTCAGGCAGCGCATGACTTCCAGCAGTTTTGCGGTGCGCCGCAAGTGATCCTGTCGCGTTCGCTGCGCGCAGGAACCACCCCGACCGTTGCTTCAAGGTTTGTGCAGAGGCTGATGGTACTGGCTGGGGGCGCCTCCGAAGCCTCAAGGGCACAGGGAAAATCATACGTTGAACTGGCGCAAAAGCTGGACAAATCGCAGACCGGGGCCCAGCGCGTTGCCCGGCCCAATCCGAAGCCTGCCTTGGCGCTTCGCCCGGTCAGATTGTCAGTTACGGAGATTGAGCGCTGGATCCGCGATCCGTATGCCATTCATGCCAGGCACATCCTTGGCTTGCAGCCATTGCCCTCGCTGGAACGTTCGGCTGACCCTGCGCTGCGCGGCCAGATATACCATGCGATCCTGGCAGAATTTACCCGACGTTCGTCAGCGGGAACCGCAGACCTGCATTTGATGGAGCGCATTGCAAACGAAGAGTTTGAAAAGAACAATTTGCCAAAGGACATTGCGGCAATATGGCTGCCGCGCTTTCTGGCCATCGGCGAACTTGTTGTGGAGTGGGAAAACCAACGCAGGGAAACGGTGTTCATCAGTCATTGCGAGGTCTACGGGAAGTCAGTGGTTGGGGAAACCGGCTTCCTGTTGACCGGGCAGGCCGACCGCATCGACATCCTCAATGACGGCAGCTTCAGCGTCATCGACTACAAAACCGGATTGAA
>JBGSOG010000008.1:0-63802 GCA_041739225.1 Rhizobiaceae bacterium
CCATGCGTTTTCAGCACAACAAAAAACCGCCGCAGTTTCCTGCGGCGGTTTGATTTTTACCCAGTGAACCGGGATCAGAACTCGCGGACGATACGCAGTGAGAAGCGGCCATTGTTGGTGCGAACACCACCGGCTGTTGCCGAAGCTGCCGCGTTTTCGCTCGAGAACCAAGTTGTTGTATATTCAGGCTGGATAAGCAGACCCGGAACCACGTTCCATGCGAGGCCAACGGTCGCATTGCCGAAGCTTTCGTCGAAATCCTGTGTTGCAACCACTGCAGCAGTAAAACCAGGGATTGTCGGGTCTACAGCAGCAGGCGTAATGGTGTCACCAGTTGCATTGTACTGGTCTGCATACTCGCCGTAACCTGCGAACAACAACAATGTTTCGGTCAGCTGGTAGGAAGCCGTCACACCGTAGGCGTGACCTTTGACGTAGTCGGTATCCCCACCGTCAGCCATCCACCAACCACCGAGGTTAAATCCGTTGCCGAAATTGTAGTCAGCGCGGATTTTGTAAGCGAGATTGCCATCCGATGCCACATCCGGAGCGGTTGCAAATTCAGCCGACGAGTCGTGATAGACCAAACCTGCCAAGTACCAGTTGTTGCCCGAATAGGTCAGACCGGCATAAAGGTCTGGCGCTCCGGATTCTCCAGAAATGTTGCCATCTTCGATACCGACCGTCGCCGCAAAACCGTTTGCAGAATAGGTGTAGTCGAAGAACAAGCCGTTGGTGAAGCCGTACGGGCCGTCAAAACGTGCCTGATAGTAACCGTAACCACCCGCGGTCGACCAATATGTATCGTCAAACCCGATCCGGAACCCGGCAAGGCTGATCACAGCGATATCAACGAGAGTCGCAGCAGATCCTGGACCTTCAGCGCGGGACAACAGATCGTCATGGCCGCCCTCCACCGAGTCGGCGCTGAAACGAATGCGAGACGCCAATGTGCCGTATTCCGTTTCATTGTTGGCACGCACGTTCAAACGCGCACGGTAGTTGGCCTCGTGCAGCGATGTCTCATCATCCACTTCGTCATGATAATGGGTAGAGCCGTACTGAACGCGGACGTCACCATCGAACTTCAGGCAGGTTTCCGTGCCCGGAATGTAGAACCAGCCCTTGCCGTATGCATCGCAAATGCGGACGTATTCGACCGGCTCTGCTTCCACAACAATGGCGTCGGCAGCGCGCGCACCCGACACAGCGACGAGCACCGCCGCAGAACCCAGAAGAAGTGACTTGATATTCATTTTATTGCTCCTGTCGAAAGCCGCTGGCGGCCAATTTGATTACGGACAACTCAAAACGCCGTTCTGATTGTGAAACTGCCGCATCTGCAGAGTCGTGTAAACGTCTGAACACTTCGAAATAGCGCACCCAGCGCACTTCAAGACTGGCTGTATCCCAGAAGCCACAATTTGGCTATCCAACGGAAACCATTTGGTAATCACTGTTGCAAATTCGTGCACCGGTCGCTGATTTAATGGGCATTTGCCCGAAATCTACATGCTCAGGTTTTTGCGCTCAACCTCTCGGCAGCACCACAATCGCATTGTGTACGGCTGTTTCCCCAGCCACCGACAAATCTCTCCTGCCCGACACCCAGAGCTGCGTTGAGCCGCCGCCATCCAGCGCCAAGGCAGAGTCGCAACCGAAATATCCGCCGTCTTCCTGGCCGCGCAGCAGCCATCCGGCTTCATAAAGGCTCATCCCCAGCCCTGAAACCACGAGCACCAGAGCGCCGCCTTCCGGCAGCAAACATATCAGCGTCCTTGGGCGCCATATCTCCTGATTGGTATTCATCGACCATTTGCCGCCAGGTGCGATCAACAATGGTTTGGATTGCAGGATTGTTGCGGGGCGTTCCGGCGCTTGCGACTTGTGTTCGGCAATCGCCAGTCCTTCCTTGCCAAACAGCAAATAGCCGCCGCTCTTCGACCAGTTGCCGGAAAGCTCTTTGCCGCCAATTCGCAAAAGCCCGACCGCAAACAGCTTTTTGCCGGTTTCCTTTTCGCCGAAGAACCCGCCATTGATTGCCAAAACAGCCTTTTCGCGCTTTCCAAAGGCATCGACGCTCTCGCCATCGGGATTGGTTTGGACAATAGGGGACAACCTGAACTTTTTTTGGTCGATACGAAATGCTGTAAGGATGAGGCGTCCATCACCCTCAACCCGAAGCACTGTCAATCCGGGCTGGACTTCTTCGAACTTTGCCGTTTCAAGTGCCGCGATGGCCACTAGCGTGCGGGCTGGTACTGTTTCCACTTTTTGCGCATGCGCAGCCAACGCCATGCAAGATTGGCAAAGCAATACAATCAAGATGAAACAGGGCCGCAATCGACTCACCAAAAAAACTGCCTTTGCCCCGGTCGACGTTACGAGGCGAAATTACGTATTTCAAGAGCGCAGGTTGAACTGGGCCATTGCCGCTTGTCGACACAAGCGTTGCTCCGGGATATAGTTGCCATGGGGCAGTTTCCGTGAGGACTGCAATGTTTGTCGAAGTAAACAGTATCGCAACGGCTGGGCAAACCCCTGAAGCTGCCTTGGCAGCCATTCCCGTGACTCCACCCGAACGCGACTGGACCTTGCTGATTGGCCGAAGCCAGTCCGATTTTGTGCGCGCTGTGCACACCGGGAACGGAAATTTTGAACTTTCATTCCAGGCGGCAAAAGACTTGCGAAAAGCAGATCTCCCGGTCACGGCAGACAGTCTCCGATCAATTGTCTCAAAGTACTTGTCTGGCGACAACAGCTGGCGAAGCAACCACAAATGGGTGAACCCGCAGGTCGCAAAAAGCCGATCGCCGGCGCCATTCAAGTTTGAAGATCCGTTTCCTTCAATGGGTACACCGCGATGGATGACCCGCCTTTCAATTGTTGCCGTGGTTTTTGCAATTGTGCTGCCGTTTGCATGGCCTTTTTTGCCGAAGCCACAATTCGGGTTTTTCGACATTCCGCTTCCCGCGGCAATCGATTCCGAAGCCGCCCGCATCATCATGGGCTTCATGCTGGTGGTAACAGCGGTTTTCGTTTTTGCCGTCATCGTCAAAGGTTACGAGACCCGCTCTGCAGGCAAGTGGGCGACAACCACCGGAAAAATCATCCATTCAAGCGAAGGCTTCGAGAACAAATTCCAGATGGACCACAGCATACCGGTCTCAACGCGGGTTCCAAAAATCGAGTATGAATATTTCGCTGGGGGTGTCCGGCGAACAGCCACCCGCATTTCACTGGCCGAAATCATCGGTGACGATGAAATTCCCGGCATCCTGGCCAGATACCCGGAAGGAAAATCCGTTTCGGTCCACTACAATCCGAATGCTCCGCACGAGGCTTTGCTGGAACGCGGCACACCACCCGGCATTGCCAAAGGCTGCCTGTACATTGCCTTGTTTGGCATTTTAGGCACACTCGCGCTCATGTGGTTAGTCACCAACGGCTGGAAAATCATCTCCGGCCAGTTGCCAAATTCCATTCCCCCGCTGATGGCCATTGCCGGAATTGCCGGGCTTGTCTTCACCGCCAGCGCTGTGTCGATTTTCCGCAGCACTTCCAAGGCAAGGTTTTTTCCCCGCGCCACGGCAACCATCAAACGCGCCGAGATCGTGGAGTTTGTATCCGGCGTGCGCCGCAATGCGACCATCACCGGGCGCAGCGTTCAGCAGAAGGCCTGGAAACCGGTGGTGGAGTATAGCTTTGAAACCAACGGTCGCCAGCACGTCAGCCGCGGCATCTGGCTGGACCGCGAGGATGCCGGCTCGAAGGCATTCGCGCAAAGCGTCATCGACCGTTATCCCGTGGGCTCATACCATCAGGCATTTGTCGATCCACTAAACCCCAAACGCTCAGCCCTCGAAATCAAGGGTGGCGCTTTGATCTGGCTGCTGTTGGCTGTCGGCCTGGGCAGCCTGTTTGTCGCTTACGTGGCAACCGGCCTCAACCCGGCATTGGTGTTCTGGACGCAGCCGGCAGGGTGACTCAACTCCTCGGCTTCAGATTCTGCGGGTCGTACAGCGGTTCGTAGCCGACGCCTGCCACCACCACCGGATACCGGTCGCCGAAATACTCGATCTCGAACATGTTGCCCTTCACTGCCTTGTCGTGCGGCAAATACGCAAGCATGATAGTTTTGCCTATGGTCGGACCGTACGCCATCGAGGTCGAGAACGAGCGGCGCCCCAAACCATCTACCAGCGTTTCACCCGTTGCCGGGTCAAGGATAGGCACAGTGCCGACCGGGTAGCGTTTGACGCCATTGGAATCGATGTTGTCTTCCAGCGTCAACGTGCACAGCATTGCCACCTGGTGCGGCATCGCTCGGTGGGTCAAGTTGGCTGCCTTGCCGCAGAAATCAGCTTCCTTGACCTTTGGCCGTTGCAGGTCGGATTCAATGAGATTGTATTTGGTCAGCAGATCGGCGTTTTGCAAACGCAGCGACTTTTCCATGCGCCTTGTGTTGGCGTAAGTCTCGACACCGAAGGGCATCACACCGACGGCAGCCAGCGCATCCCACACCGGCAGCGCATCTTCGTACCGCATGTGCAACTCCCAGCCCTGTTCGCCGACATAGGAGATGCGGAACGCTGTGACCGGCTGGCCAGCAATCTCGATTTCCTTGAGCGCTGCAAACGGGAAGTTTTCAGGGTCCAGCATGGCCGGATCCTTGACAACTTTCTTCAATGTGGCGCGCGCGTTCGGCCCCCAGATGCCCAGCGTCACAAGTTCGCTTGAACGGTCTGTGACGGTGATGTTCCAACCTTTGTCTTCGGCAAGGCGTTTGATGTACAGCAGGTCGCGTGGTCCGGCATCTGCACCATCGATTACCCGGCAGCGGTCGGCCATGCGAATGACGGTGAGGTCTGCCCGCACCATGCCCTGACCGTCGAGAAAGTGGGTATAGATGCCTTTGCCAATGTTTGCGTCACCACCAATTTTGGCGGCACATATCCACTCCATCGCATCGACGTGGTCCGGTCCTTCCACGTCGAAAATGTAAAAGTGCGACAGGTTCACCATGCCGACATCCTCGCTCATGGCGAGGTGCTCAGCATTTGATACCCGCCAGAAATGGCGGTTGTCCCATTCATTGGTTCGGACCGGCACGCGGTCGGCATATCTTTCCAGAAGGTGCTCATTGGCAGCGTAGCCGTGTGCCCGCTCCCAACCACCCAATTCCATGAAATATCCGCCCAGCGCCTTTTCCCGCTCGTAAAACGGGGAACGCTTGATGTTGCGGCCGTTGCCAAACGGCTCGCGGGGATGCACCGCCGGATTGTATACTTTCTGCGCTGTCTCGTAACACCGGCCGGCGATGAATTCTTCGGTCAGCTGGTGGTCGTAAAACCGTGCATAATCGAGCTTGGCCATATCCACTTCAGTGCGTCCGTCAGTCATCAGATCGGCGAGCAGCTTGCCATAGGCCGGTCCATCCTTGACCCAGATCGCCACATTGTACCAGAGCCCGCGAACCTTCCGGCTTTCACCAAATGACGGCCCACCGTCGGCGGTCACCTGCAGCAGCCCGTTGAACGACCGGCGCTCGTCATAGCCCAGTTCGCCAAGGATTGGCGTCAGTTCTATTGCCCGCTCCAGCGGCGCGATGATCTGTTCCATGTCGAGATCGCGCTGTGAAGGCGAAAGCCGCGATTGCTCCTTTTCAAGAATTTCACGCGGGTGGCAAAGGCGCGGGTTTGTTTCTTCGTAGTAACCCCACTCGATCATGCCGCCTTCAGAGGTCGTCGGATCGCCGGTATCGCGCATGTAGGCTGAATTGCCCTGGTCGCGCAGCAGCGGATAGCCAATGTCCTTCCCGGTCCCGGCAAATTCGGTGTACGGCCCGAAGAACGTGAGCGGGTGATCAATTGGCATGACGGGCAGGTCCTCGCCTGCCATTTCGGCAATCAGGCGGCCCCATATCCCGGCGCAGACCACCACGTGTTCGGCCACAATGGTGCCGCGGTCGGTCACCACGCCTTTGATGCGACCATTTTCAATCAGCAGTGACTTTGCCGGCGTGTTGGAGAATATTTTAAGCTTGCCGGACTTCTCCGCATTGTCGACCAGCTTGCCTGCCACCGCCTGCGAACGCGGAACAACCAGACCCGCGTCCGGGTCCCACAACCCGCCCTGCACCACCGACTCTTCAATCAGCGGAAATCTCTCCTTGATCTGCGCCGGGCTGATGAGCCGTGAACGCGATCCGAATGCTTTGGCAGACGCAACCTTGCGCTTGATTTCATCCATGCGCGTGTCATCGCCAACGCGGGCAACTTCCAGGCCGCCAATGCGTTCGTAGTTGCCCATCTTGTCAAAGAAATCGATGGAGTAAAGCGTCGTCCAAACCGACATGAAGTCGTGGCTGGCGGTGTAGCAAAAATCGGAGGCATGTGCGGTGGAGCCTATGTCGGTCGGGATTCCCGATTTGTCGATGCCGACGATGTCATCCCAGCCGCGCTCGATCAGATGGTGTGCGACGGACGCTCCAACGATGCCGCCAAGGCCGATGATGACAACTTTGGCATGGGTGGGAAATTTCGACATGAATGGCCCTTTGAACGTGCTGGCGTTATCTGCGCCAGACTATTGTCGAAAAGCCAAAGTGTCACTTGTCAGGATGCGACAACGGGGGGTCGGGAGAGTGTGCTCAGCGCAAAGCGCCCATTCGGCGAAAGTGCCGTGACAGCCAAAGCAGCGCTGCGGCGATCGCCACGACCATCGACAGCACGACGACCTGAGGCATGCCAAGCGCTGCGAAAACTCCCTCGGTGATGTCGCCGATGTACAGGATAATGTAGCCGACCAGCGAAGCCGCAAATACCGGCACTGCCCAAGCCCGCCTTGCCAGCAGCAACACACATCCAACAACCCCGCCCACCACGCCAACAGCAAAAGCCGCTGTCATCCAGAACGGATAACTTGACATGACTGCGGCTTGTTCTGCTGTCATGCCGTCAGCTTGGAGTGACTCCGCCGTCGCGTTCAGCGTGCCTGCAAACTGGATGAAGCCGAAAACATTCCAGGCAAGGCCCAAAACGGATGCAATCCAGAACCAGATTGGGAGCTTGGAGGTGACAGCAATTTTTGCAGGCATCGAAGGTGCTCCCTGGGGCGTGTGGAAAAACGGCTTTTCAATCGACAGACAAACCCGTACTATTTATTGATTGCGTATGCAATCATTATTTTTGAAGGACAAGCCAAATGCGGGTGACAAAAGCGGCGAGCGAGAAAAACCGTGCAGATATTGTGCTGGCAGCGGGACAAGTTATTCGCGAACAGGGCTTGGCCGAAGCAAGTGTTGGTGTAATCGGAAAAAAGGCGGGGCTGACACACGGTGCGCTTTATCGGCACTTCGGTTCAAAGTCTGCTGTGGCCAGTGCAGCGATCAGTGCAGACTTCGACAAAATTATTGCCCTGTTGGAAGGCCTGGGAAAATCAGGCGGCGGCATTCAGTCCTACATCCAAACCTATTTGGCCCCCGACCATCGTGACCACTACATCTGGGGTTGTCCGGCGGCTCCGTTGGCTGCCGAGATCTTCCGATCTGACATCGAGGTGCAAACCGCCTTTCACGCCGGGCTGGAACAAAACATTGCTGCAATCGCCAACCTTCTGGATTCGCCCGATGCGACCGAGAGGCACCGCCAGGCCACCCTTGTTTTGGCAACGCTGTCCGGTTCCATGGCACTTGCCCGCGCCGTCAAAGCTGTTGATCCCCAATTGTCGGATCAAATTCTCAAGACTGCGAGCGATCATTTGCTGGACTTGATTGCTTGGAAACCACCCTTTTCCGCGACCGCAGAATCGTGAAAATACCGCTTGTTACAATGACGAAGCTGCCCGCTAGCGTCATGAAATCCGGGCGCTCGGAAAAGACGAGCACCCCCAGCAGCATTGCAAATACCAGCCGCGTATAACGGAACGGAGCAACCACTGATATTTCGCCGGTACGCATGGCAACGGTCAGGGAAAAATAAGCAAAAACCCCGCAAATGGTTGCTGCCGCCAGTCTTGCCCAATCGACAATCGCCGGCAAAACCACACCGCCTGTGAAAGCCAGCAGCAGCAACCCGGCCACAACCAGCATGGCAAAACCATAAATGCCCAGTTGCATGTTTGACATGGTCGGCGGCGACGCGCGGGTCGCAAGATCACGCCCCGCGAAACCGATGGTGCCGAGCACTGCAAAAACTGATGCAGGTTCAAACCCGCCAAGACCCGGCCGCAAGATCATCAGCACTCCACCAAAGCCGATGGAAATCGCCAACCATCGCCGCCAGCCTACTTTCTCTTTGAAAAACACCACTGCACCCAGCGCAACCACCAATGGCGTTGCCTGCAATATGGCAGAGGCGCTTGACAACGGTGTCAGGGCAATTGCCAGCGTGTAAAACAGGCGGCCTGCCACTTCACTGAAAGAACGAAGAATGAGCGGCCTTGAAAAGGCATCGGGATGAACAATCCGGTCGCCATTGTGCAAAGCCATGGCAACGAAGGCGCACATCCCTCCCACGCCGAAGATCACCAATGCTTCGCCCACCGGCATGCTGCGGGTTGCAGCCTTGATGTACATGTCTTCGACGGCAAAAGCCGCCATTGCCGCGACCATCCAGATGCTGCCGCGCCAGTTTTCCAAACCACGATTCCTGCAATGCAATGCTGTGGCGCAAAACTATCGCCCGCATCGGCGTTTGAACAGCCCCTACTCTTTTTCCGCAAATTGATGCAGCACGGAATTGATCAGCGTCTGGTAGGGCATTCCAAGTTTTTGCGCCTTGGCTTTCAGCTTGGCCAGATCGCGCTCCCGCACCATGATCGAAATGCGCTTGCGGTGTTTTTCCAAAGTAGACTTTCCAGCCTGCTGCCAGAACATTTCCTGTTCAGTGGTCAGGGCTGGATGTCGGCGTGCCCCGGCCTCGATTACAAGGTATTCCTCGTATTCTGCGTCGCTGTCAAAGTCAGATCTTTGGAGCCGGGTGTGTAGTTCCATTTTTTCCAACTCTTCAACTCCCAAGGTAGATCGCCGTATAGTCGCGGCTTGGATACATGGTTTTGAGGAATACCGATTGACCTTCGCGAACATATGGGACCGCCCATGCATAATTGTCGATTTTGACAATCAGCAAACGTTGGCGTGGGTACCTTATAAGATTGTGGTGGGGGATATCTGCAAGGACCCGACCCTCGCTTGCTGCTTCCGCCACATCTTCAAACCCGATACCACACCGCACAATCAGCGCTTCATTTTTTCCTCATTCCATTCACACTCTAGCATCAATATATATCCTGTATGTATTATTTTTTCAACCAGCCCATCGCCATGCCGGTCTTGAAACCGCCGATGCGCGCGCTCACCCCTTCAAGTCCGGTAACCTTGCCAAACCATGCCTCGGTGAAATGCGGTGCCAGCATGTTTCGCGGTCGAACGCCCGCCCAACGCTCCAGCAATGGCGCAGTTGCGATTGCCGGAACCAGCGCTTTCGCCTTTGGGACAAATCCAGTGTCGGACGGGTCAAACCAGTCCGGTTCTCCTTGCCACCCCTCGACAGTGGATGAGCCGATTGCAATTCGCCCCGCCACCTGCGGAACCACATAGGCACTGTCATGGTAGACGATCGGCGCGGTATCGGGGTGGGGGAAATCGAGCAACATCGCCTGCCCTTTTACGCCACGCCCAACCGGGTCGCCGCTCGTCAACACACCCATCCAGGGCTGCAACAGGGCATAGGCCTCCCAGCCATTGGCAATGACGATTTCAGGCGCTTCCAGTCGCGTGCCGTCCTTCAAAACAACTGCCATGTCGGCAAGCGCCATGACCTCGACACCCTCGCGTATTTCGCCATTCGCCCTGACATATGCCGCCAGTGAAGCCAGCAGCGCACGTGGATCAAGCCGTGCCGAAAGATCATCCCATTGCACCCCGAACGGCGCAATTTCTGCCGACAACCAGCCCTGTGCAATTGTGCCCGTCAATTCTGGCCAATGTTCCAACCTGAAACCCGGCCAGTGAGCCTTCGCCCCCTCAATGCGGGTCTGGACCACATTGTGGGCCTTCTCGCTCGTGACCGGCATCAGCCGACCGCAACGCCTGTAACTGCACGAAACTCCAGTATCAGTCTCAAGCAGGGCAATCGCGTTTTCCAGTCCGGCAAGCGCCTCGAACTGCGCCTGTTTTTTGCCGTTCCAGCGGTCCGGCATGTGCGGCATCAGGGCCCCCAGAAAACCGCCTGATGCACCTGCCCCGACCTGGCGCTTATCCAGAACCAACACCCACTTGCCGTCTGCAATGGCATGCCGTGCCGCCCACAGGCCGAAAACGCCAGCGCCGACAATGATGACATCGGGACGACCTGCACCATTGCGGCCAGCTTGAATCGGTGCTTCAACGCTTTGAATCATGGCACAAACCATTGCAGGCAAATGACGGAAAACAAAGACACTTCTCCAGTTGATTCAGAACATGAACTGGAGTGGGTGGACGAAACCATCCCCCGCTCGCGCCACTTTGGTGACACCTACTTCTCGCAATATGGCGGACTGGAAGAAACAAGCCAGGTCTATATAGGCTGGAACGAATTGCCCCGGCGCTGGCCACAGTTGACCCACTGCACCATTGCCGAACTTGGGTTTGGCACCGGCCTGAATTTCCTCGAAACGCTGCGGCAATGGCGGCTTCATTGCCCGCAGGCATCAAGCTTCCATTTCATTTCGGTCGAAGCCTGGCCGCTGAAAAAGCCCGATTTGCGAAAGGCCCTGACCCGCTGGCCTGAACTCGAACTGGAAGCTTCCGCGCTGTTGGAATTGTGGCAGACCGACCAGAAAATGCTTGATGTTCTATATGCGGAAAATGTTCAGCTGACCGTGTATTTTGACGACGCGCTGGTCGCCCTTCAGCGCCATGCCTTTGAAGCCGACGCCTGGTACCTGGATGGATTCGCGCCTTCACGAAATCCGCAGATGTGGTCGGCAGAACTGATGCAGGAAGTGTTTGGCCACACAAAAACCGGGGGCACATTCACCACTTACACTTCGGCGGGTTGGGTCAAGCGCAACCTGCAAGGTGCCGGATTCGAGGTGGAAAAACTTGCAGGCTTTGCCGCCAAGCGGGAGATGTTGCGTGGCCGAAAGGCCTGACAATCACCCGCGCAACATCACCGGAATGCAGATTTCCTCTTCATCGCCAATGTGCCGGATGAACAGCCTGTCCAGCCGTTGTGCCGCGTGCAGCAATTTTTCGGTCTGCTGAAGCCACATATCGCGTCTGGCAATGTCGCCGCCCTCAGGGCGGACTGAAAGATCGTTTACCGCCTTTTCCAGCCCATCCAGCACTTGCGCCAAAACCTTGTGATCGCTGTCAAGCAGATCAAGCGGAGTTGCCAGTTGCGGATGCGCCTTCAGGAAAACCGGGAAGAAAAAATCATCTTCTATATGGTGGTGTTGATGCGCGTGGTGGATCAGCCGGGTACCAAGGCTGCGGATTTGCGGCACCATTTGCTGCAGGCGCATTGGGTCATCTTCAGACAGTGCCTGTTCGCTCCAGCCAGCCAACGTGGCTGAGGCAGAAAGCAGCCCTTCGTGAATCTGTGTCCAGAATTCCGGCTCACCGGAAAAGCCCGGCGTCAATGCCCAACGCTCGCGCGGCAGTTCAAAAAGCCCTGTGCGCACCACCGGCGAAAGGCAGGTGCGTTGTTCAACGTGATTCTCGGGATCAGAATATTTGTAAGCCATGCCCGGCAAATAGGGCATGGCCACCTTTTTCGCAAACGCCAAAAATGGCAATCAGCGCGGTTTTTTGCCGAACACCTTGACGTACTCGGCAACCCCACCCTTGGCCAACGCCTTGGCCTGTTTCACCCAGTCGTCGCGTTCGATGCGTCCGGCAAATTTCAGGTGCTCGTCAACCCAGTCCCGCTCGGCCTTTTTCCACGATGCGACTTGCGCAAAAGTGTAGACACCAAGACCGTTGAGGATCGCTTCGATCTTTGGCCCGACTCCTGAAATCAGTTTCAGATCATCGGGCTTGGCAGGCTTTTTGACCGCAGCGGGCCGGTTGTCCTTGGCAACAGCTGGTGCCGTTTTTGCTTTGGCAACCGGTTTGATCTCTGCTTTGGGCGCGGCAGGTTTGGCAGGGGCCTTGGCTTTTGTCGCGGGCGAGATGCTGGCAAGGCTTGCAATTGGCGTGGCAACCTTGCCTTTGCTTTTCCTGACACTTTCAGCGGCCACCGGTTTCGAACTGTCGTCGCCGCGTTTGACCTGCGAGATGACCGGTTCCATTTCGGCAAGGACATCAATCGACAAATGGCACTTGCTGTAGTCGCCCGGAGCGATTTCTTTCAACTCCGGCACCACTGTCTCGCATAGATTTCCAGGTACCCGCACTTTCCAGCGGCAACGTGTCTGGAACGGGCAGCCCGGGGGCGGGTTGATGGCAGACGGGATGTCACCTTCCAAAACGATGTGCTTCTTTTTGATTGACGTGTCGGCAATGGGAACAGCCGAAAGCAGCGCCTCGGTATAAGGATGGTATGGCGGCGAAAACACGGCCTCTGTCGGGCCGGTCTCCACAACATGGCCCAGGTACATCACGACCACGCGGTCAGCGAGGTAGCGCACAATCGACAAATCATGGCTGATGAACAGCATGGTCGTTCGCCGGTCACGCTGAATGTCCATCAACAATTCAGTGACTGCCGCCTGAACCGACACGTCAAGTGCCGACACCGGCTCGTCCGCCACCACCACTTCGGGATTGCCGGCGAATGCCCGGGCTATGCCGATGCGCTGCTTTTGCCCGCCCGACAATTGGCGCGGCATGCGGCGCTCGAATTCACGCGGAAGCTTGACCAGATCCAAAAGCTCGAACATCCGGTTTCGGCGCTCGGCATCGGTCTTGCCGACACCGAATTTCTCCAGAACCCGCACGATCTGGTCCCCCACCCGCATCGACGGATTGAGCGTGTCGAAAGGATTTTGGAAGACCATCTGGATCGAGCGCAAGGTCTTCTTGTCGCGCTTGGTGGTCTCAATCGTGCCGATTTCCTTGCCCGACAGTTTTACATGTCCGGAAGTTTTCGTTTCCAATCCCATCAACACCTTGGCAAGTGTTGATTTCCCACAGCCGGATTCGCCGACCAGTGCCACCGTTTCGGCTTCACGCGCCACAATGGTCACGTCCTCATTGGCCTTGACGGTGCGCACATCGCCTCCGCCGAATATGGCGTTGCCGGAGACCTGGTAATATTTCTTCATTTCGCCGATATCGAGAACGGTGCCGCCGACTGGCGCCTTGCCGGCACGTTGCTTGACAACCGGTTGTGCCGTCCAATCAATTTCCTCAAGTCGCAGGCACCGCGAAGCATGGATTCCCTCACCCTTTACCGGCACCATCGGAATGTCCAAGACGTTGCACACGCCATCTTTGAAAAAGCTGCAACGCGGGCCGAAATTGCACCCTCTTGGGCGCTCGTGCGGCAAAGGCAGCTGGCCCGGTATCGCGATCAGCGGACGCTCGTTCTTGTCGGCACCCGGCAACGGAATCGACCGGAAAAGTCCCTGTGTATAGGGATGGCGCATGCGGTCGAATACATCGCGGATTGAGCCAGTCTCCACAGCCTCGCCGGAGTACATTACGGTGATGCGGTTGCACACTTCCAGCACGAGGCCGAGATTGTGGCTGATGAAAAGCATCGACGTGCCAAATTGCTTGCCCAGATCCTTGACCAATTCAACGATACCCGCTTCCACGGTCACGTCGAGCGCAGTGGTGGGCTCGTCCAGAATGAGCAGCTTGGGCTTTGACAGCAACGCCATGGCAATAACTATGCGTTGCTGCTGTCCACCTGAAATCTGGTGCGGATAGGCCTTCATGATGCGTCGCGGATCAGGCAGCCGCACCGCACCTAGCATTTCGATTGCGCGCTTTTCAGCTTCGCTTTCGCTGACCTTGTCATGGATCAGCGACACTTCCATCAACTGGCGCCCGATTTTCATTGCCGGGTTGAGGCTGGCCATCGGCTCCTGGTAGATCATGGCAACTTCATTGCCGCGAATTTCCTGCAGCCGTTTCTCGGACATGCTTGCCATGTCTTCGCCGAGGAACTTGATCGAGCCCGAAGTAATGCGCCCGTTCTTGCCCAGGTAGCGCATGACGCCAAGTGCAACGGTGGATTTTCCGCAGCCTGATTCCCCGACCAGCCCCATCGCATCACCCGGCATGACACGGCAGGAAAAATCCATCACTGCCGGGATTTCACCGTGGCGGGTAAAGAACGAAATATTCAAATTCTCGATTTCAAGAACCGGTGTTTCCTGGGAAGAGGCCATGGCGTCAATCCTTCAGCGATTCTTCGCGCAGTGCATCGGCAAGCAGGTTGAGGCCCAGCACCAGGCTCATCAATGCCAGTGCAGGGGCAACACCTTGCCAGGTGAACAGCCGCAATTGTGCAATTTTCGAACCGTCCTTGATCGCCGTGCCCCAGTCCGGGCTTTCAGAACCCATGCCGAGACCGAAAAACCCGAGCGTACCCAGCAGGATGGTGGTGTAGCCAATGCGCAGGCAGGCATCGACAATCAAAGGGCCGCGCGCATTGGGCAGAATTTCCCAAAGCATGATGTACCAGGGCGCCTCGCCGCGTGTTTGCGCCGCAGAAACGTAGTCGCGGGTCATGATATCAAGGGTGAGGCCACGCACGATGCGAAACACACCCGGGCTTGAAGCAAAGACAACAGCCACGAAAATATTCAACTCGTTCGGCTCGATGTGGATGATGCCCAACGGGTCGGCATCAAAGACCAGGCCTGCATATATCCAAAGGCCCAGCACCAGCGTCACTGCAATGTAAACCCATGCTTTTTCAGGCCTCGCACTGAGCTTGGTCCAGAACAAGGTCACAAAAAACACGACCGGGAACAGAAAGAAAAATCCGGCCATTACATAGGGGATCGGCGTCTCCATGATTCCGGGAGTTACCAGCAGGTAGAAAAGCAGGATGACCGGGAACGCCAGCACGAGATTGGCGAGAAACGACAGGATGCTGTCGGTGCGCCCGCCAAAATATCCGGCCGGCAAACCCAGCGTGATACCCACGATGAAGGCAATCAACGTTGCCGCCGGTGCAATGGTCAAGACGATGCGGGCGCCATGGACGACACGGCTGAACACATCACGGGCCAATTGGTCGCCGCCGAGGTAAAAAATGATCCCGGACTCAGGGTCGGTGGCACCGGGAATGGCATTTTTCATGGCAGTCATCTGAACCCTTGGATCAACGGTTCCAATGATGTCGGCAAAGATTGCCGTGAAGAGCCAGAACCCGCAAATCATGACCCCGACCACGCCGACGCCTGATCCCATGATCTGCCCGTAAAGCCCCAGTCTTTTGCGAAAACTGAAGCTGAGGAACATCATCCCTGCAAGAGCCAACCAAACAGGCCAGAACCGCGCAACTATCCCGACAATGATGTTGAATATGCCGACGCTTTCCATGGAATTTCCTAACTCACCCGAATACGCGGATTGAGGAACGCATATCCGATATCGGAGATGAGTTGCGTGATGAGAACCAATACGACCGACACCAATCCGCAGGCGAGAACCAGGTCGATGTCGTTATTGGATGCCGCCTGAACGAGAAGGTAGCCGAAGCCCTTGTAATTGAACATGGATTCCACAACTACAACGCCGGTCAGCAACCACGGAAACTGCAGCATGATCACGGTGAACGGTGCAATCAGCGCATTGCGCAAGGCATGCTTCATCACCACGGCCCGGAAGCTGAGCCCTTTCAGTCGCGCTGTACGAATGTACTGTGAAGTCATGACTTCAGCCATTGAAGCACGCGTCATTCGGGCAATGTAGCCGATGCCGTAAATGGCCATCGTCATCACTGGCAACGTGAAATTGTAAAAACTGACGCCTTGTGTCAGCGCCGTTGCGGCTGAACCGTTGAGCCAGCCCAGGCCCGACGCAAATAGTGCGGTGAACAATACGCCAGAAACATATTCGGGCGTGGCCGTGGTGGCGATTGACCCGATTGACAGCGTCCGGTCGGTTCTTGATCCCTCCCTCATGCCGGCGAGAACACCGACAAGCAGGGATATGGGGACCATGGTGATCATGACCCAGAACATCAAAATGCCGGTTGCCGCGAGCGCCTCACCCAGTTTTGAAGCAACTGTCGTGCGAAACGCGGTGGAACAGCCAAAATCGCCCTGCAGGATGCCTGAATAAGTCGGAACGACCGGATCGTTGCAATATCGGAAGCGCGGCACCTGCAAGCCGGTTACAGGATCGATCACCGGCTGCTTTTGCGCCAAGCCAATCCAGCGGCCATACCGCACCACATAATTGTCGCGATAACCGTTGCGTTGCAGCCAGCTGTTGAGATCGTCTTCGGTCGCGCGTGATTCTGTTTGGAAGATTGCGAGCTTTTTCAGGTTCGGTTCGAGGTTCACAAACATGAACACAACGAAGCTGAGACACAGCGCAGTCAGCGCCATCACTCCCAGTCGCCGAAGAATAAAACCAAACATCACCATCCCCCTGAACGTGGCAGTCGACCGATCCTTTTTTGTTATTTTGGTCAGCCGATTAGGCAAGGGAGAGGGGCCAAAAGGCCCCTCTCCGAAGGCACAGGACCTTATTTGTCGAGCCAGACGGTTTCGAGATGCATTTCGAAGGTCTGGTGCATCGCGAGGTTTTTGACGTATGGCGCGTGGTGGCGGTGCAACTTGCGCCAGAACGGCTGGATGATGATGCCGGAAGCCTGCAACATCGTTTCGATGTCCTTCATCATTTCCTTGCGCTTTGCAGCATCGGCAATTGCCAGTGCAGCATTGAGCTTCTTGTCGAACTCAGGATCGGAATATGCCGCCTCATTCCAGGCTTCCCCGGTCCGGTAGGCAAGCGCCAGGATCTGGACACCAAGCGGACGCATGTTCCACTCTGTGGTTGACCATGGATATTTGAGCCAGTCATTCCAGAACGACGATCCGGGAATGACAGTCCGCTTCACCTTGAAACCAGCTTCACGGCATTGTGCCGCAATAACATCGCCCGGGTTTTTGACGTATTCCGCATCATAGGAAATGAGATCAAACTCATAGTCCATCTGTCCGGCTTCAGTCATCAGCGCCTTGGCTTTTTCGAGGTCACGAGCTTCCGCAGGAATTTCGTAATACTCGGGATGGATAGGGCAGACGTGGTGGTTTTCACCAACGGTTCCATCACCATTGTAGCCCAGCTTTAGCACAGTGGCGTTGTCAACGGCGAGCTGAAGGGCCTTGCGAACCTTCACGTCATCATAAGGCTTGTTGGCAACGTTTGTGCGCAACACGATCGTGCTGGCGGTAACAACTTCAACGTTGACGAGGCCCATTCCATTGAGAAGCTCAACGGTTTCGCCGGTTGTCTGATAGTTGGAGTCCACTTCGCCAGCTTCCAGTGCAGCCACGACCGCGTTGGATTCCTGACCATAGTCGATGAACTCAATGCCATCCAGGAAAGGCTCGCCGCCCCACCAGGTAAAGCCTTCACGGCGCTTGAGGATTGCCGATTTGCCAACATCGTAGGAGACGATCTCATAAGGACCGGTGCCTGGTGTCTTCAGCATGTCGGGTGCAGCATCAAAACCACGATGCACAATCATTGCCGGGTAATCGGCCATGCCTGCAATGATGGTGATGTCGGACTGCAGGGTCTTGAGTTTGACGGTGTAGTCGTCAACCTTGGTGATGGCGCCTTCTGCTGCCTTGTCATCCTTGATCAACGTGCCAACACGGCCCGCCATCGAGTTGCCTTCGGCTTTCTTGTCGCACCAACGGTTAAGGTTGTAGATCACGTCATCGGCGTTGAAATCGTCGCCGTTTGACCACTTCACGCCCTTGCGAAGGTTCAGCGTGTATTCGGACGCATCTTCACTGATTTCCCAGCTTTCGAGCAGCTGGCCTTCAAAAGTGAAATCCTTGGTGTAGCGAACGAGGTATTCGTTGCACTGGCGGGTCACGTTGGCCATTTCAGACCAGTCGAACAGGCGGGGATCCTTCATTTCCCGGATGCTCATCTGGATCTTCAATACGCCGCCTTTCTTGCCTTCCTGGGCCAAGGCCCTGGTCGGTGCCGCAACGCCCAGCAATGCATAGGCGGTTGCCGTTGTTGCGCCGAACGCACTGGCGAGCGCCAGGAATTCACGACGGTCCATCAGGCCTTTGGCAGTATCCTTGGCCCAGCTGGACACCATGTGGTGCATTGGCTTGCCATTCATGTCTTTGAGTTTTTCCGTCATCAAGACCTCCCGGAAATGAAGATTGCAAAAAGCGATCAAGCAGGACGCATCGACCGCGAACGGTTTGGCAGCTGTACGATACCCCTCGTTGTGCAATGCGGCGGGACAGCCTCTTCCGCCACATGTCCTTCATGATCGCAACACAGTCGTTTCGCGAGGTCAACACCTGCTTTTGGCAATTGACGCCCTTAAGACACTTCATGCCGTTTTGTTGCTGTGCAAGTGTCACTTCATGACAGCCAACGACAACCGCGTCGTTCCCGGACCTTCGCAATTGCCCTGCAAGCTGTCAATTTCACGATCAACCATCGTATGGCCACAAGCATCCAGAGACTCAAAATGAGCATACATCCGGCAACAAACACAAATGACAGGCCAAAAAGTGCATTGCATCATGCTGCAGCGCACATTTCACAGGCGACAGGATTGCCAAACTGGCTCTATGCCGACCCCACTGCATTGAGCCATGAAAAGCAGGCGATTTTTGCTCCCGGTTGGGCAGGAATAGGCTTTGTCAAAGACGTAATTGCCAATGGCGCCGTCAAGCCTGTCACATTTCTGGGCGAGCCACTGCTTCTGGTTCGCGATAGGGATGGCGACGTGCGGGTTTTCCAAAACATATGCCGCCATCGCGGGGTCGTCCTGGTTGGCGAACCTGCATCAACCACCGGTCTTTTGCGTTGCCCATACCATGCCTGGTGCTACAACCTCAAAGGTGAGTTGCGACAAACCCCGCATGTTGGTGGACCTGGCATTCACGAACATGAATCCATCGACAAATCGAAGCTCGGCCTGATCGAAATCCGCAGCCATGTTTTTCTTGGCGTTGTTTTTGTCAACCTCTCGGGAGAAGCTGCACCTTTCGAAGAGTATTTTGCGACAATGTTGGAACGCTGGAAGGACTATGACAAGCCGCTTCATTTTGGCGGCGAAGAGTCAGCCTTCACCATCGATGTGGCGACAAACTGGAAACTGGCGGTCGAGAATTATTGCGAGAGCTATCATTTGCCGTTCATTCATCCGGGTCTCAACAGCTATTCGCGGCTGGAAGATCATGAAAACATTCTTGGCAACGGACCATGGGCCGGACAGCTGACCCGCGTGTACAATGCACAGTTGGATGCGGACGGCCGCAGCTTTGAAAAATTTGCGGATCTGCCGGCGCGCTGGGACAGCAATGCCGAATATCTGGCGGTCTATCCCAATGTGCTTCTCGGTGTGCACAAGGACCATGTCTTTGCCATGCTGCTGGAACCTGTGGATGAAGGGCATACCCGCGAGCATGTCGCGCTGTATTATTCTTCGCAAAACATGACCGGTACTCAGTGGAAAGACATGCGCACAAAGAATGCCGACCTTTGGAAAGGTGTTTTCCTTGAAGATGTGTTCGTCGTGGAAAGCATGCAGAAAGGCCGCAAGGCATCGGCATTTGATGGCGGGCACTTTTCTCCGGTAATGGATGAATCCACCCATCATTTCCACCAATGGGTGGCCAACCGTTTTCTGAATACGAAAAATTGAGCGTCTTGGCATTGCGGGCCTGCACGTGTTAACGCACTGGCCTGAAGCCTCAAAGCAAAGAAAACATCGTGCTTCTGCCAGTGACACCTATTCACATGACATTCTTGCTGGTCGAGGAGTTTTCGGCCATGTGCCTGATGTCCGCTATCGAGGGGTTGCGGGCAGCCAACTACGTATTGGGCAGGCAGGCCTACACGTGGATGCTGGTTTCCCACGATGGCAAGCCGGTAAAGGCGTCCAATGGCATCGTGATGGCGGTGGAAGCAGAAATTGGTCAGGACTTTCGGACAGATTTCCTGTTTGTGGTTTCCAGCTTCATCAACAACCCGCCCTACCGCTCAAAACTGCATTCACGGCTTCGCCACTTTGGTCGCGCCGGAACCAAGCTGGGGGCGATCTCTTGCGGCACATTCATCCTTGCGCGCGCCGGTCTGCTCAACAATGCCAAATGCACGCTTCACTGGGAGTACCAGCCAGCTTTTGCTGAAGAATTCCCGGACATCGACATGGTCACCGACCTCTTTGTTATCGACAAGGAACGCTACACATCGTCCGGTGGCATCGCCAGCATGGAACTGGTGTTGCAGGTTATTACCAACCAGCATGGCGAACAGGTGGCGCGAAAGGTCGGCAACAATTTCCAGCTTGACCGCATTCGCAATTCCGGGGTTTCCCAGCGCTCCGGCGGGGTGGCGCGCATGGACACCATGCCACCGGCTGTGCAGGAATCAGTGCGCATGATGCTGGCCAATGTGGAGCAGCCCCTGTCCAATGTAGACATTGCCCACCACATCAACACCTCGGTGCGAAACCTCGAGCGCATGTTCAAGCGCAATCTCAAGGCATCCCCGGCAAAATACTATGTTGCCCTGCGGCTCGAAAAAGCCCGTGAACTGCTGCTGCACACCAATTTGCCGACGCTGGAAGTGGCGCTGCAATGCGGCTTTTCATCCAGTTCCTACTTCGCCCGCTGTTTCCTTCGCGAGTTTGGCCACCGGCCGTCTGAAGTGCGCCGCATCAAGGCCTGAATTGCTTCAGCCCTTGGGGGCGCTGGCAACCCAGGACGGGCGTTTGGCAAATTCATCATACCATTTGGCAAGGCCCGGCCGGCTGGCACGCCAGTTGTCATCGGCAAACCGGAAATCCAGATAGCCAAGTGCTGACGCTGCAGCAAGATGGCCTTGTGTCAGCGGCCCGGCCAAAAACGTGAGCCAATCCTTTTCCATGCTGTCAACACCGGCCCGGACTTTGGTCATTTGTCCTTCGATCCAGCCTTTCCAGCGAAGCTCTTCGGGCCGTACCGCCAGTTCATATCGCACGAGCACTGCGGCATCCATGATCGCATCGCCGAGGGCTTCCAGCGTCATTGAACGAAACCTGTCCGGGGCCATGGCCGGTGTCAGGGATTTGCCCGGGTTGAGGCTGTCCAGAAACGCGCAAATGACCCGGCTGTCAAAAAGCACCTGCCCGTCATCGAGCACCATTGCGGGTATCTTGCCAACAGGGTTGTCAGCCGCAAGCCCCGCGTGGCGGTCAACCGGCGAGGTGCTGGCAGTGACGATCTCGATGCGATCCATCACTCCAAGCTCGTGTGCCGCGGCAATGACCTTGCGAACGAATGGTGATGTCGGCGAATACCAAAGTTTCATGGGAGTTTCCGGATGGAGAAAAATTGCTGCCGTGAAGCTGACGCAAATTCGGCCCGTCGGCAACCCGGTTGGCAAGTATTTCTCCCATACCGCAGGCCAAGGGCAGTTGCATGGTTCTGGGGGAACAATGCAGCGCCCTTACCGGTGTGGGGTCCGGAGCCTGCGGCGGGGCCGGAGGTTTGGTTAGGGGCCCGGCCCGCATTCAGGTTTACGCTACGGACACCAAGGCCCGATTAAGGCGATCGCTAAACAAAGAATAAAATCCTAGGCATGATTTTGGGGTGGCAGCCGTGCCAAGAACTTGCGCACTGCTGCGTTGAATTCACGCGGTTTTTCGGTGTGGATGGTGTGGCCGGTCTTGGGCAGTACCTGGGTTTCGACCTGCTTGAGCATTGCCGCCAGTGCCAAGCCGTTGCGGCTGGGTGTCATTCGGTCGTATTCGCCGAACACGCACAATGACGGCCCGTCAAATCCTCGGGCCGCTTCTTCGCCCTTGTCATAAACCGCGCAGGCACTCAAGCCGTCTGCAAGTGCTGTCGGCTTGTTCATGCGCATGACGGCGATCCCGTAAGCCGTGTGGTTGGCGCCCGGCCAGGTGTTTTCCGCCATGTGGGCAGCCGGACCATAACCCCACGAATTCATGCTGCGATAAGCCGTTTCGCGATCGCCATATCCCAGCGAAACCAGTTGCGGGTTCACCGCAATGCTTGCCGATGCACCAACAAAAATCAGGGCTCGAACCCGGTCGGGGGCGATGCGGGCCAATTCAAGCGCAATGAGGCCTCCCATCGAATGCCCGCAAACCACGGCTTCACCGGCCCCGCATTCGTCCATGACTGCCAACACGAAAGCTGCCATTTCACCGATATCCTTGAGCGGCGCACCTTCCGAAAAACCATGCCCTGGCATGTCCGCGGCAATCACGTTCCAGCCGTCATTGGCCAGCGCCCGGGTCTGCAGCACCCAGAACAAATGGCTGCCCCCTGCCCCGTGCAAGAAAACAACGAAAGGCTTGCCTTTTTCGTGCGCACGTCCGCCTGTGGCACAGTGGATGGAATTGCCGCCTACCATGGCTTTCATCTTGAGCCACCTGCCTTGCGAAGGGCGTTTTTCAAGGCCCTGTCAAAATCGGTTTTCAGATCTTCAATGGCTTCAAGGCCGACCGAAAGCCGGATCATGTCTTCCGACAACCCGCCAGCCACCATGTCCTGCGCCGATATGTGCGAGTGCGTGGTGGAAGCCGGGTGAATGACCAGCGTCTTGGCATCGCCGACATTGGCAAGGTGTGAGGCGACCTGCACGCCCTCAATGAAGGCCTGTCCCGCAGCCCGCCCGCCTTTGACGCCAAAGGCGATGATGGAACCCGCCCCTCTAGTCAAAAGACGCGCAGCAGTTTCATGGTCCGGATGGTCCGCCAACGAAGGGTGGCGTACCCACGCGACAGCCTCGTGCGCCAACAGAAAATCCAGCATTGCCATGGTATTTTGCATGTGCCGCTCCATCCGCAAAGGCAGGGTTTCGATGCCTTGCAGCAGCAAGAAGGCGGTCATGGGCGACATGGCCGGGCCGAAATTGTACATCGCCTCGGCACGGATGCGGCTTGAAAGCGCAATCGGCCCGAACTCCTCCCAAAACACCAGGCCATTGAGCGCATAAAAAGGCTGCGTCATTGTTGGCCAACGCCCACTTTGTCCCCAGTCGAAATTGCCGCCTTCCACCACCGCGCCGCCCAGCGCCACGCCGTGACCGCCCATCCATTTGGTCAGCGAATGGATGACCACATTGACCCCGTGCTCAAACGGCTTGAACAGGAAGGGCGTGCAAAAAGTTGCGTCCATCACCAGCGGCAGGCCGGCTTCCCGTGCAATTTGCGCAACTGCATCGACGTCAAGCACATCCAGCGACGGGTTGCCGATCATCTCGCAGAAAATGAATTTCGTATTGGGCCGGATCGCGGCTTTCAAACCCTCATGGTCGCGTCCATGCACGAAGCTGGTCTCAATCCCGAAACGCGGCAGTGTGTTTTTCAGCAGATTGATGTTGGCGCCATAAAGCTGTGCGGTCGAAACGATATGATCACCTGCGCTTGCCAGCATGGTCGCCACGCAATGCAGCGCTGCCATCCCGGACGCAGTGGCAACACAGGCTGTGCCGCCTTCCATCGCGGCAACACGCTGTTCCAGCACGGCAACGGTCGGGTTTGAGATACGCGAATAAAGGTGCCCGCCATCTTCCATGTTGTAAAGCGCAGCTGCGTGGCGTGCATCGCGAAACACATAGGATGTGGTCAGGTGAACAGGGACAGCGCGCGATCCATGTTCAACGTCGGGGATATGGCCGGCATGCAGCGCCAGCGTCTCAAGCTCATGAAACAACGACATTTTTCTGACAAAAATTCCCTTTGATGACGGTAACCGGCAACACATACTGACCGTCTAGGCTGCGATAAATGATATCAGGATAGGTTCCGCTGATCGTGCACCCGGCAAGGCCGCAACGGCCGGAGCTGATGTAAAGTTTTCCGTTGACGGCCCATGTGCCGGAAGTCATGTCGCCGGACAGGTCTACCGTTGTTGTCTTGCCCCGCGGGTCATAAAACAGGCATCCGAAAGTAGGACTGACAATTGAGTTGCCGCTCAGCATTTGCCTGATTTGTCCACCGTCGAGATCACTCGCAAGCGTGGCGTCAACCCGGAATGCCAAGAGCAGAAAAAGGGCCGGGAGGACGCGTTTCAAATGCAGGTCTCCACTCTCCACGCCATTGCGGCTAACTGACAACGACGCCAAATGAACAGCTATTCAACGCTGGATGCAAGCCCTGCAATCTTGAAGTGGCTGCCTGCACATTGCCGCAGGAAAGCCGAAATCCGTCCCTTTCAGTGCCTGAATTGACCGGCACGATCCATTCCGTGCCAAGATCCCGGCACCCCGGTTGGAGAGCTTCTCTTCCACCGGCGGCAAATGGAGAATATCCGGTTTCCCCAGACCGATGACTTGCCATTTGCCTTGCAGCTGGCGGAACCGGGCGGAACGTTCCGCCGGCTGCAAACCTGCGGTGCTTTAGTGCCGATCGTTGATCCAGTCTTTCAGGCTTGCCCTCGAAATCTCGGCCAGCAACCGGGCAAAGCCGGCTGCCTGATGCCGGGCGGTCGCCTCGCCCTTTTGCGGATTTGCCTGCGCAGCCTCACCAACCACCCCCTCGGCATTGAGATCGCGGGCGATCCAGGCATAGGCGTGGGTTCCGGTTGGTGCCAGCAGCGAGAATTCTTCCCGCGCTTCTTGAACCTTTGAATGGAAGTTCTGCGCCTTGCCCATGTCAACCAATTGCGGACAGAAATGCAGCATCAGCGATGTCTCGACATCTCCTCCATGAATGCCGAAGCCTTGTTCGATTTCACCGTACAAGCCTTCCGGCAAACCGAAACGCATCCACGAGGTTTTGACCGCCATCATCGAACACTCGACCCGAAGCTCGCGCGCGACGATGCCCATGATTTCCTCGTTGCCACCATGCGAATTGAGAAAAACCAGCTTTCTCACCCCTGCCCGCGCAACCGAACGTCCAATTTCGGTCCAGTTTGAAATCAAGGCTGCGGCCGGAATAGTCAGCGTTCCAGGCTGATAAACGTGTTCGTTGGATTTTCCGATTGGCTGTACCGGAAGGAAGCGCACGTCCATTTCAGCAGGCAGCATCGGAAACAGCGTTGAAAGCATGCCGTTCATGATCGAGAAATCGGTAGATACCGGCAAATGCGGCCCGTGCTGCTCAATGGCCGCGACCGGTAGCACTGCAATTGTTGTTTCCGGGTCAATGGTTTCGAATTCGCGGGCGGTGTAATCGCCCCACCAGAATTTGCCTGCCATCAACGCGATCCTTCCTGCTCAATCAATTTTGGCCGCCACAGCCTCTATTTCCACGGTGAATTCCGCCCGGGTGAAGCCTGAAACGATCATCAAGGTCGAAGCCGGAGCCGGATCGGCAAAAAGGCTGTTTCGCACATCCATGTAGGCCTGCATGTGTTCCCGGGCCGTCACATAAGCGTTTATCCGCACGATGTCACGCAGCGACATGCCTGCCTCTTTTAGCACCGCTTGTATATTTTCAAAGCACAGGCGAGCCTGGCCGGCGGTATCGGGCGGGATAAAATCATCTGCCGAGATTCCCAACTGTCCGGAACAAAATACCAGTCGCGCACCAACCGGAACCTCCACTCCATGGCTGTAGCGGGCGAATGGCGCGCGGACGGTCTGCGGCGAAAGTTTCCGATTCATGGACATGCTCCTTTGGGTGCAGGCTAACCCCGGCAAGGACTTGTGAAAAGCGGCAATGCGTGTATGGAATCCCGTCAGGCAGGCGCAGGCATTGTGGCGCTCAACGCAGATGCAATGGCATCTCGCTGCCGGTCCGGTGGTTGGAGACCGGACTACCCCAGTTGGCATGGGCCTTGCTACGAAGAGCAGGGTTATGCACCCAACTCCGGCCCCTCACGGAGCCGCCATCCGTCAAAGGAAAATCAGGATGAAATACGCAAAAATACTTTTCATGGCACCCGTTCTTGCGATGGCCGCCGTTCTTCCCGCCCTTGCCGCTGAAAAGGCTACATTTGGCACAAACTGGCTGGCCCAGCCGGAGCATGGCGGATTTTACCAGTCGGTTGCAGACGGCACCTATGCTGCATGCGGCCTTGAGGTTTCAATTCTTCCAGGCGGACCGCAGGTCAACAACCGCGCACTGCTTCTGGCCGGCAAAATCGACTTCAACATGGGCGGCAACATGCTTGAGCCGTTCAACGCGGTGGTCGAAAACATTCCGGTCAAGGTAATTGCGGCCTCGTTCCAGAAGGAGCCGCAGGTGCTGATCGCGCACCCGGACCAGGGCTTCGAGAAGTTTGAAGACCTGAAGAACGCGGAGCAATACATTCTGGGCGACCAGGGCTTCCAATCCTACTTCCAGTGGATGATCGCCGAATTTGGCTTTGATGCAGCCAAGCGCATTCCCTACACCTTCAACCCAGCGCCCTTCATTGCCAACAAGAAATCGGTTCAGCAGGGCTACATCACGTCCGAGCCATTCGCCATCGAGAAGGAAGGCGGCTTCAAGCCAAAGCTTTTCCTGCTGGCAGATTTCGGCTTTGACACTTATTCGACAACCATTGAAGCGATGCAGAAGACCATCGACGAAAAACCCGAAGTGGTGAAATGCTTCGTCGAAGGATCGATCAAGGGTTGGTACAATTACCTGTATGGCGACAACTCGGCTGCCAATGCGATGATCAAAAAAGACAATCCCGACATGAGCGACGATCAGATCGCGTTTTCGATCGCCAAGCTCAAGGAGTACGGCATTGTTGACAGTGGTGACTCCGAAAAAATGGGCATTGGCGCAATGACCGACGAGCGCATGCAGAGCTTCTATGCCAAAATGGTCAAGGCCGGTGTCATGAAGGAAGGCATCGATATCAAAAAGGCCTATACCCTCGACTTCGTCGGCAAGGGTGTCGGGCTCGAGCTGAAAAAGTAAGCAAGACAACAGCCGGAAATGACAATCATGGCAAATCCGGCTGTTGCCGCGAAACCTGGCGAAACGCAATTGGTGTTGCGTTCCGTGGGCAAAACCTACGCCAATGGCACGATTGCCCTGCAGGGCATGGATCTCACCATTCGACAGGGCGATTTCCTTAGTCTGCTCGGGCCTTCGGGCTGCGGAAAATCGACGGCTTTGCGTTTGATTGCCGGCCTCTCGCAGCCAACCTCTGGGCTGATCGACTGGCGTGGTCCACGAATGAAAAAAAGCGATGTCGGCTTCATTTTCCAGGAGCCGACATTGCTGCCTTGGGCCAGTGTCTTTGACAATGTCTGGCTGCCCTTGCGCCTCCAGGGCATCTCCCGGAACCAGGCAAGATCGCGCATCGAAGCGGTTCTGGAAAGCGTTGGACTCTCAGCTTTCAAGGATTCGGTTCCGCGCGAATTGTCCGGCGGCATGCGAATGCGGGTATCCATCGCCCGCGGTCTCGTTGCCAAGCCGCGATTGCTGCTGATGGACGAACCTTTTGCCGCACTGGATGAAATCACCCGTTTTCAGCTCAACAAGGACCTGCTCGACCTTTGGCAGGCAGAAAAATTCACCGTGGTTTTTGTTACCCATTCAGTGTTCGAAAGCGTTTTCCTTTCCAACCGGATCGTGGTGATGGCAGCAAGGCCAGGGCGGATTTTCGGTGAGATGGCCGTGGACGAACCCTACCCGCGTGAACAATCATTCCGCACCTCGCTGCACTATGGCGAGATAGCTCGCGAAGCGTCCATGATGCTGGGCGCGGCCATGGAAATGGGAGGCGGCAATGGCGGCCACTGAAGAAAACACGGCGACCATACGACTGGACAGCGAAGAGCAGCGACGCATTCGCGATGCAAGGTTTGAGCGCATCGGCAAATGGTTGCTGCCGCTGCTGATCATGGTCCTGGCAATCTACGCCTGGGACCGGATTTGCGTGATCAACGAAATCCCGAAATACATCCTGCCGCGCCCTGGCGACGTCATGCGCACGCTGGTTGCCGATGCGCCGCTGCTTTTTGGTGCACTGCTGGTGACTTTGAAAATTACGTTCCTGTCGCTTGCCCTGGCAGTGATTGGCGGTGTCGGTCTGGCGGTGCTTTTTGCCCAGTCGAAATGGGTGGAAATGTCGTTTTTCCCTTTTGCAATCATCCTGCAGGTAACGCCCATCGTGGCGATTTTCCCGTTGATCAACATTTACGTCGACAACCAGACAACCAAGCTGTTGCTGTGCGCGTGGATTGTCGCGTTTTTCCCGATCCTGTCCAACACCACGCTTGGCCTCAATTCTGTCGACCGCAACCTTCTCGATCTTTTCAAACTGAACGGAGCGACGCGCTGGCAGACCTTGTGGCTGCTGCGCCTGCCAGCTTCGATGCCCTACTTCCTCGGCGGCCTCAAGATTGCCGGCGGGCTGGCCCTGATCGGTGCGGTTGTTGCCGAGTTTGTTGCCGGGTCAGCCGGACAATCTTCCGGTCTCGCAAGCCGGATCATCGAAGCTGGATACCGGCTCAACGCGTCGCGCCTGTTTGCCGCATTGCTGCTGATTTCCTTCACCGGCATCCTGATCTTTCTCATCCTGACTTTCGTGTCCGACCGGATATTGCGGCGGTGGCATGAAAGCGCATTGAAAAGGGATGTGTGATGGGGTCTGAGGACAGTTACGGAAACTATTCATTCGCTTCCGCGCGTATTCACAAAAGTGCGCTGTCAAAGCCTTCCGGAAAACACGATGCCGATGGCTATGGCGTTTACACCATCAATATCCGCGACGGTGTGATCATGTCTCTCGATCCGGCGGATTTCGAAGGCCCCGGTCACCAATTCACGCTGGTCACACCGCTTTTCGTAGATTGCCACACCCATCTGGACAAAGGCCATATCTGGCCGCGCAGTCCCAACCCGGACGGGTCTTTCATGGGGGCTCTTGAAACAGTGGGTGCAGACCGAATGGCCAACTGGTCAGCCCGCGATGTCGAGGCCCGGATGGAGTTTGCGCTAGCTTGTGCCTGGGCCCATGGAACCAAGGCAATTCGCACCCACCTCGACAGCGTGCCGCCGCAGGAAACCATTTCCTGGCCGGTTTTCGAGACTGTACGCGAGCGCTGGAAAGGGCGGATCGACCTCCAGGCCGCTTGCCTTTTTGGCATTGACCAGGCCCGTGACGACACTTGGTTCAGGTCTCTCGTCGAACTGGTCAAAAAATCCGGCGGCGTGCTTGGCGCTGTTACTTTCATGGTGCCCGACCTCGACGAATTGCTGGACAAGATGTTCCGCGCCGCAATCGAACACGGGCTTGAACTCGACTTCCATGCCGATGAAACCGACGACATTTATGCCATCTCGCTGGAGCGAATTGCCTCGGCCGCGCTGCGCCACGGCTATGACGGACGCATTCTCGTCGGCCATTGCTGTTCGCTCGCCCGCCAGCCCGATGACACCGTGAAAAAGACACTCGACAAGGTGGCAAAGGCCGGACTTTCCATTGTTTCCTTGCCGATGTGCAATCTCTATCTGCAGGATCGCAGGAACAATTCCACCACACCGCGCTGGCGCGGTGTGACCCTGATGCATGAGTTGAAAGCGCGCGGCGTCAATGTCTGCGTTGCTTCAGACAACACCCGCGATCCGTTCTATGCCTATGGCGATCTCGACATGCTCGAAACCTACCGCATGGCTACGCGGATCATCCACTTCGACCACCCGGTTGCAGACTGGCCTGCAACTGTTTTTGCCAACCCGGCAAAAGCAATGGGCATCTCGGCAGGCCTTCTTGATCCGGGCATGCCAGCCGATTTCATCAGCTATCGCGCCCGCTCGCACAATGAATTGCTTTCGCGGCCCTGGATGGATCGCCGGGTTTATCGAAATGGCGTTCCAGCAATTGCCGAACCGCCCGATTACCGCGACCTCGATCATTTGATGGAGCCACTGGCATGAACAAACTGGCTGCTTTTCGCACTGAAATTGCCGGCATCGCGGTCGAGGACAATCCTGCCATCGTCAAACAGAAAAGTCGTGATTTCTACTGGTACTCGCACGTTCTCAAAGAACGGCTCGACCATGTAACCGGCGATCTCGTGGTTTCACCCAGGAGCGAGGCCGAAGTCATTGCGGTTCTCAGGGCCTGCTTCCGCCATGAAATACCGGTAACGCCGCGCGGTACCGGTACCGGAAATTATGGTCAGGCCATGCCGCTTTCAGGCGGTGTTGTATTGTCGCTGGCGGACATGAACTCCATCAAGGAAATCGCCCCAGGTCGCATCATTTGCGAACCCGGCGTTATTTGCTCCGACATCGACAAGGCTGCCCGTGCCCATTCGGAACAGGAATTGCGGCTGCATCCCTCCACTGCCCACACCGCCACCATTGGCGGATTCATCGCCGGTGGTTCGGGCGGTGTAGGCTCGATCCGCTGGGGCGGCCTGCGCGACTACGGCAACGTCATTCGCCTGCGCGTCGTCACCATGGAAGCCGAACCACGTGTGCTCGAATTGACCGGTTCCGACCTGCACAAGGTCACCCATGCCTACGGAACCAACGGAATCATCACCGATGTGGAAATGCCGCTGACCGCTGCCTATGACTGGGTACAAGTGATTGCCGCGCATGATGATTTCATGGATGCAGTGCGCTTCACCAATGCAGCGTCACGGGCTGATGGCATGCTGCTGAAACTGGCAACAGTGGTGGCGGCGCCTGCCCCGCATGCCTATTTCAAGCGACACCAGAAATTCCTCGCTGAAAGCGACAATCTATCGATTTTCATGGTTGCCCCGCAGTCTCTGGACGCCTTCCGCACCTTCTCCCGGATCAATGGCGCCCGCATTGTATTCGACAGCGATGCACTCCCGCCCGAGGAGTTGAAAGGCCTGCCGCCGGTCTATGAACTGGGTTGGAACCATACAACGTTGCGGGCCTTGCGCGTTGATCCGGCAATCACCTACTTGCAGGTGCTTTACCCGTTCCCCAACCACCTTGCACTGGTCGAAAAGCTCCACACCATGTTCCCCGATGAAGTTTGGGACCATCTGGAATTTGTCCGGTTTGATGGTGACGTCACCTGTTTCGGCTTGCCGCTGGTTCGTTTTACCACCGAAGAACGCCTCGATGAAATCATGGATATTTTCAACGCAAACGGCGCGCCGGTTTTCAACCCGCATCGCTACACACTGGAAGAAGGCGGCATGAAGCAGACCGATGAAATCCAGTTGGCTTTCAAGCGCGAAGCCGACCCCAAAGGCCTGCTCAACCCTGGCAAGATGATAGCATTTGACGACCCCGATTATGACTATTCCGGCGGCGTCTGGCTGTTCAAGGGATTGCAAAAGGCAGGTTGACCCATGCGAGTGTTGTTGCTTCACGCCCATCCCGTTGCCGAAAGCTTCAATGGAGCCCTTCACCAACTGCTCATCGAAAAACTGAAGGCCCGCGGCCACGAGGTTGATGACTGCGATCTCTACGCCGAAAATTTTGATCCGCGTCTGACCCGCGAAGAACGTCTGACTTACCATGACGAAACGGTCAACCTCGAACCGGTGCGCGAACACGTTGAACGCTTGCGCCGGGCTGAAGCGTTGGTGATGAGCTACCCCGTGTGGAATTTTGGCTATCCGGCAATCCTCAAGGGCTATTTTGACCGCGTGTTCCTGCCCGGTGTTTCGTTCAAGCTGGTCGATGGCCGTGTGCGCCCGGCACTCCATCACATCTGCAAAGTCGCGGTGGTGACCACCTATGGCGGCCCGCGCTGGCGTGCTTTCGTACTGGGCGATCCGCCGCGAAAACTGGTGAAACGGGTCATTCGCGTTCAGGTCAAGCCTGGTGCGCCATTGCATTATCTGGCGCACTACGACATGAACCGGTCCACACCTGAAAGCCGCGAACAATTCAAAACGAAAGTGCGCAAGTCCATGGACAGTTTCTGATGCGCATTTTGCTGGTCTATTGCCATCCGGTGCCCGAGAGTTTTGCCGCATCCCTGCGTGACACAGCAATCAAGGCGCTGACCGCATCGGGCCATGATGTGCGCCTGCTTGACCTCTACGCCGAGAACTTTGATCCGGTGATGCGCTGCGAGGAACGCCGGGGCTACAACAATCCGCGCGAAAACATCCACCCGCTGCCGCAACACGCGGCGCATCTTGCCTGGGCACAGGGACTGGTTTTCGTTTACCCGACCTGGTGGTATGGCCTGCCCGCGATGCTGAAAGGCTGGCTCGACCGGGTCTGGACACCTGATCTCACATTCGAAATATCCCCGGACAACGGCAAGATCCGGCCACTGATGACCCACATCAAGGCCGTGGGCATTGTTACCACCTGCGGAGCACCAGGCTGGTGGTCATACATGGTCGGCCACCCCGGCAAACGGTTGATCATGCGTGGCATGCGTGCCCTGTTTGCCCGGCGCTGCCGCACCTTTTTCATGGCGCATTATTTGATGGACGTTTCAACGCCGCAGTCCCGCACGGCATTTCTCAACAAGGTTGAGGCGAAACTCTCGCGCTTTTGAAAAAACGCCGACATGGCGCCGGCGTTTTCATCTTCCTTATTCTGCCGCTTTCAGTCCGCCCCGTTCGCGTCTTCGTGGCATGGCTGAGGCTTCCAGCGAAGCAAGACGGCGACGCAACTGCTCAATGTCGCCCTCCGTCTCGTTGATTGCCAGACGGTTTTGCTCAATTGATTCAACCAGGACATGCGCTGCCGGTTCGGCAGGTTCTTCTTCCTTCGGCCCGATAAACCGGCTGAAAACCCACCCGAGCGCCCGCGAAACATCGTCCATGATCAGGAAGAAAGAAGGCACGACCACAAGGCTGAGCACCGTGGAAACAATGATGCCGCCAATCACCGCAGTAGCCATTGGCGCACGAAACGATCCGCCCTCGCCAACACCCAGCGCGGAAGGCAGCATGCCCGCCGACATGGCAATCGACGTCATGACAATGGGCCGGGCGCGCTTGCGACCCGCTTCCATCATGGCCTCAAAACGGTCAAGCCCGCGGTGGATCATCTCGATGGCAAAATCCACCAGCAGGATGGCGTTTTTGGTCACGATGCCCATGAGCATCAGGATGCCGATAAGCACCGGCATGGACAGCGGATTGCCGGTTATGATCAAGGCTGCTGCCACGCCGCCGATGGCCAGTGGCAGGGAAAACAGGATCGTGAAAGGCTGGATGACGTTCTTGAAAAGCAAAATCAGCACGGTCAGCACCAGCATCAGGCCGAAAATCATGGCCTGAACGAAACTGTCCATCAGCTCATTCTGGATTTCGGCATCACCGGTTTCAGCCACCCGCACCCCGGCAGGCAGGTCAACCGAAGCGGCAACTTCCTTGAACCGGGCCGAAGCTGTATCCAGCGCAACGCCAACGGGCAGGTTTGCGCCGATGGTAGCCTTGCGCTGGCGGTTCAGGCGATCGATCTTGCTGGGGCCTTGCGCGATCCTGATGTCTGCCACCGCAGACAATGGCACACTGCTGCCATCCTTGGTCGGCACCCGCAGAACCGAGATGCGACTGATGTCGGAGCGAAGGTCGCGCTGCAACTGTACCCGTACCGGAATAAGCCGGTTGTCGATGGACAGCTTGGCCAACGCTGCATCGCCATCGCCGATGGTGGCGACACGCACGGTCTCGGAAATCGCCGCCGTGGTTACGCCAAGTCGCGCTGCCTGTTCGGTGCGCGGCACAATTTGCACCTCGGGGCGCGGCAAGGCGCCGGAAGAGCTTACATATTCAAGCACGTCTTCGCTGCGCAGCGCGCTTTCAAGCCGTGCCACCGCAATGTTGAGGTCCTCCTCGTTTTCCGAAAGCACGTTGAACGAGATGTCGCGTTCTCCGCGGTCGTTCAACTTGAAGCCGCGAACATCCGGCACTGTTGCCATCAATTCGAACACTTCTTTTTCGATGTCAGACTGCGGGCGCACCCGCCCCTGATTGACCAATGGCGGCAAAAACCCATCCAGGAACGCAAACTCTTCGCGCAGTCCGCGCCTGATCTTGTTCACCAGGGAATGGTCGAGCTTTTCCAGAACCAGTGTCACCGAAGCACGGCGGATGTCGAGATCACCGGTCGGCGATGCACCTCCAAGAACAAAAATGTTTTCGATCCCGTCGACATCGCGCAGCATGGTCTCGATACGCTGGGCCGCATCATCGGTGTCTTTGAGCTTCGACCCCGGAGGCAATTCAACGCTGATCGAAATGCGCGAAACATCCTCTGGCGGGATAAAACTGCCTGGAACCTGCAGCATGAAATACATGGACACCAGGAAAATGCCGATCGCCGCAGCAAGGGTGCCATAGTAGTTGGGAACCCAAATGCCGTGCGAACGCGTCTCGATGCGCTTCCCGGTAAACGGCAAGGGCAGCGATATTGCCGGAATGCTGACGCCGGGCACCCGCCAGGTTTTCAGGGTAAAGGCAATCAGCGCCGTGTAGCCGCGCATGATCCAGCCTTCTTTTTCCTCTTCTTCATGAGCGTCGCTGTCACGCATCAAATAGGCAGCCATCATCGGCGTGATGAGCCGCGCGACCAAAAGGGAAAACAGCACCGCCAGCGCCACCGTGATGCCGAACTGCCGGAAATACTGCCCGGGAATTCCGGCCATGAACGATACCGGCACGAACACTGCGACAATCGTGAATGTGGTTGCAATGACCGCCAAACCGATTTCGTCTGCCGCTTCAATGGCTGCGCGATAAGGCGTCTTGCCCATGCGCATGTGACGCGCAATGTTTTCGATTTCAACGATGGCATCATCAACGAGGATACCGGTCGCAAGGGTCATGGCCAGGAAACTGACGAGGTTCAACGAGAACCCGAGCATATCCATGACCCAGAAAGTCGGCATTGCCGAAAGGGGAATGGCCACTGCTGTGATCAGTGTTGCGCGCCAGTTGCGCAGGAACAAAAAGACCACGATGACGGCCAGCAGCGCGCCCTCAATCAGGGTGTGCAGCGCCGCTTCATAATTGCCGTAAGTGTAGAAGACCGTGTCATCAACCGGCGAAATCAGAATGTCCGGATTTTCGGCGCGTATTTTTCCAAGTGCTGAATTGACCACTTCGGCAACGCTGACTTCGCTGGCACCCTTGGCGCGAAAAACCGAAAAGGTAACGACTTGATCGCCATTGAACCGTGAAAACGACCGCAATTCCTCGAAAGTATCGATGATGCGTCCAAGGTCGCGAAGTTTTACATACCGTCCGGACGAAAGCGCGATGGTGGTTTCGCCAAGTTTGGCCGCTGATTCAGCATCGCCAAGCGTGCGGATGGCCTGCTCTTGTGTGCCCAGTTCGCTGCGACCTGAACCCAGATCGGCATTGGTGGCGCGCACCTGGCGGTTCACGTCAGCGGCGGTTATGCCATAGGCTGCAAGTTTTGCCTCATCAAGTTCAACCCGGATTTCCCGGTCTGCACCGCCATAGCGGTCAATGCGCCCGATGCCGCGTTCCCCTTGCAGGATGCGCTTTACCTTGTCATCGACGAACCACGAAAGTTCCTCGATCGAAAGATTGGGCGAGGCAACCGCAAAGGTCATGATCGCCTGACCTTCAACGTCGATGCGCGTCACGATTGGAGCTTCGACGTCGCCAGGAAGATCGCCGATGATCTGATCGATGGCATCCTTGACGTCTTGTACCGCCTTGTCTGTCGGCACTTCCATGCGGAATTCGACAGCAGTTACGGTTCTGCCGTCACTGACCGTCGAAATGACGTTCTTGACACCGGTAAGCCCGGCAACCGCGTCCTCGATTTCCTTGGTGACCTGCTTTTCCAGTTCAGCCGGGGCTGAACCGTTTTGCGAAGTCGTTACAGCCACCAACGGCACGTCTATGTTTGGAAAACGGGTGATCGGCAGGGCATTGAACGACTGCCAGCCCAAAACCATCAGCATGAAAAATGCGAGGATCGGAGCTATCGGATTGCGGATGGACCAGGCTGAGAAATTCATCGTGAAACCCTAGTTCGAAACCGTTGAAGACGCATTCACCATCACCGGATTGATCCGGTCGCCGTCACGCACGAATGCCCCGGCTTTGGCCACAACGACATCTCCCGCCTTCAGACCGGAGATGATTTCGACCATTTCACCCTCGACAATACCGATACTCACCTTCGTTTCCGTGACACGCCCGTCTTTTTCCAAAAGAACCGTGGAGCCGGAGGTACCAATGCCAACCGCAGACATCGGCAACACCACAGACTCTTTGCTGTTGGTAATAATGTCGGCCTCGGCAAAAACACCCCAGCGAATATTTGCAGTTGTACTGATCGAGATACGCACCTTGCCAAGGCGTGTCGTCGGGCTGACAATCGGTTCGACCAAACGCACCCTGCCGTCAATTGGCTCTGCCATGCCGGCAATGCGCAATTTTGCCTTTTGGCCCTCGGCAAGCCGCATCATGTCCTGCTCGGCCACTTCCGCCCGCAATTCAAGCAAGCCGTCGCGAACCAGCATGAACATGGGCTTTCCAGCTGCGCTGGCAATTCCGCCGACCATCACGTTCCGCTCCACCACCCTGCCGGCAAATGGAGCCTTTACGTCCGTGCGCGACAATTTCAGATCGATGTCGGCAATCTGCGCGTCAATGACCTTCAATTGGGCTTGTGCCGATTTTTGTCCTTGCTCGGCGGCATTGAGCCGCGCCATCGCGCCTTCTGCACTTGCATTTGCCTGGTCAGAATTCGATTTGGCCGCAATACCTTTTGCGGCAAGGGTTTTGGCACGGTCACGTTGACGAACAGCTTCGTCTGCGGCGGCCTTTGCTTCAAGAATTTGCGCCTCGCTCTGGGCAATTGCCGCATCCGCAGATGCCCGGGAGGCTTCCAGCTGACTCTTCTGCAGAAGCAGCGACGATTGCGAAAGCCTGGCCATGACCTCGCCCTGTTTCACATCCGCCCCGACATCCACATTGAGGGCATCGATGGCCTGGCCTTCGATTTGCGGCTGGATGAAAACCTGTTCAACCGGTTCAATGGTGCCGGAGGCTTTTACCCGGTCAGTAATGGTTGCCTGTTTGGCAGCAACAACCGTGATTGCCGGTGCCTGCGCAGTGGTTGCCTTCGGCTTTTCCGGAGCACTCGCCGCTGTGGCAGGCAGTGGAACAAGCAACGCCAGAATTGCAACTGCAGAAATCTTGTGCGAGCGCATGGAATCAGACCGTCTGTTCGAGGATGGGAACCAGTGTGGCACCCTGCGACATGCCGTTTACGGCGTTTTCGATGACCCCGATCACCAGTGTTTCCAGTTCCGGGTCTTTTTCTGCATTGCCAGCCGCAGCATCACGGGACATGGCTATGGAATAGGCATTGATCAACAGGAAAATCAGGCGCGCCTGGGCGCCAAAACGCTTTTCCGCCTCATCTTCGCCAATGCCGGCAATGTGGGCGAACAACCCTATTATGTTGCGGCAAATCTGGGTTCTAACCCGCTTGAGCAGCAGCGCAATCTCGGGCCGCCGAAACGCAGTCGCCTCAATCTCGGACCATATCGGACCCTTGCCGCAATCGACATCCTGTACGTGCTTGCGAATGAGGTCGCGAACTGCCTGCTGTGGGTCGTCGGAAGACCTTATGCGCTGAAAGTCAGCCTCGGCTTCCTCAAGGTTTTGCTGAACCAGAGCCTCGATGATTGCTGCCTTGGATGGAAAATACCGGTAAAAATTGCCCGCACTCATAGAAGCTGCGCGTGCAAGATCCTGCATTGACGCGCCTTCGAAGCCTTTTTCGGCAAAGACGGACTTGATGCGTTCAATGATCTCGCGCGAGCGCAATCCCTGCGCTTCATTTTCAATATGCAAAATCCATGGTCTCCGGACGGCTTGCTGGAGACTTATATGAGAATGAACGTTCATTCATCAATGGCTGTAATGAAATTTGATCGATTGGTAAAAATACCGTCTGCAAGGATCTTGAAACCGCAGATGGCCGGCGCGCAAGCTTATGTCCAGGCGCGCCGGATGCAAGTGTTCCCTCGGGGTCAGTGAGCAATCATCACGTGACGGACGGCGGTATAATCCTCCAGCGCATACATCGACATGTCCTTGCCGTAGCCCGACTGCTTCAACCCGCCATGCGGCATCTCATTGCAGAGCATGAAGTGGGTATTGATCCAGGTGCAGCCATATTGCAACCGCGCTGCAGTCGCCAAGGCGCGTGAAACGTCTTTCGTCCAGACTGAGGATGCAAGGCCGTAATCGCTGTCGTTTGCCCAGGTAACTGCCTCGTCCACATCGGAAAAGCGCGTTACCGACACGACCGGACCGAAAACTTCCCGCCGCACGATCTCGTCACTTTGCAACGCGCCGGCAATCACTGTCGGCTGGAAGAAGTATCCGCCGCCATTGCCGGGCTTTCCGCCCGTGGTGATCTCGATGTGTTTCTGGTCGGCTGCCCGTTCGACAAAGCTGGCGACACGATCACGCTGACGTCTGGAAATCAGTGGCCCGATTTCATTTTCCGTGTCATCCGGCTGATCAAACCGGATGGTTGAAACGGCAGAAGACAACTCGGCGACCAGTTTTTCGTAAATCTTCTTGCCTGCATAAATCCGGCAGGCAGCAGTGCAGTCCTGTCCGGCATTGTAAAATCCGAAGGCACGCAGTCCGCCGACCACCGCCTCGATGTCGGCGTCATCAAACACGATCACCGGTGCCTTGCCACCCAGTTCCAGATGGGTACGCTTGACGCTCTTTGCCGCCGCCTGAAGCACCTTTTTGCCGGTGGCCACATCGCCCGTTATCGAGATCATGTTGACGCCGGGATGGTTGATCAGTGCGTTGCCAACGCTCTCCCCGCGACCCAGAACGACATTGACGACCCCTTCCGGCAAGATGTCTGCAAGCAGTTTCGCCATTTTCAGTGCGGTTAACGGTGTCTGTTCAGATGGCTTGAAGACAACGGTGTTGCCGCCGCCAATGGCAGGTGCCAGTTTCCAGGCCATCATCATCAGCGGATAATTCCACGGTGCGATCGAGGCAACGACCCCAATCGGATCGCGCCGGACCATTGAGGTAAAACCCTTGAGGTATTCGCCAGCCGCATTGCCTGGCATGCAGCGCACTGCACCGGCAAAGAAGCGGAAACAGTCAACGATGGCCGGAATTTCGTCATTCTTCACGGCATTGATCGGCTTGCCGCAGTTGAGTGATTCCAGTGCCGCAAAACTGTCGGCGTCCGCCTCAATCGCAGAGGCAATGCGGTGCAAATAGCCCGAACGTTCGGCTGGTGTCGTTTGTGACCAACTGGCAAAAGCAACATTGGCGGCGGCCACAGCCTTGTCGATCTGGGATTGCGAGGCTTCCGGCAATTCCAGGATCGTTGCCCCGGTTTTCGGGTTGAAGATGGTTTCTTCCGTTTCCACGCCCGCCTCGAACGATGATCCGATCAACATTTTGGTCTGCATGTTAAAATCTCCCGTTTGGAATTATTTGCCGTGTCCGGCGATCTGGTCGCCATCACGGGTCAGGTAGTAGGCGGCAAGAATGGGCAGCGCAGTTACCAGCACCACCAGCATTGCGACCACATTGGTTACCGGGCGCTGGCGTGGCCGCACCAGCTCTTCGAGCATCCAGATTGGCAAGGTTTGCTGCTGGCCGGCGGTGAAGGTGGTGACAATCACCTCGTCAAACGACAACGCGAAGGCAAGCATGCCGCCGGCCAGCAGTGCCGATGCAAGGTTCGGCAATATGACGTGCCGGAAAGTCTGGATGCTGTCCGCACCTAAATCCATTGACGCCTCGATCAGCGAGGCAGAGGTCCGCCGGAACCTTGCCACAGCATTGTTGTAAACAACAACCACGCAGAAAGTTGCGTGACCAAGGATGATGGTCCATGTCGAAAACGGGATGTCGGCAATGTTGAACGCCGAACGCAGCGCAATGCCCGTGATTATCCCCGGCAGTGCAATGGGTAGTATCACCAGCAAGGAGATGGCTTCGCGACCGAAAAACCGGCTTTGGGACACCGCTGCCGCGCACAACGTCCCAAGAACGAGGGCAATTGCAGTCGAAATGGACGCGACCTTCACCGACAAGGTGAGCGCTTCCCATACATCAGGACGGTTCCAAGTGACGGCAAGCCAATTCAGCGTGAAGCCCGGCGGCGGCCACTGATAGGTCTTTTCTTCGGTGGTGAAGGCGTAGACAAAAATCAGGAAGATTGGCAAATGCAAAAACAAAAGGCCGGCTATGGCGGCAATTGTCAGGGAAAGCGGCGCACGTGCTTGCTTGTCAGAGCGCATCAAAAGCCCCCATCCGGCGGGCCGCCCACAGGTAAAAACCCATGATGACAACGGGAACGACGGTAAATGCTGCCGCCAGCGGAATGTTGCCCGCCGTACCCTGGTGGGCATAGACTGCCTGTCCGATGAACAGCCGCGATGACCCGACAATTTGCGGAATGATGTAATCGCCAAGCGTCAGCGAAAAAGTGAAGATCGACCCGGCTGCCAAACCCGGCAGGGCCAGCGGCAACAGCACGTTGCGAAAGGTTTGCGATGGTGAAGCACCAAGGTCGGCTGATGCCTCGATCAAATTGGCTGGGACGCGCTCCAGCGATGCCTGCACAGGCAGGATCATGAACGGCAGCCAGACGTAAAGGAAAACCAGAAACGTGCCGGTGTAACTGATGGAAAGTGAATTGCCACCGACGACGGGAAGCGCCAACCAGGCCTCCAGCAGCCATGTCAAATGGAGCTTGGCAAACAGCCAGGTAAGAATGCCTTCCTTGGCAAGGATCAGTTTCCAGGCGTAAATCTTGACCAGGTAGGATGACCACAACGGAAGCATCACCCCCAGGTAAAAGAACGCTTTCCACCGACCCTTGGCGTATCGCGCTGCGTAATACGCAATCGGGAAGGCAACAATTGCCGCAGCAATGGTGACAAGCGCAGACATGAACACTGTGCGCAGGATGATGTCGATATTTGCTGGTGCCAGCAGTTCGCCATAGGTTTTCAGCGTCGGTGTATAATCAATCAGCCCCGAATATTCGTCGATTGCAAAAAAGCTTTGGGCCAGCAGCGCAAACAGCGATCCAACATATACGATGCCTAGCCAAAGCAATGGCGGTGCCAACAGCAGTGCCAGGAAAAAATTCGGCCGCCGCCACAAAAAATCCGAGACCCGGCCTGAAAGCGTGTCATTTGCCGATATGCTGGCAGCGGCCATGTTCAAGATTCGACCTCCATCACATGAACTGCTGATTTGTCAAAATCGATCTGCACCACCGAACCATCTGCCGGCAACACGGTGCTCGATGGAACAAGGGCATGCAGCTTGAACCCATCCAGCGACAATGAAAGCCGCGTTGTCCCCCCAAGGTAATTGCGCCCCTCCAGCCGCGCCGCATGGCCGTCGCTTGTGACAAGCCTGACGCTTTCCGGACGCAAGGAACCGTATCGGTCTTTACCGATGATTTTTGCAACCAGATTGGGTGGAAGCACATTGGAAGAGCCGACAAAATCAGCGACAAACCGTGTTGCAGGTCGCTCATATATTTCCTGCGGTGTCCCTGCCTGCATTATTCGCCCTTCGTTGAACACCGCGACCCGGTCCGCCATCGAAAGCGCTTCACCCTGGTCGTGTGTGACGAACACAAACGTAATGCCGAGCTGGCGTTGCAGTGCCTTTAGTTCTTCCTGCATCGCCTCGCGCAACTTGAGGTCCAGCGCCCCAAGGGGCTCGTCAAGCAACAACACTTTTGGCTTGTTTACGAGCGCCCGGGCAAGTGCAACACGCTGCCTCTGGCCGCCGGAAAGCTGGCCGGGCTTGCGGTCTGCGTAACCGGGCAAACGTACCAGCTCCAGCGCCTTTTCCGCCGCTGCATGCCGCTCGGCCTTGCCAATGCCGCGGATCATCAGGCCGTAGGCTACATTGTCGATCACATTGAGGTGGGGAAACAGCGCGTAGTCCTGAAAGACCGTGTTGACCGCCCGGCGCCAAGGCGCCACACCTTCAGCCGTCTCACCAAAAATCTCGATGTGGCCGGAAGTTGGCTGCTCAAATCCGGCAATCAGCCGCAAGCAGGTTGTCTTTCCCGACCCCGAAGGGCCGAGCATGGCAAAAAACTCGCCTTCCCCGATTTGAAGATCAACGCCATCGACGGCTTTGACCGGGCCGAAATGGCGTGAAACCTTCGAAAATGATACCGCTGTTGGCATGGCTACCCGCTCGCAGGCCGGCAGGTTTCCCCTGCAGGCCTGCTTTTTTGTTTAAACAGGATGATTCAGCGACCGCCAATCACGCCGATATAGTCCGACACCCAGCGGTAGTACGGCACGCACTTGTCGCCCTGCGTTGCACATTTGCTGGTCGGTGTTCTCCAGAAGCGGATCTTCTCGAATTTGTCGCCACCATTGTTTGCGCAGCCCGCATCTGTAAGCAGTGCATTGCCTTTGCATGCTGCCGGTACACTCGGCACAGTTCCAAACCATGCAGAAACATCGCCCTGCACCTTTGGCGAAAGTGAATGCTCCATCCACATGTAGGCACAGTTTGGATGGGCTGAATCGACATGCAGCATGGTGGTATCCGACCAACCGGTGATGCCTTCTTCCGGGAATGTCGAGCCAACCGGCTGCTTCTCGCCAGCCAGCACGTTGACCTGGAACGGCCACGAACCGGATGCAACCACCCCTTCGTTCTTGAAATCATCCATCTGGATGAACGCATCATGCCAATACCGACCAACCAGCTTGCGCTGGCCGCGCAACACATCAAGGGCCGCCTTGTACTGGTCTTCGTTCAGCTCGTACGGATCCTTGATGCCGAGTTCCGGCTTGTGGAACATCAGGTAGTTTGCGGCATCAGCTATGTGGATCGGGCCGTCATAGGCCTGCACCCGGCCTTTGTTGGTCTTGCCGTCCGGCAGGTCCATTTCCTCGAAAACCACCTTCCAGCTGGTTGGCGCTTCCTTGAAAACATTGGTGTTGTACATCAACACATTGGCGCCCCAAACATAGGGCGTGCCATAATGAACGCCGTCTACTGTGTGCCACGGCGCACTTTGCAGCCGCTCGTCAATGGTTTTCCACGACGGGATCAGATCGGTGTTGATTGGCTGAACCCGCTTGCCTGCAACAAGGCGAAGCGAAGCATCTCCGGAGGCCGTGACGAGGTCAAAACCGCCTTCGTTCATCAACGCCACCATTTCATCGGAGGTGGCCGCGGTCTTCACACTGACCTTGCAACCGGTCTTGGTTTCGAACTCTGTGACCCAGTCGAAGTTCTTGTCGGTCTCGCCGCGTTCGATATAGCCTGCCCAGGCAACGATGCTGACCTCGCCCTCACCTGCTCCCAATTCCTTGAGCATTTCGGCGCTGTAGGATGGCGCGGTTGTGGCAAGTACCAGTGAAAGGGCAGTGCAGCCTGCAAGAATGCGCTTCATGATCATCTCCCGAGTTTAGGTGCGCGCGTTTGCGCGTCATGTTCCCGGACATGATGCTGTGCTCTTTTTGGAGCTTTCGCAAATTCATTTGAAAGAAAGACGATATCGGAAAAACCGATAGCGTCGGGTTTCATCGCATTGAGCGCTGGGCGCGGGCCAAATCTATGAAATCCCTGGCCGGTCGCGACAAGGACGACCCTTTTCGCCAAACCACGCCCACCTGAACAAAAGGCAGTGATCCCGATACATCGCGCGATTCAATGCGGTCACCTTCCAGCGACCATGGTCGATAGACAAGGTCTGGCAACAATGCCACGCCTGCCCCGGTCGCAACCAGGCTGCGCACGGCCTCAACCGAGCGCGTGCGGAACGCGATTTGCGGGCGTGTTCCCAGCGCCCCCAGCAGGCGACTTGTCGGTTCCTCGATCTCATCGAGGGAAAGCAGGATCAACGGCTCGCCAGACAGATCACCCAGTGAAATGCTCTCGGCCCCGGCCAGCCGGTGCCCGATCGGCAACCAAAGCCGGTACGGCGATACCTCAAGAATGTCGGTCTGCAAGGCAGCTCGGTCACGCAAATTGGAAGTGACCATCACCGCCACATCCAGCTCGCCGCCAATGAGCAGATGTTCAAGATACTCGCCGCTGTCCTCGATGGCTGTCATCTCCACCGCAGGGTTTGCCCGGCGATAGCGGGCGATAATGTCGGAAAGCACATAGCCTGCCACCAACGAAGTGACGCCAAGGTTGAGCCGGCCAGCTACCGCCTCGCCCTCGCCGGAAAATGCCTGCCGGGCGTCGGAAACGCCCGACAGGATCGCCTTGGCATGGCGCAGGAATTTGTGGCCCTTGTAGGTGATGTTCAGCCCGCGCGAATGGCGGTCAAACAATTGCACCCCCAGATCGCTTTCAAGTTCCTTGATCGCTTCGGTTACCGAAGACTGCGAAATGGAAAGGCTTTGCGCAGCGCCCGAGACCGAGCCTTGCTCTGCCACTGCCACGAAATATTGCAACTGTCTGATGGTGAACGCCATGGAACCAATTCAATGTTTGCAATCTGACCATCGCAGGCCCGCGCCTGCTTGCCAACCTGGGTCAAGACCGCGACTTCGATGAAATCTTGGTAATGCGACCTGTTGCGCCTCGCAGCAACCGCAACTGCAGTCTATATGCGGCAGGCGGGCCTTGTATCATGATCAAGGTCAAGGCGCGGTTTGCCGGTTTGGGCGAAAACCGCGCCTGCAATGAACCGGAGAAGCCAATTGGCCATTCAACAGCCTGAAATCAAATCCGTGCTTGGCGTAGGCAAAAAATCGCTTTGGCGCCGCTGGCTCGTTCCCGGCTTGGCCATCGTTGTCTTGGCTGGCGCCGGCTGGTGGGCATTTGCACCGCAAGCAGCCGTTGACGCAGTAAGCCTTTATGAAACCGTGCCTGTCACCCGCGGACGGTTGACCGTTTCCGTTACCGCCACCGGCACCGTGGAGCCGACAAACCTTGTCGAGATTTCAAGCGAATTGTCCGGCACATTGCGCACTGTCAATTTCAACTACAATGACAAGGTGAAAAAGGGCGACCCGCTGGCGAAGCTCGATACCGACAAGCTGGATTCCGCCCTTGCCCATTCGCGTGCTCTGCTCGAAGCGAAGATGGCGCAAGTGCGTCAGGCAGAGGCGACAGTGCTGGAAATGAAAGACCAGCTTGAGCGCGTACAATCACTGTCCGATCAAAAGGTCGTGTCGCGGTCGTCGTTCAGCACCGCACTTGCCGCAGATGCAAGGGCGAATGCAGCTCTGGCCGTCGCAAAAGCGGACGTCAAGGTTGCAGAAGCGGACCTCAAGACAGCTGAAACCAACCTGGCCAAGGCATCCATTTATTCGCCCATTGATGGCATCGTGCTGTCGCGCAATGTCGAGGTGGGTCAGATCGTGGCATCTTCCCTGCAGGCACCGGTGCTGTTCACCATTGCTGAAGACCTGACCAAGATGGAATTGCGCGTTGCCATCGACGAGGCCGACATGGGCGTGGTGACGGTTGGCAAAAAGGCAAACTTTACCGTGGAAGCCTTTCAGGGCCGCAGCTTTCCTGCCGAGATTTCCGAACTACGCTACGCGCCGCAAACAGTGGACGGCGTTGTCACTTACGAAGCGATCCTGAGCATTGACAATGCCGATCTGCTGTTGCGCCCCGGCATGACCGCAACTGCGGAAATCCTGATCGAAGAGGTCGACAACGCACTGCTGGTACCCAATTCGGCATTCCGTTTTGCCCCGCCGGTTGCAGAAAAGAAAAGCGGCAGCGGCGGCGGCTTGCTTGGCCTCATCATGCCCCGTCCGCCCGGAAAACCGGCACCTGCCCCTGCGCCTGCCACTGACGGAACGCGCACTCTGCATGTTCTGCAGAACGGCGCTGCGGTTCCGGTTCCGGTGAAACCCGGCGCGACCGACGGCCAGATGACGGCAATCACCAGCACTGGCGCGGTTATCGAGGAAGGCGCGCTGGTAATCACCTCATTGGCACTGAAATGAAAAAGCCGGCTCAGCAGCCTGATACACCGCCGCTGATCGAGTTCGCCTCGATCCGCAAGATTTACGGCACGGGCGATGCAGAAGTGCGGGCGTTGGACGGCGTGTCATTTTCCATCCGCTCGGGCGAGTTCGTTGCCATCATGGGCCCCAGCGGCTCGGGGAAATCCACGGCCATGAACGTGCTCGGCTGTCTCGACACGCCGACCTCAGGCAGCTATTTTTTCAAAGGCCTTGATGTGGGAACACTTGGCCTCGACCAACGCGCACTTTTGCGCCGAAATTACATCGGATTTGTCTTTCAAGGTTACAATCTGCTCGCCCGAACCACGGCCGTGGAAAATGTCGAACTGCCGCTGATCTACAAGGGCATGGGCCGCAACGAGCGGCGCGAACTGGCGATGCAAGCGCTCGACCGGGTCGGCCTCAAGGGCCGCGAGCACCACGACCCTTCGCAGCTTTCCGGCGGCCAGCAGCAGCGCGTGGCGATTGCCCGCGCCATCGTCACCAAGGCCGATGTGATCATGGCCGACGAGCCGACCGGCAACCTCGACACCGCCCGCAGCGTTGAGATCATGGAATTGCTGACCCGCTTCAACCGCGAAGAAGGCATCACCATCGTGATGGTCACGCACGAGCCGGACATGGCCGCCTATACCGACCGGCTGATCACCTTTGTCGATGGCCACATTGCCAGCGACGTCAAACCGCAAAAGGCCGCCTGAGATGTTCCTGATTGAAACCACGCGACTGGCCATCCAGGCAATCTTCCGCAACCTCTTGCGCTCGTTCCTCACAGTTCTGGGGGTGGTCATCGGCGTTGCTGCCGTCATCGCAATGGTCACGGTTGGCCAGGGCTCGACCGACCAGGTAACTTCCGATGTTGCCAAGCTCGGCACCAATTTGCTGATGGTGCGACCGGGCCAGGCCCAGCGCGGGCCGCAGACCACAGGCGGCACCGCCCCTGCCTTCAACCTCGACGACGTGGAATCCATTCAGGACCAGATCCCCGGTGTGCGCGCTTCCGCGCCAGCCAATACCCGCGCGATCACCGCAATTTTTGGCAATGAAAACCACTCGACCAGCGTCATCGGCACCGACAGCCGCTATCTCGAGGCACGCGACATGCCGGTGGTTGAAGGTCGCGCCTTTTATGAAAGCGAGCAGCGCGCCGGCGCTGCTGTCTGCCTGATCGGCAAGACCGTGCGCAAGGAACTGTTTGGTGCCAGCGATCCGCTGGGCCAGAAACTGCGCCTGAAAACCATCTCGTGCGACATCATCGGTGTGATGGAAGAACAGGGCGTTTCCAGCTTTGGCACTGACCAGGATGATTTTGTCCTCATCCCGATCAAGGCCTACCAGCGGCGCATTGCCGGCAACACCGACGTGCAGATGATCTATGTCGCGGTGGACGACGGCATAGTCACCGAAAAAGCAAAATTTGACATCGAGCAATTGTTTCGCGAACGCCGCCGCATCGGGCCTGCCGAAGAAGATGATTTCAACGTCCTCGACATGAAACAGATCGCCTCGGTGCTGACCGGCATTACCGGTGTGATGACCGGGCTGCTTTCAGCGGTAGCCGCCATAAGCCTGCTGGTTGGCGGCATCGGAATCATGAACATCATGCTGGTTTCCGTCACCGAGCGCACCCGCGAGATCGGCATCCGGCTGGCTGTCGGCGCGCTTGAGGGACAAGTGCTGATGCAGTTCCTGGTCGAGGCCGTGGTGCTTTCCATGCTTGGCGGGCTGATCGGCATCATTCTCGGCCTTGGCCTTGGTGCACTGGGCTCCAACCTGCTGAAAGTGCCGTTTGCCCCGGACCCGATGATCATCCTGGTCGCGTTTGCCTTCTCGGCTGCCGTCGGTGTGGTGTTCGGCTATTTCCCCGCCCGCCGCGCCGCGCGCCTCAACCCGATTGACGCGCTGAGGCATTGAGGTGCTGCGCTACGTGCGCAGGACCTTGTAAATGGCCGGAATCACCAGCACCGTCAGCAGGGTGGAAGAAGCAAGGCCTAACAGCAACGAGATTGCACTGGAGCCGGACTGCGCCGTCGCGCCTCATCCCGTTGCGCACCCACGATGCATCCTTTTAACTCTTCCACCATTCCGACAGCTGCTACTAGAGGCCGCGAGCGGTTCGCACCCATTGGACGATTTCGGTCAAATTGGCTGGCACGGCAAGTCCACATTGCGAAAGCTCCGTCGGCAGTTCGAGCGTGATGCCCTCTTTGCCTGCTCCCAGCGCGTCGGCGATGGCGCCGCTGGACACTTGGGTTGTTGCTCTCTGGATGTCGGACGCGCCCTGACAAAGATGCACCACATTGCCGCCCGCGCTCCACCACACGAGGTCCTGGCCCACAAGTTGCGTGACCACTTGCGATTCGACCGCCACCTGTTCTTGCGAGAGCGGCTTGAAATCAATGCCAAGAGCCGTTGCAGCAATTGCGACGATGATGCCCGCGGCACCGGCAATGCCCTTCTGCTTGGCGTCCATGTCCTTGTTGAGGAAAATCATGGCGATCAACGGCAGGAAGGCGACCAGCGCAATAAACGCACCAAGCTGGTTCTGGATGAAGAATTTGACTGGCTCCTTGCTGGAAGCCGGGTCTAGATAGTTCGCCTTCTTCCACAATTGCGAGCCGGCAATGGCCAGAATGCCAACTACCGCGATGAAGCCCAGAAGCGTCCACCAGCGCCACTGCGGAAAGCCTTGGGCAGCCGCCAGTTCCTCGAACGAGGGTCGCAACAACCAGACGATGGCGATCACTTCCAGGGCGATTGCAACGAACCAAAGCGCAAGCGCAATATAGCGGTTGCGGGTTGCCTTCGACTTGGCTTCGGGCATTGGAGTGAATACAGGTTTTTCAGCTTGAACTGCCTTGGGTGCCTTGGACATCGTGCCGTTCCTTTTCCAGCCTGTGATTGCCGGGACCGTGGCCCAAGCGCCAGCTGAGAACAAGCCGAATTTTAGAGGGACCTGCAGAACTTGCGCCGCTGCGGCATTTTTCACATACCCCTCAGGTGCGCAGCACCTTGTAGATGGCCGGGATCACCAGCACCGTCAGCAGGGTGGACGAAGCCAGGCCGAACAGCAGCGAGATTGCCAGCCCCTGGAAGATCGGGTCGGTCAGGATCACCGCTGCGCCAATCATCGCCGCAAGCGCGGTCAAAAGGATCGGCTTGAAGCGTACCGCCCCGGCCTTGATCAGGATGTCGGTCATCGACACGCCCTCGCCTTTCGGTTCGTTGCGGATGAAATCGACCAGCAAGATCGAATTGCGCACGATGATGCCGGCCAGCGCAATGAAGCCAATCATCGAGGTGGCCGAGAACGGCGCATCAAACAGCCAGTGCCCGCCAAGAATGCCGATGAAGGTCAGCGGCACGGGCGTGAGGATCACCAACGGCAGCTTGAATGAGCCGAACTGCGCCACCACCAGAATGTAGATACCCAGCAAGGCGACGATGAAGGCGGCGCCCATGTCGCGAAAGGTCACCCAGGTCACTTCCCATTCGCCGTCCCACAACAGCGTGGGAACACTTTCATTTTCCGGCTGGCCGTTGAGCGAGATTTCCGGGCGTTGAAGACCGGTCCAGTCCTGCTTGTCGAGCGCTTCGTGCACGGCGAGCAGACCGTAAAGCGGCGCTTCAAAACTGCCTGCAAGTTCTGCGATGACCATCTCGGCAGCCCGGCCATTGTGCCGGAACACCGGAAACGATGCCTGTTCCTCGCTCAGCTTCACGACGTCGCCCAGTTCCACAACACCGCGCGCGCCCGGCAACACATTGGCCGGAATGGGCGTGGTCAGGAAACTTTCATCAAGCGTGCGTTCATTCTTGGGCCGCTCAATGCGAATGGGAATCGGATGGCGTCCCTCGCCCCGGTGCGAATAGCCAACGATGGCCCCGCCATTGAGCATGGCGATGGTATCAAGCGCATCGCCCTCCTCAACCTTGAAGAACTCCACGTCATCGGTCGAAATCGAGGCGCGAATTCGCCGCGGTGGCACTCCCCATGAATTGTCAATGTCGACCACAAACGGAACCGAGCGGAACGCCGCCTCGACCTTTTCCGCAACCGCGCGCCGGGTCTTCGCATCCGGACCATAGATCTCGGCGAGAAGCGTGGCCAGAACCGGTGGGCCCGGTGGCGGCTCGACAACTTTGACTGAAGTTCCAGCAGGCATGGGTATGGCTTTCAGCCGTTCGCGGATATCCAGCGCAATCTCGTGGCTGCTGCGCTCGCGCTCGGTCTTGGCTGTCAAATTGAGGGCGACATCGCCCATTTGCGGTTCGGCGCGCAAATAATAGTGGCGCACCAGACCATTGAAGTTGAAAGGCGCAGCGGTTCCGGCATGGGTCTGCGCACTCTTGATTTCTTCGAGCGCCAGCACGTTGGCAGCAATTGCCTGCACCACGCCATCGGTCGCCTCGACAGACGATCCCTCAGCCAAATCAACCACCACCGACAGCTCCGACTTGTTGTCGAAGGGCAGCAATTTGACAGTGACATCCTTGGTGTAAAACAGCGCCAGCGAACTGAGTGTCAGCAAGCCCACGATGATCAAGAACAGCCAGCTGCGCGCCTTGCTGGCAAGGATTGGCCGCGCCACTGCCATGTAATATCCGCCCAGGCGCCCGCCATGACCCGTGGCGCCGTGTTCGTCGCTGTGGTGATGCGCGGGCGCTTTGCCGGCAATCTTCATCATCAGCCATGGCGTCACCATTACGGCCACGAAGAATGAAAAGATCATTGCCGCCGACGCATTGGACGGAATCGGGCTCATGTACGGGCCCATCATGCCGGAAACGAACAGCATTGGCAGCAGCGCTGCGACAACTGTAAGCGTGGCGACAATGGTCGGGTTGCCGACCTCTGCCACAGCGTCGATTGCGGCGGTCTTGCGGTCCCGCTTGTCGCCCATGCCCCAGTGGCGGGCGATGTTTTCGATCACCACAATTGCATCATCCACAAGGATGCCGATGGAAAAAATCAAGGCGAAGAGCGAAACGCGGTTGAGCGTGTAGCCCATCAACCGCGAGGCAAACAGCGTCAACAGGATGGTCACCGGAATGACGATGGCAACCACCAGCGCCTCGCGCCAGCCAATGGCCAGCCATACCAACGCTATGATCGACAAGGTGGCAAGGCCGAGGTGAAACAGCAGCTCATTGGCCTTTTCATTGGCTGTCTCGCCGTAGTCACGGGTGATCTCAACAGCGATGTCATGCGGGATCAGCGCGCCTTCCAGCATGTGAACGCGATGCAGGATTTCTTCGGCCACAGTCACCGCATTTGACCCGGCACGCTTGGCAATCGCCAGCGTTACGGAAGGCAGGCGAACCACGCCGTCACCTTCACGCAGCACCGTGGAGACCAGCGATTCCTGCCCGTGCGATACCAGTTCCACACTGGCGACATCGCGCACATAGACCGGGCGACCGTCGCGCGCTGTCAATAACAGATTGCCGATTTCGGCAGGCGATTGCAGTGTTTCACCGGCCACCAGCGCTACTTGCTCGCCGCCATCGCGCACATTGCCTGCTGGAAATGCCCGGTTGGCTCCCATGACCTTTCCGGCCAATTGCTGGAGCGTGACGCCGTACAGCGCCAGTTGGTCCGGATTGGGGGCGATGCGGATGAGCTCGGCATTTTCCCCAACCAGATAGGTCAGACCGACATCATTGATCTTCGAAACTTCGGCCCGCAATTCCCGGGCAATGCGGGTGAGATCATTGGCCGAGACGCGGTCCCTGGCTTCCGGTTTTGGAGCAAGGGTCAGGGAAACGATGGCAACATCGTCGATGCCGCGGCCAACGATCTGCGGCTCGGGCACACCGGTCGGAATGCGGTCCATGTTGGCCCGCACCTTGTCATGCACCCGCAGGATCGCCGAATCGGCTGACGTTCCAACGATGAACCGCGCAGTGACCATCACGCGGTCGTCGCTGGTTTGCGAATAGACATGCTCGACGCCGTCTATGCCCTTGATGATGGTTTCCAGCGGCTCGGTGATCAACTTGACCGCATCGTCGGCCTTCAAACCGTCGGCGCGAACGTGGATGTCAACCATCGGCACCGAAATCTGTGGCTCTTCCTCACGGGGCAATGTGAGCAGCGCCAGCAAGCCGAAGGCAAAGGCTGCGATCAAAAACAGCGGCGTCAAAGGCGAGGAAATGAAGCTGCGCGTCAGGCCGCCGGCAATGCCAAGTTCCTTTGTATCGATGCTCATTGCAGCACCAGGACATCACCAGCGGAAAGACCGGAAAGGATTTCCATCTGGGCAACGCCTTCCTGCCCGGCGGCCTTGCTCGCAATCACTGAACGCTCGACCTGTTTGCCGGCCACGTCCACCAGCACGAAATCAATACCGGACCGCGTTACCAGAGCGCTCGCCGGGACAAGGATTGCCTTGCGCGTCCCAATCGGCACTTCGACCAGAATGCGCGCATCGACATAGGCTGTGTTGAGTTTCTCGACTTCGACATCAGCCGTTACCCGGCCGTTCTCGATTTGTGGATAAATCTTGGCAAGACGCCCTTGCGTTTCCGCGCCGCCTATTGAAATCCGAAGCACCGCCCCATCCTTCAACAGCGCCGCATGGCGTTCGGGAATGGACAGGCGCAGAAAAAACCCGCCGCCGCCAATGGTTGCAACCGGCTCGCCGCCCATGATCACTGCACCGCGCGTGACCGGCACGGACAGCACCCTGCCCTCAACCGGAGCCAGCACCGCACCCTCTTCACCCTGCTTGACCAGAACCGATCGCTGGGCTTCCAGAGATGCAAGCCCGTTGCGGGCCACGTTCACTTCCGTCTGCAACTGATCCAACCGCTGCACTGTGGCAACGCCGCGCTTCACCAATGCATCTGTCCGGTTGAAATCCGCCTCGGCTGTTTCAAAACGCGATTGGGTCGCCCGAATCTGCGCATCCACCGAGGCGATCTGAAATGCAATTTTCTCGTCACGCACAACGGCTATCTGCTGACCTGCAGTTACCAAGTCGCCTTCGGAAACTTTCAGTTCCTCGACCACGCCACCCACGCGCGCCCGCGCCGGAACGGTATTTCTGGCTTCAACCCGGCCATAAACTGCCTTCCACTCAGTAATTTCCACTGACTGGATCACAATGGTTTCAGCGCAGACCGGCATGGCCGAAAGGGCAATAAACAGGGCTGCGGCCCGAAAGGGTTTTGCAGACATGGGGACTCCACTGGCGAGCTATGTATATTAAATATTGCTAATATACAAAACTCGCCAGAACACAAGCGCTAATGCAGCTTGTGGCCCAGAGCGGCTTTTACCTTGAAGCTGAAAAAGGCAGTTCACAAATTGTTGGGGACAGTTTGATGCTTGCCCGTTTGAATGTCAGATTTCGGATTTTTACGCTGCGTTAAGCCCGTTCCGGTAAAATGGCCTTTGATTTGTCATTGCGGGGAAAACCAAATGGGCGCTGTTCTCGAATTCCTCAACCGGATGGTTGATACTTTTGTTCCCGCAAATGTTCGCGACGACATAACAAAAGCCAAGCGTGTCAGGATGTTCCTGATCAGCCATTTGATCGGTCCGGTGTTGAGCCATCCGATCACAGTGTTTCTGCTGGCGACAGACCCCGACCCATACCCGCACGTTTACGTGCTTGGCGCGTCAATCACCCTGTTCTGGTTGTTCCCGATACTGTTGCGTGTTTGGCCAAACGCCTACACCGCGCTCGCTTTTCTTTCGGTGCAAAACCTCAGCTTTGCCATTCTGTGGGGCTCTTACCACTACGGCGGAATTCAGTCGCCGTTCCTGATGTGGTACCTCGTTTTGCCGCTGCTGGCATTCTTCTATCTGGGATCCGGTGCCAAGACCGGGACTGCAATCTTTGCGCAGATTACCGGCGGCCTCGCGGTCTTCGCAAGCATCTACTACATGGGCGGCCAGTTTCCGTTGCACATTGCGATTGCGGAAATGGGCCATGTCAGCTTGATCTCGACCTTCTCCGCGTCCACCTACGTATTCTTCATGGCAAGCTACTATGCCAGCGTGGTTGATTCACAGTCTGAATTCCTCAAGGAAATTGCCCGCCACCAGACAACCCTTGCGCTGCTCACCGATGCCAAGGAAGACGCTGAACGCGCCAACGGCGCGAAATCGGATTTCCTGGCCAAAATGAGCCATGAACTTCGTACCCCGCTCAATGCGGTGTTGGGCTACAGCGAAATCCTGCTGGAGGACGCCGAACTCGACGGCCGCGGCGAACAGATTGCCGATCTGCAAAAGATCAGCGCCGCCGGAAAGCACCTGCTTTCGATGGTCAACGACATCCTGGACATTTCCAAGATCGAGGCCGGCAAGACTGAAATTTATCCCGAACGCATTGATTTCAATGCTTTGATCCGGGAAATCGAAGCTACAAGCCGCCCGCTCGCGGCAAAAAACACCAACAATTTCATCGTGGAAAAAGACGCAGATCTCGGGTTCATCTTTGTTGACGGAACCAAATTGCGTCAGGCCGTCTACAACCTTCTCAGCAATGCAGCGAAATTCACCCAGAATGGCGAAATCCGGCTCAATGCCCATCGCGTCAAGGGTGCGCATGACGACACTGTCGTCATTTCAGTCCGCGACAACGGCATCGGCATCTCCGCAGAAGGACAAAAGAACCTCTTCCATTCCTTTACCCAGGCAAACGGTTCAATCACGGCCAAATACGGCGGAACCGGTCTCGGTCTTTCCCTGAGCCGCAATCTTTGCGTCCTTATGGGCGGAGACATCACTGTCGAAAGCAAGGAAGGCAATGGTGCGTGCTTTACCATCAAAATTCCGGCCAACATGGAAGAGATGGAAAAGCGGGCTGATCTTGAACTCGCGCAAAGCGAAGAAGAACACCAGATGCTGCGCGACGCGCTGATTGACCAGAAGTCCATGAAGACTTCATTTGCTGGCGTATCATCGGGTGGCACCCACGCGTCCAGCAAAGGAACGATCCTTGTGGTCGATGATGATCTGGCGTTTCTCGAATTGACCGACCGACTCCTGAGCAAGGAAGGCTATTCCGCCATCTGCACCAATGCTCCTGAGTCTGTCCTGCAGCTTGCCCGTTCTGCGAGGCCGCTCGCAATGTTCGTTGACGTGCTGATGCCTGGTCTGGACGGCTGGGATGTGCTTTCGACCCTCCGCTCCGACCCGAGCACGGCCAATATACCGGTCATCATGCTTTCAATTCTTGAAGACCGTATCAAGGCCGAAAACCACGATGCTGACGGTTTCATCACCAAGCCGCTCGACACTGTCAAGTTGAAGAATGCCTTGAAAATCATCGACCGGGCAAAGCTGCCGAACAGGGATGCAACAAAGTTTCGCACTGCTTCCTGACACGCATTAACACCCCGAAATACGTTCACCAAACTGGACAGGTGAGGCAACATGACACTCGTACTGATCGTTGAAGACAACCCGGTAAACCGCGATGTGCTTGGCCGCAGGCTGGAGCGCCGCGGCTTTACCGTTCGCTTTGCCGAAGATGGCCCTTCCGGCATTGAAGCAACCCGCCATCATCGTCCAGACGTTGTCCTGATGGACATCGGACTTGGCGAGATGGATGGTTGGGAAGTAACGCGCCGACTGAAGGCGCAACCGGATGTGGCACAAATCCCGATCATTGCACTGACAGCCAGTGCGTTTGAAACAGACCGGATCAAATCACTCCAAGCTGGATGTTGCGACTTTGATACCAAGCCGGTGGACTTCCCGCGCTTGCTGGGCAAAATCGAACGTGCAATCCAGGGCACAAGCCAAGCCGCCTGATTTTGCCAAAACGCGTCAGGCAGCATCGACAATGGCTGCCGGGTGAATGGCCAACAACTCTATCTCGCATCGAAACACAATGAGAAACGCCGCCGCAGGATCCCTGCGGCGGCGTTTTTCTGTCTTGATGTGTATTGGACTATGCCGCTTGCTCGACCGACATGTTCTGGAGCGACTGCCGCAGCGCCGACAAATTGAAAGGCTTTTGCATGGTGCACAGGACTTTCAAGCCATGACCCTCGGCAATGCGTTGGGTTTCCAGCAACTGCTCCGGCGACTGACCGCTGACAATCAGGATTTGCCCCTCATATCGCACCTCGGCCAGCATCCGCAGAAGTTCATTTGCGTCAATGTTTGGCATGCATATGTCTACCGAGATAACGCCCGGTTTCAATGCGTTGGCCAGATTGATTACGCCCCGTGAGTCCGACGTGGCAAATCCCTCGTAACCGCAACGCTCGGCCACCCGCACGATCAGTTCGGCAGAGTTGACGTCATCATCAACTGCAAGAAGTCGCCTTGGTTCGGACATGTCGATCTTCCCCAATGCCGCGATCAAGCAGCGTTCTGGCGTTCGACGAGCTCTTCAGCCACCGGTGCCAGATGCGTTTCTGCAAAGCCTGCTTCGCGCAGTTCGCGATAAATGGAGTCAGCCGACTTCATGGCCGTGCGCATTTGCCGAACCAACAGGTCAATGTCCTCGCGGGTATGATCAGACATCACCTGAACACGGAAGCGCGCGCCACCTTGCGGCACTGCCGTGTATTCAACCAGGTTTGCGATGGCCCCCAGATTGGACAGTTCGCGCGATGCAATGCGAGCCATGCCTTCTGCACCCACCCGCACTGGTACGATCGGCGAAGGATCGCCAAGGGTTTCAAGACCGGCATTGGTCATTTCCTTGCGCAAGTACAAGATGTTGTCCATCAGCTTGCGCCTTCTGAACGCGCCTTCTTCCGCCTGGATGATGTCGAAAGCGGCCAGCACTGTGGAGGCTTGCACCGGCGACAATGCATTGGAGAAAGTCTGGGTGGCGCTGTAGTACTTCAGGTATTCAGCTGCAGCGCGGGTCTTGACGGCGATGAAGCCGCCATTGGAGGCAAATGTCTTCGAGAAGCTGCCGATGATGATGTCAACATCGTTGACGATGTTCTGAAGGCTCAAATGGCCAAGACCATCGGCGCCGATGCAGCCGAAATCATGCGCACAATCCACCAACAACATGGCGTCGTATTGCTTGCAAAGGGCGCTCATTGCGGCAATGTCGGGCGTATCTGCATGCATGGAGAACAGGCTCTCGGTCACGACAAGTATGCCGTTGGTAGCGTCGACCGCACGAATGCGTTGCAACCGGCGCTCAAGACCACGCAAGTTCAAGTGGCCATGGAAGTGGATGTTCGATGTGGCAGCGCGTGCGCCTTCCTGCAGGCAGGAATGTGCAAGGACATCCATCACGACATGATCGTCCGGACGCACCACGCCCTGCACGGCAGCAAAGCCCGCCGACCAGCCAGTCGGGTAAAGCACAACCTGGTGCCCGCTGATGAAATCGGCAATGCGTTGTTCAAGTGCCAGCGAATGGCGGGTGTTGCCCAGCAGGGCTGCAGAACCGGCACTATGGACGCCATAGTCGCTGATGGCGCGGATCGCGGCTTCCTTGATTTGCGGGTGTGATGAGAGGCTCAAATAGTCCTGCGAAGCGAAATTGATGCCGCTGATTGCCTGCCCTGCGTCTGTTTTGGCGTCGCAGTGGGTCTTTGGCGCCGTTGCTGTGGAGCGGGCATATGGCCACATGGCGTGTTGGCGGCGAAGGTCCTGCCACTTGTAGAAGCCTTCAACGCGCTTGATCAAATTGGTGCCAGCCGGAACGCGATAGTCGCGCAAGCTGCCGCCCAGTGCTTCCATGGGAATGTTATTGTTTTCGTTGAATGTAGTGCTCGTCATGGGGCCGCCCCTTCTTGTGTTGTTTCGACACACAATACTGATCCGGGGTAAAATGCCGCTTAAGCCACGTGCTTAATAAAAAGTTTTTTATGCATTAATATCAAATGGTTACAAAACATTCTCTTGTAGTGACTGCGTTGTGACGGTGTTAACCACATTGGCTGGGTATGCGGTTTGAAACCCCTCCAATGCGATTTATTAAGGGCTCGCATGGTATGGAACGACAACAAAAAAATGGGCGTTCAGGCTATGCTTTTGAATTGGTTCTCTCGACTGCTGGACAATGCTTCCGGCACAGGCGATTTCAACAACTCGCAAAAGGCCGAACTTGCCATTGAGCAACTCAGGTTCACTGCAAGAATGTCGACGATCCTGGCCATGGCCGGTGCACTCGTTGCAATGGTACTTCTTTATACAGCTATCGGGAGCGGGCATTTCCAGTTCTTGCTCGCCTGGTCCGTGGTTGTTGTTGCGGTAAATTCCGCAATCCTCTTCCAGTCTTTGAAGCGGCATTCAAAATCAAAAAAACTGCATCCTGAAGCAAGGGTGCGTACAATGATCGCCCACACCGCTCTGATGGGCCTGATCTGGGCAATTCCGCCAACATTCATTTTCCCGTCCGCAGGGCCGGAGCTGAAACTGGTGATTGCCCTTTCCACAGGTGGCTTGCTGGTCGCAACCAGCCTTGCGTTTGCAATGCAAACCAAAGCAGCTTTTGCCTTTATGACGCCTGTCGCGATCGGTTCGGTAACTGCGTTGGTTGCTGCAAACGACAAGGCTTTCGGCATGCCTGTGATGCTGCTGCTTCTGGTATGCATCATGACTTCGGTCAGAATGCTGCTCGTTTTCGGCCAGAACATTGCCGTGCAGATCAGGTCCCGGATAGCAGTGCGCGAACAAGGCAATTTCTTCAGCCTGTTGCTCAAGGAATTTGAGGAAAATGCCAATGACTGGCTGTGGGAATTTGACGCCAAAGGTTACGTCCACCGGGTCTCGCAAAGGTTTGAAACTGCTTGTGGCCTTCCCCACGAAAAACTGGCAAATCATGCGTTCCTCGACGTTCTCGCAAATATTCATGCGGAAGCGCTGGTGGTCGAAAAAATCGAAAAACTGATCGAACTGCGCGAAACATTTCGGGATCTGGAGTTTTCAATCGAAATTGACGGCACCAAGCGCTGGTGGAACCTGACCGGAAAACCCAATTATTCCATTGATGGCGAATATCAGGGCTATATCGGCATTGGCTCCGAGATCACATCGGAAAAGACCGCCGAAATTGAAATCAGTTTGCTGGCACACACTGACTCGCTTACCGGATTGATGAACCGGGCTCGCTTCAACGAGGAAATGGATCAGGCATCCGCCTCTCTTGAGCGCTATGGAACTCCGTTTGCCGTGTTGTTCCTTGATCTCGACAAGTTCAAGTTGATCAACGATACGCGTGGCCACTTGGTTGGCGACAAATTGTTGAAGATGGTCGGCTCCCGCATTCAGCGTGTTGTGCGCGAGACAGATCGTGTCGCTCGCCTTGGCGGCGATGAATTTGCGATCATCATGCTGGACAAGTGCGATGCTGGTGCCGCTGCAAAGCTTGCTGCACGTTTGATACAGGAAATATCGCGAAGCTATGAAATCGACGACGAGCGTCACATGATCGGTGTGAGCATCGGAATCGCACTTGCACCGGTCAATGGCACGCGCCCGAACCAGTTGCTTCGCAATGCCGATCTTGCCCTTTACCGTTCAAAGGCCGATGGCCGGGGCGTGTTTCGGTTCTTCGAGGCACAAATGGACGCTGACCAGCGCGAAAAACGCATGCTTGAGCTGGAATTGAAATCGGCCATCGAGAATGACGAGTTCGAGCTTTATTACCAGCCACTGATGTCGACAACCACGGGCAAGCCCACTGGCATGGAGGCTCTTATCCGCTGGCATCACCCGATCCGTGGCATGATTTCACCGCTTGAGTTTATTCCGATTGCTGAAAAATCGACACTGATCCAGGAAATTGGCAACTGGAGCGTTCGTCAGGCCTGCCTCGCTGCGCTCGATTGGCCGCAGGATGTGGTCGTTGCAGTCAACCTTTCCGCACACCACTTCATCGGCTCGGAGATCGTTGAAAACACGCGCAAAACGCTCGAGGAAACCGGCTTGCCGCCGTACCGGCTTGAGCTTGAAATCACCGAGAGCCTCCTGATCAACAACACAGAGGAAGCTTTGACCACGCTCAAGCAATTGAAGGGCCTTGGCGTTACCATTGCCCTTGACGACTTCGGTACCGGCTATTCCAGCCTGTCGTATGTGCTCAAATTCCCGTTCGACAAGATCAAGATTGACCGTTCGTTCGTGACTGCATTGAGTGAGGATGAGTCAGCAAAAGCCATTTTGCGGATGATCAGCACACTTGGGGAATCATTGAACATCCGCATCACCGCTGAGGGCGTGGAAACCCTTGAGCAGGTCGAATTCCTTCGCTCTATCAGGTGTCACCAGTTCCAGGGATATTTTTTCGCACGTCCCCTGAAAGGCATCGACCTTCCGTCATTCTTCCTGCGCCACACGGATGTGAAGGCCCCGGAAGAACTTCTGCCAACTGCCGCAAGATTGGCTGGATGAACCAGTTTCCGAAATCGAACTTTTCTAAGTTGCCACTTCGGCGCGCTTAACGGTTTGTTCAACATGATTGTTTACCTTCGGCTCACCATAACGCTGAGGGAAACATGCTCAAAACCGTTTTGTCATTTGCTGCCATCATGATGGCAGCAGCCCCCGCATTGGCGGCGGACATTGATCCGGAAAGGTTCTCCCAATCGGGGGGCTACTCCTGGACCGGATTTTACTTCGGCGCTTCCTATGGAATGTCCGAAGCTTCAGACACGCAGGACAACTTTCCGATCGGCCCTGCCGCGACCATTCAGCTTTACTCCGAAGGCGAGGAAAAGGCTGAGGGCGTTTTCATCGGCTACATGCACCAGATGGGCAATCTTGTCGTTGGTGCGGAGTACCAGCATGTCGAATTGAACATTCAGTACATTGCACCCACGCTTGGGCCTTTGCCGATTTATCTTGAAGACGCCGACATCGTTAAGGGTCGCGTTGGCCTCGCGTGGGGTCAGGTACAGGTTTATGGCGTTGCTGGCGGCACCTATGGAAAGATCAATGTCGGCCTTGAAGACTGGGTGCCGATGGTCGGTGGCGGCCTTGACCTCGCTTTGAACGAGCGGATCATCGTTGGTGTCGAATACACACACAGCTTCTTTGACGAGTTCGATGGCGAGCCAATCGCTGGTGAGATGAACTACCTTTCAGGCCGGGTTGCCTTCAAGTTCTGATCGCGACCACAAAAATCAAACGGCAGCCCGCAACAAGTGCTTGCGGGCTGCCGTGTTCGTTTGGGCAAGACGAATTGTTCTGCCCGACGCCGACTTCAAACCAGAAAAAAAGGGCCGACGAAGCGGCCCTTTTTTCTTCCTTGAACCGAATTCGTTCAGCCAAACATGTCGGCAGTAATGCCGGCATACCAGCCAATCGATTCTTCATAGGTCGTCTTGCGCAGCGCCGCGTCTTCGCCGACCTGGCTGACGAAGTTTGAAACGCCGGTAATCTTGCCGTCCTTCGGTTCGTAAGTGCCGCCAACCTTTACGCCATCGTTTGTCTCGATGAGGCTCCAGCAGGTGTTGGCATATTTCGCCGGGAACACTTTCGCACCGGTCAGTTCGCCGCGGATGTTCATGGCTGCAATCTTGGCCTGGCTGTTCGCAGAGAACCCGGACTTCGGCATGTCGCCGGCAATCGATGCGTCACCGATGACATAGATTGCGTCATTCTTCATCGACTTCATGCTGGCCGGATCAATCGGGCAGAAACCCTTTTCGTCAGCCAGTCCAGAATCGCGCGCGATCACGCCAGCCTTCTGGGCGGGAATGATGTTGAGCAGAGCGCCCTCAAAGGTATCAAGGTCGGTTTCAACCTTGCCCGCAGCAACGTCAACATTCTTGACCCCGCCATGCACTTCCGGTCCCATCCATTCAACCATGTTGCCATAGTGTTTGGTCCAGCCTTCCTGGAACAGTGCCTGTTTGGAGAACTTGTCCTTGGGATCAATGACGAAGATCTTGGAGTTGGTGAAACCCTTGGTCTTGAGCACATGGGCAAACATCGAAATCCGTTCATATGGCCCAGGAGGGCAACGGTACGGATTTGGCGGCGCAATCATCACGATGTTCTGGCCATCGGTCAGGGCATCGAGTTTGGCTTTGAGAAGTTCGGTCTGCGGGCCGGCTTTCCATGCATGCGGTGCAATTTCGGCAGCTTCCTGCGAATAACCGGGGACGGAATCATACATGATGTCGATGCCGGGTGAGACCACAAGCCGGTCGTAAGGAACCGCAGTGCCGTCGGCGAGCGTGACGGTCTTGGCTGCCGGGTCGATAGACTTTGCCATCGCAGTGATTTTCTTGATGCCGAAATTCGCCTGCAACTTGTCCCAGTTGTGGGTGATCGACGCCATGTCGCGATAGCCCCCCACCACAAGGTTCGAGAAAAAGCAGGTGGTGAAGTTTTCGCTGGCGTCAATCAACGTGACATCAATCGCGCCTTCCGAATCCTTGGCGATGTAGCGGGCAGCTGTCGCGCCGCCTGCTCCGCCGCCGATAACGACAACGCGTGGCTTGGTTTGCGCACGCAGATATGCGGGCATTGCCAAGGTGGCAGATGCTGCCCCCAGCAAAATCCCGAGATTCCTTCGAGTAATATGTGTCATGACTGCCTCCCTGTGGACTTTTCAAGAAACTACTTCGGCTCAAGTGAACTGAAATAGGCAGCCAACGCGGCGATCTCCTCGTTCGCGAGGTTCACGACACGCAATTTCATCACTTCGTTGTTGCGAACGTTGGTTTTGTATTCCAGCAACGCGCGAACAAAATATTCCTTGGGCAGACCGACGATGGACGGGATGCCGTCGGCATGCCCTGTCATCTGGTGGCAGGTTACGCAATCACCACCCAGATATTGCCCGAATTCCTTGTCGCCCTCGATGGCAAGAACCGCATCGGCAAATTCGCGCGGTGCGGCATTGGCAACAATCGTTTCCGGCAAATCTGCAGGACTGGCCTCGGCTTTGCCTTTTTCAACTATCCATTTGACGAGTTCGGCGCGCGCTTCGGCCTTTTCCATTCCGCGATAAGACATGCGGTTGCCGGGGATGAAATCGCGCGGTTTGGCGATGTATTCATCCAACGCTTTTTCGTCCCAGGCGAGGCCGCCTTCACCTGCGTCTTTCATCGCCTTGGAATATTTGAAGCCATCAATCGAGCCCGCCTTGCGACCGAGAATGGCATCAAGATGGGGACCGATTTTGTGCTTGGCACCCGGACCGATTTCGTGACATCCGGCACATGGCTTGAAGACGGGATCATCAAGGCTGGCCGCCAGTGAAAGGGACGCAAAGGGAATTGCCAGCATCGCGACGGCGACTGGAAGCAGCCGCCGACGGGTCAATTCCACCCCCGTACCTTTGGGTACAGTGTGGTTTCCTTTAAAGCTGAAGCGATTGAAGCGCAGTCTTTTCACTCAACCGAACCCTTTGGCTTGTTCTCGTCGTCCACTGTGTCCGGCGTGACATCGAGAATGGTCGCCCGCTTGGTGATTTCCACCGAAGGCTTGCAATCCTTCATGCATGGCTCGGCGCGCCACTTGGAATATTCGCTTTGCGCCCGGTCATCGACGATAAAGCCGCCTGCATTGGGCATCTTCACTTCAAGGAAATTTTCGTTGGAGAGAACGAAGTCTTCGTCAACCAGATTGTTGGAGTAGATGATGTAGGCTACGATTGCGTAGGTCTCATCAGCCGTAAGGACGCCCGCGCCTCCGAAAGGCATTGAGCGGTGGATATAGTCCCAGGTGGTTGAAAGATAAGGCCAATATGAACCCACCGTTTTCAGTGGATCATCATCATCCAGCGTATCGTCGCCGCCGGCCAGCTTTGGCCAATTGTCAACGCCTTCGGCAAACTCACCATGGCAGGACGCGCATTTCTCGGAAAACAATCCTTCGCCATCTGCAACCGAGCCCGAACCAACGGGCAGACCGGTTCCGTCCGGCATCACATCGACATTCCATGCCGCAATTTCGTCCTCC
>JBGSOG010000091.1:0-7084 GCA_041739225.1 Rhizobiaceae bacterium
AACAGGTAAAACACGGCGGCAACGCCCATCTGGAATTGCTCACGCAGCAGAAAGCCGATGTGTTTTTGGTAAAATGTCTTGGCAACATACGCGAGCCAGACGCTGTCAATCGCCAGAAAAACCACAACGACTGCAAGCCAAGCAATGAAATATCGCGTCATTTGGCATTTCCCCTGATCCGGTTTCTTCTTGTCAATTCTACGTCTCGACACTCGGTTCGGATTTGCCGGTGTAGTGTTCGATTCGGGCAATGTCGCGTGCAGCTGCAACAATATCAGCCAGCGCGTCATGCGGAGCAAGGTCTAGTCGTTGTGGCCCTGCTTCGTAACGATCGAGATAAACACGTAACGTCGCGCCTTCGGTGCCCGTTCCCGACAGTCGGAAAACGATGCGCGAGCCGTTGTTGAAAAGAATGCGAATGCCCTGATTGGCGCTTGTAGACCCATCCACCGGGTCGTGATAGCTGAAATCGTCTGCCTGCCTGATCGACATCCCGCAAACGCTGGCGCCGCCGAGCGAAGGGAGCAAGCCTCTCAAATTGGCCATCAGCATATCTGCGTCTTCGCTGCGCACGCCTTCATAATCGTGCCGCGCATAGTAATTGCGCCCAAACTTCTTCCAATGGTGCTGTGCAATCGCGACCATGCTTTCGCGGCGCACTGCCAGAATATTGAGCCACAGCAAAACTGCCCAAAGACCATCCTTTTCGCGCACATGGTCAGAACCTGTCCCCGCGCTCTCTTCGCCGCAAATGGTTGCCATGCCGGCGTCCAGCAGATTGCCGAAGAACTTCCAGCCGGTTGGCGTCTCGTGCATGGGAATGCCCAGCGCCAAAGCCACCTTGTCTGCGGCCGTGCTGGTCGGCATGGACCGGGCAATGCCTTTGAGCCCGCTTTTGTAAGCCGGTGCCAGATGCGCATTTGCGGCCAAAATTGCCAGTGAATCAGAAGGCGTTATGAATATGCCCCGCCCCAGGATCAAATTGCGGTCGCCATCGCCATCGGAGGCCGCACCGAAATCCGGAGCATCCGGCCCCATCATCCGGGCATAGAGCTTGTCGGCATAGACAGGATTTGGATCAGGGTGCCCGCCTCCAAAATCCTCCAGCGGCACACCGTTGACGACAGTGCCTTTGGGCGCGCCCAGCCGTCTTTCCAATATCTCATGCGCATAGGGCCCCGTCACGGCATGCATTGCGTCAAAGGAGATGGAAAACCCGCCTGCGATCAATCCGCGAATTGCTCCAAAGTCAAAAAGGCTTTCCATCAACTGCGCATAGGCTGTGACCGGATCGACAACATCCACGATCATGCCGTCCAGCATGCTGGTGCCCTCGCACGCCATGTCACCGGGGGCACTGTCGCTGATCCGGTATTCCCCAAGGCTTTTTGTTGCCTCAAAAATTTGTGCCGTCAGTTTCTCCGGTGCTGGTCCGCCATTGGCGCCATTGAACTTGATGCCAAAATCACCGTCAGGCCCGCCCTGGTTGTGGCTGGCCGACAAGATGATCCCGCCAAATGCCTTTTCCTTGCGAATGAGGTGCGAGGCTGCCGGCGTGGACAATATGCCATCCCTCCCCACAATGACCCGCTTCACCCCATTTGCTGCCGCCATGCGAAGGGTCGTGGCAATCGCTTCGCGGTTGAAATACCGGCCATCGCCGCCAAGGATCATGGTTCCGCGAGCCTGTTCGCCCAGGCAGTTGAAAATCGCTTGGACAAAATTCTCGACATAATGCGACTGTTTGAAAACCCCGGTTTTCTTGCGCAATCCGGATGTGCCGGGCTTTTGGTCCTGAAATGGGGTCGTCGTGACGGTTTTGATCATGAATTCGCCAGGTGAAAAGGTTGAAGTTGCAGTGCCACTTGCGTAACCCGCTTGTCCAACACTTGCAATTGAAGGCTTGCAAATCGCCTCTTTCCACAAAGATCAAAGAATGACGTGCTATTGACGATACAATTCCATGTCGTCCACAACCAACTGCCAAAAATGTTCATGGCGAAACACCACACGCTCGACGCCGCGCCAATCAGCGACAAAATCAACCGGTCCGTTTCGGCTGAGCCGCAACCGGTCTGCGTGTATCAGCACACCATTGCGGTAGCCCTCGATAATCGCGTCGGATTTTTCCGCTTCAGGCCAAACAACGGAAAGCTTGGCTCCGACGAAATCAAACGGCTTCGTCGATAGAATTTCTGCTGGATGTCCCGAGCTGTTGTAGGCTGAATAATCCCCGGAGGTGACACCGTTCAAGAGACCCGGTGCCTCGTAAAATTTCTCATATGGGGCTACCCAGTTTTTCCAGCCATATCCAAGATAGCCATGCGGTACTTCGCCCAGAGTATCCGAACGGGTAATAGTATCAAAATTCGCGAGGCTTCTCTCGCCACCAGTTGTTGCTGTCATTTCCATGGGAAATGAATCAGACAACAACATTGGATAAAATCTTGGATCCATCTTTCGGGACTTTCCCGTTTTGTCCTCCAGAATTGTCACCGCACCTGACGGCACTGCGAAAAACAGCAGGCCAGGCTCACGTTCCTTTGCAATCAAGGCACTGCCGTCAGCTGCAAGAAATTTCAGCTGCCGTTCATTGCAGGTCGACTTCTTGACCAGAATTCCGCGGATCGGCGCAATGCCGACAGGTGTGTAAGTTGAAAGCCCAGCAATGCCGGCGGGAGAACCTTCAACGAGCGCAAATTCAACTGTTTGCTCTGAAACTTCAGTAGTCTGTTCCCAGCCTGGTGGCGTCAAAGGCAATGTCGAGTGTTTACCGGCGGAGTGAATGGGATCAGACTTGCGGCCTGCTGACATCTTGAAATTGGCAAAACCGGAATAGTTGGAATGCGTTTCAACAGACGTGCCATCGGGCCTGGTCAATACCACCCGCAAACCTGCGTAAGCCCTGTCACCGACATCAAACAGGCCGTTTCTGTTGATGTCCCGAAATGAAAATCGTGAAAGGTTCAGGCGTCCCGGAGCTATTTTTTCGGCCTGATCCTCATTGACTTGACGAACAGCGAAACTGCGACCCGCGAAAAAAGCTGCTGCGCAAATGAGCACAGCAGCGAGAAAAAACCAGCCACGACGCGAACGACTCAAAAGCATTGACCGCCTAGCAGGGTTTCAAAGCATCGACATCAAATGGTTCTGGCATCATGCCCGGATCACCGATCAATACGAGAATCCCTTCCAATCAAACGGGAACGCCGTTGTCCAAGCCATTGGAGGCACCATTTTCAGCGCCGTTGGTGGCGCCATTTGTGGCTCCGTTGGCGGCACCATTCGAAGCACCATTGCCGTTACCAAAATCGAGGTCCGGCGGTGTTTCTAGATTATTATTTCCGCAGAATTGATTTGCCAATGGACACTCACCACTGCCTGCAGCCTGCGAATTGGCCGGACTTGCAGAAAGCGCGCCAATCGAAAAGGCCATCGCGGCGGCAGCGACGATACCCGCAATCCACCGAAGGGAATCGTGTTTGACAATCATGTCTGTCTCCTTTCAAAAAAGGCCCCAAGAAAACTTCGGTCTTAAACAGATTAAATGCAATGGTTTTCAACATGGCCTACTCCGGCATGTGAATTCTCTCACACTCCTTGTAGCGCGCGTCGATAAACCGGCATCGCGCAAGAATTGCGCGACCGGCAAATTCCACAGACAAACATCTGCTCCAGCGACGGTATCGTGCGTGAATGGTCAATTGTGAGCAGACCAGCCGGCCGCAACGAAAAGTGACCGCAATCGCGGCAATGGATGCTGATACAAAGCCCCGCATTCGCCAGATCGCCGACAGTTACCGCAACAAATTGACCCGGTTGTTTTCGTGGATGGTTCGGCATTGATCGCGCCTTGTGAGCGCCGCAGTCCCCACCCGATACCGTAGGAATATTGTCCGCATCGCGCAAGAGGCAAACAAAAAACCCGCCCTCACCGGGCGGGTTCACAATTTGGCAAACAATGGAAATGTCAGTGGTTGACCGCGTCCTTGAGAGCCTTGCCAGGCTTGAACTTGGGAGCCTTTGATGCCGCGACATTTACAGTCGCCCCGGTTTGCGGATTGCGGGCAGTGGTTGCTTTGCGCTCCGCGACAACAAAATTGCCAAACCCGAGCAAGCGCACTTCGTCACCCGATTTCATCGCTCCTGCAATTGCTTCCAGCGTGGCTTCGAGCGCGTCTGCCGCTTGCGCCTTCGTCAGTCCGGCTTTCTCGGCAACAACACTCACCAGTTCGTTCTTATTCATGGGGTATTCCTTCCTCGCATTTGCACTGGTTGCAAAAAGCCCCCGGCGGCTGAACCGTCAACTGCCGAATGGGGTTTTTCAATGCCAAACCGTCAAAAAAGCCGGTTTTCCCAGCATTTTCCCATGTTTTTCGACAGGGGATTGAATTGAAGCCCAACCACGCCCAGGCATTTTGCCCTAACAAACACCAAAAGTGCCACTCGTCAAAAAACGATTCGCCGTCATTTGCAGGCATTCGAAAAAACCAAAAGGGGCTGGAATTCATCGTCCAGCCCCCTAGCCAAAATCAGACAAAAGCAGTCAATGTGCCGTCAGTGCCGGGTCAGCGTCCACCCCGGCAGCAAAAGCACGGCGCGCCTTGGCATCGTCTTCTGCCGTCCACTCGATGGCAACCGGTTGGCGAACCAGCGCATGTTTGATCACTTCATCCATGCGCGAAACCGGCACTATCTCCAGACCATTCTTCACATTGTCCGGGATCTCGGCGAGATCCTTGGCATTTTCCTCGGGGATCAGCACCTTTGTGATGCCTCCGCGAAGCGCTGCCAGGAGTTTCTCCTTGAGGCCGCCAATCGGCAGTACCCGCCCGCGCAGGGTAACCTCGCCAGTCATGGCAATGTTGGCCCTGATCGGAATGCCGGTCATTACAGAGACGATGGCCGTGGCCATGGCAATACCAGCCGATGGTCCATCCTTTGGCGTGGCACCTTCGGGCACGTGAACGTGAATGTCGGAACGGTCAAACAACGGGGGCTGCACACCAAAGGCTACCGCCCTTGAGCGAACATAAGATGCCGCCGCCGAGATGGATTCCTTCATCACGTCTTTCAAATTGCCGGTAACCGTCATGCGGCCCTTGCCCGGCATGGAAACCCCTTCAATTGTCAGCAATTCGCCGCCAACCTCGGTCCAGGCCAGTCCGGTTACCACACCGACCTGATCGTCCTGTTCGGCCATGCCATACCGGAACTTGGGAACACCAAGATAGCCCTCAATGTTGTCTGAATCGATCTTGACCGACTTCTTCGTCGCCTTGAGGATTTCGGTGACCACCTTGCGGGCCAGTTTTTGCAGTTCACGCTCAAGGTTTCGAACCCCGGCTTCACGGGTGTACCGCTGGATCAGGACCCGGATCGCCTCATCGGTGATCTTGAATTCCTTGTCTGCCAAAGCGTGGTCCTTGATTGCCTTCGGCAACAAATGCCGCCGTGCAATCTCAACCTTTTCATCTTCGGTGTAACCGGCAATACGGATGATCTCCATCCGGTCCATCAACGGTCCTGGGATGTTCAGCGTGTTTGCCGTGGTCACGAACATCACGCTGGAGAGGTCGTAGTCGACTTCCAAGTAATGATCGCTAAACGTGTGGTTCTGTTCCGGATCCAGCACTTCCAGCAATGCCGATGAAGGATCACCACGGAAATCCATGCCCATCTTGTCGATTTCATCGAGCAGGAACAACGGGTTGATCTTCTTTGCCTTCTTCATCGACTGGATGACCTTGCCGGGCATCGAGCCAATGTATGTCCGGCGGTGGCCGCGGATCTCCGCTTCATCGCGCACGCCGCCCAGCGCCATGCGCACATATTCGCGACCGGTTGCCTTGGCAATCGACTTGGCGAGCGAGGTTTTGCCGACGCCCGGAGGACCTACAAGGCACAGGATCGGACCCTTGATGATCTTTGAACGGCTTTGCACCGCAAGATATTCGATGATGCGTTCTTTCACCTTGTCGAGGCCGTAATGATCTTCCTCGAGAATCTTCTCGGCAAACGCAATGTCGGTCTTGACCGCCGAGCGACGTCCCCAGGGAATTCCCAACAGCCAATCGAGATAATTGCGAACAACCGTCGCCTCAGCCGACATCGGGCTCATCTGCTTGAGTTTCTTGAACTCGGCATTGGCCTTTTCACGCGCTTCCTTCGACAACTTGGTCTTGGCGATGCGCGCTTCAAGTTCGCCCATCTCATCGCGACCTTCCTCGTCGCCCAGTTCCTTCTGGATCGCCTTCATCTGCTCGTTGAGATAATATTCCCGCTGTGTCTTCTCCATCTGCCGCTTGACGCGGCTGCGGATGCGCTTCTCCACCTGTAGAACGGAAATTTCGCTCTCCATCAGGCCGAGAACATGCTCAAGCCGCTCGCGCACTGAATGAATGCCGAGAATTTTCTGCTTGTCTGGAATCTTGATGGCAAGATGCTGCGCCACGGTGTCCGCGAGTTTGGAATATTCCTCGATTTGCGTGACCGCACTGACGACTTCCGGCGATACTTTCTTGTTGAGTTTGACGTAGTTTTCAAATTCGGAAACCACCGACCGAGCCAATGCTTCAACCTCGGTCTTGTCATCGTCGGTGTCCGGCAAGGCTTCAGCCCGCGCCTCGTAGAAATCGGTACGACCAGTGAATTCCAGCACACGCGCGCGCGAAACGCCTTCCACCAAAACCTTCACGGTTCCGTCCGGCAATTTCAGCAGTTGAAGAACCGTTGCCAGCGTTCCCGTGTCAAACAATGCCTCGGGTGACGGGTCATCATCACCGGCATTCTTCTGGGTGAACAGGAGAATCTGGCGGTCTGAATTCATCACTTCCTCAAGGGCGGCGATCGACTTCTCGCGACCCACGAAGAGTGGCACGATCATGTGCGGGAAAACGACAATATCGCGCAGCGGCAGCAGCGGATAAATTTCGCCTGCGCCCAATTTGATGGTTTTTCCGGTCTTGCTCATAATTTGTACCTCGTGCCTGCGGAAGGGGCGAACCACCCATTACCGAATCTCTATTGTAAAGGCTCGGCGCAAAGTGACCACTGCCACGCCGCGCTTTTCCCCGCGACAATG
>JBGSOG010000095.1:0-32981 GCA_041739225.1 Rhizobiaceae bacterium
AGCGAAGTCATGGGCAGAGCGCCCGCGGTGACGACACGAGACCTTATTCGTGCCCTCGATTCAGATTGCTAGGAGGCAAACATGCGTGGCCTGAAACTTGTCTTGCTGGTGCTGCTGGTTTGCCTGGGAACCGGGGCAGCCAATGCGGCTGATACTTTTGAAAAGAACATCATGACCGGGGGACCGAAAGGCACCTACATCCAGATCGGTCGCAACATTGCGGCGCTGGGCGAAAAGTGCGGACTGACACTCAACGTTTTGGAGAGCGCCGGCAGCCTGGAAAACTTCATCGGGGTGCGTCAGCGCAAGAGCACCCAGTTCGGCATCGTCCAGTCGGACGTGCTCGAATATCTCAAAACCTACGAGGCCAATGACGCGGAAATCCAGGCAGCCGTCAAAGGCGTGCGGATCATGTTTCCGCTGTACAATGAGGAAGTCCACCTGATTGCGCGCAAGGAAATTGCCTCGGTCAAGGACCTTGTCGGCAAGAAGGTCGGCATTGGTGAAAAGGACAGTGGCACGTTCCTGACCGCATCGCTGATTCTCGACATCCTGCGGGTGGAAGGTGCGGACCGCCAGACCATCGGCGCGGCGCCGAGCCTTGAAAAATTGTTGGCTGGCGAGCTCGATGCATTTTTCTATGTGGCTGGTGCACCGGCCGCGCTTTTTGCCACCGACACCATCGACCCGGAGAAATTTCATCTGGTAAAGCTCGACGATCTGGCGCTGGCGCAGACCTATACATCTGCAAAGATTGCTGCCGGAACCTATCCGTTCGTGAAGTCTGATGTGCCGCTGGTTGCGGTAAAGGCGGTCTTGATGACGTATGACTACGACAAGAAGAAAAACGCCTACCACCGAAACAGTTGCAAGGCAGTGGCTGACTATTCCAACCTGATTGTCACGGGACTGGAAGAATTGCAGGCGAGCGGCCATCCCAAGTGGAAATCAGTCGATCTGACGGCATTGCCGCCCGGCTGGCAGGTCGGCGTTTGCGTAAAGGAAGGCATCGGTGCGGGCTACACTGTCGCTTGCCAGGCATCGGCCCCGGCAGCAGCCAGCAGCGACCAGGAGTATCTGGACCTTCTCAAACAGCGGCTGAAGCCGAAAGCCCAGTGAGCGCCTTGCGCACAGTATTTGCCCGGACACTTTGGGCAGCTTTGCTCGTGCTGGCAGTTGCCGGGTCGCAAGCACAGGTCCGCGATCCATTGTCTTCGCTGGCAGGCAGACCGGCAATATTGCTGTTTGCCAAAACCCGCAGCGACGCCAGCATGGACCGGCAACTGGCACTGCTCAGCGAAATCCGGGTTGAACTTTCGCAACGCAAAGCGGTGGTGATCGCCGTGGTTTTGCGGCGCGATGCGATGACGGTCATGGGCTATGCCAGCTTTCCGGCAGGCTCGGGGAATGCTTTGTTTGAAACCTTCAAACCTGGGGGTGAAGGGCTGACTGTTGTCCTTCTGGACGGGAAACAGGCCGAGTTGAAGCGTTGGGAGCAGACCGTGACGACAGATGAATTGTTGTCGCTGCTGCCAGCCGCCCAGTAACTTTTCAAGCGGGTGGTCCGGGCTTTTTGCGCAAGCTTGTGCGACGCGCCCGCAGCCTTTGGGTGTTGCTGCGTTTGTCGCGTTCGATCCGCTGATACTGATTGCGATAGCCTTCCCGTCGCTCATGAATCGAGGCAATCACCTTGCCCAGTGATGCGCCGGACGCGATCAAAGCAGCTTCCGAGATGTGCAGACTGGCTTCCACCGTTTCAGGCACCGCCTCCGTCACGCCGAGCGCATAGAGTTTCATCGCATGATCCGGGTCGCGAGCCCTCGCCACAATTGGCAGATCCGGCCTTTCGCGGCGCACTGCCTTGGCCACACTGGCAACAGATGCCTTGTCGTCCATGGTGATGACCAGCACCTTGGCAGTAGCAAGGCCAAACCGCCTGAGCATCGCGACGTCCTGGCCGCTGGCGTAGTAGACCGGACGTTTTGCCTTGCGCCCCCGAGCTGCAAGGTCCGGGTTCATTTCCAGTGCGACCCAGGGCTGCTGGTGTTCATCCAGCATGTCAGCGACCAGTTCGCCGATGCGGCCATAGCCGATGACAATTGCCGAAGGTGTCGCATGCATTGCGACTTCAGGCATTGCAACGGCTGCCGGTGCCTGCTTGACGCCGGTCATCCAGCGGCGGATTTTGCGTCCAGCAAAGTCCATGGCTGGTGTCAACACCATGCTGATCGAGGCCACCGCGATGCCGATGGTGGCGATCTGCGGCCCCAGAAACGTTCCTGAGGCAAGCGACAGGATAACAAAGGCAAATTCACCTGCCGGTGCCAGCAGCATTGCCGACTCGATGGAAGATTCGCGCGAAACACGGAATCTGCGCAGCAGAAAATAGGTAATGATTGCCTTGACCCCGAGAACGACAACCAGTGCAGCAAATATTTGCGCCGGATTGGCAAGGATTGCCCGAATGTCGAGCGACATGCCGACCGAGAAAAAGAACACTCCGATCAACAAGCCCTTGAAAGGCTCGATGGTCGCTTCCACCTCGCGGCGAAACTCGGTCTCGGCAAGTATCAAGCCGGCAATGAATGCGCCAAGTGCCATTGAAAGGCCGCTGGCAGCTGTAATCAGCCCGGTGCCAATAACCACCAGCAGGCTTGCAGCCATGAACAAATCGCCGCTGTGGGTGCGTGCGACTGCTCTGAAAAGCGGGCGCAGGACAAATCGACCAAGCAACAATATCAGCCCGATGGCGATGGCCGCGTTGACGGCGGCAATGCCAAGGCTTTGCATCAAGCTTGCGTCGCGCCCTTGGCTTAAAACGCCGACCAGCACAAGCAGCGGTACCACAGCCAAATCCTGAAACAGCAGGATCGAGAAGGAAGCGCGGCCGGTGGTCGAACCCAATCGCTTCTGGTCGGCCAGCAATTGCACCACCAGTGCCGTTGACGACAAAGCAAAGGCAAAGCCGAGTACCAACGCAAGATCGCGCGATACCCCGGCGCTTGCCGCGAGAAGCCCAAGGACAGCACCGCTGACAAGCACCTGCAAGGCACCGAGGCCGAATACCATGCGGCGCATGGTCATCAAGCGTTCGAAAGACAGCTCCAGTCCGATCATGAACAGCAGGAATACAACACCTGCTTCCGCCAGATAGGTGATCTGGGTTCTGTCGGATACGGTTACATATGAGAGCCAGGGCGCCAGTTCTGCCAACCGACCCAGACCGTCCGGTCCCAAAACAGCGCCTGCGGCAAGAAATCCCAATACCGGGCTGATTCCAACGCGAACGAGCGCAGGCACGGCAATGGCCGCTGTGCCAAGCACCAGCACCAGCTCCTTGTAGGCCATCAAGTCAATTTCACCGGCCAAGTCGATTCCCCAATTTTCAGAAAAACACCGGAACACGGATTGGCATGGACGGGCAAGTTTTGGTTGGCGCACAGGGCTTGACGTTTACGGTTCAAGCGGGGCAGGGAAGTGGTGAAGCAAAGTCGGGGTCAATCATGCCAGCCATTTCGAAACGCGTTTCTTCCATCATGGAAGGGGGTAAAAGCGGCTGGGAAGTCCACTTTGAAGCGGTACGGCGCAAACGTGCCGGCGAGGACATCATTCTCCTTTCCGTGGGCGACCATGACTTCCCCACGCCAGGGCAATCGGTGGAAGCATGCGTGGAGGCCCTGCGTGCCGGCCATCACCACTATACCGATCTGGCTGGCCTTGACCGGTTGCGTGCGGCAATGGCCAAGGCGAGTACGCTTTCGACCGGAGTTGAAACGAGGCCGGAAGAAGTGATTGCCACCCCCGGCGGGCAGGGCGCGTTGTTTTCGGCAATCCATGCGACACTTGATCCGGGGCAGCATGCCATCGTTGTCGGACCGTATTACGCGACCTATCCGGGGACGTTCCGCGCAGCCGGAGTGGAATTTACCGTGGTCGAGGCGCACGCCGAAGACGACTTTGAGCCAAGAATCGCTGATCTGGGAGCGGCCTTGCAGCCAAATACCCGCGTAATGCTGATCAATTCGCCGAACAATCCGACGGGGGCTGTATATTCGGAGCAAACCATTGCGATGATCGCAAGGTTCTGTGTGGAAAATGATCTATGGCTCATCTCCGACGAGGTCTACTGGACCCATGTGCAAGGTGAAGACCGGCACATTTCGCCGTTGTCGATGCCCGGCATGCCTGCGCGAACGCTGGTGCTTAATTCGGTTTCCAAGAGCCATGGCATGACCGGATGGCGGGTTGGCTGGCTGCGCGGGCCGCAAGAGGTCGTTGAGACACTTGTCGGGCTTACCATTGTGGTGACCTATGGGTTGGCAGACTTCGTCAGCCACGGCGTCGCGACAGCGATGGAACAAAACTGGGGCGTGGAAGAAATCGCCAACACATACGCCCGTCGCCGGCGATTGTTCCAAAAGGCTTTTGATGGTGCAAATGGGGTCGTCATGCGCGGCAGCAAAGGCGGCATGTATGCGATGCTCGATGTGCGATCCATTGAACCGGACGGCGAAAAATTTGCTTTCGGCCTTTTGGCCAGCGAGGGCGTTGGTGTGATGCCTGGCGAAAGTTTTGGTCATGCTGCTGCCGGACACATTCGCATTTCGCTGGTTCAGGAAGAGCGGATGCTCGAAGAAGCCATTCTTCGCATCAGGCGGTACATTGCGCAGCGCACGTCAGTCCCTGGTCAGGAGTAATTCATGGCAAACTTTTCAAAACGCCACGAGAGCTTTGCCCAACTTCACGCAAGTGGGTGCTTTGTCATTCCCAATCCGTGGGATGTCGGTTCGGCGCGGATGATGGCGGCATTGGGCGCCAGGGCGCTGGCAACCACATCAGCCGGTTTTGCATTTACCATCGGCAAGCCCGACATGGGGCATGTCACGCGCGATGAGGCGCTGGCGCATGCGCAAGCGATCGTGGCAGCGACGGATTTGCCAGTTTCCGGTGATCTCGAAAACGGATTTGGCGATGCGCCGGAAACGGTTGCACAAACCGTGCGCCTGGCCCGCGAGGTCGGGTTGTCCGGCTGCTCGATTGAAGACACGATGATGACACAAGGCAATCCGGCCCATGAATTTGAGCTGGCGGTTGAACGGATCAAGGCAGCGGCAAGCGCTGCCCGAAGCCTTGCCGAACCCTTTGTGCTGTGCGCCCGGGCTGACGGCTTGATGAATGGTGTTTATGACCTGCACGAAGCGCTGAGGCGCACTGCAGCGTTTGCCGATGCCGGTGCTGATCTTTTGTATGTCCCCGTGTTGCCGGGGCTTGATGCGTTACGCCAGGTGGTTGCCGCTGCTGGCGGCAAACCGGTCAATGCGCTTGCCGCAGGTGCGCTGGCCAAACACAGCGTTGCAGAGATTGCCGCCGCTGGGGCAAGGCGTATCTCGGTTGGCTCGATGGTGTCACGCCTTACCCATGCCGTGATCCGTGACAGCGTTGCCGGCATGCTGCGCGATGGCAGTTTTGCCAGTTTTGCGGGGGCGGCAAGCGGCAAGGAAGTTGATGCAATGCTTCTGGCCGGTGCGGCTGCGGATTGATGGGCTCAACGCAATTCCTGTGCTTCAACCGTGCGCAGTTCGGCGCGTTTGTCGGCATTGTCCGAACCCATGAATGCGACCAGTCCGGTAAGGCCGACTATTCCAAGTCCGGCATAGGTCATCAAGTCCGGAAACTCGGCGAAGAATACAGCGCCCAATATGACCGCCCAGAATATTTGCGTGTATTGAATGGCTCCGATCCTGTTGGCCGGGGCCAGTCCCAGCGACCGCAGAATCATCAAATGTCCGGCACCAGAACACAGTCCGCCAACAAAAAGGGCAAGCATGGTTTCGCCTTTCGGCATTGCAAAACCGGGAAGCATCAGGATGAAATAGACCGCCAGCAACCACGAGAACAGCACACCCATCAAGGTCATGTTGCTTTCAGTTGGCGTGAGCATACGTGTCAGGGTGACTGAAATTCCGGCAAAAACCGCAATTCCCAAGCCGGCAAAATGGGCCGGCGTGACTTCCTTGAAACCGGGTCTGATAACCAGCAAGATGCCGACAAACCCGATTGCCAGCAACAGCCAGCGCTGCCAGCTTACTTTTTCACCAAGGATGAAGACAGAAAAAACCGTTATTGAAAACGGAACCAGAAAAATCAGCGCATAGGCTTCGGCAATCGGAAGATTGGTGAAGGCAAAGATCGCCAAAATGCTGGCACAAACGCTGGACAGCGCCCGCAAATGAACCAGCAAGGGTCGTTTGGCGGAGTATATTTTCCGCCACTGTTCGGCTTTTCGCCGGGATGCGATCCAGGGGATGGTGGAGAAAAGCGTCAGGAAAAAACCGATCACGTAGACATTGGCGCTGCTGCCGGAAAACTTGACGAAGGCGTCGCTCGTCGAGTGGGCGGCGAAGCCGAAAAAGCCAAAGAAAATGCCCTTGATCACGGTGCGAATCCGGTTTCGAGAAGTGTTCCATTCGGATGGAACTGTGCGAGATGCAAGGGCTTTGGCAACTCACGTTTGCGGTTTGGGAATTTCTTCCGACGCCCCGGCAGGGTGAGTTGACACCAGCACCTCGGCATTGGGAAGCTGCGCACTGCGGTACCCGCCAGCGTCACCGGTTTCAGCCGGCCTGCTTGCAAGGATAATTCTGGCGAGTGCGAAGGCGGCATAAGACAAGGCCACAAATATCGCGGCATACATGAATGCCTTGGGGCCTGCCACCGGCGTTGCGGCGGTGACTATTGCCGGGAAGATGAACGCAGAGACCGACCAGGCAACCAGCATGGTGCTCGACAGCGGCACGTAGTCCGAGGGATCGGCGCGGTCGTTGGCGTGCGCGTTGGAAATGGAATAAATCGTTTCCGTCGAGCCGGACCAAATGGCGAAAACCAAGACGGCAACAATGAACAGTTCAAACGAGGTGAAAACGGCAGCACAAGCGCTCGCCGCAATCAGCAGGCATGAAATTACCAGCACCTTGCGGCGGTCGATGAAATCCGACAGTGCGCCAAGTGGATACTGGATGCCAAGCATCCCCAGCTGCATCAGAAACATCAAAAGGGCGACGCTTTCACGCGCCATTCCCTCACCCGCCGCATAAATCGGGGTGAAACCCTGCACCAGCATCGAAAGTCCGCCAGACGCAAAAATGCCGGCAAGCGCGACCGGCGAAATGCGCCACGCTTTTTTCAGGTCGATGGATACGCTTTCGGGTGGAGGCGGACTTGAAAGACTGGTCAGGCCGATCGGCAGAATGGACAATGTGTAGCAGGCAACGGCGACCAGCGGTGCGGTGTTGTCGCCCGAAGGCAGGTAGCCGAACATCAGCGATCCTGTCCCGAGCCCGACGACATAAGACATGTAGAAAGTCGACATGGCGCGCCCGCGCCATTCATTGGCGGCAGCGTGGTTCAGCCAACTTTGCACCACGATGAAATTTGCATTCGAAGCAAATCCGTACAGCGCCCGCGAGGCAATCCATGCGGCTGGCACCACTCCGATTGCGACCATGATTCCCGACAGGATCACCAGTGCGGCTGCACAGGCAAAGGCTCTTGCGTGCCCGACGCGCCGAATAAGCGGCCCGGCAGCCAGACAACCGCCAAGTCCGCCTGCCGCTATGGCCGTGACTGCCGAGCCGCCGATCCACGGTGGGTAGCCGCCTTCAGCAAGCGTGAAGGGCACATAGGCAAATATAATGCCGCTGCCCACTGCCGAGATTGCCATGGCAAAGACGATGGAGAAAATCGAGGAAAGCTTTGGTTGATCCTGGGACATTCTTATTCGCCGCGCGGAAAGCGTTTGCTTTCCTCCAAAATATTCAGGTCCATGTGGTTGCGCATGTAGCGTTCGCTGGCGGCGCGAAGTGGCTGAAAATCCCACGGATAGTAGGCACCATTGCGCAAGGCTGCATAGACAATGTGCCGCCGCGCCTGACTTTCGCGAACCTCGTCGTCGAAAGCTGCAAGGTTCCACTTTGCGCGCATCATTGCGTTGAAATCGGCAAGATTTGCGCCGTAAGCAGGATCAGCTGCCAGATTCACCAGTTCATCCGGGTCGTTGGCAAGGTCGAACAATTGCTGCGGGTCCGTCTGGCAATGGGTAAACTTGAGACTGTCCTTGATGATGGCGACCATGGGCGCGATGGAGGCTTCAGCCGCATATTCAAGGAACACCGGTTCGCGGCGCTTGCCGCCGCTGGCAAGAGGCAGCAGGCTGTGGCCATCAAGCCATTGGGATATCGGGCCGATGTCCACACCGGCCAGTTCGCAAAGCGTTGGCGCAATGTCAACATTTGACACCGGCTGTTCGACCAGATGCCCATTGGTGCCGGGCAGGGCGATCATCAGCGGCACCCGGCAAGAACCTTCGAAAAACGACATCTTAAACCACATGCCGCGCTCGCCAAGCATCTCGCCGTGGTCGGAACAAAAGACGATGATGGTGTTTTCAGACTGGCGCGATGCCTGCAACGCAGAAAGAATCTCGCCGATCTTGTCATCGAGGTAAGAGATATTGGCAAAATATGCCTGACGTGAACGGCGGACGTGCTCCGGTGTGATGTCGAATTTGCTGCGCTCGCAACTGTCCTGGATGCGGGTCGAGTGTGCATCCATTTCACTTCGCGCCATTTCGCCGATTGCCGGTTCAAGGAAGGCGCAGTTTTCATACAGGTCCCAGTATTTGCGGCGCGCCACAAATGGATCATGCGGATGGGTGAAACTGGCTGTGAGGCACCATGGCCGCTCATCGGCTCCGCGGGAAAGATCGTAAATCTTCTGAACGGCGTTGAAGGCAACTTCGTCGTCGTATTCGAGCTGGTTGGTGATTTCCGCGACACCTGCGCCAGTCACAGAACCCATGTTGTGGTACCACCAGTCGATGCGCTCGCCGGGTTTGCGATAGTCGGGCGTCCAACCAAAATCGGCAGGGTAGATGTCGGTGGTCAGCCGTTCCTCAAAGCCGTGTAGCTGGTCCGGTCCAACGAAATGCATCTTGCCGCAAAGCGTGGTCTTGTATCCGGCCGCCCGCAAATAGTGTGCGAAGGTCGGAATGGCCGAGGCGAACTCCGCGGCGTTGTCATAAACGCGGGTGCGGTGTGGCATCTGTCCGGACATGAACGAAGCTCTTGCCGGCGCACACAACGGGCTGGCCGTGTAGCAATTGGCAAAGCGGGTGCTGCGGGCGGCGAGTGCCTTGAGATTTGGTGCGTGCAGCCATTGCGCCGGACCATCTGGCCAAAGCGTGCCGTTCAACTGATCGACCATGATGATAAGAATATTGGGCTTGGCACTCATGAAAAATCACCGGTTTGTCCGGGGCCGACATTACCGGATTCTTCTTGGTGAGGTACACGGAAAGCGACGTTTGGCAGCGCCATTGCTTAAGGTGCAATGGAAAATGCCGGGTCAGTTCCAAAACTCGACAGGTTCGCCATAGTCGGGCAATTGGCGGTCTAGCGTGTACAAGCGGGCGCCGATCATGCGGGCTTGAAAAATCAGCAGCCTGTCGAATGGATCAGCATGGATTTGGGGTAGCCTGGCAACTTCAACCACCACGCCGGAAAAAAGTGGCATTTCTGTAAATCCAGCATTGAAGCACCCTGTGAGGATGGCTCCGGGTTCAAACAAAAAACCGGGCTTGTCCAACCCAAACTTGATTGCGATTTCCCAAAGATTGACCGGGCTGAAGAAAACCTCATTGGCCATGTCCGATATCGCATCGACCGCTGCGTTCGGCAGTCGCGACGGATCCACCAGTGCCCAGATGAGTACATGGGTGTCGAGCAGGATGCGCATTATTGCCCGGCAAATTCACGCAAGATGGCAGCTGGCAAAGGATCATCGTAATTTTCGGCCACCGGCCCCAGATGCGCCAGTTGTCCCAAGGGGCGTCGAGCGCGTGCCTCGAGATTGAAGCGCTCAAGCAGCGGCACCAAGCGCGCGACTGGTTTTCCAGAGCGGGCAATCACGGTTTCCTCGCCCGCTTCCGCCCGCTCAACAAGCTGGGAGAGATGCGTCTTGGCAGCATGAATGTTCACCAGCTTTTTCATCAACTCATGCTCGCTTTTGAACTTAGTTCAGCTTAGTTCAATTTTGACGTTCATGCAATGGTGAAGCTTCAACGCCCCTTCCAGACCGGGTCACGCTTTTGGGTGAAGGCAATCTGGCCTTCTTTCAGGTCTTCGCTGCCATAAAGTGTATCAACCGTCTTGAGTTGGCGCCTGGTGATGCGGTTCATCATGTCCTGAAAATTGCTGTCTTCAGCCTGGCGAACCACTTCCTTGATGGCGGCCATGACCAAAGGCGGTCCGGACGCAATGTGATCGGCCAGCGCGCGTGCTTCATCCAGCAGTTTTTCGGCGGCAATGATGCGGTTGACGAACCCCCAGCGATGCGCCTCCGCACAGTCGAGCCAGCGACCCGTCAGCAGCATTTCCATGGCGATGTGATACGGGATCCGCTTGGGTAATTTGATCGAAGCTGCATCGGCCACTGTTCCCGAGCGGATTTCCGGCAGGGCGAATGTGGCATGTTCGGCGGCAAGAATGATGTCGCAGGACAGCGCGATTTCCAGACCGCCGCCGCAGCAGATGCCGTTGACAGCGCAAATAACCGGCTTGTTCAAATGCGGCAATTCCTGCAGTCCGCCAAAACCGCCCACGCCATAATCGCCGTCCACTGCATCGCCGCCCGCTGCCGCCTTCAAATCCCAACCGGGGCAAAAGAATTTTTCGCCAGCCGAGGTGAGCAGAGCCACGCGCAAATCCGGGTTGTCGCGAAACCTTGAAAATACTCCGCCCATGATGCGGCTGGTGGCAAGGTCAATCGCATTGGCCTTGGGCCTGTCGATGGTGACCTCAAGGACATGGCCGCGCACTTTGACGTCAATTGGTTGTCCGTTGGGCCAGTCCATCGCGAACTCCTATTCGCCGGTGAAAATCAGTGCGTCCACGGCAATGGCGTCTTTTTCGCGTACGATCAAGGGATTGACGTCAATGCCGGTAACGTATCGGTCGCTTTGCACGTAGCGTTGCACGGCGAGAACCGCATCGGCAATTGCCCCGACATCTGCCGCCGGTCTGCCGCGAAATCCTGCCAGTAGCGGCCAGGATTTCAGTGACGCGATGGCGCTGGCGATTTCGGCCCTGGTTGAAGGTACCAGCAGATGCACAGTGTCGCGCAACACTTCCGCAGAGATGCCGCCAGCACCGATAGTGAGAAGCAGCAGCCCGGTTTCGTCGCGGCTGACACCAATGATCAATTCACCGATGGCACCGGTTGCCATTTCCTCGATCAGGAAACCATGGTCTTGCGGCATGGTGGCGATGGCCGTGCGCAGCGCGGCGGCGTCCGTGATGCCAATGGTAACCGCCCCAGCCTCGGTCTTGTGGGCAACGCCCATGGCCTTGGCAGCCAGCGGAAAGCGCAATTGCGTTAGCGCAGCTTCAATGGCTTCGCCCGCCGAAGCGCCAATGACACTTCGCGGGACCGCAAGGCCGTGGCGGGCCAGCGCCTTCTTCGCGGCCGCTTCGTCAAGCATGAACGGTTTGTGGCCCCACTGTGCCAGCGTAAGAGGATGCGCCTCCATTGCAGCGCGCCGAAGTTCACCGGCAACCATGGCTGCACTGATTGCGTCCAGCCCGGCGCGCATGCCGTTCAGCGTCACGATGCCTTCTGCGGCAAAGATGGCGGCAATGCTTTCCGGCATGTTTTCCGGCATGGATGCAAGGACAGCTACATTTGCCCCGGTGGCTTTTTTCGCGGCAATGATCGCATCAATAGCGCACTGGTAGCCGGAAGGGTCGCAGCGGTCGGAGCGCGGCAGGTCGAAAACGAATGCAGCAAGATCAAAACCCTCCGAAAGCGCCTCGGAAAACACCGCCGTCATCCGGTCGGTGTCGCCCCAGATGAAGGTATGATAGTCGAGTGGATTGGCGATGGTGACGATGGGGCCGAGCAGTTCCTTGAGGGCATGGCGCTGCCTGTCGCCAAACGGGCGAAACTCGATGGCTGATCCCTGCGCCATGTCGGACATCAGGCTGGCCTCTCCGCCCGAGCATGACACCGACAACAGTGAGTGGCCAGACAGCGGGCCGAAGGTGTGAAGCAGTTTCAGCGTTTCCAAAAACGTCTCAATGGAGAATACTTCGACAAACCCCAGACGTTTCAGCAATGCGGATGATGCTGCCGCGGAGCCCGCAAGGGATGCAGTGTGGGTCATTGCAGCGGCGCGCGAACCTTCCGAGCGCCCCACTTTCAAAGCCACTACCGGCTTGCCCAGTCGTGCAGCCTTGCGGGCCAACGCTTCAAGTTTGCCGATCTCACCAAAGCCTTCCATGTAGAAGCCGATGGCGGACACCCGCTCGTCATCAAGAAAAGCTGCTGCAATGTCCGCAGCACTTGTCTGCGCCTGGTTTCCGGCAGCGGCGACATAGGCAATCGGCAAGGCGCGCGCCTGCATGGTCATGTTGATGGCGATGTTTGACGACTGCGAAATGATTGCAACGCCCCGATCCACCCTGGTGCCACCGTGCTGGTCTGGCCACAATGTGACATTGTCGAGGTAGTTGAGAAAGCCGTAGCAATTGGGACCTATGATCGGCATTTGACCTGCGGCCTGCACCAGCTTTGCCTGAAGCTCGCGGCCACCAGTGCCTTCTGCTTCGCTTTCGCTGAAACCGGAAGCAAACAATGTTGCGCCACCTGCGCCCATGGCTGAAAGTTTGGCAACAACGTCCAGTGTCAGGTCCCGGTTGACACCGACAAACGCGGCGTCCGGAACGCCGGGAAGATCATCAATGGACGCGTGGCAGGTGATGCCGAGAATGTCGGCCCGTTTCGGATTGACCGGCCAGATATCGCCAGTAAAGCCGGACTTTTTCAGTTGTGCCACAACATTGACCGCCCAAGCGCCACCAAACAGGGCAATGGATCTGGGGCGAAACAGACGGGAAAGATCATGCATTGGCAAGTTCCGCGATTTCTTTGCAATAATGCCCGAGCGCTTCCAGCCCTTTTGGCGTGAGACCATAGACGCCGCGTTCCACCCGCTCAAACCAGCCATAATGATCGGCAGCCAAAATGCTTCGAGCACGGGCCACGTTGGCAGATGATGCAACACCAGACGCCTTGCACGGGCCTTGGCCCAGTTTTGCAAGGCAACGCAACGCGTCCTGCCGGTATGAGGTGACGATCTTCATGCGGGTGCTGCCGCCCAGATTGGGGTCACCAACCCGATGGCGGAATTCTTTCAACAGCCTGTGTTTTCGCGCTGTCACCTGCCTTGGCTGATAGGGCGCCGGGTCCAGATGAATGTCGGCTGCTGAAAAATCGGGCTTGATGGTTATGAGTCCGAGGCCGAGGCGGCGGCAAAGGATCCGGTTGGCGCAAAAAGCTTTCCAGCCAGCGCGGCCTTTCCATTCGGGAACGGCGACGTAAACCGTGTCGGTCATCTTCATTCGTTCAATCGCCTGGTGCAGCAACGCGAGGGAGAAACCGGTCTTCAATTCAACGATCAAAAACGGTTCATCGCCGCGCATGGCAACCACATCGGCAGAGCCGATTTCACTCTTGACGGTGTAGCCCTGTGCCTCGAGCATGGCCTTCACCGGTTTGTACAAATCGGTTTCGCGCACCGGCCTCACGCCCCGAATGGCCGCAGCAGGGCTCTGGAAATGATGTGACGCTGGATTTCCGACGTGCCTTCCCAGATGCGTTCGATGCGGGCATCGCGCCAGATGCGCTCAAGTGGCAACTCGTCCATCAGCCCCATGCCGCCATGGATCTGGATGGCTTCATCGGCAACAAAAGCCAACATTTCAGTTGCCTTGAGCTTGGCCATGGCCATGTCAGCATCAGTGACGGTGCCTTCGTCGAACTTCCAGCCGGCTTCGAGGATCATCAGCTCCGCTGCCTTCATCTCGACAGCCATGTCGGCCAGCTTGAAAGAAACGCCTTGGAATTTGCCGATCTGCTGGCCGAACTGCTCGCGGTTGGCGGCATATTCAACAGCGTGACCGAAGGCCCGCTCGGCCCGGCCAAGACACGTCGCGCCGACTTGCAAGCGTGTTGCCCCCAGCCAGGTGTTGGCGACCTCGAAGCCCTTGTGAACCTCGCCAAGGATGTTTTCAGCGGGAATGCGGCAATTGTCGAATTCCAAAATGGCATTGGTGTAGCCGCGATGCGAGACGTTGCGGTAGCCGTCCCGCACGGCAAAACCGGGCGTGCCCTTGTCGACGAAGAAGGCGGTGATCAGCGAGCGCTTGCCGCGCGGTGATTCTTCTTCGCCTGATTTCATGAAACAGATGGCGAAATCGGCAATGTCGGCATGGCTGATGAAATGCTTGGTGCCGTTGAGCACCCAGTCGCTGTTATCCCCTGGGCCGTCCTGTCTGGCGCTTGCTTTCATGCCGCGAAGGTCCGACCCCGCACCGGGCTCGGTCATCGCGAGGCAATCCCATTTTTCGCCGCGCACGCAGGGTTCCAGGTATTTTTCGAGTTGCTGCGGGGTTCCGGCACACAGGATATTTGACGGGCGGGCCACACAGGTCCAGTGCAGCGCATAATTTGCGCGGCCAAGCTCTTTTTCATAAAGCAGCCAGGTCAGGGTATCGAGACCGGCCCCGCCATGTTCTTCCGGGATGTTGGCTGCATAAAGCCCGGCGGCAATTGCCTTGGCCTGGATTTCCCTGATCAGGTCCATCCGCAGATGGCCGGTGCGTTCGACCTCTTTTTCGTGCGGATAAAGTTCGTTCTCGACGAAAGCGCGTGTCGTCCCGATGATGAGTTTTTGTTCTTCGCTGAAGCCGAAATGCATGTCAGTCCCTCATGCTCGCGGGCCTTGGCAATTTTGTCTGTGCGTCGTGCAGCGCTTCCATTTTCGCCATCACGGCAGGGGAGGGTTCGCACGATTTGCGGGTCTCAAGACTGACATGAACGAGCAACTGGTTGCAGGTTGAAAGCAGCCTGCCATCGGCAGCCAGCATTTCGTGGTACATGCGCAGCTTCTTGCCCTTGGCTTCCAGCACCTGGGTTCGCACTGTAACCGGGTCACCGGCATGGGTTTCGTCGCGAAAGGTGATGTGGTTGTCGACAGTGAAAAACGACAGGCCGCTGTCGATATAGGCCTGATCCGCGCCGACTATTGACATTACCACGTCTCCGGCATCGGAGAACACCTGACCATAGCGGCTCTCGTTCATGTGGCCATTGTAGTCGGTCCAGTCGATCGGCACGATGCGTTGCAGCGTCTGGAAAGGCTCGTCCAGCCGGGTTGGCAGGGCAGGGCGGGTGCGGGCATCCTGCTCGTTCAACAACGCGCCCGAACCCCAGTTTCGCGCTTTCAGCGCCCGCATGATCGAGACAAGATTGTCGTCGCGGATGCGCTCGAGCTGCCGGATCGAATATTTGCCGGACTGGGCATCCGACTGACCGGCGATCAAGTCGACCAGTTCGTCGTTGAATTCCGGCACGTCCATCAGCTTGGTCCAGGGCCATTCGAGGCAGGGGCCGAACTGGGCGAGGAAGTGGCGCATGCCCGCTTCGCCGCCAGCAATACGGTAGGTCTCGAACATGCCCATCTGCGCCCAGCGCAAGCCGAAGCCGAAGCGGATGGCGTCGTCCAGTTCCTCGGTGCTGCAGATGCCGTCCTTGATCAGCCACAGTCCTTCTCGCCAGACGGCTTCCAGCAACCGGTCAGCAATGTGGGCGTCGATTTCCTTGCGCACGATCAGCGGCTTCATGCCGAGATGATCCAGCACACTTGCTGCGCGCTCCAGCGTTGGAAGTAGGCCGACAAGTTCTATGACCGGAATGAGATAGACCGGGTTGAAAGGGTGGGCGACGAAGATCTGTTCAGGGCGGGCGGCGCCTACCTGAAGTTCCGACGGCTTGAAGCCGGAGGTGGACGACCCGATCAGTGCGTCGGGGCGGCAATGTTTCTGGATTTCGGCGAAAACCTTGTGCTTGATGTCGAGACGTTCGGGAACCGATTCCTGAATCCAGTCAGCGCCTTCCACGCATTCCTTGATGGAAGTTGCGAAGGAAAGCTTTCCTTCTTTCGGAACCACCACGTCCGAAAGCGCAGGCAAAGAGCGGCGGGCATTGGCCAGCACTTCGCTGATCTTGCGTTCGGCTTCCGGGTCCGGATCGGAAATGACCACGTCCCAGCCGTTGATGAGGAAGCGTGCGGCCCAGCCGCCGCCGATCACGCCGCCGCCGATGATTGCTGCTGTTTTGGTCACTGTATTTTTCCAGTTTAGAGCCAGAGTTTGTTTTCCACGCGGCCGCAAAACTGCACTAAAGACCTGCAGCTTTTCGCAAGGTGCGGTTGATGTCTTTCTGCCAACCGTCCGGCTTCTTTTTCAAGAAGTACGCCAACACATCCGCATCGAGGCGGAGGCCTACCGAAAGCTGTTCTGAGCTGTTTTGCGGAAGGAGCCAGCCGTCTTTGAGGCCTTCAATTACTTCGTCCAGAAGTGGCGGATTGTCTGCATCGGTCAGTGCTGCAAGTATGCGTTTTCGGTTTTCGGTTTCTGTCACAGCATCAAGCGCATTTTGCGCCAGCGCCAAAGCCTCGTTTTCTGTCCTAGGTCTTGAGGTATTCGACATATCCCGCGATTTCCCGTCTGGTTGCCTTGCGAAGAGAAATGATCCGTCTTTTATTTTCGCGCATTGTATATATCAGCGTACAAATCATGTCATCGAGAATGCCGATTGCCTTGACGCGCTCCTCGCCAAATTCACGGGCATCAAGGTTTTCTTCCATGCAATTGTCAAAATCGAACAAGGTGACGTCGGCAAAATCAAGACCATGTTTGGATTTGTTGCCGTATCTTTTTTCATCGTCCCATTCGAACAATTTAGTCAAATCAAACAATTGCCCGTTTCACCAGTCCCAGTTTCTTTCGCACTTCTTCCGGGCCGATCACGCGGGCGCCCATGTTTTCAACAATCGTCACTGCGCGCTCCACCAGCTGCGCATTGGTTGCCAGCACGCCCTTGTCGAGCCAGAGATTGTCTTCCAGCCCGACGCGTACATTGCCGCCGGCGAGCACCGCTGCTGCGACATAAGCCATCTGGTTGCGCCCGATCGAGAAAGCCGACCAGTTCCAATCCTTTGGCACATTGTTGACCATCGCCATGAAGGTGTTGAGATCGTCCGGTGCACCCCATGGCACGCCCATGCAAAGCTGCACCAGTGCATCGGGCTTCAACACGCCTTCGGTGACCAATTGCTTGGCAAACCACAAATGCCCGGTGTCGAAAGCCTCGATCTCCGGCTTGACGCCGAGTGCTGTCATCATGCCGCCCATGGCGCGCAACATGCCCGGCGTGTTGGTCATCACGTAATCGGCTTCGGCGAAATTCATGGTGCCGCAGTCGAGTGTGCAAATCTCCGGCAGGCAGACCCGCACATGCTCCATGCGGTTGGTCGCGCCGCCCATGTCGGTTCCGACAGGGTTCAAGGGCAGTGGATTTTCCGGGTCACCGAAAATCATGTCACCGCCCATGCCGGCGGTGAGGTTCAGCACCACGTCAACCTTGGCATCGCGAATGCGCTGCGTCAGCTCGCGGTACAAATGTACATCACGGCGCGGCTTGCCGGTTTGCGGGTCGCGCACATGACAATGGACGATGGCAGCGCCAGCCTTTGCCGCGTCGATCGCCGCGTCCGCGATCTGCTGCGGCGAGCGGGGCACGTGCGGCGAGCGGTCTTGCGTGCCACCCGAGCCGGTGACGGCGCAAGTGATGAAGACCTCGCGATTCATTTCCAGCGGCATGTGTTTTCTCCCCTCCAACGCTCAGGATCATGCAGCATGTGCCAGAAACTGCTTTGCGAATTGCGAACCATACTGGATGAAAAGCGAAGCGTATTCCATGTTTGGGGCAGATTGATCCACCGGCGTTTTCACGCAGCCTTCCGGTTCTGTCACAGGTGTTGCGGTATTGAGGCGGGGTTGGAAATGGTATATATCATTGGTAGATATCAATTTTAACACCGGTGCTTCAATTGGCGAAAACCGCGAAAGTGTTCATGTCGGGTCGCAGTCAGGCGGTGCGGCTACCCAAAGAGTTTCGCTTCGAGGGCAAGGAAGTGGAAATCACGCGCGATCCGGCGAGCGGAGGTGTCCTGCTCAAGGCAAAGAGTGAACCTTCAGATGATTGGGAGGAATTTTTCAAGGCGGTGGATTCACTACGCGAAAGCGGGGAAATGCCGGATGATTTTCTGGTTCGTGAGGAACAGAAGCCTGCTGCTACTTATGGTGTGTTCGATGACTGGAAAGAATAGGCATGTACTTGCTGGATACCAACATCGTCAGCAACCTCGTCCGCGCTGACAACAGACAGGTGCGCAGTGTTTTTTTGGCAAAAACAGCGACGCAATGCCGGATATCAGTGTTCAGTGAGGGTGAAATCTTGTTCGGACTGGCCAAGAAACTATGGCCGGAAAAATTGACCCGCAATGTCCGCCACTTTTTGGGACAACTGGAAATTCTTTCATGGACGTCACAAGAGGCCAGAATCTACGGTCAGTTGCGGGCGAATTTGGCGGCGAAGGGCAGGTCACTTTCTGACCTCGACATGTTGATTGCAGCACATGCTCTGTCGACAGACCACGTTCTGGTCTCTGCCGATAAAGCGTTCGGGAATATCCCTGGCCTGTTGGTTGAAGACTGGACGGCTTAGGGTTGATGGCAGGACTTCCGGGATCACAGCATTGCCTTGGCGGTGTCACGTCCTGAAATCACCGCGCCATGGGCAGTGCCGAAATAGTTCGGTTCGCAAGCTTCACCGGCGAACCACAACGCGCCATCCCAATCACTTCCGGCGAGTTGCCTGCGGGTTTTTGCCGAAGTTCCAACAGCGTTGAAGCTGTAGCTTCCCAGAGCCAGTGGATCGCGGCCCCAGCGCGTTACCTGCCAGGCGATTGGCGCCGGAAAAGCATTCCCGAACATTGTGCGCAATGCGGCTAGTGCCGAACTCACGGTTTCGCGGTCATCGAGTGCTTCGATTTCGGCGGCCTCGTTGGCGGCATTGAAGCCTAGCAGCACCGGCAGCCGCGCTGTTCTTGCCAAGGACAACCATTCCGCCCAAACACCCGTTTTGGGTCCCAGCCACTCGATCCAGTCGACATCGTCCGGCCACGCGGTCTTTTCAAAGCGCAACCATGTCTTGTTGAGCAGGCCCATCTTCAGCCTGTCGATCGCGGCTTGACGCGCCGACGCCAGCGGTTCGGTGAACTTGATCGTCGCGGCCTTCAGAACACCCAGCGGCACGGTAACAACTATCTGGCCAGCTTCCAGTTGGCGTCCGTCTGCCAAGGTCACCCGGCCAGGTTCAATGCTCCGCACAGGATGCGACAGGCGGATATCGAGGCCCGCGGCAAGATGGGCCGGAATGGCCGCAAATCCGTCCGGGAAAATCGCATCGGCCCCATCAAACTCCTCGGCGCTGTCGCCATGCCAGGCGGAAAGCTGCCCGGCCGCGCCGCCATATTCCTGCTCAAGCGTGGAATTCACGACATGCAAAACCAGCCGGCGTTGGCGTTCGGTTGCAGCTTTCCAGTCGTTGCTGTCAGTCAAGGCAGACATGATGGAAACATCGTCACTGCGATTTTCTGCGGATTTGAGCGCTGATTTCAAAATCCGCCGGGCCGGCGCAAGATCTGGTTCGGCCGGTGTGCCGTCGGCTTCAAGGTACAATGCAGCGTTGTAGGAAGTCTCGACCAAAGTTGCTTTCGTGCTTCTGGCAAGATTGGTCAGCGGGTTTTTGTCAAGCCCATGGATCCAGCTGGCGCCCAGATCAATCGGCAGGTCCGGCCACAATATGGATGTGTGGATGCGTCCGCCGATCCGCTCACGCGCTTCCAGAACGACAACTATTTTGCCGTTGTCAGCCAGCTCCCGTGCCGCGGAAAGGCCGGCAAGGCCAGCACCAACAACGATGACATCAAATTTCGTGCTTGCGGAAGCTGTCATCGGACTTGCCAAGGCTCCAAGGGAAAGTGCCATCAATTTTCGGCGGTTCAAGCTTTTCATCCTGCTCTCAACTCAAGATTGCCAGATGCCGGGAACCAACTCGGCTTCATCCATTCCGGGCCATGGCGGTATGGTCACGGCAACGGCCTGCAAGTCCCCCGGCCCGAAAGAGCGGAATTGAAAACTGGTATTTACCGCGATAACCAGCGATTGGCCTGCAACCAGCTCTATCGTGTTATCGCCGTCGGGCCCGCTGCGCCACATTTGGCCGGTGCCACCCAGTATGTACCAGATCTCCTCAACGCTGCGGTGGCGCACGGCCTTTGAGACCAAACCTTCGCCAAGCGAAAAATGCGCCATCGAGCCGTGAGCGGTTGCCGTGAGGATTCGCACCAGCGAACCATCCGGCGCAACGACATCGGGAAGATCGGGGAGGAGACGATCATTTGTCATTAGAGACCAACGACAAAATCATGTGGTCAACGACGGGAGACAGCTTCACGAGACTGATCGTGACGGTTCGCCAGAGCACCTTCGGGTCTACGTGTTCGTACTCATGCCGCAGAAAATTGCCAATGCTCCGGACCGCACGCCACTCGATTTCGGGGTAACCAGAAAGCAGATCTTCCGATAAAGATTTTGTGGCTTTCGAGATGATCAAAAGCGATCTCTCACAGGCCCGAACATGCAAAATATCGGCTTTAATTGTATTGAATTCCATTTCACGGAATTTTGGTAACAGCCAGTCAAGCTCGTCCTTGATGTGTCCCAACCGAACAAACGGATTCCTTGTTGGCGACATCAGAAAATCCGTACTGCCTCACGCTCTGCAGTTTCACGCATGTGTCGGGACAAACCGTCCCTTGTTGCGTAGCCAATCTGAAACTCGCCAAGTGCCGCCTTTGAGATCAAAATATGCAGCCATGCAGGCTTCAAGGTTGTGGAATTCATCCGTTGCCGGATCAACGAAAAGGTCAACATCGCTTGCCGGGCTTGCGTCGCCACGGGCCTGCGTGCCGAACATGTAAAGGGCTCCCACGCCGTGCGCCCGCAAAGCGGCTTCGGTTGATCTCAGCCTGGAAATGATTTCGGCGCGGTCCATGCAGAAATACTAACACTTTTTGAAGATCAGGTCACCCGACGTGGAACAATGTGCTTTGATTGTTGTTATTGAGCACTCGGCAGGTGACCAATTTTGCTCCTCATGCCTCCAGTTTTGCCGGGAATCCGGGCGCGCGCAAATCCTCACCGACGGCATCTTCAAGCAGCTTTACGATCTTCGACGACCAGGCATCGCCACCGAAGACCGATTTTCCTTCAATGAAAATCTGGTTGACCATGGAGGCAAGCGCCAGCGGTACGCCGCCTTCCTGGCCCATTTGCATGGCAAAGCCAAGGTCCTTCAACGCCAGGTCCATGGTGAAGGCGATGTCGTACGAACCGTTGAGAATGACCTGAGTTTCAGTCTCATGGACGAATGAATTGCCCGACGACGCGACGATCGCGTGGTAAGACTGGGCGAGGTCCAAGCCCCCTTTTTTGGCCAGCATCATGGCTTCGCCAGCCGCGACCAGGTGGATGAAAGCCAGCATGTTGGTGATCACCTTTATGATGGCGGCCGAACCGATTGGGCCCATCAGAAAAGCTTTGCCGGTCATTGCCGCGATAGCGCGCTGGTGCTGGTCAAACAGGTCTTTGTCGCCGCCGACCAGCGCCGTGATCTGGCCAATGGTGGCAAGATGAACGCCGCCGGTGACCGGGCATTCCAGAGTATGAACATTCTTTCCAGCCGCAATTTGTGAAAGGCGAATGATCTCCTCGCGGCCATTTGTCGACATTTCGATCCAGGTGCCGCCCTTCGGCAGACCCTCAAGGATGCCACCCGGGCCGGTCAGCACTGCTTCGCTTACCTTGGGCGAGGGAAGACATGTTATGGCATTGCCGGCAGCGCGCGCTGCGCTGGCAGCACTGGAATGCGCAGTTGCCCCGAGTTTCACCAGCCGGTCCATGACTGCTGCGTCCCGGTCATAAACATGGACTTCAAGTCCGTCGCGGATCAGGCAGGCAGCCAGTGCACCACCCAAATTGCCAAGGCCAATGTATGCGTAGGAATTTTGCACGGGATTACCTCAAGACTTCTTTGGTCATTTCAAGATGCAGCGGTGCACCGGATCCTGTTGGCGGGTAGCTGAGGCTCTCGGCGAGCGCCTCATTGAGTTCGTAGCCGAGGCCGGGCTCGGTCGATGGAATGATGTCGCCGCCTTCCCAGGCGATCTTCTTGTTCAGCAATTGCTCATGGATGCCGTCAAACGTCTTGATGGCTTCCAGAATCAGGAAATTCGGCAAGCTGGCGGCAAGCTGGATGTTGGCAGCCGCAACAAGTGGTCCGCAATAGCAATGCGGTGCGACCAGGACATGATGCACTTCGGCAATTGCAGCGATCTTTTTTGTCTCAAGGATGCCGCCCGACCGGCCCAGATTGGGCTGGATAATGTCAACAGCGCCCAGTTCAATGGCTCTGGCAAACTCATATTTGGTGGTAAGACGCTCGCCTGAAGCGATCGGAATGGATGTGAATTTCGCGATTTTTGCCTGCTCTTCCGGCATGTCTGGCGGGCAGGGCTCTTCAAACCACAGCGGATCATAGGGCTCGAGCGCCCGGGCCATTCGTTTGGCACCGGAAGCGGTGAACTGGCCATGGGTGCCAAACAGGATATCGGCGCGGGTGCCCACTGCCCCGCGCACCGCCTTCACCATTCGCACCGAAAGATCAATGTCGCTCAGACGTGGCTGGTGGCCGTCATAGATCGTGTAAGGCCCGGCCGGGTCGAACTTGATCGCGGTGAAGCCCTGTTCAACGGCCTCAATGGCTGCTTCAGCGGCGAGATCAGGATCATTGTAGACATTCTTCGGGTTGTCGGTCTCGGAGGGATATACGCTGCCGGTCTTGGGATAGAGATAGGTGTAGGAACGCAAACGCTTGTGGACCTGACCGCCGATCAATTTGTAGACCGGCTTGCCCGCTTCCTTGCCAATAATGTCCCAGCAGGCCATTTCCAGTGCCGAAAAGCAGCCCATCATCGAAACATCCGGGCGCTGGGTGAACCCTGAAGAATAGCAATTGCGAAAGAAAACCTCGACATCGTGCGGGTCGCGGCCGACGAGGTATCGCTCAGCTACCTCGGCGATCATTGCGGCTGTAACGTGCGGATCGAAGGTCGCGTTGTAAGCCTCGCCATAGCCGACGACACCGGTATTTGTAACGACCTTGACGAACAGGAAATAGCGCCCGCCGATCGTTGGTGGCGGGTTTCCGACAACAAAAGTCTTTACTTCCTGGACGTGCATCGGGCTCCTCCTGCGCTGCCAATGATCAGAACACGATCACGTTGCGCATCACATTTCCGGATTTGACTTCGGCAATGGCTTCATTGATCTGGTCAAGAGGGTAGGTCTTGCTGACCAGTTCGTCGAGCTTCAAATTGCCTTTCTTGTAGGCTTTGGCGAGTTTTGGAATGTCCTTGGAAACGACGGCTTCACCCATTTTCGAGCCAAGAATTTTCTGGCTCCATGCAGCTGCGGTGCCCGGATCGTATTGCGCATAGACGCCGGTTGCCGGCATGCCGACGACAATGACTGCGCCGTTTTTGGTGATGTAGTCAAAGGCGCCGTCAAATGCACGCTTTGCACCGACAGTAACGAAGACATAGTCCACGCCACGACCGGCTGTGAGTTTCATGATCTTGTCTTTTGCATCGGCTTGTGTCGGGTCAATTGAATGGGTCGCGCCGAACTTTTTGGCAAGTTTGAGCTTGGTTGCCGAAAGGTCAATGGCAATGATTTTGGAAGCGCCCGCGTGTGCCGCGCCCTGGATTGCATTGAGGCCTACTCCGCCGCAACCAACCACGGCCACTGTCTGGCCCGCCTTGACGTGGGCGGTGTTCACGACAGCACCATACCCGGTGATGACGCCACAGGCCAACAGCGAAGCGCTGGCAAACGGGATGGAGGAAGGCACTTTCACCATCTGGCTGTGATGAACCACGATTTTCTCGGCAAAGGCACCCGAGCGCATTGCCTGGTGCAATTCTTCGCCGTTGGCAGCCGAGTGGATCGGACCGGCCTTGTCGAGCGGGAACACTTCCTCGCACATGACCTGGCTGCCCTGACTGCAATAATGGCAGTCGCCGCAGGAGCGGATCAGCGTGACGACGACGTGGTCGCCGACCTTGACGTTGTCGACACCTTTGCCGACGGCCTCGACTATTCCTGCTGCCTCATGGCCATAAACGGCGGGGAGTGTGCCGCCCCAGGCGCCTTCAGCATACGAAATGTCCGAGTGGCAAATTGCACAGGCCTTCACATCCACCAGCACTTCGCCGGCAGATGGTTTTTTCAGCTTGATTTCTTCGATCGTGAAAGGTGCGCCGAACTGGCGGCAAACGGCGGCTTTGACCATGGTGGGTATCCGGACAAGTTGGCAGGAATCTGCGGGGAGAACTTGACGGAGCTTGCCAGAGCCAAAAAAACCTACGGCGACAAAGGCGGCAGGGAATGGCGAAAAACGGAAGGCCCTACATCCGCCAAACTTTGCACCTATCCTTTCCACTGCGGGTCGGCAGGTCTGCGGTTTGGCTGTTGTGCCATGCGGATGGACGGCGTAGATCATGCATGTGAAACGGAGTTGGGAATTGATGCACCGTTGTTCTTTGAAAAATTCCTTTTTGCTGGCTGTGCTGTTTTCAACAGCATCGTTGCCTGCAGTTTCAAATTATTCCGGTTTTGCGAGCCAGGCATTTGCGCAATCGCGTCCGCGTGAACAGCCGCAAAACGTGTTTGAAGTATTGTTTCCTGACCTTTATCAGCAACGTCTGCAACGTGAGCGCGCCCTGCAACAGCCGGCCGCGGCTCCGATAACCAAGATATCCGCGCCACAATACTTCACCTACAAAACCGACAGGTTGGTTGTGGTGAATCTGGCCGACACAGCAAAAAACGCACCAGCCAAATCCACAGATGGCCAGTCAGTCAACGCTCAGAAACCGCAAGGTGCTGAACTCATCGCGAGCGTTTCGAATGTGCTCGAGGGCGGGCAAACATCACCGCTGACGTCGGGACTTGCAGATTCCGGCAACGGGTTTGACCTCCTTGCGCAAAGATTTGCCGGGATATCGGTTTTGGCCGAGCCGGATATCGGCAAAGCCATTTTGGAACATTACAGCCAAAGCCGCAAACTGCTTTGGCTCGACGCGGATTTGCAACCGACATCGGCTGCGCAGGACGTTCTCAAACTGTTTTCCGAAGCGGAAGCTTTTGGATTGGACCCGCAGGATTATTTTGTGAGCCCGCCGCTGCCGGGGACAGCAGAAACCGAAACACTGGACGCAGCAGCGCGGTTTGAATTCACACTTACGGCGCGGGCCTTGCGTTACGCGCTGGATGCGGCAAATGGCAGGATCCTGCCAAACCGGTTGTCGGGTTATCACGATTTTCCAAAGCGCAATCTGGCAGCAAGCGATGCCATGGTCCGTCTGGCTTCCGAGCCGACATCGACAGCGCTGGCAAAATTTCACCCGGACAATTCGGCGTTCAGGGCACTCGTGGCAGAACTGGGCCGTTTGGAAGCGCAGACGGATGACAGCATTGTTTTGCCGCAAGATTTGCTGATCAAACCTGGCCAGACCAGCGAACATCTTCCGTTGGTGATCAAGGCTATCGCCAAGCGGGCATCGGCAGAATTGATTGCGAATTATCCTGCGCTGCTGGGGTCAACGGCACCGATCCTGCCGACGCCAGCAGATCAGGCGATTGCTTCTGCGGCATTGGTGCCTGCGAGCGAGGCGGTCACCGGAGAAGCACTGCCACAAATTGCGGCGCAACAACCCGCCACCACCTTGGGAATTGCGGCCGGCGCGGCAGCATCCGTTGCGGCAGGCCCGTCCCTGGCGCAGTCTATCGTTCCTTCGTTGCCATCGCTTCCACCGGTCGCTGTTTCGCAGCTCTATGAGGGCGAAGTCGTTGATATGGTCAAAGCCTTCCAGAAGGAGGCCGGACTTGGAGCTGATGGCGTGATTGGCAGGAACACGCTATCCAAATTGGCCGGCACTTCACTGGAAACAAAGCGCCAGCGCGTCATTATCGCGCTTGAGCAACTTCGCTGGCACCCGCGCGATCTTGGCAGCCGTCATGTTTTTATCAACCAGCCGGCGTTTCGCGCCCGTTATGTTGAAGGTGGGATCACGCGCATCGACATGCGTGTCGTGGTCGGAACAAAAGCGAACCAGACGAGCTTCTTCCACGACATGGTCGAGACGGTCGAATACAATCCGTATTGGGGTGTTCCACAGTCAATTCTGGTCAACGAATTCCTGCCAAAGCTGCGGGAGAACCCGGCATATCTCGACGAGCGAGGCTATGAAGTCACGGACAACAAAGGCAACCTCATCCCGTCGTCGGCAATCAACTGGTATTCATACAGTTCCAATGTGCCGTTCAACGTGCGCCAGTCTCCCGGTGAAGCCAACGCTCTGGGCGAGTTAAAAATCCTGTTTCCAAACAAGCATGCGATTTACATGCATGACACCCCGGCTCGTGATCTATTCAAAAAGGATTTTCGTGCCTTCAGCCATGGCTGTGTACGTTTGGCGGAGCCGCGAGTGATGGCGGCGGCGGTTCTGGGGAAAGACGTTGCACATGTTGAGAGCATGTTGACCAAGGGCCACGGGCAGGATGAAGTGCCGCAGAAGTTCCCGGTCTATGTCGCGTATTTCACGGCGTGGCCGGATGATCGCGGTGTGGTCGAATATTACCCCGACATGTATGGTCGTGATGAAGCCGTTATGAAGGCTTTCGCTGCCACGAGGGCAGAGCGGAGTGCGGCAGGCTGAAAGCAGCCATCTTGTTGCCTCAATTTTTCAACTCTTCCTTAAGTACACAGCAACCATACTGTCCGGGATCGGTCATTTTGCGCGTGTTGTTGCGCCGAAGGCCGCAAACGCCTGTGACGTGGTGCAACGGTATTGCGCGGCGGTGTGTGCTGCAGGCAAAGGAGGGTCTTTTGTACCGCGTAGCTCTCGTAATTCTGGCGCCTTTTGTTGCGCTTTTCCTGACATTTGCCGGGGTAAAACCCGCATCCGCGCTCGAAGCCTATCTGTTCCGCGGAGCCGGCGATTTTTCGTTCATTGGCAAAGGCATGACGTTTTCAAACGGCATGGACCGGCTTGGCGAGAAACTGACGGCTGCTGGCGTGCCTGCCACGGTTTATCGTTGGGAAGCGGTTGACTGGGCTTACCGCGACATCATGAAACGGCGCCCCGATGCCGTGATGATCATGGGCCATTCCATGGGCGCACTTTCCACGGTGACTTTGGCCAGCAAGCTCAAGGGGTCCGCCATCAGGGTTGCCTATATCGGCACCATCGATATTCCCGGCCCCACGGCACTCGCCCCTTCCAATGTCGAGGTGGCAGAGAATTTTTACCATGCATTCCCGGTTTACGGCATGTTGGGGAGAGGGGCGGGATTCAACGGCAGTTTGTCAAACCAGTACGTTCTTGGGCAAATCCACATCACCATGGACAAATCACAAAAGGTGCACTCGGCTGCACTCGAGTTTGTCGAGAAGAGCCGAATTGCCGGACCAAGTGTTGTTGCCTATACCGGGCAGCCAGATGCCAATGCAGATGTCCTGGGTCAGGTTGACAAGGTATTGACCGGCACAACCCAGACCGTACAGGCTTTGAGTGCAACCAGCACTTTCTCACCGTTGCCAGAATTGGTTCCAATGCCAACACCTTCGCCAATTGCCGGCAGGATATCTGGAAAACTGCCGCCCATTGAGTAGGCCTTTTTTCAAGAACAATCCGGTTTGATCGTGATCAAGCCGCCAGATGCAAAATTGTGGCAGTCTTTTCCTTGCCATTTGGCATGGGAGGGAAAACTTGACCGGGCAACCACAACAACATGCGCGCAAACCGCAAATAACCATCAACAAACTGACCATCGGCGACGTAACCGGTGCTCTGGGAAAAGGTCTGGCGGATTTTTTGGCCGCGCCGCTTTACGGATTGTTTTTCGGCGGCGTTTTCGCTGGCGGCGGCATTTTGATATATTTGCTGCTTTACCAGCTTGAAGCGCCATGGCTGATCATCCCACTGGCCATCGGATTCCCGCTGATCGGTCCTTTTGCTGCGGTCGGTCTTTATGAAGTCAGTCGGCGTTTGCAGGCAGGCGAGCCACTTGCTTGGGGTTCCGTTCTTGGGGTCGTTTTTCGCCAGCGCGAGCGCGAAATGGCCTGGATGGCCTTCGTTGTTTTGTTCGTTTTCTGGGTTTGGGTTTACCAGATCCGCTTGCTGATGGCACTGTTCCTTGGCTTCAAGCGGGTTTCCACGCTGGATTCATTCATGAATGTAGTTGTCGGTACCCAGGAGGGGTTGTCGTTTCTGGCCACCGGAACGGTGATCGGCGGCTTGCTTGCCATCGGGCTTTTCGCGATTACCGTCATGGCAATTCCAATGTTGACAGAGCGCGAGGTTGATTTTGTGACTGCCATCGTTACCAGCGTGCGGACGGTTACCGAAAATCCTGCAGCCATGTTGTTTTTTGCAGCAGTAGTGACGGTTTTTGCCTTTGCCGCGATGGCCCCGATGTTTCTGGGGTTGCTGGTTGTCATGCCGGTTCTGGGCCATGCGACCTGGCATTTGTACAAAAAGGCCATGCCATAACTGCTTTGAGGGTTGTAGCGACGCTACCGGCAGCCGGAAAACTGGACTATCCTCATCCCGATTCGTATTGATGTCCGGGGTATTTCCCGGCAGTCGGGCTCAGGGGTTTTCAAATGGCAGAAGCGGCAACCAAGGAACCGACGATGGATGACATCCTGGCGTCGATCCGAAAGATCATTTCGCAGGAAGACAGCAAAACCCGGCCCGCCGAAATGCAAGCGCCTGCACCGGTGGCACCGTCAACCTTGCAGCCTTCGCTTGCCAGCCTGCAGGCAGCAACGAGGGCAGCAACATTGAATCCTGGCGCATCTGCAAGCCCGGTACCTACTTCACCGCAGATGGCTACGCGCCCGATGGCGCAATCACCGCAATCCACTGCGTCCAGTACGGTTCCCAAGACTGCGCCTTACCAACCCGCAACGCAGGTTGCTCCCCGTGCGCAAGCGCCGTCTTCGCTTGCTGCGCTTGCCAGCCAGGTGAAAAGCCAAATGCCGCATCCTGCGGCACAGGCCAGCGGGTCGCCAACCATTCAAGGCCAGTCCGGTTCACGGCCCCCGCAGTTTCAGCCTGTTTTGGCCCAGCAGGCACCAATGCCATATTCCGCACCGGCCCAGACACCGTTGCCGGTTTCAGCCCAGCCGGTGGTTCAGCCAAAACCGGTGGTGTCTGCGGCTGTAACGGTTCAACCATCTTCGCAGAAGCCTGACAGTGAGGTTTCAGCATTTCGCGATGCGCTGGTTTCGCCCTCCACCGTGAAAAAAGTTGACCAGTCCATTGATCGGCTGAAGGCTGCGGTTGCCGACAACACCTCGGCAAAGGTTGAAGCGGTCTTGCGCCCGATGCTGCGCGAATGGCTTGACCTGAACCTGCCCGGCATGGTCGAGCGGATTGTGCGCGAGGAAATCGAAAAAATCGCCCGGAGCTAGGCTTGTTCGAGGCCCGAACGCACATGTGCCAGCCAATTGGCAAGGACGCGGGTGCGCAGCTTCGGGTCAGCGACAAATTCATCCACGGTTTGCGGGAAGTTCAGGATCAAGCCCGGCGAGTCAAGAGCCGTCTTGGCGCTGTCAAACCACATTTTCATTTCTTCCAACGGGGTCTCGGGGTGGAACTGGAAACCCAGATAGTCCACGCCGTTCCTGCGGTATTCCATCGCCTGGACTTCGCTGACGGCATTGCCGGCAAGCAGTACCGCTCCTTGCGGCATGCGGGTTACATGGTCACGGTGCCAGCATGGCGAATGAAAGCGCTGCGGCATTCCGGCAAACAGTGCATGAACCTGACCTTCCGGCGTCAACTCGATGTCGATCGCCAGCCCGATTTCGCTGCCGCGATGGTTGGGTTCCACCTCGCCACCAAGCGCGACAGCGGCAGTCTGCAATCCCCAGCATGAGCCAAGCACCGGTTTGCCGGTGGCCAGCACTTTTTCGAGCAGTTCGAGATAGGGTTCGGTGCCTGGATCGCCGGCGGTCTGCGGAATGGCTGAGCCGGTCTGGACGAAACCGTCATAGTTCTCCAGCAGATCGAGCGGTTCCTCGCGGTGCTTTGCGAAAGGGTAGGCAAACGCATATTCAAAATCCGGCTCGTGCAGCGCAAGTGCATCGCGATAACCAAGGCAAGAGACAGGGAACCCGCGCTCCAGCGTGTCGGCGATGATCTGCTCGGAATTGCCTTCAATAACCAGAATTCGCGCCAATTGATTGCTCCTTCAGCTCTGGCGCCAAATTATGCCGGGGCGCGTTGACTGTTTGGCCACCATTGGCTTTACAACGGTTTGAGCCTAACAGAAAGCCGACGCAGTTTCCGGACACACATCATGCTTGAAAAAAATTACGACGCAGCGGCAGTTGAGCCGCGCATTGCCGAAAAATGGGACGCTGCAAATGCGTTTGCAGCTGGCGCTGGTGCGTTGCCCGGTGCCGAGAGTTTTACCATCGTCATTCCGCCGCCCAATGTTACCGGCTCGCTGCACATGGGCCATGCGCTCAACAACACGCTGCAGGACATCATGGTCCGCTTTGAGCGGATGCGCGGCAAGGACGTGCTTTGGCAGCCCGGCATGGACCATGCAGGCATCGCCACGCAAATGGTGGTGGAGCGCCAGCTTGCCGACCGGCAATTGCCGGATCGCCGTGCCATGGGTCGCGAGAAATTCGTTGAGCGGATATGGGAATGGAAGGCCGAATCCGGCGGCATGATCTTCAACCAGTTGAAGCGACTTGGTGCCTCATGTGACTGGTCCCGCGAGCGGTTCACCATGGATGAAGGGCTGTCGCGCGCCGTTATCGAGGTGTTCGTCAAGCTGTACAAGGAAGGCCTGATTTATCGTGGCAAGCGCCTCGTCAACTGGGATCCGAAATTCCAGACCGCCATTTCAGATCTCGAGGTCGAAAACGTCGAAGTTGACGGCCACATGTGGCATTTCAAATATCCACTGGCTGGCGGCCAGACCTATGAATATGTCGAGAAAGATGCGGACGGCAATGTAACGCTGCGCGAGACCCGCGATTACATTTCCATCGCCACTACGCGGCCGGAAACAATGCTGGGCGACGGGGCGGTTGCGGTGCATCCCGACGATGAACGCTACGCGCCGATTGTCGGCAAGCTTTGTGAGATTCCTGTCGGCCCGAAAGAACACAGGCGGTTGATCCCGATCATCACCGATGAGTATCCTGATCCGGCGTTTGGTTCGGGTGCGGTCAAGATCACCGGCGCGCATGATTTCAACGACTATCAGGTCGCAAAACGCAACCACATTCCGCTCTACCGGCTGATGGATGTCACCGGTTCAATGCGTGATGACGGCCCGGACTATGCGCAGTGCGCTGCAATGGCGATGGAAATTGTCAAATCCGGCGCCTTGCCGGATGAAAACACCGTCGATGAGATCAATCTGGTACCCGATGCCTATCGTGGCCTCGAGCGGTTTGAAGCGCGCAAACGCATTGTCGCCGACATCAATGCGGAAGGTCTCGCCGTGATGACGCAAGACGGCGAGGGCAATGCCGTGCCATTCGTAGAAGCCAAGAAGATCATGCAGCCTTTTGGCGACCGCTCGGGTGTTGTCATCGAGCCGATGCTGACAGACCAGTGGTTTGCCGATGCGGCCACACTGGCCAAGCCGGCCATTGCCAGCGTGCGCGAAGGGCGCACCGATTTCGTTCCGAAGAACTGGGAAAACACTTACTTCCAGTGGATGGAAAACATTCAGCCATGGTGCATCTCGCGCCAATTGTGGTGGGGTCACCAGATCCCGGCCTGGTACGGGCCTGATGGAACCGTGTTTGTCGAACAAGACGAAGAAGCGGCACTGTCGGCGGCGATCCAGCATTACATTGCGCATGAAGGGCCATGGAAGGCGTGGGTCGAGGAAAAACTGGAGGAGTTCAAACCCGGCGAGATACTGACCCGCGATGAGGACGTGCTCGACACATGGTTCTCTTCGGCATTGTGGCCGTTTTCGACGCTGGGCTGGCCTGACCAGACGCCCGAGCTTGAGCGGTATTACCCGACCAGCGTGTTGGTTACCGGCTTTGACATCATCTTCTTCTGGGTCGCCCGAATGATGATGATGGGCATGCACTTCATGAAAGAGGTCCCGTTCAAGGACGTCTACATCCACGCGCTGGTGCGCGACGCGTCCGGCGCGAAGATGTCGAAGTCCAAGGGCAATGTGCTCGATCCGCTCACGCTGGTGGACAAGTTCGGCGCCGATGCGCTGCGCTTCACGCTGGCCGCGATGGCCGCGCAGGGCCGCGATATCAAGCTCGCCGAGCCGCGTATCGAGGGTTACCGCAATTTCGGCACCAAACTCTGGAACGCCGCGCGCTTCTGCCAGATGAACGAATGCGCGTGGTGGGAAACGTTCGATCCCGCAGAGGCAAAGCAGACCGTCAACCGCTGGATTATCGGCGAGACCGTGCGTACCGCGGCGATCGTGACAAGGGAGTTGGAAGCGTTCCGCTTCAACGAAGCCGCCAACGCGCTCTATCGCTTCGTCTGGAATGTCTATTGCGACTGGTATCTTGAGCTCGTGAAGCCATTGCTCATGGGGGACGACGATTCAGCAAAGGTCGAAACACGACGCACGGCGGCGTGGGTGTTAGACCGCATGCTCACGCTGTTGCATCCGTTCATGCCGTTCATGACGGAAGAACTCTGGACGCGCCTCAGTGAAAGCGGCCCCAAACGCGACAACATGTTGCTCGTGCAGCAGTGGCCGGTGCTTTCGGAGTCTCTCATCGATGCGAAGGCGGACTCCGAGATCGACTGGATCATC
>JBGSOG010000042.1:0-17458 GCA_041739225.1 Rhizobiaceae bacterium
CGGTGGCCATGGCAGCTTCTGCGGTGTTGCAACTATTGATGTCGTCGCTCGTCGCTGTCACGGTGTTTGGCGAGCGCCCGCTCGCCATCCAGTGGGCAGGCATCGCCATGGGTACGCTCGCGGTGGTGTTGATCCTGTGGCCGCAGATGGTGAAATCATGAGCGGTGGCTTCGTGAAAGATCGCCTCCTGCCGGTCGGCACTGCACTGATGCTGCTGATTGTCGCCTGGTATGTCGGCACCTATTTCATGAACGCGCCGTTCCAGCGCGACCAGAATTCACGCAGCAATGTATCGCCCGGCACGTGGGAATTTGTTGGCCAGACGATGAGCCAGCCCAAGCCGACCATGCCCGCGCCGCACCAGGTGGCGGAAAACCTTTGGAAAAATACCTTCACGGTGAAAGTCACATCCAAGCGCAGTCTCGTCTATCATGCCGGGGTCACGCTCTCCTCGACCCTGCTTGGCTTTGCCATGGGGACCATTCTGGGCGTGCTGATTGCGGTTGGGATTGTTTATCTGCCGGTGCTGGAAAAGAGTTTCCTGCCGTGGATCATTGCCTCGCAAACCATTCCCATGCTGGCCGTTGCACCGATGATCATCGTCATCCTGGCGGCGGTAAATGTCACCGGCCTGCTACCCAAGGCGCTGATCTCCACCTATTTGTCGTTTTTCCCCGTTGCCGTCGGCATGGTGAAGGGTTTGCGCTCGCCCGAAATCATGCATCTGGACCTGATGCGGACATGGAATGCCGGCAGCTTTCAGACCTTCATCAAGTTGCGGCTGCCAGCCTCGGTTCCGTTTTTCTTTACCTCGATAAAGGTGGCAATTGCCGCAAGCCTTGTTGGCGCGATTGTCGGCGAACTGCCGACCGGCGCGGTCGCTGGCATCGGCTCGAAACTGCTCGCCGGTTCCTATTACAGCCAGACCATCGACATCTGGGCGGCGCTGATCGCAGGTTCGGTGGTCGCTGCTTTGCTGGTGTTCGGCGTGGGTGTACTGGAGCGCCTTACAAGGAAGGCCATGGGGGCGAGGCCATGACCGCTGACGTCGCCCGGCGCAATTCCCTCGCGGCACTCTCAATGGCGCTAGCCGCCGGATTGTCGGCAATGGGCGCATTTTTCGCCATTGCGCAAACGGCACCGGGAACGGCTTTCTGGTTGCCGCTGACCCTGACTTGCATATCCTGGTTGGCGGCTTGCGGGCTCAATATCCATCTTTCGTCCATGCCCATGGTTGATGTGCGTCGCGGGCAATTTCGTGATCTGGCCGTTGCCGCAATCTTCGGCATATTCATTCTCTTCCTTTGGGAAATGGCAGTTGCCGTGTTCGGCATTCCTTTCGTGCTGTTGCCGCCGCCATCGGCCATTGGTGCGCGCATCTTGGGTTCACTGCCGACCCTTGCAGCGGATTTCAACCAGACGGTGCTGAAGGCTGTTCTGGTCGGCTTCATCGGCGGGTCATCAGCAGGCTTTTTGGTGGCGGTGGTTGCCGACCGCTACCGTTTTCTCTCCAACGCGCTGCTGCCAATCGGCAATCTGGTATCCGCCCTGCCGATCATTGGCATCGCGCCAATCATGGTGATCTGGTTCGGTTTCGACTGGCAGTCAAAGGCGGCGGTGGTGATGGTGATGACCTTTTTCCCGATGCTGGTGAACACGCTTGCCGGGCTCAAGGCGGCTGGCCGTTCCGAACTGGATTTGATGCACACTTACGCCGGCAGCCATTGGCAAACGCTGGCAAAACTGCGCCTGCCCGCTGCCATGCCGTTTGTCTTCAACGCTTTGAAGATCAATTCGACGCTGGCGATGATCGGGGCAATCGTTGCCGAATTTTTCGGCACACCGGTCGTTGGCATGGGCTTTCGCATCTCAACGGAAGTAGGCCGGATGAATCTGGACATGGTATGGGCTGAAATTGCTGTTGCAGCGCTGACCGGTTCGGTTTTCTATGGCGTGTTGGCGCTCATCGAGCGCAGGGTTACTTTCTGGCATCCTTCCTACCGTCGGGGCTGATCCCGTCGGCAAGTGGCTGCCTTAACCGCAGGAGTAGGGAACATGAAAAAAACAACAAGCATCCTTCTGGCATTCGCCTTGGCATTTTCGGCAAGTTCAGCACTTGCCGCCGACAAACTGACATTGCAACTGAAGTGGGTCGCCCAGTCCCAGTTCGCCGGATATTTCGTCGCCAAGGAAAAGGGCTTTTATGAAGAAGCCGGCCTCGACGTCGAGATCAAGCCGGGCGGCCCGGACATTGCGCCAGAACAGGTGATCGCCGGAGGTGGGGCCGATGTGATCGTCGACTGGATGGGTGGCGCGCTCGCGGCCCGCGAAAAAGGTGTCGGCCTTGTCAACATCGCCCAGCCCTTCAAGAAGGCTGGCATGCAGCTGGTTTGCCCGGCCAATGGCCCGGTCAAGACCGAAGCCGATTTCAAGGGCAAGACCCTCGGCGTCTGGTTCTTCGGCAATGAGTATCCGTTCTATGCCTGGATGAACAAGATCGGCCTTTCCACCGAAGGCGGCGCAGATGGCGTCACCGTGCTCAAGCAGTCCTTCGACGTGCAGCCGCTGATCCAGAAGCAGGCCGACTGCATCTCGGTCATGACCTACAATGAGTACTGGCAGCTGATCGACGCCGGCTACAAGCCGGAAGACCTGGTGGTCTTTAACTACTCGGCCATGGGCAACGACCTGCTCGAAGACGGCCTTTATGCCATGGAAGACAAGCTCAAGGATCCGGCCTTCAAGGACAAGATGGTGCGTTTCGTCACCGCCTCGATGAAGGGCTGGAAATATGCACTGGAAAACGTCGATGAAGCGGCAGGCATTGTCATCGAAAATGGCGGCCAGGACGAAAACCACCAGAAGCGCATGATGGGCGAAGTTGCCAAGCTCATCGACACGCCGGATGCCAAGTTGATCGAAGCAGCCTACAAGCGCACCGCCGACGCGCTTCTGGCCCAGAAGATCATCACCAAGGAACCAACCGGTGCGTGGACCTCGGAAATCACCGACGCAATGAAATAAGCGTTGGTGTCAGACAACATCGAAAGGCGTCGCCGGTGGCGGCGCCTTTTTGTTTGAATTATTTCGCAAATTCAATTGGCCACAAAAGGGTCGAGTGAATTGACACCAGTGCGCAGGATATCCGCGATGTTCCGCGTAACAAGTATCAGTCCGTGTACCTTGGCTGTCGCCGCCAGCAGTCCGTCCACGAGCGGCAGGGGATCAGGAACGCTCATTCGTGCCCATTGATCGGCGACAGGTTCGTTCACGCCCAGGACTCTGTCGCCGAGCCGGTTTCGCATTTGCTCATACCAAGCGTCCAATGCCTCGGCTTGCGTGGCATCTTTACGCCGCTTCAATTCGATGCCCCGCCGGATTTCCGCCAGGACCACCACACTTGTCCCGATATCGACCGCTGCTGTCCGCGCGACCCATGCAGCGACGTTGGGATGGGCTCGCTCACGCTTGCGGATTTCCGAGATTATGTTGGTGTCCAGCAGGAATTTCAAAGTTCAACCTCACGCCAACTTTTCGCCCGCGGCTGCTCGAAAATGTCTTCGAATACTTTTTCAGGAAGATCGGAGCCGAAAATGTCGAAGGCAGTGATCGCTAGTGGTTTGCCCAGCGCTTGTTCAAGGGTGCTACGAACCATGCCCGCCCGCCCGGGCTCTTCACGAAATGTCCGGGCAAGTTCCCGGATCAGTGCTGCATCGGCTTTTGCGGCTTGAACTTCTATTCTGACCAATCCTCGCGCCGCCGTCTTGCGCCGATGGGTTGCTGAGGCTTTCTTTTGCGATATTGATGACATATCCAGAGCTCCTTCAGATATTTCCAATCATATCACCGGAAGACTTCCGAATCCATCCTCTTCTCGGCCTCTCAACTTCAACTTCCACCCACCCCTTGACCTCTCCCCTCATGCCTGCCACACGCTCGCGGCTTGTACCTGCCCGTGAGCGCCATGCCTTCTGACCAGACTTCCGCCATTCTTGACACTCTGTGCCATCTTGTTCGCGAGGGCGGGGAGATCGCCATGCGCTTCCACGGGCGGCTGTCGTCTGTTGCGTCCAAGGCCGACATGAGCCCGCTTACCGAAGCCGATCTGGCAGTGGACGCGCATCTGTGCGCCGGACTGGCAGCCGCCTTTCCCGATATTCCGGTCGTTACCGAAGAGCGCGCTGCAAGCCACGCCGATGGCTTTGCCGGCGAACGGTTTTTTCTGGTCGATCCCATTGACGGCACCAAGGAATTTGTTGCCGAGCGCGGTGAGTTCACCATCAACATCGGCCTCATTGAGAACGGCGTACCTGTGGCAGGTGCCGTGTTTGCCCCGGCGGTCGGCAGGCTGTTTGGCGGAGCATCGGGCATTGGCGCTTTTGAGGTTGAGGCAATAACAGGCCAACGGCGCACCCTTGTAACCGCAAATCCCGACAATTCGGCTTTGGTTGTGGTTGCCACCCGCTCGCACCCGACACCGGAAACCGATGCATTCCTAGCCGCCAACCAGATTGGCAGGCTGACCAATGCCGGTTCCTCGCTGAAGTTTTGCCTGCTGGCGGCGGGCGCAGCGGATTTGTATCCGCGCTTCGGGCCGACCATGGAGTGGGATACCGCAGCGGGTCATGCGGTCCTTTCGGCAGCAGGCGGAATGGTGGAAAAAATTTCCGGCGAAGCGCTGGATTATGGCAAGCCAGGCTATCGCAATCCGTTTTTCGTGGCGTATACGCCAGGTACGAACTACAAATTGGCGTGAAGACGCTCGACTGAAAAGCATGGCATGGAAATTTTGAATGCTTACCCATTTGCAACGCCTGGAAGCTGAAAGCATCCACATCATGCGCGAGGTTGCCGCCGAGGCGGAAAACCCGGTCATGCTGTATTCTATCGGCAAGGACAGCGCCGTGATGCTGCATCTGGCGCAGAAGGCATTCTTCCCGGCCTTGCCGCCATTCCCGCTGATGCATGTCGACACCACCTGGAAGTTCCGCGAAATGATCTCGTTTCGCGATGCCCTGGTGGCCAAACTTGGAATGAAGCTGATCGTCCATGTCAACGAAGACGGCCTCAAGCGCGGCATTGGACCGTTCACCCATGGTTCCGGTGTCCACACCGATGTGATGAAGACCGAGGGGCTGAAACAGGCACTCGACAAATACGGCTTTGATGCAGCCTTTGGCGGCGCACGGCGCGACGAGGAAAAGTCCCGTGCCAAGGAGCGCATCTTTTCGTTCCGCACCGCTGACCACCGCTGGGACCCGAAAAACCAGCGGCCGGAATTGTGGAAGAACTATAATGCACGCAAAGCGAAGGGCGAGTCGATCCGTGTCTTCCCGTTGTCCAACTGGACCGAACTCGACATCTGGCAATACATCTGGTTGGAGAAAATCCCCATTGTGCCGCTGTATTTTGCCGCTCGCCGCCCGGTGGTCGAACGCAACGGTACGCTGATCATGGTCGATGATGATCGCATGCCGATGCTTCCCGGCGAGGTGCCTCAAGAGCGCATGGTCCGCTTCCGCACACTCGGTTGCTACCCGTTGACCGGTGCCGTCGAAAGCGAAGCGGCGACGCTTACTGACATCATTCAGGAAATGTTGCTGACCACCACTTCGGAGCGCCAGGGCCGGATGATCGACCACGACCAGTCAGCTTCGATGGAGAAGAAAAAGCAGGAAGGCTATTTCTGATGGCCCACCAATCCGGTCTGATCGATGAAGACATTGTTGCCTACCTCAAGAGCCATGAGGAAAAATCGCTGCTGCGCTTCATCACTTGCGGCAGCGTCGATGACGGCAAATCCACGCTCATCGGCCGCATGCTGTATGAATCGAAGATGATCTTCGAGGACCAGTTGGCGGCACTGGAAAAGGATTCCAAAAAAGTCGGGACGCAGGGCGAGGACATCGATTTTGCGTTGCTGGTGGATGGATTGGCATCCGAGCGCGAACAGGGCATCACCATTGATGTCGCCTACCGGTTTTTCTCGACCGACCGCCGCAAGTTCATCGTGGCAGATACGCCGGGCCATGAGCAATACACCCGCAACATGGCAACCGGGGCTTCGACAGCCGATCTGGCCATCATTCTCATCGATGCACGCAAGGGTGTACTGGTGCAGACGCGGCGCCACTCATTCATTGTGTCGCTGCTTGGCATTCGCAATGTTGTGCTTGCCATCAACAAGATGGACGCAGTCGACTATTCTCAGGAGGTGTTTGACCGGATCAACGCCCAGTATCGCGAATTTGCCACTGCACTGGGAAAGAACGGTGCAATGCCGTTCAACATCGTTTCAATTCCTGTTTCTGCTCTCAAGGGTGACAACGTCATTGAAGCAAGCCCCGCAATGCCCTGGTACAAGGGTCCGGTCCTGCTCGAACACCTGGAAACGGTACCGGTTGACGACGAAGCGAAGGGCTCTCCATTCCGCTTCCCGGTGCAGTGGGTCAACCGCCCCAACTCCTCATTTCGCGGATTTGCCGGACAGGTCTCCGGTGGCAGCATCAGCGTGGGTGAGCGCATCAGGGTTCAGCCGTCGGGTCGCGAATCGACGATCGAGCGCATTGTCACCCTCGACGGCGATCTTGGTCAGGCGGTATCCGGCCAATCTGTGACGCTGACACTGGCCGACGAGATCGACATATCTCGGGGTGATGTCATCTCTACGGCAGCGGCCCCTGCCGAGGTTGCCAACCAGTTTGAAACGACCATCCTGTGGATGTCGGATGAGCCGATGCTGCCGGGGCGCCCCTATTTGTTGAAGATCGGCACATCCACCGTACAGGCGACAATCACCGCGCCGAAGTTTCGCATCAACGTCAACAGCTTTGAGCACGTTGCAGCTACCAAGTTGGAGCTCAATGAAATCGGGGTTTGCAACATCGGCATCGACCGGCGCATCGCGTTTGATGCCTATTCCGACAACCGCGACACTGGCGGGTTCATTCTGATCGACCGGCTCAGCAATGCAACGGTCGGCATGGGACTCATTCACTTCGCCCTTCGTCGTTCGGCCAACATTCATTGGCAGGCCATGGATGTCGACAAGTCCGCCCGCGCCAAATTGAAGGGCCAGCGACCGGCAGTGATCTGGTTCACCGGACTTTCAGGCTCCGGCAAGTCCACCATTGCCAACATTGTTGAAAAGAAGCTGGCAGCGCTTGGCAAGCACACCTACCTGCTGGATGGCGACAATGTCCGCCATGGCCTCAACAAGGATCTCGGTTTTACCGATGCCGACCGGGTGGAAAACATCCGGCGGGTGGCGGAAGTCGCCAGATTGATGGCCGACGCAGGGTTGATCACGCTGGTTTCATTCATCTCACCCTTCCGCTCGGAACGGGCGATGGCGCGTGAAATGTTGCCCGAAGGTGAATTCATCGAGGTGCATGTCGATACGCCCCTGGCTGTCGCGGAGGCTCGTGACGTGAAAGGCCTCTATGCCAAGGCGCGCGCCGGACAGATCAGGAATTTCACCGGTATCGACTCGCCATATGAAGCCCCGGAAAATCCGGAAATCCGGCTTTCGACTGAATCACAATCTGCCGAAAACGCTGCGGACAGGCTCATAGGATACCTGACTGAAAACGGCATTGCGGAGATTGTGTGATATTTCGGAAAATCAAAGGTGCGAGGGGCATGCCCCCCAGCCTAGTTCCACCGGATGCCCAATCCAGGTGGAAAATGCCCCTCGCACCTTTTGTGCCGCTTCGTTCACAATGGGCCAAGACCCCACGAATTGACTGATTGCGAACAGCGACTCCCCGATTAACAACACAACCAGCTAACGCCGAGTTAACGCGCTGCCAGTTTTTAAGGCAGATTGAATTATTGGGGCAATTCGCCACAAAGTCGGAATTGATCGCCCTGTCGCCGCATTCGGCAATGCACAATTCGTCAGCATTGCGTATCAAGCGGGAAATCGAAACAGGCAGTGTGACCTTGCGGTCGATGCGTTCCAGATCAAAGGCAGAAAAATGGCGGCCAGCATAATCGACGGCAAAGAATTGGCGGCATCGGTCATCGCCAGAGTGAAGACCGCCAGTGCGGCATTGCACGCTTCAACCGGCACCAAACCTGGAATTGCCGTGGTGATCGTTGGCGAAGATCTTGCCAGCCAGGTCTATGTTCGCTCCAAGGGCAAGATGGCCGAAGAATGCGGCTTCAAATCGGATACGCACCGTCTGGACGCCGCAACTTCCGCTGACGAGCTGTTGAAATTGCTCGACGGGCTCAATGGCGATCCGTCCATCCACGGCATTCTCGTGCAACTCCCGCTGCCAAAGCACATTGATGAAGGCCGTATCATCCAGGCGATTGCGCCGCACAAGGATGTTGACGGTTTCCATTTCATCAATGTCGGCAAATTGGGTACCGGCGAAACCGCCACGGCCTTTGTTCCGTGCACACCGGCCGGCTCGATGCTGCTGATCGAAAAGGCTCTGGGCAGGCGTGATCTTACCGGCCTCACAGCCGTTGTGGTTGGTCGCTCGAACATTGTCGGCAAGCCGATGGCAAATCTGCTGCTGCTGGCCAATGCAACGGTCACCATCGCCCATTCGCGTACAAGGGATATTGCTGCACTTGCGCGGACGGCAGACATTCTGGTTGCTGCTGTTGGCAGGCCGGAAATGATCAAGGCTGACTGGGTGAAACCGGGGGCTTGTGTCATCGATGTGGGCATCAACCGCGTGGCTTCGCACACCCCGGGGGCAACTTCTGCAACCAAACTGGTCGGTGACGTGGACTTTGATGATTGCCTTGAAACTGCAGGTTCCATCACCCCGGTTCCCGGTGGCGTCGGTCCGATGACCATTGCCATGCTGATGGCAAACACGCTTGCCGGCGCTTGCCGCTCGGCAGGTGTCGAGCCGCCCGCACTTTGATCAGCGTTCGTTCGCTGTTGCAGCAGCATGGGAGCGAACCGGAGTTGCGTTCGGCGTCAAATCCATCGTCATGCTCATGACGACGCCCGACTGTACGGGCGGCACAGAAGGTTTGTCGCAACCGATCCGCGTTGGTTTTCCGCCATGGTGCATGTCCCACCCGATGAACTGGGCATCGCGGTCCTTGTAGCGCTGATTGCGGTCGGGAGCCCGGCCCAAAGCCCGGCCAAGGCTGGCACAAACCGCGAGATGGTCCGCATTCATGACATGAACGGTGCATTTGGCAGTCTGGCCGCCATCCCGGCTTTTCGACGTTTCAATTGACAGCGCCATGGCCCCGGTACTGCCTGCTTTCTGGAAAACAGCTTGGGTTTCGCTGACATGCGCCCCGCCGCCTGGAATTTGCAGAACGGTTCGTCGCAAGCCCGCAAAGCCGTTTGTGGCAAGCCAATCGTCATTGGCAACAATCCAGCCGTGATTTCCGGCGTGTTCAAACCAGCTTTCACTGCTTGCGCCATTCAGGCAGGTTTCGGCGAAACGCGCGGAATGGGATTCGTCCGCTTGCAACCCTGTCATCAATGACAGGTCGGCAGCGCGATCATGTGCCGGAACACAGGCCCCCAGTATCAAGGGCAGGGCAAGGGTGAAGCGAATCATGCTTTCAGTTTAGCGAGTCAATTCGACAATACAACTTTAAGATGTATGTTTCGCCGACGCCCGTTTTATTCTGTACCGGTTTCGCCCCTTATCCGGTGCAACATGAACCTATGTAAGGTTGGGACACCTGCATGGTTTGGCAAAGGAGCGAGCGGATGGCGTTTGGGAAATCAGGTTTTGCAGCTTTGATTGCGGTGGTTTCTGCAATGGCTGTCTCGCAAGCTCATGCTCAGAACATTGAGGGCACCGCTGGCTCCGTTATTGAAGTCAGGGCCATTGCCAAATTCAACGAACCCTGGGCAATGACTTTCCTGCCTGACGGCATGATGTTGGTAACGGAAAAATCCGGCGGCATTTTTCTGGTGTCGCAGTCAGGCGAAAAACGTGAAGTGGCTGGCGGTCCGCAGGTAGCCTATGGCGGGCAGGGCGGTTTGGGCGATGTGATTGTCCATCCGGATTTTGCCGAAAATGGTCTTGTATACTTCTCCTTTGTCGAGCCGGGTGAGGGCAATGTGCGTGGCGCTGCGGTAGCCCGTGCAAAACTGGTTGCCGGACCACAACCGAAGCTGGACGATTTGGCACTCATCTGGCGCCAGTCACCCAAGACACCCGGGGGCGGGCACTATGGCCACCGGCTGGCATTCGCGGGTGATGGGAAATTGTTCATCACATCGGGCGACCGGCAATTGTTCACGCCAGCGCAGGACATGACCGGCAATCTCGGCAAGATCATTCGCCTCAACGACGACGGTTCGGTGCCTGCCGACAATCCTTTTCAAGATCAGGGCGAACTTGCCAGAACGTTCTGGAGCATCGGACACCGCAATCCGCTCGGCATTGCCTTCGATGCACAGCGTCGCTTGTGGAGCCACGAAATGGGTCCCAAAGGCGGCGATGAGTTGAACCTCGTCAAAACCGGCGGCAATCATGGTTGGCCGATCGTTTCCAACGGTGACAATTATGATTCTTCGCCCATCCCCGACCACGATACCCAGCCGCAATTCCATGCGCCCGAAGTTTCTTGGACACCGGTCATTGCGCCCGCTGGCATGTTGATTCATTCAGGGCGGCTGATGCCTCAGTGGCAGGGCAATGCCGTCATTGGCGGGCTACGCAGCGGGGGGTTGGTCAGGGTCGAACTTGCCGGCGATGCTGCACCAGGACCAACGCGAGAGGTTGAGCGCATCGACATGGGCGCCCGTATCCGTGAAGTCGAGGAAGGTCCCGATGGTGCCGTTTGGGTGCTGGAAGACCGTGAGGGCGGGCGCTTGCTCCGCCTCGCTCCGGTTGGTCAATGAGGCCCGGTGTTCAATAAACGACGCTGGCGCCTTCTGCCGGACCGTTGACCAATTGCCGGAAGCCGGCGAACAGCTCGCGGCCCATGCCGAAGTCATTTCCCGAAAGATCAGGCTTGGCATCGCGCCTCAATGCCAGTTCTGCGTCGTCGACCAGCAAGTCGATGGTTCCGGCAACTGCATCCAGACGCACCAGATCGCCATCCATCACCTTGGCAATGAGGCCACCATTCAATGCTTCAGGCGTCACATGGATTGCAGACGGTATTTTGCCCGAGGCCCCGGACATGCGCCCGTCTGTAACCAGTGCCACCTTGAAGCCGCGATCCTGCAGCACGCCCAATGGCTGCACCATCTTGTGCAATTCCGGCATTCCATTGGCTTTTGGCCCCTGAAAGCGCAAAACGGCGATGAAATCACGGTCGAGTTTCCCCGCCTTGAAGGCGGCAGTAATTTCGTTCTGGTCGTGGAAAACGATGGCCGGGGCTTCGATGACGTGGCGCTCTTCCTTGACAGCGGATATTTTGGCAACGGCGCGGCCGAGGTTCCCGGCAAGCATCTTCAATCCGCCAGTTGCGGCGAACGGCTTGTCTGCCGTCGCCAGCACCTTTTCGTTTCCTGAAACACTGGGTGCCTTCTCCCACTTCAGGCGTCCACCATCGCCAAGCTTTGGTTCCACGAGGTAATTGGAAAGGCCTTCGCCCCAAACCGTTTTCACATCATCATGTGCAAAGCCGCCATCCAGAAGCTGACCGATCAGATAGCCCATTCCGCCCGCAGCGTGGAAATGGTTCACGTCGGCAAGGCCGTTGGGATAGACGCGGGCGAGCAGCGGCACGGTTTCTGAAAGTTCGGCAATGTCGCTCCAATTGAGGTCAATGCCGGCGGTACGTGCCATCGCCACCAGATGCATGGTGTGGTTGGTTGAACCACCGGTGGCATGCAGGCCGACCACACCGTTGACCACAGCCTTCTCGTCGACCACTCGCCCCGCCGGGGTGAATTCATTGCCCAGCGCAGTAATCGCCAAAGCCCGCTTCGTCGCTTCGCGGGTGATGGCATCGCGCAGCGGTGTACCCGGATTGATGAAGGATGCACCGGGCAGATGCAGGCCCATGATTTCCATCAACATCTGGTTGGAATTTGCCGTGCCATAGAAAGTGCAGGTGCCGGGCGAATGGTATGACTGGCTTTCGGCTTCCAGCAGTTCTGCCCTGCCGATCTTTCCCTCGGCGTAAAGCTGGCGGATGCGGGCTTTTTCATCGTTTGGCAGGCCGGAAGGCATGGGGCCGGCCGGAATGAAAACCGCCGGAAGGTGGCCGAAGGTGAGCGCACCCATGACCAGTCCGGGGACGATCTTGTCGCAAATGCCCAGATACACCGCAGCGTCGAACATGTTGTGCGACAGCGCGACCGCCGTGGCCATGGCGATCACATCGCGGGAAAACAGCGACAGTTCCATGCCGGGCTGGCCTTGGGTAACGCCATCGCACATCGCCGGCACACCGCCCGCCACCTGCGCCACACCACCCGCTTCACGCGCCGCAACCTTGATGAGATCGGGATAGTCCTTGTAAGGCTGATGGGCCGAAAGCATGTCGTTGTAGGCGGTCACGATGCCGATATTGGGAACCACATCACCGGCCAGATCGGCTTTTTCGGGGGCAGCACAAGCAGCAAATCCGTGCGCAAGATTGCCACATGAAAGCGCTGACCGGCGGGGACCGCGTGCAACTTGCGCCTCCAGCCGTTCCAGATAGTTTTCACGGCTTTTGCGGCTGCGTTCAATGATGCGTTCCGTAACCTTGGCAATCTGTGGCTTGACGCTCATGTTGGTCTCCTGACCCTATGGTGCCCAAGAAATCTGCAAGCGCTCGGTTGCCCTGCGCAACACCGCCCGAACCGGCATTTCGCTTTCCGATCCCCCGCCAAGGGCTTTTTCATACACTTCACGCTTCTCGTCGCCCTCAATGTGAAGGGCCAGAAAGTGCGCCTCAAGCAGCCGTCGCAACGTTAAAGTCAGACGAGGTTCGCCTGCTCCCGGTGCGTTCATCGACAATACGTCGGATTTTCCTGCGGGATCCAAAGCCTTGGCCAGTTGGTCGCCACCGGGGAAGAACGAGGCAGTATGGCCGTCAGAGCCCATTCCCAGTACAACCGCATCAACGGGTCCCAACAATGACAACTTTAGCGTAATTTCTTCAAGGTTATCGGCAAAACTGCCCGTTTGTGTGACCATTGGCAAAAATCTCGCGGCCTTTGCCCGGTTTTGCAGCAGGGTCGCGCCAACCAGTCCGGCGTTGGAGCGCTCGTGCCCCGGCAGCACGAACCGCTCATCCACCAGGGTCACCGTTACATTGCCCCAGTCGATTTCCGCTTGCGACAGGCGTTCGAAAAACCGCTTGGGCGTCGATCCTCCCGAAACGGCCAGCACGGCAGATCCGCGCGTCGCAATGCCGCCCGCCAAAACCGCTGCCACGCCGGTTGCCAGGGCTTCAGCCAGTCTTTCGCGATTTTCATAGGCATGAAATGCCATGGCGGATTACCCGATGCTTTCTTCTTCGTGCCAGGTCCGGCCATCACGCTCCACCAAGGCGATGGCGGCTGACGGTCCCCAGGTGCCCGCCGTGTATTTGCGGCATTTGACGCCTGCTTCTTCCCAAGCGGCAATAATTGGGTCTACCCATTTCCAGGCAGCCTCGACTTCGTCGCGTCGCATGAACAGCGTCGGGTTGCCACGAATGACATCCAGCAACAGACGTTCGTAGGCATCGGGCGAGCGCACGGAAAAGCGTTCGGCAAAACTCATGTCGAGCGCAACCTGCCGAAGCCGCATGCCGCCCGGGCCTGGATCCTTGATCATGATCATCTGGCTGACCGCTTCGTCGGGCTGCAGCCGCAGCACCAGCCGGTTGGCAATCATGCGACCGGCATCTTCGTTGAAGATGTTGTGCGGCGCCGGTTTGAACTGGATGACGATTTCCGAGACGCGCTCTGCAAGGCGCTTGCCGGTACGCAGGTAAAACGGCACCCCTGCCCAGCGCCAATTGCCGATTTCGGCCTTGATGGCAACAAACGTCTCGGTGTCCGATTTTCCGCCTTCCAACTCCTCCAGGTATCCGGGAACCGAAGCGCCATTTGCTGCGCCTGCGGTGTATTGGCCGCGTACTGTCAATTCATTGACATTGCCCGGATGAATGGACTTGAGGGCACGCAGCACCTTGAGCTTTTCGTCGCGCACTGCGTCAGCGTTCATCGAAGCTGGCGGCTCCATGGCGACAAGGCAGAGCAATTGCAGTAGATGGTTCTGAACCATGTCGCGGATTGCGCCGGACTTGTCATAATATCCGGCGCGACCCTCCACGCCGAGGGTTTCGGCAACCGTGATCTGAACATGGTCGATGTGAGCCGAGTGCCAAACCGGCTCATAAAGGGCATTGGCGAAGCGAAGTGCCATCAGGTTCTGGACTGTTTCTTTGCCCAGATAATGGTCAATGCGATAAACCTGAGTTTCATCACAGGCTTTTTTCACGACTCGATTTAGCGCTTGAGCCGAACTCAGATCGCGCCCAAAAGGCTTTTCAATGACCATTCGCTGCTTTTTAGGATTTTCAATCATCCCGGCGGAGCCAAGCTGAAGAATTGCTTCGGAGAAAAAGCGCGGGGCTACAGACAGGTAAAAGACTCGGTTTCCACGAGTTCCTCGTTGTTCATCTAGGGTGCTGAGAAAGGTTTTGAGATTTTGGTAGCTTTCTGGATTGTCTAAATCGCCTGCAAAGTAGTACAACCCTTTGGCAAATTCGTTCCAAGTGGCTTCGGAGCCTAATCCGCTGCCAAATTGCTCAACGCCTTCACGCATGTGGTCGCGGAAGTAGTCGTGCGTCCATTCACGACGAGCAAAGCCCACAATAGTCAGTTCAGGAGGCAGCCTGCGCTCTCGTTTCATTTGATAGAGGGCGGGGATCAGTTTGCGCTGGGTTAGGTCACCGGAGGCACCAAAAATGATCAAAATTTGGGGTGCTGGCACGCGGTCTTGTTGCAAACCAGTGCGGAATGGATTTTCGAGCAATGTAACCATGGGCAGCTAAAGGATGATAGAGGGCTATGGAACGTAAAAAATGGGACGTATAGGAAATGCAAATAGGGAATGCAAAGCGTGTTTGAGGGCAAGAAGTTATAAGGTGTGATCTTCTTATACCGTTGGTAGGTGATTTTGGCGCTAGCGATCGCTACTTTTACTAAAGTTCATTTATGAGTTGAGCACAAGCAGCAGGGAGATTAAACTGGGGTTAAGTTCCATTCATCAAGGTCGGTGGGTATGGTTCAACTGCGATCGCCCCAATCAGAGCAAGCAGGAATTTTTTATCCAGAGAGTGACGGCAAGCCCATGGCAGACAACACCCGGCAATATCTCTGGATTGTGCTGATCAAAGAAGGCTTGGAATGGTTATTTCAGGAAGATTTAACGGTATTCATTGCGGCAGATCTGCTGTGGTATCCCATTCAGGGTAACAACCGGATTGCCGCCGCGCCTGATGTCTTAGTCGCCATAGGCAGACCCAAAGGACATCGGGGTTCTTATCAGCAGTGGCAAGAGGATAATGTCACACCGCATCGTGTTTGAGGTGCGTTCTCCTGGAAATCGCCAAACCGAAATGGATGAAAAGCTGACATTTTACGATCGCCATGGCGTTGAAGAATATTATCTATACGATCCCGATCGCAATGATTTGAGTGGATGGCTCCGCACTGGCACCAACCTAACAGTGATTAACCCTTTGCAAGACTGGATTAGCCCCCGGCTTGGCATTCGGTTTGATCTCTCTGGCGAGGAGTTGCAGATTATTCGCCCCGATGGAGAGCGATTTACGAGCTATGTTGAAATCGCCCAACGCTTGACTCAAACCCAGCAATCTCTGACTCACGAGCAACAACGCGCAAACCAGGAACAGCAACGCGCAGACCAAGCAGAAGCCAGGGCGACCCAATTGGCAGAACGCTTGAAATCATTAGGTCTTGACCCAGACAGCTTGGAATAGTCGCAGTATTTTGGGGCAACACTCACCATTACAGCGGCATCTGGCTAAAGGGATAAGGCGTAGTTGGCATCTCGCCCGACCAGCGTAGCACCAACACTTCTTCATTAATTTGTTCCTTCGTTGCCGTTGCCAAACGGGTACGAAACAGATCAATCCGAACGACCTCATAGCCCAAGCCTTCCGCAATCTCTGCTAATAGATTTCCTGTGTAAATCATCACTTGCAGGTAAGACTTTTGATCGCCAACGACGTAAGCAAGCTGGGCATTGGGGCGGAGCGCTTGCCGCAAATCTGCCAGGTGCTTTGCCATGCCGCCAAAGTAGTGTTTTGCGGCGCGATGATAGAGCTTTTCAAAGCCGCTGGTTTTGCCCAGTTCAATTCGCCGATCTTCAATGGCTTGAGCAATCTGCTGAATTCCAGCGTGTTTAGAGACCCACTGATCATCCAAGTCGGCTTTATAGACATTGCGGGTGTTCGATCGCAGCATCGATCCTTGTTTCAGCGCCCGTAGCTCTGCTTTGTTATTCAAAAAGCCCAACAGCACTGACTCTAGCCGGGTGGTGCGGGTGTAATCTTTTTCGTTGGGATAGGGCGGCGAGGTGATCACTGCATCGATCGAGTGTGGCGTTAGCACCTGCAACAACTGACGCGAATCGGCATGATGAATCGTGGCGGGTGCATCGGGCAAGGTTTGCAAATAGCGCAAATCGGTTGCCATTGCCATCACTCGTGCTAGCCATGCCTCAACCACAGGCGCATCCGGCTTGTGCTTGCTAGTCACGCCAACTTCTGGACCAAAACGCAGATTGCTGATATCCGTGACGATCGCCCGTGCAAATGCCAGCAGCAAATGGCGTTGATAACCCGACTGCTCCGCTAAAATCTGCTCTTTCAAAATTAGGGCTTTATGCAGTGGCAACGGGCTAATGGAATTTTTGAGAATAATTTTGACGCTCTCTTCTGGCAGCGATCGCCATTCTCCTGATCGCTCAATTTCTCTGATTGCCCGTTCTGCAATTCGTTCCGCTTGCTGCACCAACTCATCAGGGTTTGGACTCCAATCCAGTTTCACCGATCCGGCAAAGTGCGCCATTGGGTTCGCTTCCACGCCCACACTGGCAAACCCCAGCCTCTTGGCATCCACCACGGTTGTGCCCGTGCCGCAAAACGGGTCTAACACGCGCTGTTCAGTAGTAATGCCAAACCGCTCCAGGTAGTCCTGCACCAAGTGTGGCGGAAACGACAGCACGAATCGATACCAGTCGTGAGCCGCGCGATCGCAGTCCTTCAGTTGGTTGAGATGCAGCAGGCTAAAATCCGGTATCTGCTCCCGCGGGTCAACAAGATTGGGCAAAGTTGGTTTCAGGTTAAAAGGTGAGCCTATGTATTAAAGAAGATCACTTGAACTAATGCAAGCAAAATCGGTTCGAGTAAATTACGGCGTTGCTGAATATCACAATGAATTATTAGGGAACTGGAACATCGGCAAATTTGAGATAGTGAAGTAGCAAGCGAATTGAATGTTTCAGCATTTCCACGGATTTAGAATAACAAAGAGTCTTCCGATGCAATCGGGCTA
>JBGSOG010000067.1:0-2441 GCA_041739225.1 Rhizobiaceae bacterium
TCGCCTGTTTTGAAAGCGCTGTCTGTCTTGTTGATCGAGGAAGCTACAAGTTCACCTTCGATGGTGCGACCCTTGGTTTGCGGGCCGGAGCGGCCACCCCAGTTTTGCCGGGCTGCGTCGGGGTTTTTGGTCTGGGCGCGCTGCCAGCCGGGCGATGAATAGCTTGATTTGAACGGGTCTGACGTGTCGAACCTGCTTGCACCATAGGCACCGCCGGCTCTTGCCGAGCCGTAGCCGCCATAGCTGCTGCCGGTCTCGCGTACCTCGACATGGGCAGGCGGCAGTTCATCGAGAAAGCGCGAGGGAATGGACGACTGCCACATGCCATGGATGCGACGGTTTGATGTGAACCAGATGTAAAGCCGCTCTCTGGCGCGCGTGATGCCGACATAGGCCAAGCGGCGCTCTTCCTCGAGGCCCGAGCGCCCGCCTTCATCAAGGGCACGTTGGTGCGGGAAAAGGCCTTCTTCCCATCCGGGCAGGAACACGGTTTCAAACTCCAATCCCTTGGCCGAGTGCAGGGTCATCAGGCTGACCGCGTCGAGTGAGGCGTTGTTGTCGGTGTCCATCACCAGGCTGACATGCTCGAGGAACCCGGCAAGGCCCTCGAAGCCTTCCATTGAGCGAATGAGCTCCTTAAGGTTTTCCAGCCTGCCAGGCGCTTCTGCCGAGCGGTCGGCCTGCCACATGGCGGTGTAGCCGGACTCTTCCAAAATGGTTTCGGCAAGATCGGTGTGGCTGGTGGTTTCCAACAAGCCGCTCCAGCGGGCAAAATCCGTTGCCAATGCCTTCAGGGTGGAGCGGACCTTCGGCTTTAATTCTTCGGTCTCGCAAAGCTCGCGCACGGCGGCCAACAGCGGTATTTTGCGAACCCTTGCAAGGTCGTGAACCTGGCGGATGGTTGCATCGCCAAGGCCGCGCTTGGGCGTATTTACGATCCGCTCGAAGGCGAGGTCATCGGCGGGTTGGCAGACAACGCGGAAATAGGCCATCGCATCGCGGATTTCGAGGCGCTCGTAAAAGCGGGGCCCGCCGACGACACGGTAGTTCAGCCCGAGCGTGACAAAACGGTCTTCAAACTCGCGCATCTGGAACGAGGCGCGCACCAGAATTGCCACATCATTGAGGGCATGGCCGTTGCGTTGCAAAGCCTCGATTTCCTCGCCGATCGAGCGGGCTTCTTCCTCAGAGTCCCACGATGCTGCAACCACAACCCGGGCAGCATCGGGATCGCTGGCCTCGGTGAACAATGTCTTGCCAAGGCGGCCTTCATTGTGGGCAATAAGTTGCGATGCAGCGCCAAGAATATGTCCGGTCGAGCGGTAATTGCGCTCCAGCCGGATCACCTTGGCGCCGGGAAAATCCTTGTCAAACCGCAGGATGTTGTCAACCTCGGCCCCGCGCCAGCCATAGATCGACTGGTCGTCATCGCCGACACAGCAGATATTGGGCGGAGCCCCCATCTCCCCCCTTGCGGGGGAGAGGGGGGACACGGCTTGGCGCAAATCTTGCACTTCGCTTTGCTCAACGTGCGATTTGCGCCCGGCCAGCAGTCGAAGCCACAAATATTGGGCGACATTGGTGTCCTGGTATTCGTCGACCAGCATGTAGCGAAAGCGTGAGCGATAGTCCGCCAACACGCCGGGGTTTTCGCGGAACAGGCGGATGCATTCGGTGAGCAAATCGCCAAAATCAACTGCGTTCAGCGATTTCAGCCGCTCCTGGTATTCGCCATAAATGCGCCTGCCGCGACCATCGGCATAGGCGCGTGAATCCCCTTCAGGAATTTGCTCCGGTGAAAGGCCCTTGTTCTTCCAGCCGTCAATCATCCCGGCCAGCATGCGGGCTGGCCAGCGTTTGTCATCAATGCCATCGGCGCGGATCAACTGCTTGATCAGCCGGATCTGGTCATCGGTATCGAGAATGGTGAAACTTGATTTGAGGCCGACCAGTTCGGCGTGGCGGCGGAGGATTTTTGCTCCGATGGAGTGGAACGTGCCGAGCCATGGCATGCCTTCTGATTCACCGCCGCTGTATCGTGAAATGCGCTCCTTCATTTCCCTCGCCGCCTTGTTGGTGAAGGTGACCGCAAGGATTTGCGAAGGGCGGGCAAGGCCGGAAGAAATGATGTGGGCTATGCGGGCAACCAGAACACGGGTTTTCCCGGTGCCTGCCCCGGCCAGTACCAGCAGCGGTCCCTCGGTGGTCACCACAGCATCGCGCTGTTCGGGGTTTAGTCCTGAAAGCCAGGGCGTATCGCCCGCCGGGCCACGCCTTGCCGAAAGTGCACGCGCAGCAATGCCGCCCGCATTTGCAGACACGCTGTCGTCTGCCGGAAAGGCGGCAGGAGAGGGTGGCACTGAACGTGGGTTTGCCATTTGTTCTCAATGTAGTGATTCCCCCGCCAAAGGAAAGGCAGGGTGGAAAATCACATCACTGGA
>JBGSOG010000055.1:0-47626 GCA_041739225.1 Rhizobiaceae bacterium
GCAAGTCATCCACCGTATGCTCAACAATGGTTTCGACCGGCTTTTGCGCATCGGTGTTCGGCGTGTCCATCACTGATCTCCATCGTGGCGTTTGATTCTTGGCTATCTAAGACAGTAATGTGTCACATTGAAAACAAGTGCATTGGGCATCGTCCGGAAGGGTTAATCGCCGCCGGTCACCCTCGTCAACGCCACTGAAGCAACCGAACGCGTGATCTTTGTGCCGCGCGCCAGTGCCTGGCGGTCCATTTCGGCCACCAGCTTGCGGGCGCTGTCCAGCGATCGTTCCATCCGCGGCAGCAGCCATTCGATCACCGATGCGGGCGCTTCCACCTGCCGGTCTGCCAGCAACTTGACCATCACGGCCGACAGCAAGGCATCATCGGGTGCGGCAAGGGTTACAGTTTGCGCTGCGCGAAGCCGCGAAACAAGATCGGGGAGGACAATGCCCCATTGACCGGGCAAGCTGTGTGAAGTGATCAGGCAATGGCCGCTTTCAGCCCGAACATGGTTCAGTGTGTGAAACAGCGCAGCCTCGTCAACGATACCGTGCGCCGCGTCTTCAATCACAAGCAGGTTTGACGTTGGGGCCGCATTTGCGCGAATGTCCTGGGCAGGCATGATTTGGGCACCGCAGGTTCGCGCCCAGACACTGGCAATGTGGCTCTTTCCAGAACCGGGCGGGCCGACGAGCAACATGAGCGGACCGGGCCAATCGGGCCAGGCGTCAATCATTTCCACCGCAAGCCTGTTGGCACCGGAAACGATCAAGTCGTCGCGGTCAGAGGCTACCTGAACCGGAAGGTCCAGTGGCAATTGTCTGAAAGCAATTTGTTTGGGATCGGTCTCCATCTGCCGCATCACGCCTTGGCGGATGTGTTGTCATCGCCGCGCCCGGATTTCGACACCCGCCGAATAACTTCCTCGCGCCCGTGATACAGATCGCTGGCCAGGTATTGTGCCAGTGCAAACCGGATGACAACTCCGATGGCGGCAGCCGCGGGAACTGCAATCAGCAGTCCGGTGAAGCCGAATAGCGCACCAAAGGCAAACAGCGAAAACATGACCCAGACCGGATGCAGGCCGACCCGCTCACCCACCAGTTTGGGCTGCAGGATGTTGCCTTCAAGAAACTGGCCCAGAAAGAAAATACCAGCGACGATCGCCACCGGCTGCCAGTCCGGCCAAAACTGCACCAGAGCTACGCCAACCGAAAGCACCAGACCGGAGATCGAACCGACAAACGGAATGAACGAGACGAAACCGGCAAACAGACCGATCAACAAGCCGAAGTTGAGCCCTGCCAAAGTCAGCGAAATGCCGTAAAACAAGCCCATTGCCATGCAAAGGGTGCCCTGTCCCCGGACGAAACCGGCAACGGCGGTGTCGATTTCGATCAATATGCCGTGGATGGTGTCGCGGTGGTCGCGCGGCAGCCAATGATCTACTTTGGCGACCATGTGGTCCCAGTCGTACAGCAGGTAAAACGCCACGACCGGCGTTACCACCAACAGCGAGAAAATGCTGACCAGTGCCTGGCCCGATGCCCAGACCTGAGACAGCACGGTGCCGATCCATGCGGCTCCCTGCTTTACCAGATCGCCGACATTGTCCTGGATGAAGCCGGCATCCTTTGGCGCAAACCGGTTCATCCATTCAAGATTGAGCGATGTGATCAGGGCTTGCAGGCGTTTCACCAGTTCGGGCAGACGATCCAGAAAACCTGTCACCTGACTTCCCAAAATCGGCACAATGATGAGCAGGGCAACAATGAAAAACAGGATGAATGCAAAAAGGATGACAGCCGTGGAGGCGAGCCGCGACAGACCGGTGCGTTCCAGCATGTCGGCGACCGGATCAAGAAAGTAGGCAAGGGCCATCCCTGCCACGAAGGGCAGCAGAGTGTTGCCCAGTACATACAATATGATCAGGAAAACAATGGTGGCGATCAGCCAGAATATTGCCTGACGCCGAATTGCCTTTTCCAGTGCGCGTTGCATCGTTTGCCGCTTCTCCGTGTTTGCGCCTCCAGCCAACCAGATAGCTTGTTCGATGATCGATGGCAAAGGCGGTCTTGGCTGCCGCCATGCCAGACCATGTGAACGACGGGGAAAGTTGCTTGAAGCAGCGGGTTGTGGAGTGTATCGCCATCTCACGGACAAACTGAAGGCAGGCAGATGACATCGGGCGAAAACACCGCAAAGCCGGCAAACGGCCTCAGCTACGCAGATGCCGGTGTGGACATCGACGCAGGCAATGCACTGGTGGAAGCGATCAAACCAGCAGTGCGATCCACCCGCCGGCCGGGATCCGACACCGAAATTGGCGGTTTTGGCGGGCTTTTCGACCTGAAGGCGGCAGGTTTCAAGGATCCGGTGCTGGTGGCCGCCAATGATGGCGTCGGGACAAAGCTGCGGCTGGCCATTGAAGCTGGCGTGCATGAAACTGTCGGCATCGACCTGGTGGCGATGTGCGTCAACGACCTTGTCGTGCAAGGCGCGGAGCCGCTGTTTTTCCTCGACTATTTCGCCACCGGCAAGCTGGAAGTCGAACAGGCAGCCGCTGTCATCAAAGGCATCGCACATGGTTGCCGCATGGCCGGATGCGCGCTGATCGGCGGAGAAACCGCCGAAATGCCGGGCATGTACTCGGGCGGCGATTACGACCTTGCCGGGTTTGCTGTCGGCGCCGCAGAACGCGGAAGCTTGCTGCCAACCCATGACCTTTGCGAAGGGGACATACTCATCGGACTGGCATCCAGCGGCGCACATTCGAACGGCTATTCGCTGATACGCAAGGTTTTGGAGGTATCGGGGGTCAAGCTGGATGCGCCTGCACCATTTGACGATGCGCACAGTCTTGGCGAAATCCTGCTCACACCCACCCGGATTTATGTCAAACCCATGTTGGCTGCGATCCGTCAAATTTCCGGTTCGATCAAGGCGATGGTGCACATTACCGGCGGTGGGTTTGTAGACAATATTCCGCGGGTATTGCCAACCGGCCTTGCCGCGCATGTTGATTTGTCAAGGCTGTCGCCGCAGCCGGTGTTCGGCTGGCTTTCGCGCACTGGCGGCATCAACGAAAACGAAATGTTGCGCACCTTCAATTGCGGCACCGGAATGGTGGTGGTTGCAGACAAGGAAAAGGCCGACGCCGTACTGGACAAGCTGCGCGCCGAAGGTGAAACGGCAACCGTGATCGGGACGCTGGAGAAGCGGATCGATGCGGCGGTGGTGTTTTCAGGAAGGCTTGCACTGTAATGGATCGCAAGAAGCGCGTGGATGTTTTGATTTCCGGACGCGGCACCAACATGCAAGCCCTGGTGGAAGCGGCAAAAGACCCGGCTTATCCAGCTGTCATCAAACGGGTCATTTCCAACCGGCCGGATGCTGGCGGACTGGATATAGCCAAAAGCCAGGGCATCGAAACACTGGTGATCGATCACAAGGCTTTTCCCACCCGCGAAGCACATGAAGCAGCACTGGCTGACGCGCTGGCAGCAGACCTTCCCGACATCATTTGCCTTGCCGGGTACATGCGCATTTTCACCTCACGCTTTGTCGGCCTGCATGAGGGGCGAATGCTCAACATCCATCCCAGCCTGCTGCCATTGTTTACCGGGGTGGATACACATGCGCGGGCGCTGGCAGCGGGGGTGAAGCTGCATGGTGCCACCGTGCATTTCGTCACCGGCAAGCTGGATGACGGGCCGATCGTCGCCCAGGCGGCGATCCCCGTGTTGGCCGGAGATACGGTGGAATCGCTGTCTGCAAGGGTGCTTAAGGCAGAAAACAAGCTCTATCCGCATGCTCTGGCGCTGGTTGCATGCAATGGGTGGCTCAAGACAAGCGCCAAGACAGACAATGGCGAGGTCATGTTCTCGCCGCCGATTACGCCATGAACTACCGTCACATCTACCACGCGGGCAATTTTGCCGACGTGTTCAAACACGCGGTGCTGGCCCGCATCATTGAATATCTCCAGCGCAAGGATGGCGGGTTTCGGGTTATCGACACCCATGCTGGCACCGGACTGTACGACCTTTCATCCGTTGAGGCACAAAAGACCGGGGAATGGCGCGAAGGCATCGGCAGGTTGCTGGAAAATCAAATACAGCAAGACGCTGCCGAACTGCTGGAGCCCTATCTGGCAATCGTCCGGCAATATTTCGAAAACGGCGCCCCGCAGGCATGCCCAGGTTCGCCGATGCTGGCGCGAGGCCTGTTGCGCAAACAGGATCGGCTGACTGCCTGCGAACTTCACCCGGCTGATTTTGAAACCCTTTCGGCCCGGTTTGCCGGTGACTGGCAGGTGAAGACGCTGCACCTCGATGGTTGGCTGGTACCCGGCTCGCAATTGCCGCCCAAGGAAAAGCGCGGCGTTGTGCTGATTGATCCGCCTTTCGAGGTGGAGAGAGAGTTCGCGCGGCTGGAACAGGCGCTGGAAAAAGGCACGAGCCGCTGGCCCGGCGGAATTTTTGTCCTTTGGTATCCGTTGAAAAACGATGTGCAGGTTGAATATTTTTTGCGCAATCTGGCCAAGAGCAGCATTCGCGACCTCTTGTGCGTGGAAATGTGGCCAAGCGTGCGCCGCGACGGCGTCTTCCATGGCAGCGGGCTGATCATTTGCAATCCGCCTTTTGTGTTGCGCCAGGAACTGGAAATTTTGATGCCAGCACTCGTCAAAGCCCTTGGAAACGCCGGGGCAGGCTGGCGCATGGAAACGCTGGCATCGGAATAAGGTCACTTTGCCCCGCTTGACCATGACTGTGCGCTGGGCAATGGTTCGGCATGCTTGAAACAAAGGATTTTGCGATCATGAAGCCTTTCCCGACCGCATTGCTTTCCTGCGCTGCCCTTTTGGCCGCGACGCTGCCGACGATGGCTGACTGGCTTGATCCAATGCGCCCGTTCACGGCCTTTCCGCAATGCCATGAAGGTGCAGTTTTGGCACGCATCGAAGACCGGTCAAATTGGGCTGAGCGCACCACTTTTCATTATGGCTCGCAAATTGACACCATCGACAAGGTGCATGAACGCAGCGTCGAACATTTCGGTCCGGCACCCATTGCCAGACGCTATTGCCGGGGCACCGCTTACATGAGCGACGGGCACAAGCACACCATGCATTACCGCATCGAAGAGGGCATGGGACTGGCTGGCGTTGGCTACAAGGTCGAGTTTTGCGTGCAGGGCCGCGACCGCTGGCGGGTTTACAACGGCAATTGCCGCGTCTTGCGGCGCTGAACTTTCAGGCACAAACACCAAAGACAGGGAAATTGACCATGGTATTTTCCAGCGTTCCGCAGGTGACTTCCGCTCGCCACGAAAAGCGTGCAGGCACAGCTGATGACATCGATTTCGAGATCAAGGGTCTCGAAATGCAGTTTGTCGAGATTGAGCTTGATCCGGGCGAATCGGCCATCGCCGAAGCCGGTTCGATGATGTTCAAATCACCCTCGGTCGACATGACCTCGGTTTTCGGCGATGGATCAAAGGCGGCTGGCGGATTTCTCGACATGCTGGTCGGGGCCGGAAAGCGCCTGATCACCGGTGAAAGCCTGTTCACGACCGTGTTCACCCACCAGGGTCAGGGCAAGGCGCTGGTCGGCTTTGCCGCGCCCTATCCGGGTCATATCCTAGCGATGAAACTCGACGAGATCGGCGGACGGCTGATCTGCCAGAAGGACGCATTCCTTTGCGCGGCAAAGGGCGTTTCGCTCGGCATCTTCTTTCAGCAAAAAATCCTCACCGGGCTGTTTGGCGGCGAAGGCTTCATCATGCAAAGCCTTGACGGAGACGGCTGGGTGTTTGTCCATGTCGGCGGAACCACGCGCGAGATCGAACTTGCTGCGGGCGAAGAAATCCACGTTGACACCGGCTGCGTGGCCGCTTTCACCGCAGGCGTCGAAATGGACGTGGTGCGGGCTGGCTCCATCAAGTCCATGGTGTTTGGCGGGGAAGGCGTGTTCTTCGCCCGGCTGACCGGGCCGGGGAAAATCTGGATACAATCGCTGCCGTTCTCGCGGCTCGCCGGACGGATGCTGGCGGCGGCACCGGGCATGCGTGGCAAGTCTGTTGGCGAAGGGTCTGTTCTGGGGTCGCTGGGCGACATTATCGGCGGGGACAACCGGTAGATCGCCCCGCCGCAAATCAATAAATTCAGAACTTCAAGCCGATGCCCAGCTTGATCGAGTGATCGGTCAGGCCGATGTCGGGATTGGAAGTTCCCAGATCGTATTCGCGTTTGCCGTAATTGGCGTAGTCATATTCGACGCGAGCGGTGACATTGTCGGTAAGGAAGGTTTCAAGACCTGCGCCCACTGTCCAGCCCAGATGCATCTGGGTGTCTTCATCGCCGCCCTCGCTGGCCGTTGCACGGGTACCGGCAACGCCACCAAGGCCATAGATCATCGAGTTTTCAAAGGCATAGCCCATGCGCGCACGCAAGGAAGCGTCCCAGTTTTCTTCAATGCTGGTTCCGCCATCAGAGCCCTCAACGCCGGAAATACCGCCCATGCCTTCAAGGCCGACGACGAAATTGTTGTCGAGCTGGTGATTGTAGCCAATGAACGCACCGCCATCGAGGCCATGAATGCCGTCGACTGCGCCGGGCGACAGATCCGCCTTCATCCAGTTGTAGCCGCCATATGCACCGACATAGGCACCTGACCAAAGCAGATTGGTCTGCTGCGGCGGCAATGGTGGCTCAGGTGTTTGTTCGATCACGTCAGCGGCGAATACCGGACCGGCGCAAAGCAGTGAAACAGCAAACGCCGCACCAGCGAGGCGCAGGCGGGATGGGGAATTCATGAATGGCATGGTTCAACTCCTTGTGTAGACGGAACCCAAAAACACATCCGTCTGCCCGTGACTAAACTGGGGGAGGAATATGGCGCCGCGAGACTCAAAGCTGGGCAATTCCGTGATGAATTGCGGGCGCTTTGTGACGGCTCGCGGCCAGTGCCATTTTCCGTCCCTGATGAGGAAATGGAAATCATGTTGGGGTAAACGCCGCCTTAGCCAGCATGGTTAACATTGACATAAATGCGAAAGGCTCCATCTCCCCGGCACGTTGCCGCTTCAGAAAAACGGGCCACGGGGAAACAATGACCACAACCAGACAAACGGGATTTCGAACTGCCCTCGTCACAGGCGGAGCAAAACGTATTGGCGCAGCAATCGCCGCCGACCTCGCGGCGCACGGCTTTGCCGTGGCAATACATGTCAACAAATCAATGGCGGCCGCCGAAAAACTGGCGGGCGAAATCCGCGCCTCCGGCAACAAAGCCATTGTAGTGGGTGCAGATCTCACCGACATGCTTGCGGTGAATGGATTGCTCGACCTTGTACGGCAACAACTCGGCCCGGTTGATCTTTTGATCAACAACGCGTCGGTGTTCGAAAATGACACGGCCCAGGCGCCGGACATGGAATTGTGGGACCGGCATTTTGCCGTGCATGTGAAAGCACCTGCCATTTTGGCCGCACGTTTTGCAGCCCAGAGCGAAATGGCGGACGGGCTGATTGTCAACATCATTGACCAGCGGGTTTGGAGGCTTACACCCTCGTTTTTCTCCTATACGCTGTCGAAAGCCGCAATGTGGACCGCAACCCAAACCATGGCACAGGCGTTTGCGCCGAAAGTTCGGGTCAATGCCATCGGGCCGGGACCAGCACTTGCCAATGAGCGCCAGACAACAAAGGATTTCAACCACCAGGTCGAGGGACTTTTGCTCAAACGCGGTCCGACGCTTGATGAAATGGGCGAAACCGTGCGCTATCTTTTCCAGACGCCTTCCATCACCGGGCAGATGATCGCACTGGATGGCGGACAGCATCTTGCCTGGCAAACACCAGACGTGACCGGAATGGCGGAATAGGCGACAATCGGTTCCGCACACGGATTCGCAGAAAACCATGACCGACGAAATTTCGCCAGACAAACCAGAGCGCCCGCCAATCGCCGGCATGGAGTGGGAAGAGGCCCCGCCGCCGGAGGGTGTGACCGGACCTGAGATCATTGCAGGTTTCGTGCGCAATCTGCCCAATTCACCCGGAGTGTACCGGATGATGAATGCCGACGGCGATGTGCTTTACGTCGGCAAGGCAAAGAATCTGAAGAAGCGTGTGACTTCCTATGCCAAGTCCGGCGGCCACTCGAACCGCATTGCCCGGATGATCCGCGATACCAAGACCATGGAATTCCTGCGCACGCACACGGAAACCGAGGCGCTGCTGCTGGAAGCCAATTTGATCAAGCGGTTGCGGCCGCGTTTCAACGTGCTGCTGCGCGACGACAAGAGCTTTCCCTACATCGTCATTACCACGGACCACCGTGCGCCCGGTATTTTCAAGCACCGAGGTGCGCGCATGAAGTCACGCGAATATTTTGGCCCCTTTGCCAGCGCAGGCTCGGTCAACCGCACCATAAATGCGATGCAGCGGGCCTTCCTGCTGCGCTCCTGTACCGATTCGGTGTTTGAATCACGAACACGGCCTTGCCTGCTGCACCAGATCAAGCGCTGTTCCGGCCCTTGCACCGGCGAAATTTCAGCCGAGGCTTATGCCGGGCTGGTCAACGAAGCGCGCAATTTCCTCTCGGGCAAAAGCAACGAAATCCAGCAGCGCATGTCCAGGCGAATGGAGGAAGCGTCTGCCGAACTGGAGTTCGAAACTGCAGGCATCATTCGCGACAGGCTTGCCGCGCTCAGCCACGTGCAAGCCCATCAAGGCATCAATCCGCGCGGCATCGAGGAGGCTGATGTCTTCGCCATCGAGCAGAAAGGCGGGATTTCCTGTGTACAGGTGTTTTTCTTTCGCACCGGCCAGAACTGGGGAAACCGGTCGTATTTTCCGCGGGCAGACAAATCCTTCGAGGCGGGAGAAGTGCTGGCAGCATTTTTGGCGCAATTTTACGATGACAAGCCATGCCCACGAATGATCCTGATCAGCCATGCGATTGAAGAGAGGGAATTGCTGGAAGAGGCGCTGTCCATTCGCGCCGGATACAAGGTGGAAATCTCGGTGCCGCAGCGTGGCGGCAAAAAGGAAATGGTCGACCACGCCGCACTCAATGCCCGCGAAGCCATGGGGCGGCGGCTGGCCGAGACCTCTACCCAGACAAGGCTGTTGGAAGGGGTGGCAGAAGCCTTTGGCCTTGAAGCCCCGCCGCGCCGGATCGAGGTCTATGACAACTCGCACATCATGGGCACAAATGCCGTGGGAGCGATGATCGTTGCTGGGCCGGAGGGCTTTGCCAAAAACCACTATCGCAAATTCAACATCAAGTCGGAAGGCCTGACGCCAGGCGATGATTTCGGCATGATGCGCGAAGTTCTCACGCGCCGCTTTACCCGGCTGGTCAAGGAAAACGGCCAGCGGCCCGAGGCAGATGGCGAGAAACCGGAGGCAGAGGCGTCAGACGGGCTGCCGCCATGGCCGGACCTGTTGTTGATCGATGGCGGCCTTGGCCAGCTCAATGCAGCCCGCCAAGTCATGTGTGAACTGGGGCTTGAGGGCAGTGTCCCCATGGTTGGCATCGCGAAAGGTCCAGATCGCGATGCAGGCCGGGAAAAGTTTTTCATCGAAGGGCACGAGGCTTTCATGCTCCCGCAACGCGATGCGGTTTTGTATTTCGTGCAAAGGCTGCGCGATGAAGCGCACCGGTTTGCCATCGGCACGCACCGCGCCAAGCGGAAAAAGGAGATGGTCTCCAATCCGCTCGACGAAGTGTCTGGAATTGGACCGACCCGAAAGAGGGCGCTGCTGCACCATTTCGGCACGGCAAAAGCGGTCAGTCGCGCGGCGCTCACGGACTTGATGACCGTGGAGGGTATTTCGGAGCAAATGGCGCAAGCGATTTACGACCATTTTCACGAAAACGGTTGATCAGGCGCGACATCTGCCGGACTGGTCGGTTGAATTTCGCTTGCAACTGGCGTTTGCTGCCAGCATTGCTCGTCGTCAAAGCAAGCATTCACGGGAGAAACGATCCTGAAAGAGCAAAAACGTGCCAATGCCCACTGGGCATCCCTGCCCAACATTTTGACCTATGCGCGCATCGTCGCGGTGCCGCTTGTTGTCTTGTGCTTTTTTCTCGAAGGCCGGCTGCAATCGTCCGATTTTGCCCGCTGGTCGGCGCTGGCGATTTTCGTGCTTGCCAGCATTTCGGATTTCTTCGACGGCTATCTGGCACGGATATGGCACCAGACCTCGACCATTGGCAGGATGCTTGACCCGATTGCCGACAAACTGCTGGTGGCCACCTGCCTGCTGCTGCTGGCAGCCGACACCGACAAGACCATTGCCGGGTGGTCGCTTTGGGCGGCGATCATCATCCTTTGCCGCGAAATCCTGGTTTCCGGCCTGCGCGAATACCTTGCCGAGTTGAAAGTCTCGGTGCCCGTCACCCGCATCGCCAAGTGGAAGACCGCCCTGCAGATGGTGGCGGTCGGCTTTCTGCTGGCCGGGCCCGCAGGCGACAAGATCATGCCCTACACCACACAAGTCGGTATTGTGCTGCTGTGGGTCGCGGCGGTGATCACGCTGTACACCGGGTATGACTACTTCCGTGCCGGCCTCAAGCACGTGATGGACTGACGCTGATGAAACTTGTCTATTTCTCATGGATCCGCGAGCGCGTCGGCTTGACCGAAGAGGACGTGACACTGCCGGATGGCATAAACGATGTCGCCGGGCTGATCGCGTGGCTGAAAACACGCGGCGAAAACTACGAGGCTGCGCTGCAATACGACAAGGTGATCCGGGTAGCGATCAACCAGGAGCATGTTGATGACCGGACAACGCCGATAACCGGTGCGCGCGAGATTGCCCTGTTCCCGCCGATGACCGGTGGCTGAGATGCAGCCGGTGGTCCGCATCCAGGCTGAAGATTTCAGCACCGAAGCGGAAATTGCAGCGTTGGCCGGAAATCGTACCGATGTCGGGGCGGTTGTCACGTTCACCGGACTGTGCCGCGATGAAGGCGGAAAGCTCGCCGCGCTGGAACTTGAACACTATCCAGGCATGGCGCAGGCCGAAATCAGCCGGATAGCCGCTGAGGCTGCCGCCCGATGGCCCTTGACCGGCCTTGCCGTCATTCATCGTTTTGGCAAGATTGCCCCAGGCGGCAACATCGTTTTGGTGGTTGCAGCAGCGGCGCACCGCGAAGCGGCATTCAATGCGGCCAGTTTCCTGATGGATTTCCTGAAAACCAGGGCGCCTTTCTGGAAAAAGGAGCACTTGGCAGCAGGTGGCACCGGCGAATGGGTGTCAGCCAAGGATGCGGATGATCGCGCAACGGAAAAGTGGCTTTAGCCAATCCTCAATTCTGTGTGCAGCGGGTTTGGCCGGTCGGCCCTTCCAGAATCGCCGAAAGGCCTTTGGTTGACAGCGTGGTTTCGCCGTTTGAATAGACCGCGCCGGAACCTGACGGCACGCGCGGCAGGCGCACCGGCGGCGAGGTGTCGATGGAGAATGTGGCGGAAGCCTTGTTGCCGTTCTGCTCAAACTGAACGGTCATCGGCAGCCCTTCATCGCAGGTGTATTCGACAATTTCCACGTTGGCGGCATCACCAATCTGCCCGCCTCCCCCGGCATTGTCGGCGATGATGCCGGTGATCGGGTACAGGAACCGGAATTGCTGGCCGCCTTCGGCATAGCGAATCTCGTTGCCGGGAATGTAGATCTCGATATACACATCGCGCGACGGGTCATGCAGCATAACCGTGGTTTCACCGCGCGCTGTTTCGACGAAATTGAAAACAGCACCAGAGCCGTATTCGCGCCATTGGTTTTCACCCCATTTTTCAAACTTGCCGCCCGGATATGTGGCGACCTGCAGGTTGAAACCGGTGACGTCCGAACCCTGGACCAGAATTGCCTTAGACCTGGAATTTTCGGCGGCTGCGGGATGTGGGAACGTGATGGCTATCGCAGGAGAAGCAAAAGCAATTGCAAGGCACCCAGTGGCTACAAAGGCAAAACGCGTCATACCCAACTCCGAAAAAATCGCCATGCCCCGAACGCAAAATAGCGCGCCAAACCCACGCCAGCAAGGCAATAACCGGCAAATATCAGGCGATTGCGGCCATGGAAGCTTTGGCGACAGCAGCGAAATGGCACGAAGATGCTGCGAGCACGAAAGCATGCCAGATCGCGTTCTGGTACTTCAGTTTTTCCCAGACATGAAAAATCACGCCGACGGAGTACAGGATACCGCCTGCCAGGACCAACCATCCGGCGGACAGCGGCAGGGTGGTGAAAATCGGCCATATCAACAGGATGCTGGCCCACCCAAGCGGCAAATACAGTGCAACGGAAATCCGCTCGTAACGCTCACCCAACGCCAGCTTGGCAAAGGCACCCAACAGGGCGGCCACCCAGACGAAAGCCAGCACGAAATAGCCAAAGAGGCTGCCAATCAAGATGACCAGCGGCGTGTAAGTGCCGGCAATTTTAAGGAAGATGGCGGCTTGGTCGCATCGCTTCAAAAATGGACGCCAATGCATCCTGGGCGCCATGTGATAGGCAGCCGAAACGGAAAACAACAGGACCATGGCAATTCCGTAAATGGAAAGCGCTGCCCCGGTGGCGGCATCCAGTTGCGGCAGGGCCGTCGTCAACAGCAGTGAAACAGCGACAAGACTGGCACCAATCCCGAGCACGTGGACAGCCGCATCGGCGACACGTTCTGCGCGGCTGTAGTCGCGAATCCGGTTTGACATGGAGCAGCGTCCCTTTTGCTTCCACGGGTCTTCATGCCCGCCAAGACCATAAAGGATGACATAAAAGGATTGTTGATTGTTGAACAAAATTGCAGGTCATGCCGACAGGCGGTTTTCCCGGTTCAGTATGACAAGTAATGCACACAAAAGTGAAAAAGTGGCAACATCACGCCAGATCGAAGGAAAGAAGCCATCCCACAGGGCTTCGAAGACGCCGATTGCCAATCCGCCCATGGCGGCCCTGTGGGGCTCGTCGAGTCCGCCCAGCGATGCGACAAACAAGATTTTGACCGCAAAGGCCAGGCCAGTGCCGAAATCGATGTTTCCGTAGTGGAATGCAGCTAGGATGCCGGAAAGGCCGCACACCATGCCAGATGCAAGCATTGTGCCCAGAAAAACTGCTTCGGTGTTGACGCCCAGCAAACGCGCTGCGGTGTCGTCTTGTGAAGCTGCCCGCCACAGTCGCCCGGCAGTTGAGCGGCGCAGGAACTGACCAATGGATACCACCACACCAAACGCGACGAAGGTGAGGCCCAGTTTCACCGGCGTTGTCGTGACCGAAAATCCGCCGCCCAAATCCAGCGCCAGAACATTGTTCAGAAACGGCGAAAGCCAAGGCATGTGGCTGCCGGATGCAAGGCGCACCCCTTCCATGAGGACAAGCAAGACCCCAAGCGAAGCTGCAATTGTGGTGTTGGGAGTAGCCAGGCGAAGCGGAGAAAGGACGGTGCGGGCCAGAAATCCGGCTGCCAGCGCACTGTAGACCATGGCCATAAGCGCACCAAAGGCCAGCGCAGCGGGATAGACCAGCCAAAGCACCTGCCATCCGACGCCGGTGAACAGAATGGTCAATTGCCCGGCAAAAGCAAACAGCGCCCCTTGCACAAAGCTTGCCCGTTTCAAAATTGCATGGGCGATCGCATAGCCGAACGCCAGCAGCGCATACAGCGCGCCGACATGCACGCCATTTACAATCTGTTGCAGAAAATATCCCATCCAGACCCCGCCAAGCCGCATCAATTCTAACTGGTATTTTCAATTTTACCAGTTAGAATACAGCATGGACTTCACATGGACAGCACACCGGTTTTCGGGCGGGGCGCTCGCCCTTGATGTCGCCAACACGGTAATCCTGCGGCACGACGCGCAGCGTTCGCAGGACCGCTTTGCCGATGCCGAAATTTTTCGTGCATTTGTTCCCGCAGCGTTGCAGTTTGGTGCTGACAGAGACCAACATCGCGAAATCAAAACGACCGGAAAACCCGGCGGCGCACTGATTGCCCTTCGAGAATGCATCGACGCGCATTTCAGGAAGATGGTCCTGGCTGGCGGCGGCGCAGGACAACTGCCCGGCCTTCTGCGCGCTGCTGCCGATGCGCTCGAAAAACCGGGCAGCCTTGAATGCGCCACGGCCCGCTCGGCCTTGCATCTTGCCTTCCAGATGCCAAACGACCGGATCAAGTGCTGCCAGAATTGTGGTTGGCTTTTTGTTGACCAAAGCAAAAACAAAAGCCGGATCTGGTGCGACATGCGCGTGTGCGGCAACCGGCAAAAAGCGCGCAATCATTACAGGCGCAACATGAGCGAGGGCCAATGACGAGCATGCGCCAACTGCTTCTCCTTGCATTGGCAGGTACGATTGCACTGTCCGGTTGTCAGCGACCTGCAGAAGAAGCCATTTTCAAACTGACGGGCAAGATATTTGTATTCAACTATCGCACCGCAACGGCGAACTACCTTGTGACATTCAGCAAGCAATCGGAGTTGCGCGGCATTGTTGCGGCAAATGCCCGATTTGAAAATCCGGCTGGCGGGGAAATGCTTTCGATCCACATTCCCGTGCATGCAAACCAGGACCGACTGGTCATGGAGAGCCCGGCATTGGAATGCGTGAGAAAGGGGCGACCCTACCGGGTTGAGGTTATCTTCAGTGACAGCACCGGCAAGACGGTTGCGACTTCAAAAACCAGCGTCACATCCGAGCTGGACCAAAGCACCCTGCCCTTGTTGCCGCCAATCACCGGGCCGGGTTACGAGCGCAACAATGAAGCCTATGATGCGGAGGGCAATCTGAAAATGCGCAGCATGGATGGCTGCCCGACCTGACCCATTTCAGACAATCGTCAGGATTTCCTGCAAAGGTTTCTTGATCTTGGCAGCGGCGGGAACGGTCGCGTCTGGCGATGCCTTGCCAACCGCAATGATCATCAGCGGTTTTTCCGAGGCAGGCCTGCCCAGCAGGGTGTTGAGAAACTTCATCGGATTGGGCGTATGGGTGAGCGCGCTCAGTCCGGCATGGTGGAGCGCAGCGATCAGAAAACCGGTAGCGATGCCAACACTCTCCGGCACATAATAGTTCTTGTATCTTGAACCGTCTGAAAACTCGCCGTAGCGCTGGGCAAAAACCACAATCAGCCACGGCGCAATCTCAAGATGCGGCTTGTCAGGACCGGTGCCGATGGGTGCCAGGGCAGAAAGCCATTCTTCCCCCGCACCGCCACCATAAAACGCGACTTCCTCTTCCTCCGCAGCAAGGCGGATTTGCCGTTTGATGTCGGCGTCGCGGATGGCAACAAAGTGCCAGGGTTGGTGGTTGGCCCCGGATGGAGCGCTGCCAGCTGCGGAAATACAGGCTTCAATCACCCCGACATCGACCGGCTCAGCCAGAAACTCACGGACGGTATGGCGCTTGCGCATGAACGCCCGGAAATTGTCCGCCGCCTTCGCCATCGCCTTTGGCTCAAGGTCGATGCGGTCGGGCAATGGCAGGGGCTGATAGGTGAGTTGATCCTTCGAGAACATGCTTGGCAAGACCTCATTTCGTCTGGGCCGGCATTTTGACAGCAGCGCTGACCGGGTCAACCAACAAAAACGCCGGGCATTTGGCCCGGCGCTTCTAAAGCATGTCCAGCCGGTTTCAGCCGACGATTTCGGTTCCGGAGAACCAATAAGCGATTTCCTGGGCTGCAGTTTCCGGAGCGTCAGAGCCGTGCACAGTGTTTTCGCCGATCGAAAGCGCATGCACCTTGCGGATTGTGCCGTCAGCAGCATTGGCCGGGTTGGTCGCGCCCATTACTTCGCGGTTTTTCGCGATGGCGTTTTCGCCTTCCAGCACTTGCACGATTGTTGGACCCGAAGACATGAATTCGGTCAGTTCGCCGAAGAACGGACGTTCGCGGTGAACGGCATAAAAGCCTTCCGCTTCGCGCAGGCTCATCCAGACGCGCCTTGATGCAACGACGCGCAGGCCAGCATCTTCCAGCATTTTTGTAACGGCGCCGGTCAGGTTGCGACGGGTCGCATCCGGCTTGATCATGGAGAAAGTGCGTTCAATGGCCATTCGTACACCTGTGTTTGTGAAATATCGGGGAAGTAGCGGGGGTATAGCGGCGGCGCGCCATTGCCGCAAGGTTGTCATCGCACGCCAAAGCTACAAAAACATGATGGGCGTAACCCCAAGGCAACGGCGCAGCCAAAACATCGTTGCAGTGCAACAATCGCTCTTGCCCTTTGCCGCCCGGTGAAGCAAAAGGCTGACATGCTTTCAATCACCGATATCACGCTGCGCATTGCCGGGCGCACATTGCTGGATAGCGCCACGGTAACCATACCGTCGGGCGCGCGGGCCGGGCTTGTCGGGCGCAATGGCACCGGCAAAACCACGCTTTTCAAGGCAATTACCGGCGATCTGGTCCCAGATACCGGGCATGTGACCATTCCCAAGGGATTGCGCATCGGCCAGGTAGCGCAGGAAGCGCCGGGAACCGAGGACAGCCTGATCGATATCGTGCTTGCTGCCGACGAGGAGCGCGCCAGCCTGATGTCTCGGGCCGATACCGAAACCGACGCGATGGAAATTGCCGAAATCCACATGCGGCTTGCCGACATCGACGCGCATTCGGGCGAGGCGCGGGCGGCCTCAATCCTTGCCGGCCTCGGTTTTGACGCAGACGCCCAGCAACGTCCGGCCTCGTCATTCTCCGGTGGCTGGCGCATGCGCGTTGCGTTGGCGGCACTGCTGTTTTCGCGGCCCGACATCCTTCTGCTTGACGAGCCAACCAACTATCTCGACCTTGAAGGCACGTTGTGGCTGGAAAATTTCGTTGGCAAATATCCCGGCACGGTGCTGATCATCAGCCACGACCGCGACCTCCTCAACAAGGCGGTCAACGCAATCCTGCACCTCGAAAACCGCAAGCTGACCTTCTATCGCGGCACGTTTGATTCATTCGAACGCCAGCGCAACGAGCAGATCATGTTGCTGGAAAAGGCCAAGGACAAGCAGGACGCCAAGCGAAAGCACCTGCAATCCTTCGTCGACCGCTTCAAGGCAAAGGCTTCCAAGGCCAAGCAGGCGCAGTCGCGCGTCAAGATGCTGGAAAAGATGCAGCCGATCAGCTCCATGGCGGAAGAGCGGATCGAGCCGATCCGTTTTCCCGAGCCGGACAAGCTGCTTTCCTCGCCGATCATCCGGCTGGATCACGTGCAGGCCGGGTATTCGGAAGGCAAACCGATCCTGCGAAATCTTGACCTGCGCATCGACCAGGACGACCGCATTGCCCTGCTCGGGTCGAACGGCAACGGCAAATCCACATTCGCCAAAATGATCGCCGGTCGGCTCCCCTGGGTTGAAGGCGGCGTGGTCAAGGCGCAGTCGATGAAGGTTGCGATGTTTGCGCAGCACCAGATGGATGATCTGATCCCGGAAAATACGCCGGTCGATCACATCCGCAAGCTGATGCCCAACGTGCCGGAATCCAAGGTCCGTGCCCGCGTGGCGCAAATGGGCCTTGATCGCGACCGGATGGATACTGCGGCAAAAGACCTTTCAGGTGGCGAAAAAGCCCGGCTACTGCTCGGCATCATCGCATTTGACGGGCCGCATCTGCTCATCCTTGACGAACCAACCAACCACCTCGACATGCAGGCGCGTGAAGCCCTTATGCTGGCGCTCAATGATTTTCCCGGCGCAGTCATCATCATCAGCCATGACCGCTCGCTGGTTGAAGCATCAGTGGATCGTCTCTGGCTGGTGCGCGACGGAACAGTGAAGCCCTATGAAGGCGACATCGAGGAATACCGGACCGAGGTATTGACCGGCCGCCCGCCCAAGTCGAAAAAAATCACCATCGAGCCTGAGCCGGAACGCAAGTCCGGCTCCGAGCGACGCAAGGAAGCGGCCGGCAAGCGCCGCGAGTACGAGCCGCTTGCACGCAAAATCAAGGAAACCGAAGACGCGATGGCAAACTTGCAAAAAGCCATCGAACGCTTTGATGCAGACCTTGCCAGCCCCGGCCTGTTTGAACGCGATGCAGCAAAGGCAACCAAGCTGGCCAAGGACAGGGCGGACGCGGAACATCGCCTTGTAAAGACCGAGGAGCTTTGGCTCTCAATGACCAATGAATATGAAGCCGCCGTCGGCGCCTGAAGGTGACGGCGAAACAGCTCTGCCTTGCCTGAACCGCCAGGTGTAATAGGGTATGGTGGTCAACAACCGGAGCTTTGCCATGACCCGGATGCACAATACCTTCTTTGCTTTTGCCATGTTGATTGTTGCGGCCCTGCCGGCAAAAGCCGGCCCCCTGGATGATTGCCTTGGCGGCCAGGCCGATGATCCGGTTGAGGTTTGCACGCAGGCAATTGATGCGGCGAACCAACCTGACAACCTGATTGCCAAAGCTTACCTTGAGCGGGCAAAGGGGCACATTGCCAATGACGACCAAAGTGCGGCAAACCGCGATTTTGACGCGGCAATCGCCAAGGATCCAAAGTTGGCGGAGGCAATGGTCGAGCGAGGCCGTGCTGAATACGAGAACAGCCAGCACGCCGAGGCGCGCCGCTCGCTCGGGAGGGCACTGGAAGCAGAACCTTCAAATGTGGAAGCCCTCATCCTGCTGGGAGACGTCAATTACGATGACACCGACTACGCTTCGGCGATCCAGGCCTATGAAAAGTCAGCCAAGGTAGAACCCGGCAACGTGGATGCCTGGCGAGGGCTTGCTGATTCCCATGCCGAGCGGGGCGAATATTCGCTTTCAGTGGAATACTACACGGTTGCCATCGGAATTGAGCCGGAAAACCCGGATTTGTACAACAACCGGGGCTACGATCTGGCCAATTCCGGGCAGCACGAACAAGCACTGGCAGACTATGACAAGGCGCTTGCAATCACGCCGGACGACAGCCTGTTCTACCGCAACAAGGCCAATTCGCTGGCCAGGATGAACAAGGCCACAGAGGCGGAACGGGAATTTGCCAGGGCAATCGAACTGGATGGCGAGGACGGGTACAATTTCCATTATCGGGGCTTGTTCATGATCGAGCAAAACAGGGTGAAAGACGCCATCGCCGACTTTGAGAAAGCTGTGTCGGTTTCACCCGATGACGCATTTCATTTCAGCGGCCGAGGCGAGGCAAAGCTTGCCGACAACCGCGCAAAGGATGCACTGGGCGATCTCGACAAGGCCGTCGCGATGGATCCTGAATTGGCGAACGCGTTTTTCAACCGTGCCAGGGCGCATGAGGCATTGTTGAATAAAGCCCAAGCGCTCGCCGACTATCGCAAGGCGGTGGAACTGGCGAAATATCCGGCGGATTTGGCAGCTGACAGGCTTGCGACGGCAAAGGAGAAAATCACTCAGCTCGGCAAATAGCCGCGTTGGCATTCATTGGGTGGCGTCCCTGCCCCATTTTTGCGCTGGTGGCGGTGGCGGTGGCGGCGGCACATCCTTGTCGCGATTGCGCGAGCGTGGCAGCGCCGATGCGCCCAGCAGGGCAATACCGAGCAGTATCGCGAGAATGGATGGAACCTTGAACCGGTTGGCTGCTTTGCCAGGTTCTTCGGTTTTGGCCAGATTGCTGCGAATCCTTGCGATAACCTTTGACATTTCAAGGTCTTCCGCTTCCTCAGGCACCACCGAGATCGCATATTCGCCTGCTTGCGCGATTTCAAATTGCGGTGTCGTGAAAGTGGAACTGCGCGGGTTGTTTCCCATCGCCGAAGTTCCGGGCATGGCAATGTCGAAATTTCCCTCCAGAACGGTTTCTCCCTTCGCCGAAATCGACAATGCCAGCCCGGCAACCGGAAGCGTGGCAATTGCAGAGGGCAGGAAAGACGCTTCAATTTCAATTCGATGCGGATTGCCCGATGGATCGAGCGACGCCGTGCCGGGTTTCCAGCCACGAGACCAACCGCCTTCGCTGCGATCAAAAACGGTGATTTGCGCCACCACGTCACTGCCGATCGCAGCAACCATTTCCGGTGCCTTGAAGAGGCCGAAAAGCCCGGCAGCAATCAACAGGAAACCGAGAAAACGCATTCATAATATCCTTATTCGAAATCAGTTTTCTGGATTTCAGACAAAGGAAAATCAGGCCGCAACTATTTCAGGGAAAGGCAGATTGCCAACGACCAATTTATCAATGTCCGCGTTGCGACTGGCATGTTGGACATCAATTCCGACCAAAGAACCTTCATCGTCGTAGTCCAGAACGATGCCGTCATGCACCTCTTCCGAAGTCACGGCTACGCGCTCCGCCAAATGGATGTAAAGTGAATCCGTTGCTGCATCATAGGCGAGTTTCACAGCTTGAACCTCCGGTCCGGGAATGCATTGTGAATGGTCTTTCCGACTTCCAGTGTAACCACCCGAAGGTAGTGGTTCAATTCTTGGATCCAAACAAAGTGGCGAATTCGTCCGTCCAGCGGCTGCACTTCGGTTCGCACAGGGTTTGCAAGTGCCTCAACAAGCCATTCGATCTTAATGTAAGTGCGTTTTGCCAGCACGTTTTCCCGGAAATACACAGTGGTCGGCAGTCCGTTTTCGTCAGTCATGGCCCCAGGGTCAATACTCATTGATTGGCACGGGATGATGGATATGAATTTGTGTTGGTACAAGGCGCAAGACCGCAGGAAGTCTACCGACTTTCAGGGGCTTGCAACGCTGTAGCGGCGCAAATTCACCCCACCCGAAGGGCGCTTCCGCAATGACACGGACTGCTGCGTCAAAGTTCTTGACCGGGGAAGGTGCCCCGCTCTTCGAACTTTTCCTTGAATTGCGTGGCATATCGGGCGTCATTTGGCGCAAATCAATGAGTCTTTACCCTAAGCCTTGCGTGTCCATTTTCCGTCCGTGCCCTGTTGCCAGTAGGTCACCGCATGGCCGGCAGTCTTTTCAATTTTCCAGCGTTCCCGCGCATGCGCCAATGCCCCGGCATCGTGGCCATCAAAGAGGTATACGCCGCGCAAATATGCTGAAAGATCGGGCGGTGTTGCGCCATCGACCATGAAACGCACATTGGCATTGTTGGGGTTGTCGTCCTGCGAGGAAAGCCAAACCGGCTGCAATGCCTGTGTACCGTCGCGCGCCATGCCGTGGGGCAGGAAAGAATCCTCCTGCCAGCTCCAAAGGTGTGCATCGAGCGCTTCCATCCGCTCGGCAATTCCGCCTTGAATTACCACTCTCCAGCCGCGCTCGAGGCATTTTTCGACAAGCGGCGGAAGCGCCTGCTCCAGCGTCTGTTCGGTCAGATGGTAAAACAGGACTTCCGCCATCACCGCCTATTCGTAGTGGTTTGCAACCAATTGATCGAGCAGGCGAACGCCAAAACCTGAGCTCCACGACTGGCTGTAGTCGTTTTTTGGTGATCCCATCGCCGTTCCGGCAATGTCAAGATGCGCCCAGGGCGTGTCGTTGACGAAGCGCTGAAGGAACTGGGCTGCGGTGATTGATCCGGCAAAGCGACCGCCGATGTTTTTCATGTCGGCATTTTTGGAGTCGATCAGCTTGTCGTATTCCGGTCCCATGGGCATGCGCCACAGTTTCTCGTCGGTAGCCTTGCCCGCCGCCAGCAGCCGGTCTGCCAACTCATCATTGTTTGAGAACAGTCCTGCATGATGGTTGCCGAGCGCTACCATGATTGCACCGGTCAGGGTTGCCAGGTTGACCATGAATTCAGGCTTGAAACGTTCCTGGCAATACCAGAGCGCATCCGCCAGAACGAGGCGCCCTTCCGCGTCGGTGTTGAGCACTTCGATGGTCTGGCCAGACATCGAGGTCACGATGTCGCCGGGACGCTGGGCATTTCCGTCGGGCATGTTTTCAACAAGGCCGATGATGCCGATGACATTTGCCTTGGCTTTTCGGCCCGCAAGCGCCTGCATCAACCCGGTGACCGCGGCTGCCCCGCCCATGTCACCCTTCATGTCTTCCATGCCGGCTGCCGGTTTCATCGAAATGCCGCCGGTATCAAACACCACACCCTTGCCAATGAATGCGACCGGCTTTTCCTTCTCCTTGGTGCCGCGCCATTGCATGACGACCAGGCGCGGCGGACGGACAGAGCCTTGCGCGACACCCAGCAGCGCGCCCATTTTCAGCTTTTTCAGCGCCTTTTCATCAAGGATTTCAATCTCGACCCCAAGTTCTTCCAGAGCTGCAGCCCGTTTGGCAAACTCAACCGGCCCGAGGATATTGGCGGGCTCGTTGACCAGATCGCGCGCCGTGATGACACCGTCCGTCACGGCATCCAATGTCTTCCAGGCCTTTTTGGCGGCAGACGGGTCTTCGCAGGCAATCACGATGCGCGTCGATTTCTGCTCCTTCCTGGCCTTGGTCCGATAGGCGTCGAAATCATAGGCGCGAAGTTTCGCACCCGCCGCAATTGTCGCACAGGCTTCCGGCGAGAGTGGCCCGTCCGCTGTTTCGCAAATGATGGTCAATGTTTCAGCTTTTGCTTCCGAACCGCGTATCTTGCCGCCAATTTTCAGCCAGTCGTTTCGTGTCGCGGTTGCCACATCGCCTGCACCAACCACGATAAAGCGCTCAAAATCTTCAGTTGGGGCAAGCAGTTCGAAGCTGGCGGCGGTCTTGCCCTTGAACTGGTTGATCTCGATTGCGCGCTCCAACCGACCGCCTTCATCCATCGCCAAAGCCATCGGGCCGGGTGCACCATCCTTTGAAATCAGGAATGCGAGCGAACCTTCAACAGGTGTCTCGATTTTCGAAAAGGCGATTGAAGGTAGCTTTGCCATGGATTTTTCCTTGATCGGGCTGATGGTATACAAAAGGCGTGGATGGTGGCGATGCGCCGGTTCGGGCAAGCATTATCGCGTTTGTTGGCGGATGTCTGCCATCGCATTGTTGGTTTGGTTTATGTGGCACGTGTCTGCTTTGCAACATTTGCCATAAAAGCGCTTAAATGGCTGTTAACCCTATCCTTTCGTCCATTTTTAGCCATTTCAAGCGAGGATGCTTAATGGGATGATAACCACGAAGTTCCCGCGCAGGAAGGCGATTCCCGCCGGGGGATCGGCCCGGGCTTTTGGCCAAAACGAGAAACGGGTTTTTTGCCATCGCATTGACGCCGCCTTCGGTAGTCATTGTGTCGAAAACGCAGGATGCCCGGAAATCCCGACCGGGCAGGTAACGTCAAGGTAGTCATGCCGAGCATGCGATTGATCGAGCGGTATATTTTCCGGCGTGCGGGTATCGCGGCGCTGGTTACGCTTGGCTCGTTGGCTGGCGTGGTATGGATCATCCAGGCGCTCAAGGAACTGGACGTGATCACTACCAAGGGGCAGACCATCATCGCCTACTTGGCATTGACGACGCTGGCGATTCCCATGCTGCTTTTGGCAGTCATTCCGATTGCCCTGCTGTTGGCGACGGTTTTTGCCGTCAATACCCTCAATTCCAATTCCGAGCTCGTGGTGATCAATGCCAGCGGCGCATCCAGCTGGATCCTGGTGAAGCCAATGCTGATCCTGGCACTGCTTTGCAGCCTTTTCACCGGCATTGTCGGGCATTTTGTTTCGCCGTGGAGCCTTTTGACGCTCAAGATTTTTGCGACTGAAATGCGCGCCGATTTGGTTCAGGTCATCATCCGCGAGGGCGAATTCACCACTGTTGACGCCGGATTGGTTTTCCATGTCGCGAGGCGCGAGGCGGGTGGTGTGCTTTCCGGCATTCTGATTTCCGACGAGCGCGAACCTGGCAAATCAACGCTTTTTACCGCCGCCAAGGGGTATGTGAGCAGACAGGGTGAAAACGCCTACCTGCTGTTGAAGGATGGCGAAATCCAGCAGCGCAGCGCTGAAAAGGAAAATGTCACCGTCATCAAGTACCAGTCCTACTTGTTTGACCTCTCGACTTTTGCCGCCAAGATCGAGATCGGCGACATTCGTCCGAAAGAGCGCAGCACCCCCCAACTGCTGAATCCCGACCCGGAAGACAAATATTTCAAGGAGCGTCCGGGCCTGTACCGGGCGCAGATCCATGAGCGGTTTTCCGAAATGCTGTGGCCGTTCACCTATGTTTTGGTGATGCTGGCATTTGCCGGTCAGGCCCGATCCAACCGGCAAGGTCACGGATCGGCCATCGGGGCCGGGATGCTCTCGGCCACGGTGTTGCGCGGTCTCGCCTTTTCGGCGGTCAGTTCACTCAAATCCGACCCGTCGGCGATTTTAATCGTCTACGCCTTGCCGTTGCTCGGGATATTGGGAGCATCATTTGCGCTTTACCGTGGCAAGGCTGTTGCCTTGCCAAAAACCATGCAGGACCGGATCGACCTTTCGACCCTCGCCATCCAACGGCAATCGGCGATGATTTTTGAACGATACCTTGCCTGGCGACGGCGCAGCCCAAGGGTTCGCGCATGATTGGCCGGACCCTTGGAACCTATATCGCCTCGCATTTTACCAGAACCGTCATCGGCATGATGGTGTCGCTGTTGCTGTTCATCATTCTGGTGGATTTTGTTGAACAATTGCGAAAAGCAGCGGAAAAGCCGGAAGTCGGCATGTTTGCGCTGTTGCAGCTTTCCGCGCTCAAGGCGCCAATATTTCTCGACAAGGCATTTCCGTTTGCCTGCCTTTTTGCAGCGATGATCACGCTGACCCAGCTCAACCAGAAAATGGAGCTGGTGGTGGCGCGTGCTGCGGGTGTCTCTGCCTGGCAATTCCTGATGCCGGCCAGCCTTGCAGCCATCATCATCGGCATATTCGCGGCGACAGTTTACAATCCTGCCGCAGTCACGGCTTTCAAGATGAGCCAGGATTTGGAAGCGGTAATTTTTGACAAAAAAGACCGCATGAAACAGGCTGAAATATCTTCTTACTGGATACGCCAGGAAGACGAAGCTGGAAGCACGGTCATCAATGCGCGTCTGGCCCGCGACGAAGGCAAGCGGCTGGACGATGTGAAGGTCATTCGTTTTGATGACAACGGGCTGATCCGAGAGCGAATTGATGCGGCAAGCGCCCTTTTCGTCAATGGCGGCTGGAGTTTCACCGACGCTTTCGTGACCGACGCCGATGCACAATCAAGCCGGCATGAGCGATACGATATCGAGAGTTCGCTGAGCGCCGACACATTGGCCGGCGTTACCGCCAAGCCTGATTCGGTGGGGTTCTGGCAGTTGCGTGAAATGGCGCGAAAGGCATCGTTGTCGGGCAGCAATCCCGGCCCTTACCAGGTCCAGTTCCAGAGTTTGCTGGCCTTGCCATTCTTTCTCGTGGCGATGGTGCTGATTGCAGCCACCGTCACGTTAAGGTTCGTACGCTTTGGCCAGCTCGGCAAGATGATTTTGGGTGGCATCGTCAGCGGCTTCGTGCTTTATACCGTCACAAAATTGGTGACGTCATTGGGGAGTAACGGGATCGTTCCGCCGGTAGTGGCGGCGTGGTCCCCTGCAGTAGTGGCAATAGTGTTTGGAATCAGCATCTTGCTTAACCAGGAGGACGGTTGATGCGTCTTTCTGAAATGAGCACAATCGGGCGTTTTTTGGCGGTGGCTCTTCTGGCTGCCGCTTTGAGCGTTACCGACAGCGTGATTCCGGTCAAATCCGTTCATGCGCAGGATGTCGGCGAATCACTTTTCGGCAAGCCGAACGGTGAAGGCGGCGGGCAAATGCTGCTCGAAGCTGACCAATTGATCTATGACAACAACAGCGATGCGGTGGAAGCTGTCGGCAATGTGCAGATAGCCTACAATGGGTACACACTTGTTGCCCAGCGCGTAACTTATTCCCGTTCAAGCGGGCGGGTGATTGCGCAAGGCGAAGTGGAAATTGTCGAACCCAATGGTTCGCGCATCTATGCCGACGAAATCGACATCACCGATGACTTCAGCGACGGGTTTGTTTCGGCGTTGCGGGTAGAAACGGCGGACAACACCCGTTTTGCCGCTGAAAGCGCTGAACGCAGGGATGGCGAGATCGCGGTTTTCAACAACGGCGTCTACACCGCATGTGAACCCTGCAAGGAAAACCCGGCAAAACCGCCGCTTTGGCAAATTCGCGCAAACCGCGTGATCATCAACAGCCGTACAAAACGGGTTGAATATGAAGGGGCCAGCTTCGAATTGTTCGGCAAGCCGATTGCCTATCTCACGCGCTTTTCGCATGCCGATCCGTCGATCAAGCGCCAGTCCGGCTTCCTGTTCCCTTCAGTCAGCTATTCGGAAAACAAAGGCATCGCGATCCGCGGATCCTATTTCTGGGCACCGGCCGACAATTACGATTTGACCGTAAGTGAGACCTGGTATTCCAACCAGGGCTTTCTGACCGAAGCTGAATGGCGCCAGCGGCTGGAAAGCGGCGCCTACAATCTGCGCATTGCCGGCATCAACCAACAAAATCCGGATGATTTTGGTTCGGAAAACATTGATTCGACCAAGTCAGAACGATTGGCTGTGATGTCGACCGGCAAGTTCCAGATCAATCCGCGCTGGACATGGGGCTGGAACGTGTTGTTGCAGTCGGACGAAAACTTCGCCCGCACATACAGCCTTCGTGATTTTGGCGGCCGTGACCAGACCAATGAAATCTTCCTGACAGGTCTTGCAGGAAAGAATTATTTTGACCTTCGCGGACAAAAATTTCTGGTTCAGGATGATCGCGTCGACCAGGACGGTGATGCGCTGAACGGAAACCAGAAGCTGCAGAACCAACAGGGCAATGCCCTGCCGATCATGGATTACAACTGGGTTTCTGATCAGGCCATTGGTGGCGGCCAGGTTTCATTTGACATGAACCTTCAGAACATCCACCGCCACGAAAGCAACATTTTCAACAATGACGGCCTGGTTACCCAAGGGGCGAACGAGCGATATCACGGCATAGCCGGCAATTCGACGCGCATCTCAGCCGAGGCTGAATGGAAAGCCAGCGAGATCGTCAATGGTGCAGTGGTAACCGCATCACTCTCGGCTCGTGGTGACGGAATGATGCTGAACACCGAAGACCTCGCAAGCGTCACAAATCCGCTTGTGGACAATGACGGTCTTGGGCGAGGCATGGCAGCGGGAATGCTCGAAATCCGCTATCCACTGATTTCGCGTGACGGGTACGCGACACATTTGTTCGAGCCGATTGCACAGATCATCGCGCGTCCAAACGAGACCCACATCGGCCAATTTGTCAACGAAGACGCCCAAAGTCTGGTGTTTGACACCACCAACCTGTTCGAGCGCGACAAATACTCCGGCTATGACAGGGTTGAAGGTGGAACAAGGGCCAATGTCGGCTTCAGGTATGCAGCGAATTTTCGAAATGGTGCGTCGGTGGACATTGTTGGCGGTCAGTCGTTCCATCTTGCGGGGCTGAACTCGTTCGCCCAGCAGGACCTCGTCAATGCCGGGCTTGATTCAGGTCTTGAAACAACGCGTTCCGACTATGTTGTCTCTGCCAATGTCAACAATGGTCACGGTCTTCAGTTTGGTCTGGGCGGTCGCTTTGATGAGAAAAACCTGGCATTCCGCCGGGGTGAGTTGTCTGCGCGCTACGTCAACCCGCTTTTCGGTGTGGCAACGTCGTATGTCTTTATCGACAGCCAGCCACAATATGCCTATGCGACACGCCGCCATGAGGTAAATGCGTCTGCGTCAGTCAAGCTGACCGACACGTGGCGGGCCTTTGCCTCAATGAGCTTCGATCTTGAGCAATCAAACCTATACCAGAACGGTATAGGCCTTGCCTATGACGACAGCTGCTTCTCGTTCTCGATGGCTTATACCCGCTCAGAGGACCGTTATACCGGGGACGCCACGGAGAGTTCGGTGATCTTCCGGCTTGGGCTGCGGACGATCGGCGATTATGGCTACAAATATTCGCTGGATGACGCATCAAACTGATGATGCAGAGCGGCTTTGCAGACACAGTTTTGCCGTATCACCGGTTCATTTGCGCCTTTCGCCGCTTGATATAAAACAACGTGGCACTTGATTGGACGAATTTCGTGAACAGGCTTTGGACAAATCTTTTTTGCGCAATTGCTGTCGTCGGCATGGCGCTGGCAACGGCAGGATGCACCAGCGCGACCAAGCCGCTTGAATCCACGGCACAAGAGCAAAGCCAGCAGGTATCAGCCGCAGCAGCCGCTGAAGAAGTGAAGCAGGCCGACGTCAAGTCGCTAAAGCAGCCGGCGACAGTGTCGCAAAAAGGCACCTATATAAGGGCTCTCGTGAATGGCGAGCCCATCACCAATTACGACATCCAGCGCCGTGCCAAATTTCGCCAGTTGCGCCGGCTCAGTCCCAGCCAGGAAGAAACAATCAAGGAATTGGTTGACGAGCGCATCAAGATGTCGGCGGCCAAGGAACGCAACGCTGTTGCCACTGACAAGCAGGTTGAAGAGGCGTTCGTAAACTTCGCCAAAGGCAACCGTGCCTCTCCGGCGCAAATGGCCGGTGAGCTTGATCGCATCGGCATCGGGGCTTCGCATTTCAAGGAATACATTCGCGGGCAAATAACCTGGAGCAGAATCGCCGGGACACAATTGCAATCCCAGACGCAGGGAAAGAGCCAGAACGACACCATCGCCGAACTGCGCAAAACGGGCCAGCAAAAGCCGCAGACAACAGAGTATCTTCTGCAGCAGGTCATTTTTGTGATCCCGGCAACCAAGGCGTCTGCCGGGTCCAAAGCCCGGACTGCGGAAGCCCTTGCCTTTCGCGCAGCTTATCAGGGCTGCGATGGCGCAATCGGGCAGGCAAAAGGATACAAGGACGTGGCGGTCAAGCAGCTGGGGCGAATGTTGGAGCCTGAACTGCCGCCGTTGTGGAAAGACAAAGTTGCCGCCACCAAAGAAGGCGGCATTACCGAACCACAAACCACCGAAAAAGGCGTCGAGATGATTGGTGTTTGCCGCGCCAAGATCACTTCCGATGATCGCGCGGCGCAGGTTGTATCGCAGGCGAAAGTGTTTGAGACGCTTGAGCAAAAGGGTGACACGGCAGCCAACGAGTTTCTTGACGAACTGCGCAAAAAAGCAACCATTGTTTACCGGTGACCACTGATTTGTCCGGCCCCCTGCCCCTTTGCGTAACTATCGGCGAACCCGCCGGAATTGGCCCCGACATCATTCTCACTGCATTTGCGCAGCATCGTGACGGGGCGCTGCCAGCATTTTTTGTGCTGGGCGATCCCGACCTGCTGGCGCGCCGCGCAAGGCAGTTGGGCCTCGAAGTCGCGATCGACTTACAAATGCCAGGCAAGCCGCTGTCGCCTGACAGGCTGACGGTCATTGCACTGTCGCGCCCGATGGTCGGCGTGCCTGGAGCACCCGTTTTGCAAGACGCTGCGCTGGTGATCGAAGCAATCTCATCTGCGGTCGATATGGTTTTTTCCAATCAATCCAGCGGCGTTGTCACCTGCCCGATTTCCAAGGAAGCGCTTTACGGGGCCGGCTTTTCCCACCCTGGCCATACGGAATTCCTGGCAGCACTGGCGCAAGACCATACAGGCAAGGTGCACCGCCCGGTGATGATGATTGCCAGCGATCTATTGCGAACCGTGCCGGTGACCATTCACATTCCGCTCAAGGACGTACCTGCAAGTCTGACCACCGGACTTGTCATTGAAACGGCACGAATCGTGGCTACCGATCTGATAGGCAAGTTCGGCATCGAAAATCCACGATTGGCGGTAAGCGGACTCAATCCGCATGCCGGCGAAGGCGGCGCCATGGGCCGGGAAGACATGGAAATAATCGCTCCGGCAATTGCCGCGCTGCGTGCGGAAGGCATCGACGCCTTTGGCCCTCTGCCAGCAGATACCATGTTCCATGCCAAGGCGCGGGCAGGTTATGATGCTGCGCTGTGCATGTATCACGACCAGGCGCTGATACCGGCCAAAACGCTTGCTTTCGATGATGGCGTCAATGTCACGCTCGGCCTTCCCTTCATTCGTACGTCACCCGACCACGGCACGGCCTTTTCGATTGCCGGTACCGGCAAGGCTGATGCATCGAGCTTCATTGCGGCATTGAAAATGGCGCATCGTTTTTCGTTGAAGCAGGCGCAATGAGCATCCCGGCTCCCCTCGGCCAGATCGACAATTTGCCCCCGCTGCGCGATGTCATCGAACGGCATGGCCTTGCCGCAAAGAAAGCGCTGGGTCAGAATTTCCTGCTCGATCTCAACCTTACATCGCGCATAGCGCGGCAAGCCGGTCGGCTTGACGGTGTTGAGGTTCTGGAAATCGGTCCCGGTCCCGGCGGCCTGACAAGGGCGCTGTTGGCGGAGGGAGCGGCCCGTGTGGTGGCCATCGAACGGGACGAGCGCTGCCTGCCGGCCTTGGCCGAGATTGCCGCGCATTATCCCGGTCGGCTTGAAATCATATCCGGTGATGCGCTGAAGACCGACATGGAATCGCTGGTTCAACATGGCGCAAAGATCGTCGCCAACCTGCCCTACAACATCGCAACGCCGCTGCTGACCGGCTGGCTGTCGTGCGAACCCTGGCCGCCGTTTTTTGCGTCAATGACCTTGATGTTTCAGCGCGAAGTCGCCGAACGGATTGTGGCCGGTCCTGACGATGATGCGTTCGGCCGTCTTGGCATCTTGGCGAATTGGCGGTGCCACACGGAAATCGCGTTCGACATTTCACCAAAAGCGTTTACACCGCCACCAAAGGTGACATCCTCGGTTGTCAACCTGGTTCCGCGCACCGAACCACTGCCGTGCGATCTGCATGCGCTGGAGCGGATTACTGCTGCAGCCTTCGGGCAACGCCGGAAAATGCTGCGGCAAAGCCTCAAGGCAGTTGGCGGTGAGCAATTGCTGGAAAAAGCAGGAATTGATGGAACAAGAAGGGCAGAAACACTGGAAATTGCCGAGTTTGTCAGGCTGGCTCGGCTAATCCAGTAGCCGTCTTTCGAAATCGAACAAGCCGGGACGGCGGTCGCGGCGCAGCCGCTCGGCTGAAAGAATGGCCCTCACCTGGGCATAGGCTCGTTCGAGATCATCATTGATGACGACGTAATCATAATCACGCCAATGCGGGATTTCGACCAAGGCGTTTTTCAGCCGCCGCTCGATCACTTCGGGCTTGTCCTCGGCGCGGCGCAACAGTCTTTGCTTCAGCTCCTCCATGGAAGGGGGCAAAATGAAAACGCTCACGACATCGGCACGGGCTTTTTCCGTCACCTGCAATCCACCTTGCCAATCGATGTCGAACAGCATGTCGCGGCCCTTCATCAAGGCTTGTTCGACCGGATCGCGCGGTGAACCGTAGAAATTGTCGTGCACTTGCGCCCATTCAAGCAGTGCATCGGTTTCGCGCAGGCGTTCAAACTCACGCACGGAAATGAAATGGTAATGCGTTCCCTCGATCTCGCTGCTGCGGCGGGGGCGCGTTGTTACCGAAACCGACAGCGTCAAATTGGGGTCATCGGCGAGCATGTTTCTGGCAATGGTCGACTTGCCCGCCCCGGAAGGCGACGACAAGACCAGCATGATGCCACGCCGCTCTATTCCAGACCCCAAACCACCCCCTGCCAGATCTGTCACGAAATCCCCCTACTCAATATTTTGTACCTGCTCGCGAAACTGGTCGATGATCACCTTCATCTCCAGACCCGATGCGGTTACCGCGCTGGCATTGGATTTGGAACAGATCGTATTGCACTCGCGGTTGAATTCCTGTGCCAGAAAGTCGAGCTTGCGTCCCGCCGGACCTTTGCCGCCCAGCAATTCGCGGGCCGCTGCCACGTGCGCGTGAAGCCGGTCGATCTCCTCGCGGAGATCTGATTTGGTGGCAAGAATTGCCGCTTCCTGGTGAAGTCGCTGCGGGTCAAGCGTGCTGCCGTCTTCCAGAAGCTGCGCCAGTTGCCCCTTCAGCTTTTTGCCTATTGCATCGGCAGAACGCGAAGGATCGGCCTCGATTGCGACCACCAGCCCGGCGATGGCATCGATCTGGCGCAGGAGTGCAACGGCAACCGCCTTGCCCTCGTTGCGCCTGGCTTGGTCCAGCATTTCAGCTGCCGCATCCAGTCCTGCCAACACAACGCGATTGCGCGCTTCGATGTCTCCTGCCGGCGCTTCCTGTTCGCCGTTTTCAAGCACGCCCTTGATTTGCAATACCAATTCAGCGCGCGGCGGCGGCGAGCCAAGCCGTTGGCCAATGCGCTCAATGGCTGCAAGCACGGCGCTCAACGCCGCTTCATTGACTATCGGGACACTGCCGCCGGTTTCGCGTTCAAAATTCAAGGTGGCTTGGACATTGCCCCGCGAAAGCCGCGACCCCAAAAGTCGTCGGCATTCAGATTCCAGTGATTCAAATCCCGTTGGAAAGCGAAAACGGATCTCAAGCCCCTTGGAATTGACCGAGCGAAGCTCCCAGACAAAAGTGCCGGATGCCGCCCCGCTGTCGGCCCTGCCCTGCGAGCGGCCAAAACCGGTCATGCTTTGAAGCGTCATTTGCAGCCCGCCTGTCACTGCTGGATTTTTGTTGCGTCGGCTGGCGTTGCGGTTGCGGGCGCAGGAGAAGCTGATGCCGCAGCATCGCGTTTTTCCTGTTCTGCCCGAAGCCGTTTTTCGATTTCGCGCCAACGCTTGACGTTTTCGTTGTGCTCTTCAAGGGTTTCGGCAAAAACATGCCCGCCGGTGCCATCGGCAACAAAAAAGAGTTCCTTGGTCCGCGACGGGTTTGACACCGCTTCCAATGCTGCGCGGCCGGGATTGGCGATTGGACCCGGCGGCAGGCCGTCAATCTGGTAAGTGTTGTAGGGTGTTGGCTTTTCGATGTCGGAGCGCAGGATTGCCCGGTCAGCCGGTCGGCCTTGGCCGCCGAAAATGCCATAAAGAATTGTCGGGTCAGACTGCAGGCGCATGCCCTTGTTCAGGCGGTTGATGAATACGGCCGCGACCCTCGGGCGCTCGTCGGCCTTGCCGGTTTCCTTTTCAACAATCGATGCCAGGGCAACCATTTCCGCGGGTGTCTTGAGCGGCAGGCCGCTGATCCGCTTGCCCCACGCCTCGCCAATCAGCTTCTCCTGGGCTTTGCGCATTTGTTCGAGCACTTCCAGGCGTGTCGTTCCGCGCTGGAATGGATAGGTGTCGGGAAGCAGGGAACCTTCCGGCGGCACCTCTGCCGGAATCTCGCCGGTCAGTACCTCATTTTCACGCAGTTTTTGCATGATCTGGAAGGAAGTCAGACCCTCAGGGAAGGTGATCTTGTAGACTATGCCCTTGCCCGAACGCAACGTTTCCATCACTTCGCGCATGCTCATTGCCGGTGTGAAAGCATATTCGCCGGCCTTCATTTCTCCGGCCACGCGGTAACTGCGAACACCCAGCCGGAACAACCATTCGCTGTCGATCACACCGCCATCCTGCAACTGCGCGGCAATACGGGCCAGGCTCGAGCCTTCCTTGACCACTATTGTGCGTGGTGCTTGCAAAGGTCCGGGCTCGTCGAAACGCAATTTTCCAAAATAGACCGCAGCAAAGCCGGAAATGGCGACAAAAACCAAGAGCGTCATCAGGAAGTTTGAAAGAACGACAAGTCCGTTTCTTGCCTGTCTTGACCGCTTGGGCGGCGGCGGTGTTTCCGATGGCTGCAACGCATCCTGCGGCGAGCGCGGACGTGCTGTCTGGCGCTCGGCATCGCGCTGTCCCGTACCAGTATTGCGTTGGTTGTCGTCCATCACCGCAATCTGCTCCACAAATCCGCCCCGCCAACCGGGTGCTTTGGATCGCCAGTGTATCGGCCAAACGGGCTTCAATAAGGCGCTTCGCCGAGAATCAGCGACGTTGGATCACCCTATTACACCGCCCGCATGACCAGTGATGCATTGGTTCCGCCAAAACCGAAAGAGTTGGACAGAACGGTTTTCACTTCGCGCTGGCGCGCCTGCAAGGGCACCAGATCGATAGGTGTTTCCCGTTCCGGATTGTCCAGATTGAGGGTTGGCGGGACAATCTGGTCGCGAATCGCCAGAATGCAGAATATGGCTTCCACAGCCCCCGCCGCACCCAGCAAATGACCAATGGAAGATTTGGTCGACGACATCGAAGTGCGGGCGGCAGAATTGCCGAGAACACGCTCAACTGCGCCCAGTTCAATAGTGTCTGCCATGGTCGAAGTGCCGTGGGCATTCACGTAGTCGAGTTCGCCAGCGCCAATTCCCGCGCGCTTGAGGGCCATCTGCATGCACCGGAATGCGCCATCGCCGTCTTCTGCAGGCGCAGTGATGTGATGGGCGTCGCCCGACAGGCCATAACCACTAATTTCGGCATAGATTTTCGCGCCCCGCGCCTTGGCGTGTTCGTATTCTTCGAGCACGACAATGCCTGCGCCCTCGCCCATGACAAAGCCGTCACGGTCGCGGTCGTAGGGGCGGGAAGCCTTCTGCGGGTTGTCATTGTTCTGGGTGGAGAGCGCCCGGCATGCCGCGAACCCGGCCAGGGATATGCGCGACACCGGCGATTCGGTACCGCCAGCCACCATCACGTCTGCGTCTCCCAGCATGATCAAGCGGGCAGCGTCGCCTATGGCATGTGCGCCGGTGGAGCAAGCCGTGACCACCGAGTGGTTGGGACCTTTGAGACCGTGCCGGATGGAAACATGGCCCGAGGCCAGATTGATCAATCGTCCGGGTATGAAAAACGGGCTGACCCGGCGCGGGCCACGTTCGTGCAGGATGAGCGCGGTTTCGGCAATTCCCTCAATGCCGCCGATGCCGGAGCCGATCAAGGTGCCGGTGGCGCATTGGTCCTCGTGGGTGGAAGGATGCCAACCGGCATCATCCAGTGCCTGCTGGGCTGCTGCCATGGCATAGACGATGAACGGATCAACCTTGCGCTGTTCCTTGGGTTCCATCCAGTTGTCAGGATTGAAGGTGCCGTTGGTGCCGTCGCCCAATGGTATTTCGCAGGCAATCTTTGCGGCAAGGTCTTCAACCTCGAATTTGGTGATGCGCGCTGCTGCGCTGTTCCCCGCCAGCAATCGGCTCCAGGTTTCCTCGACACCGCAAGCCAGTGGCGAGACCATGCCAAGTCCCGTTACGACAACCCTTCTCATGCTGTTCTCACCCATCAGTTGCTTTTCCTGTGCCGACGGATGCGCCAGCCTTTGTCAAAACGAAAACAGGCGGCCTTTCGACCGCCTGTTGAACTTGCCTTGCAAAGCAGCACAGGCGCACCGGCCCGCCGCTGCCTGCCGTCATGCTGCTCAGGCGGTAGCCTTTTCAACAAACTTGATGGCATCGCCAACAGTCTGGATGTGCTCGGCGGCATCGTCCGGAATTTCGACGCCGAACTCTTCTTCAAAAGCCATGACCAGTTCGACGTTGTCGAGCGAGTCTGCGCCCAAATCGTCGATGAAGCTTGCGCCTTCGGTGACTTTTTCTGCTTCCACATCGAGATGCTCGATGACGATTTTCTTGATACGATCGGCGATGGTGCTCATCTGGCGTTCCTCGACAGTGTGTTTCAATCCAGCCCGTTGTTAAACGGCCAGTGTTGGAAGATCAAGCCGTGGTGCAAATGCTGCCGCGACAAGAATGAAGTGCCCCGAATTTTTGCAAAGGTCCGGAAAACACCGACGCGTTAGCATATAGTTTGGAGCGTTTCCAGCGGCTTTGCCAGGACTGGCGCCTACTTGTCCACGTCTCGATATTCACGTGCGTGGGCAATTTCCGCAATCGCTGCTATTATTGCCGCAACCACCAGTGCCAGGACTGCCAATATTGAGGGCCAATACAAATTGCCCTGCTTCTCAAACAGAAAACCGGCTGCAACAGGTCCTGCCATCTGCCCCAGACCAAACGAAGCGGTCATCACGGCGATCGCGCGGGCGTCCTGTCCGCCGCGCATGCCGCGGGCACGGGCAAACCCAAGGGAGGTGATGGCCATGAAAGTTCCACCCAGCATGGCCGCAGAAAAAAGCAAAACAACAGGATTTGCCACCGCCACTGACAAAAGCACGCCGAGCGCCTCGACAAGGCAGGCGGATATATAGGCCACGGCAAGGCTGGTTGCACTCGCCAAACGGTTCCACAACCATAGCGACGGCAGTCCGGCGAGGCCAACCACCATCCATACCCACGGCTCTACCGGGGCAAGTACCGGGTCAGCCTTTGCCATTGCGTTGATGAACGTTGCCGTGATGACGTAGCCAAAACCGAAAAACCCATAGCCGATCGTCAGCATTCCCAGTGGCAGGCCAAATCCTTCGGCCCGGGCGTTCACGTTTGTTACCATCGGCATCGTTGGTTTGGGCAGCAAAACAAAGGCTGTCCATGCTGCCAGCCCTGCCAGTGTTGCGGCAACCAGCCAGATCGGCGGCCAGGCAAAGCCGTTTGCCCCCATTGCCGAAACAAGCGCGGCAGAAATGGCTATGCCAAGGCCCACGCCACCGAAATGAAAGGCGATAAGGCCTGGTTTGCCCGATTGGGCCAGTTGGCGAATGACCATCGCAGTGATGAAAATCATCGCAAATGCGCTGGCAACGCCCGAGACAAACCGTACCAGCATTGCTGCATGCAGCCCCGCATCCAGCGCCATTGCCGCCGTTGTGGCAATGCTGGCCGCAAGGCCGGCAAAACACCAAAAGCGTTGCCTTGGCTGGAAATAGCTGGCTGATGCCGCCAGTGCGCCGATCAGATAGCCAAGGAAATTCGCCCCGGCAACCAACCCGGCTTCGCTGCGGTCAAGTGCTCCGCTTTCGATCATCATCGGCAATATGGGCGTGTAGACAAACCGCCCCACGCCCATGGCTGCACCCATGGCCAGCAAACCAGCCAGGGCAGCGCGCATGGCTGGCGACAGGATCGCGGGCAAGGGAGCGCGCCCGGTCAGATCATCGCCATGCCACCATTCACATGGATGGTCTGGCCAGTGACATAGGCAGCTTCCGGGCTTGCCAGGAAAACAACAGCCGCCGCAATTTCAGCGCCTGTTCCCATGCGTTTCATCGGGATGGCACCCATGATTGCCTCTTTTTGCTTGTCGTTGAGCTTCTCGGTCATTGCCGAGGCAATGAAACCGGGCGCCACGCAATTGACCGTGACATTGCGCGAAGCAATTTCCTGCGCAAGGCTTTTGGTCATGCCGATCATGCCGGCCTTGGAAGCGCAATAATTGGCCTGCCCCGGATTTCCAGTCACGCCGACAATGGAAGTTATGTTGATAATGCGGCCATGTTTGCGGCGCATCATCGGATAGGCGATTTCGCGGGTCAGCCGGAACACCGATGTGAGGTTTACCTCAAGCACGTCGTCCCAGTCACTGTCGGACATCCGCACAAACAATCCGTCACGGGTTATGCCGGCATTGTTGACCAGGATGTCGATGCCGCCCATGTCGGCTTCAACCTTTGCGCCAAGGGCTTTTACGGCATCCCGGTCGGAAAGGTTTGCCGGAAAAACCGAAACGCGGTCGCCGAGTGCGGCAGCCAGTTCATTGAGTTTTTCCTCGCGGGTGCCGTGAATGGCAAGTGTGGCGCCACTGGCATGCAGCGCTTTGGCAACTTCCTCGCCGATACCGCCGCTGGCACCGGTTACAAGCGCCTTTTTGCCGGTCAGGTCGAACATCTCATTCTCCTTGATTTGAAGGTCAGGCCAACGCGGCCATGACTGTGTCGATGTCCTGCGGTGTGCCACAAGACATGGCCGAAACATCCTTGGCAATGCGTTTGACGAGGCCGCTGAGCACTTTGCCGGACCCCAGTTCGAGTTGCCGGGTAATGCCGTTTGCCGCCATCCATTCAACGCTTTGCCGCCAGCGCACCTGCCCGGTCACTTGTTCGACCAGAAGTTGGCGCAATTTGTCCGGGTCTGAGACCGGGGCTGCAATCACGTTGGCAACGACCGGGACCGCAGGCGCGCTGAAATTTACTTCTGCCAGCGCTTTTGCCATGGCATCGGCTGCCGGTTGCATGAGGGCGGAATGGAAGGGCGCGGAGACCGGAAGCGGTATCGCCCGCTTGGCACCCGCTTCCTGCAGTTTGACCATTGCTTTTTCCACAGGTGCCCTTGCACCCGAAATGACTATTTGGCCACCACCATTGTCATTGGCAATTTGAACGGGGCCGTCTTTGTCACTTATCGCAGCACAAACATCATGAACGACATCATAATCGAGCCCGATGATTGCAGCCATCGCGCCTTCACCCGGCGCCACTGCCGCCTGCATGGCATTGCCGCGAATGCGCAACAGGCGGGCGGTATCTGAAAGGCTCAGGGTGCCAGCCGCACAAAGTGCCGAATATTCGCCCAATGAATGGCCAGCAACAAATTTTGCGTGGGACGCCAGTGAAAAACCACGACTTTCAAGAACCCGCAATGCTGCAATCGATACCGCCATCAGTGCGGGTTGCGCATTGGCGGTAAGCGTCAACCGGTCTTCAGGACCTTCGAAGATGGTTTTGGAAAGGTTCTCGCCGAGTGCCGCATCGACTTCTTCAAAAACCGCACGGGCCTGCGGGAAAGTATCGGCAAGCGCCTTGCCCATGCCGACCTGCTGACTACCCTGACCGGGGAACGTGACTGCCAAAGCCATGCCAAACACCCATTTTGAACTGCCGATCCGGCCAGCATCATCGCCTGCCGCGAAATGCGGGCGTTAGTGCGGCCAGATGGCTGGCGAGTCAAGGGATGCCTGTTGTGAACGTCGCAGCAAGTCTGGCGACATCAAATGCTTGCCACGTTCACCACCTTGAATGTGCGCAGCTTGTCATCGTGCTCCCTGATGGAGACGTATTCTCCGACAACAAATTTTTCATCGCCAAAACGATAGCCGGTTTCGTCGTCATCCTCAGCGCCAAAGACATCGTAGTGGAACGCCCAGGAACCTCCGGGTTTGCGGACAAGGTGACCAATTTCCGGCTTTGAGCCTTCCCAAAAGCGCGTGACCTTGCATTGTTTGCGCAACTCCTTCCATTCAGCCGGGAGAAGTTGCCCGCTGGCACTGACCGGCGCAAAAAAATCATATCCGCAACGGGCATTTCCGTTCGGGTTCTCGCGGTCGCGGGCCAGTTCGAGGCGAATGTGTTTCAGGGGCATTTTGGTTCTCCTTTGCCACAGGACAGAACCACTGCGAGACCCGACCGACATTGACACGGATCAACCTTGTGCACCGTGTTTTGAGCTTCAAATCCCAAATAATTGGGAGTTTTCACCCAATTACTTGGGGCGCGGCAACTGTTTCCCTAAGGTAAATCAAAATCCTGCAAATGCTTCAGGGGAACGCCATGCATCTTTTTACCGCGCCATCATTGAGACTGCCCGAAAACGACATTGCGCTTTTGGCACTTACCGTGGGCAAGCGACGATCGGGACCCATTCAACTGCGAATCGCAAAGGCCTTGATGCATAAATTCGGGAGCCTGGGGGCAGTCTTGCAGGCAAGTCCGGAGGAGTTGTGTGCCAATGGTGCAACATCCGTTCAAGCGGCCAACGAAATAAAGATGCTGCGTTGGCTGGTTTGCGCAGCGGCACGCGCCGAGATCAGCAACAGGCCCGTGCTGGAAGATTTCGAGGCGCTCTCCAATTATTGCAGGGTGGCGATTTCCAGCACGGCGCGGGAGGAATTTCATGTGCTATTTCTTGACCGTTCCATGCACCTCATCACAGGTAAATGCATGCAGGTGGGGACAGTTGACCATGTGGCGGTCTATCCGCGTGAAGTTTTGGCGCTGGCCCTGCAAGTTTCAGCTTGCGCACTCATTCTGGTTCACAACCACCCCAGCAACAATGACCGGCCAAGCGCGGGAGACATTGCGATGACACGACAACTGGAAAAGGCGGCTGAGCCTTTCGCAATTAAAATTGCCGATCACGTAATTGTCGGGAAAGAGAAAAATTTCAGTTTCCGGGAGTATGGGTTGCTTTAACAGGTTGCCATCATGACTGGCGGCCGTAACGGGAACCTGGTGGGGCGTGGGCGAGCAGATGTTGAATGTGGTTGTTTTTCCTGATTTTGAGGCGACGGTTGCGGCTACAAAAACCGAACGACAATTGCTGGATGCCATTCGCACAATACGCAAATCCACCGGAGCCACTTTTGTAAATCTCTCTGTGTTTGATCATGCAACCGAAGTCCCAAGCGCCATCCACTACCTTACCTATCCGATCGGATGGATCTCGAATTATGTCAGAAACAACTATCCGGGCTTCGACCCGTTTCAGACCACCGATTTCCGCCGCGTAGGCCATGTTGATTGGCAAGACCTCTACAGTGAGGGAATAGCGGCGGAAATTTTCAGGTCGTTCACCGAAAGCGGATTGGGGCGCAACGGCATTTCGTTGACCATCCATGCCGGCAAGGAATTGTATTGCGTCGTGTCGCTGGTCTTCCGAACCGGCGACGAATTGTGGATACGCCAGAAACAGGTTGCCATGGCCCTGTACCGCCGGGAGGCGCACCGGCTGGCCGAAGCTTATACCGATCTTCACGGCAATCAGCAAAGGCGGCCGATGCGACTCACTGCGCGCGAACTGGACGTGCTGCGCAACGCAGCCATGGGAAAGACCGACGAGCAAATCGGCCATCAGCTGGGGATCGGCAAGTGGACAGTCGTTAGCCATTTGCAAAGCGCGAAATACAAACTCGGCTGCTCCAACCGGACTTCTGCGGTGGTGAAAGCGATCAGCAATGGGCTGATTGTTCTCAAGATGAACAGCCCGATATCTGAGTCGGCGAACAATCAATCCCCAAATTCTAGGTGATTGCGTTTTATATCCAATAATAGAACCTGTACCCATTCTGATTTATTTCATGGGGTGGGCAATGATCTTGTACATAGAGCCGCATCAGCGGCTGCGGCATTCTATTGTCATTCGGCAGTATTATTCCTTACGCAAACGAATATTTTGCGATCAACTAAAGTGGGTACTGCCAAAGGAACATGATCTTGAGCATGATAACTTTGACGACATCTACAATCTATACGTGCTCAACATTGACGAAGACACCAACACAGTGACAGGCGGCGTTCGACTGATGCCGACGACCGGTCCAACCCTGATGCATTCGGTCTGGCAGGACCTGTTACCGGATCCGGATGATTTTCGCTCGCCAAACATATGGGAAGCGACGCGCTTTTGCGTGGAACCGGTGGCAAACACACGCAAATCCAGTCTGGCAAACCGCACTACCCTTGCCTTGACACTGGCGGTCATTGATTTTGCCCAAGCCAACGGAATTTCACACATCATCGCTGTTTGCGAGAGCAAGTTTTTCGACATGACGAACGCTTACGCCGGGGACGCGGAAATCATTTCGCGGCGGATCGATGAAAACGGCACCGACATCTGTTGCGGGTTGTGGTCTGCACAAGCCGACCGTTCGCGCATTGCCTGGGCCAAGCAATTCATCGGGGGAACCGAGCCGGTATTGCTGCAACAGGTCGCGTGAACAGATACCGGCAGGGACTGTCAGAGCGAGGCTATCCAGTTGAGCGTGTCACGCCAGTCGATCATGCGCACTGGTGCACCATGCCTGCCGGTATCAAACAACAGGAACCTTACGGGATATCCAGGCGCTTTGGTGCGGACCTGCTGGTAGAAATCCACCATCGGCTGGAAGTCAAAGTCAGGGTCCCATGACCCATGTGCTATAACCAAAGGCACTTTGCGTGCTGACTTCAAAACCGGGGAAGTCAGGAACTTGCTGTCGGGGAAACCTGCCAGCACGATAAAGCCGTCAATCTGCTTTGTTGCCTGCGGATCGTTCGCCAAAGCCCAGCAGTGAGCATTTCCCAAAGAGCCGCAGGAAACAACCAGCTTTCCGGTCGTAAGCGGGCGATACTTGGCCACCAGCGCCTTTATTTCCGCGAGGCCCTTTGCCTCGAAATCAGTGAAATCGGGGGCAATATAAGCTCCACCGGCTTTCAGCATCATGTTTTTGAGGCGGTTGAAATTGCCGCCAAAACGTTCGTCATCAAATCCCCAGTCGCGATTTCCGCCGCGACCATGCACATAGATCATGGTGAGCTTCGAGCCACCATCAAGCGCGCCCATGGCGCGGTACTTGTGAACGGTGCCGCCGGACTCGTATTCGAGTTCCTTCTCGACGCCCTTGGGAAGCGGCTGGATGTAAAAAGACCTGACCTTGCGCACGGGCACTTCGTCGCGCTGGTTGATGTCAACAAGTTCGTTGTACGGCAGTTTCAGGAAGCGCCCGCCATCGGAATTTTCCAACGGTTTTCGGTACTTGAATGCATTCTCCTTGAAAGGCGGCAGAACCCCGGCCTGCGGCCCGGTCCAGGTTGTGGTTGGTGCAGCTTCCTTGGTCGCCACACCGTCCTTGGCCAGAACCAAGGCACTGGTAGGGCCGTCGCCCTGGCAAGCGGAAGCCACGAGCAATGCCAAAATCGGCGTAATTGCGTGTTTGAAGCGGAAAGTCATTCATCTGCCTGTATCAATCCAAGACCTGCGCCTATAGCAGTTTGAAACGGCGCTTGCACCCCACATGATTTGGCGCTTTTGGTGCTGCACTGCAAAATCCATGGCCATGCGCCCTTGCAAATCGGGCCAAACACTGTATTGAGGCGGCGTTTAGAGCTTCAGGCATGACCGCCGGGGGCTGAACGGAGGTCGTACTGTTCCGTGTAAGAACGAACAGCGCGAAAATTGGCAAAGCAACCAATTGTCCTCCGGTGTCTCCGCTCTCAACCGTTTCCCTTGCGCCTTTCCCCGTCCAGCTTCGGCCGGACTGGAAAGCGGCTTGGAGGCTCCGCGCGGTCTGTCTGACACATGGAAAGGATACCGGCTTAATGGCCCTTTACGAACACGTATTCCTTGCGCGGCAGGATATTTCCGGTCAGCAGGCAGAAGCCCTTGCAGAGCAATTCAAGGGTGTGATTGAAGCCAATGGCGGCAAGGTCGCAAAGGTCGAGAATTGGGGCCTTCGCAATACCGCCTATCGCATCAACAAAAACCGCAAGGCACATTATGTTCTCCTGAACATTGATGCCGAGCCGGCGGCAGTTGCAGAAATGGAACGCCAGATGCGTCTTCATGACGACATCCTGCGTTACATCACCCTTCGCGTTGAAGAACATGAAGAAGGCCCGTCGGCCATCCTGCGCAAGTCTGATCGTGATGATCGCGGCGAGCGTGGAGATCGCGGCGACAGGGGTGATCGCGGCGACCGGGGAGACCGTGGTCCGCGCCGTGACCGTGACGACCGTCCGCCACGCCGTTTTGAACCATCCGCGCGCAACGACGCTGAATAGGAATCCGCACCATGGCCATACAAGCAGCTGCCCGTCGCCCGTTTCACCGCCGTCGCAAGTCGTGCCCGTTCACCGGGCCGAATGCGCCAAAGATCGACTACAAGGATGTTCGCCTCTTGCAGCGCTACGTTTCAGAGCGCGGCAAAATCGTACCTTCCCGCATTACCGCAGTCAGCCAGAAGAAACAGCGCGAACTCGCACAGGCGATCAAGCGCGCCCGTTTCCTCGGCCTGTTGCCATACCTGCTTGGTTAATACCGGCTTGATGCAAAACCGGCGGCGGGGTTGGCCCCGCCTGCCGAAACCCCGTTGAAAGCAAGGCGGGGTGCTCCTGGAGCGAGCGAATAACGAAACCAAGTTGGGGCAATGCCCCTAACTGTCAGACGACAGGACAGCGAAAATCATGACCAGACAGGCCGTTTTCGGCATTGCCATTGCTGCAGGACTGGCTTCGGGCCTGATGGCGCTTGCCGGCTTGCGTCCGACCCCTTTCGCCATGCCTTTGCTGATCGCCGCACCAGCCGCCGTTTACATCGCATCGCTGGGCTGGGGAACCCTTGCCGGCATTATGGCGGCTGTGGTGGCTTGTGCAATCAGCTTGTTCTGGCATGGGCCGGAAGCACTGATCATTGTGGCCGGACTGTTGTTTGTCCCGGCAGCATTTGCCGGGCATCTTGCCAATCTGGCGCAATCTGATGCCGACGGTTCAGGGCTGCTTTGGTATCCATTGTCCAAAGTATTGCTGCGTTTGATGGCAGCACTTGGAGCTGGTTTTGTTCTGACCGGCATGGCGATGGGATATGAAGCAGAAACGGTGAACGCTGCTTTCCGCGAATTGTTCCGTGAAATCCTGTCGGCCAACCCCGACGGCACGGCGTTGAGCGACGAAGTGGTGGCGCAAAGCGCCAAAACCTATGCAGCCCTGCTGCCTGCAGTGATACCGGGAATGTGGTTGCTGGCGCATGTTCTGGTGATGCATTTTTCGGCTGTGGTTGCGGCCCGTTCCGGATTGCTGGCAAGACCGGCCGAGGACCTTGCCCTGACTGCTGTTTTGCCTGCTTCGGCAATAGCTGTGCCGGTGGCGGGCATCATCGGCATGTTTGTCTTGCCAACGCCAGCTTACGAAATCGCGGCAATTGCGACAGGCCTCGGCATTGCCGGTTTTGGCCTGACCGGACTTGCAGAGCTGCATCTGAGCACCCGCGGTCGTCCAGGTCGCCAAGTATTGCTCGTTCTGAGCTATTTGTCGCTCGTCATTTTCGGCTTCCCAATCCTGATCCTCGCCGTGATGGGCGTTGTCCGTTCTTTGCGGGGATCTTCAACCATGCCGCCGCGCAACGGCGCGGCGGGGCCGGGAAACCGGCCTAGCCTTCACTAAAGTCAATCCAGGAAAGGAAAACACCATGCAAGTCATTCTTCTCGAGCGCATTGCGCGCCTCGGCCAAATGGGCGATGTCGTCAAGGTACGCGACGGTTTTGCCCGCAACTTCCTGCTGCCGCAGGGCAAGGCATTGCGTGCCAATGAAGCCAACAAGGCAAAATTCGAAGGCCAGCGCGTCGAACTTCAGGCGCGCAACCTTGAGCGCCGCAACGAAGCCGCATCGGTAAACGACAAGCTCAATGGCACCAGCTACATCGTCATTCGCTCCGCTGGCGAAACCGGCCAGCTTTACGGTTCGGTCTCCACCCGCGACATCGCTGACGCGCTGGGTGAAAACGGCTTCAAGGTAAACCGTACACAGGTCAATCTGAATGCGCCGATCAAGACCATTGGACTGCATGAAGTGACAGTGCAGTTGCACCCGGAAGTTCAGGCCAAGGTCTCGATCAACGTTGCCCGCTCGGCTGATGAAGCAACCCGCCAGTCGAAGGGCGAAGACTTGACCAAGCGTTCGCAGTTCGAATTCGAAGAACTGCCGGAAGAGGAAGGCGATGAATTGCCGGATGCATTTGGCAACGAAGATTCAGACGCCTGATCTTTCATTCTGACCTTGGAATCATTCAAAAGGCGCGGCGCAAGCTGCGCCTTTTTCTGTCTGTGCCGACTCAGGGGAGCGCCCGGGTTATTTTGATGGCTGACAAGCGCAAACTGGCGTTTTGCGATTTGTTTATCCACAGGCACTGAATAACGTGTCGGTCTCGCGTTTTTTGCGATTCGGCGGTGCAGCGGCCTTGCGGTTGCCCGCTTGCAATGGGATCGAGAACATTCAAGCACTGGAAGGCAGATCATGGCGCAACCGGCCAGAAAATACGAACCCAACGAACAGGCCTGGCGAACAGCGCCAAACAACATTGAAGCTGAACAGGCTTTGCTGGGCGCCATGCTTGTAAACAATGACGCGTTCTACAGGGTCGACGATTTTCTCAAGGCCGAGCATTTTTTCGAGCCGCTGCACCGCCAGATCTTCAAGGTTGCCGCCGACATGATCCGCGCGGCCAAACGTGCCAATCCGGTTACCATCAAGACGTTCTTGCCAGCCGAGGAGAAAGTCGGCGATCTGACGGTGGCGCAATATCTGGCGAGGCTGGCTGCAGAAGCCACCACCATCATCAACGCCGAAGATTATGGCCGCTCGATTTATGATCTCCACATTCGCCGACAGTTGATCACCATTGGCGAAGACATGGTGAACATCGCCTATGACGCGCCGGTGGAAATGCCGCCGGCCGTACAGATCGAAGATTCGGAGCGACGGCTGTTCGAACTGGCGGAAACCGGCCAGTACGAGGGTGGTTTTCATGATTTTTCCTCGGCGCTGAACACTGCCATCAACAATGCCGCAGAGGCCTACAAGCGCGACGGCGGCCTTTCGGGCATTGCCACCAATATTCACGCGCTTGACCAGCGCATGGGCGGCTTGCAAAAGTCCGACCTGATCATTCTTGCCGGTCGTCCTGGCATGGGCAAGACATCGCTTGCCACCAACATCGCCTTCAACATTGCCCATGCCTATGTTCCCGATACCGAAGCGGACGGCACGGCCAAGGCCATGGAAGGCGGGGTCGTCGGCTTCTTCAGCCTGGAAATGAGTGCCGAGCAGCTGGCAACCCGCATCATCTCGGAGCAGGCGGAAATCTCGTCGTCGAAAATCCGTCGCGGCGAAATCAATGAGAGCGAATTTGAAGGCCTTGCCGCCTGCGCCCAGGAAATGAGCCGCATCCCGCTGTACATCGACGAAACCGGCGGCATTTCGATCGCACAATTGGCGGCACGGGCGCGGCGTCTGAAGCGCCAGCGCGGCCTTGATGTTCTCATCATCGACTACATCCAGCTGATGCAGGGCTCCAAGCGCGCAAATGAGAACCGGGTGCAGGAAGTGACCGAAATCACGACCGGGCTGAAAGCGCTGGCCAAGGAACTCAATATTCCGATCATTGCGTTGTCGCAGTTGTCGCGCCAGGTGGAAAGCCGCGACGACAAGCGACCGCAGCTTTCGGACCTGCGTGAATCAGGCTCGATCGAACAGGACGCTGACGTGGTGCTGTTCGTGTTTCGTGAGGAATATTACCATCTCGGCAAACAGCCCGATGAATCCGATCCAAAATATGCCGAATGGCTGGACAAGTTCGAAAAGCTGCGCGGCAAGGCGGAAGTCATTATCGGCAAGCAACGGCACGGACCTACCGGCACTGCCCTCCTCGGTTTCCAGGCGATGTTCACACGGTTCAGCGATCTGGCCGAAGACGAGTATGTGCCAGAGCGGCATGAATAATCGCCCGTGAGCCTCGCAACTTCACGCTTGACTATTGATTTGGCCGCGCTTGTCGCCAACTGGCGCAAACTTGCTGCCATGTCACCACACGGCGCTACCGGTGCTGCAGTCAAGGCTGACGCCTATGGCCTTGGCGCGGGGCCGGTGGTTGGAGCGCTTCACGAAGCTGGATGCCGCGATTTCTTTGTGGCGCAAGTGGCCGAGGGCATTTCAATTCGGGATATCGCGAACGACGCCCGGATTTTCGTGCTTGGCGGATTGGGCGGTGCGACGCCGCAGGATTTCATCCACGCAAACCTGGTTCCGGTCATCAACCAACCGGATGATCTTGAGCGCTGGAAAAGCTATTTCCACCAGCCTTTTACCCTGCATTTCGACACCGGCATGAACCGGCTCGGCTTTGACATGAAAGACGCAGCCAGGCTGGCGCAAACCTGCCAAGGCTCCGGGCTGTGTCTGGTGATGGGCCATCTGGCCTGTTCTGACGAGCCGATGCATGAAATGAATTCGCGCCAGCTTGCAGCGTTCCAATCTGTCGCAACACACTTCCCCGGCATGCGCTTGTCCTTCGCCAATTCAGGCGGCATCTTTTGCGGACCGGATTACCATTTCAACCTGACCCGTCCGGGCATTGCCCTTTATGGCGGCGCGCCGGTCAGCGGCACGGCAAACCCGATGCAATCCGTCGCCTGTTTCGAAGCGAAAATCCTGCAAATCCGAAATGC
>JBGSOG010000004.1:0-25917 GCA_041739225.1 Rhizobiaceae bacterium
AGTTGGATAAACCCCAACCGCAATTCCGGCAGCAAGGCGGAAATTGAAAAGCTCATTCTGGACGCGACCGGTGCCAGCCTGCTGTTGTGGGCCCCCGGTGTAGCGGGTGCAGATATCACCGATTACCATATCGATTCGCTGGCCCGGTTTGTCGGACCGGATTCGTTGTTGGTGCAATTGCCGGAGGAAGCCGACCCTGCCGATCCCTGGTCGGTTGCTGCCTACGAAACCCACAAGATGCTGGAAAGCCGACTTGGATCATCCAAATCAGGCCTCGTGCTCAACATTGTTACCGAGCCGCTGTCCCCCCGCATCAAGAGCGATGATTTTGTGGCTTCCTATGTCAATTTTTACGTCTGCAATGGCGCAGTGATCATGCCGCAATTTGGTGATTCCGCCACCGATGCCGAGGCGTTGTCGGTCATCAAGGCGCTGTATCCCGGCCGTCAGGTGGTGACACTCAATATCGACGCCATTGGCGAGTCGGGCGGCGGCATTCATTGCGCAACGCATGAACAGCCCGCTTCCACCGGTATCTGGAAAGCGTGAACCTTCAAGCACATCATTCCTTGGCGGGATTGTTTTCGCGCAGTTCCCACAGGCTGTGCAAAACAATTGCGACGAGCACGATTGCCCCACCTGTCAGCGTCATCTTGGTGACCGTTTCGCCAAAGATCAAAAACACCCAGACGGGCGCCAGCACGGTTTCCAGTAGATAGAACATCGCGGCCTGCGGCGCGGGAATATAGCGCGGCGCAAGTGCAAGGCAGAAGGCTGCGATCGGCACGACAACCAGGCCGTTGGCCAGCAGCCACTGCGGCGCTTGCGGCATTGGCGAATATGCCAATGCCAGCGGCAGGCCGACCATCAAGGCTATCACCCCGCCAAATCCGGGAGAAAGTGAAAGGTCTGCACCGGTCTTGCGCGAGCGCACGAGCAGCAATGCAATCGACGCGGCGGCGCCGAAGGCCGCCAGATCGCCGCCGGTTGTTCCCCGGCCGAGCCCTTCAGCGACAATCAGGCCGACGCCGACAATGGTTGCGGCGATTGCCAGCCATGTCGCCAGACCCGGCTTCTCGCCGATCAGCACCCAAGCGATCAGTGCTGCGAGCAGCGGATTGAGCGCGAGAATGAAAACAAGGTTTGCTGTTGATGTGCTGAACACAGCCCATGTAAAGAAAATATTGGACAGTCCATAAAGTGCACCCACTTCCAGCCAGTGGCGGTCAATGACTTTTTGGCCCCACTGTCGCGCCCGGTGATGGGCGGCAATTGCCAGCGGCATGAACAACAGCACCAGACAGGCGGAGCGGATTGCCAGCGACGACCATGCGTCTGCACCGGCGAGACGGATCATTGGCACATCAAAGGAAATGACGAGGCCGCCGACAAAGCCGAGCAGCGCGCCTTTGCGCGGATCATGGTGCATGGTTTGCAGTCAGACCTCGTCCCGTCCTGTCACCTGCCAACCGGTCATGGTGAGATGCTCTTGCGGCTGAAAACGGGTCTTGTATTCCATCTTGCGCGAGCCTTTGACCCAATAGCCGAGATACACATAGGGAAGGCCCATTTTCCGGGCGCGAACAACATGGTCAAGGATCATGAACGTGCCAAGGCTGCGGGACGCCTCGGTTGTCTCATAAAAGCTGTAAACCATCGACAGGCCATTGGAGAGCATGTCGGTCAGTGCCACCGCTTTCAGCGGTCCTGTCCCCCGACCATTGATGGCGGTGTCCGGGCCGCGGCGGCGGTATTCGATGAGCGTTGTGGAAACATGGGTGTCTTCGACCATCATGGCATAGTCAAACGCCGTCATGTCGGCCATGCCGCCACTCGTGTGGCGATCATCAAGATAATTCCGGAAAAGCGAAAACTGCTCCGATGTCGGAGTAGGGGTCATTTGTGTGCCAACCAGATCCCGGTTGGCCTTGGCAATGCGCGAGAGCGACCCGGTCCAGTCAAACCGGTCGACCACCAGGCGAACCGATACGCAAGCACGGCATTCCTCGCAGGCCGGGCGATAGGCAATGTTCTGCGACCGCCTGAAACCACCCTGGGTCAACATGTCGTTGACCTCGCCGGCCTTCTCTCCCACCAGGTGCGTAAATACTTTCCGTTCCTTGCGACCTTCAAGATAGGGGCAGGGAGCTGGAGCTGTCAGATAGAACTGCGGTGTATCGAGCGAGTGACGCGTCATGAGCCATGGTACCGGATCGCACGTAAAGATTAGGTGAGCCGGTCGCTGGCCGCAAGCATTGACTGCGCATGGTGCTCAGTATTGCGAGCGCACAACCACCGTGCCGAGCAAAAGATCGTGCACAAGCTGTTTTTTCGCCGTGAAAAGCGAAACCAATAATAGCAATGGCGTCAGAACCGAGTGCGCGGCCCAGAACAAGATTGCATGCACAATCGCGGTGAAAAAGTCGATTGGTGCGCCATCCAGCCGTTCCATTCGAATGGAGAAGAATTGCATTCCCCATGTCGCCTGTCTGTCGCCTGACAATGTCAGGCCAAGATACAACAGCGCAACAATGGCACCTAACGGTGGCAGGAAAAACAAGGCAATTCCCAAAGTTCCAATTGCAAGGACCGTCCACAATATCGCCGAAAAGACAGCAATCAGGGTGTAATCCAGCAGGAACGCCAACATGCGTCGTGAGCGTACTCCGTCAAGACGTCTGTATTCAGCGTCAACGCCCGAGCCTGTCGGCTTTGCACTGTTGTGGGCGCTGATGTCCCATCCACGTGTCTCGTTCATGGCATGCTCCTGTTCAACTCCCTACATGGGAATGGCACAGGCACGCTTCAACGCATCATGTCAGGATTACGTATTCCTTGCGGGTTGTTTCAATCACTTCCCATGTGCCGCTGAAGCCGGGCCGCAAGATGAAGCTGTCGCCAGCCCTGACACTGAGTACCGTTCCGTCATCGCCCGCAATTACCGAAACGCCCTGCAGAATGTGACAATACTCCCATTCGTCATAGCGGATTTTCCATTTGCCCGGCGTGGATTGCCAAATCCCGGCGTAGAGCCTGCCCTCGCGCTCCTCGACATTCCATGTGGTGAAGATTGGATCCCCGCTGACAAGCCGGTCTGGAGCCGGCGCGCCGGACTCACCTTCACCAGCTTGTTGCAGCGGAAAGAGTTTTTGCATTTCTTCAGCCATGGTTTTTCAGCCATAGTGCGATTTTTGGCGCAAAATAGGTAAGCACACCGTCGCAACCGGCGCGCTTGAATGCCAGCATCGACTCCATGACCGCGCGTTCTTCATCAAGGAATCCTTTTTCCACACCCGCCATGATCATCGAATATTCGCCTGAAACCTGGTAGGCGAAGGTCGGCATGTCGAAAGCGTCTTTGACCCGCGCAATGATGTCGAGATAAGGCATGCCCGGCTTCACCATCAGCATGTCGGCACCTTCGTCGATGTCCAATTGGGTCTCGCGCAGTGCTTCCCTGGCGTTGGCCGGGTCGAGATAATAGGTTTTCTTGTCGCCCTTGAGCAGGCCGCCTGTGCCGACCGCCTCGCGGTAAGGGCCATAAAATGCCGATGCGAATTTGGTTGAATACGACATGATCGAGACATCGTGAAATCCGGCGGCATCCAGCGCATCACGAATTGCGCCAATGCGCCCGTCCATCATGTCGGAAGGAGCGATAACGTCGGACCCTGCCTGCGCTTGGAGAACGGCAGCCCTCGCCAACTGCGCAACGGTCTCGTCGTTGACAATGTTCCCGTCGCGCAGGATGCCGTCATGTCCGTGGCTGGTGAACGGGTCCAGAGCCACATCGGTGATGATGCCGATGTGCGGTACCGCTGCCTTTATGGCACGCGTTGCCTGATTGATCACATTGTCCGGGTTCAAAATCTCCGATCCCGTTTCATCACGCTTTTCCAGTGGCACATAGGGAAATGTCGCAATGGCCGGTATGCCAAGTTCGGCGGCCATGTGCGCCGCTTTCACGGCGTGGTCCACGGTCATCCGTTCGATGCCCGGCATCGCTGCAATTGGTTCGGTCCGGTCAGTGCCTTCAATGATGAAGACCGGCCACACCAGATCATCGACGCTGACACTGTTTTCACGCACCATGCGCCGTGACCAGTCGAAGCGCCGGTTGCGGCGCATTCGTTTGCCGCCGGTTATTTCATTGACATTGCGCTGCATGGCGCAGTTCCCCCCGCAGAATGATTTTCCGGCTAGAACGCACGAAAGTTGGCTCAATTCAAGCGGACCAACGTTGCTTCCTTGCCAGTCGGATGCAAAACAACTATTGCCGGTAGCCGTCAAACCGGGGTTTTGAACATGGTGATGTCGGCCAAACAACGCCAAAGTGGCCGGGTGGAATTGATCTTCCTGCTGTTTCAACGCGTTATCGCCCTGCTCCTGATCGGCTTCGCAATCCAGTACTGGATGCGGCTTGTTGGAGTGTTTGATGGCCCCCAGTTCCGCTTCGATACCATGCCTGAGCACTGGCGCTTTGCCGCTGCCACGCTTGCGGTTCTGTTGCCCAGCACGGCACTTGGACTTTGGGGCGGCAGCCCCTGGGGCACTGTTTTGTGGCTTGTTGTCATGACACTGGAAATCGCCATGCACACATGGTTTGCGGACTATTTCGGTCGTGCGGATTTGCGGGTGGTTTTTCACGTCGCCAGTTTGCTGCTCTTGTTGGGCTTTGCGGGTTCAATGCGCTTCTTGGCCAACAAGTCGTAAACAACTGCACCGTTTTTGGCGGTATTTGCCTCGTTTAAGGGGTGCATGCGGCGCATTGGGCCAGCAGGTAAGGAGCCATTAAGCCTCTGCTTTAAGTCGAATTTTATTCGAAACGGCTATTGTCTTTCGAGAGTGGGGGGAAACAACTCCACCGCAACAGAGAGGCCATAACCATGAAAACCAACATCGGACTGGTCGGCAAGGCCGCCGAACCTGCCGCGCAGGGTGATATCAAAGCTCTGTACCTTGAATCGCTCACATTGGTGGAACGGTTGCACCGGCGCCTGCTGGACGTGATCAAGGACGAATTCGAGCGGCAAGGCCGCAATGATGTCAATGCGGTGCAGGCGCTTCTGCTGTACAACATCGGCAATTCGGAACTGACCGCCGGTGAGCTGCGCACCCGCGGCTACTATCTGGGTTCGAATGTGTCCTACAACCTCAAAAAGCTCGTCGAGCAGGGTTTCATCCTGCATCAGCGTTCGCGTGTTGACCGCCGTTCGGTCCGTGTAAGCCTGACTGAAGACGGAGCGCGCATCGCCGCCATCGTCGACAAGCTTTATCTGCGCCACATGGGATCAATTGAACAGGTTGGCGGCATCAATGGCGACGAATTCCAGCGCCTCAACAAGTCGCTGCAGCGGCTCGAACGCTTCTGGACAGACCAAATCCTTTACCGGCTCTGAGAAATCCGCCTTTCCATTCAAACAGGGCCCGCATTTGCGGGCCCTTTTTTTGTTTCAGAACCGGGCACAAAATCGTTACGGCGGCGTGGATGCTGTCCTTCACAGGAGCCTTGACACGCTTTGGCCATAATGGAATGGGACCCAAGCGGCGCTCGACAGTCTTGAACCGAAGACCGACCTTTCCAATGTATTAACCATGTTTGGGTGATGGTCGGTTGTTCCTTGCAGACGAGTCGCAAACAGAGACTGACACACGCCCGCAATTGCGGACCACAGCCCATGATCGATGGAATGGACCCATGAAAAGACGCGATTTTCTCACTGGAGTTGGTGCAGGACTTGCCGCAACCGGCTTGGGTGGAAGGGCGTTCGCGCAAAACCCGATTGATGCGTTGTTGCAAAGCCCCAAACGCGGCCAGTGGAGCGACCAGTTCGACGCCCGTCGCGGCGATGCAAAGCCGGGCGTATCGCAGGTCCCGGTCTTTTCCGAGCAAACGCCCGGTTTCATCGAAGCTGCCATGGATGATTATCGCCGCATTGCCGGCAGTGGTGGCTGGCCGGTTGTGCCTGCCAACGAAAAACTGCAGCTGGGCTCGCAATCGCCATCGGTCACAGCGCTTCGCCGCCGATTGATCATTTCGGGCGATTTGAATGCCGATTCGGGCGAATCCCCGGTTTTTGACAGCTGGGTTGAAGCAGCCGTTCGCCGCTTTCAGGCCCGCCACGGCCTGCCTTCCGATGGTGTCCTGGGCAAGTATTCCTACGCTGCCATGAATGTGCCCGCAGCCACCCGGCTTGGACAGTTGGAAACAAACCTTGTGCGACTGCGCTCCATGTCCGGCTTTCTGGGCGACCGCTACGTGATGGTCAACATTCCGGCAGCCGCCATTGAAGCGGTTGAAGCGGGCAAGGTTGCCCAGCGCCACACGGCAGTTGTTGGCAAGATTGATCGCCAAACGCCCATTCTGGCGTCGAAGATCCATGAGGTCATTCTCAATCCGTTCTGGACGGCACCAAAGTCAATCATCCAGAAAGACATCATTCCGCTGATGCAGAAGGACCCGACCTACCTTTCGCGCAACAACATCCGTATTATCAATGAGGCCACCGGCGAGGAAATACCCGCCGAGTCCGTCAACTGGAATTCGGAAGACGCGACAAAATACATGCTTCGCCAGGACCCCGGCAAAATCAACGCCATGGCCTCGACCAAAATCAATTTCCACAATCCGCACGCTGTCTACATGCACGATACGCCGCAACAAAGCCTGTTTGGCCAGATCGAGCGGTTCCATTCGTCCGGCTGCGTGCGCGTGCAAAACGTGCGCGATCTGGTTTCGTGGCTCCTGCGCGACACGCCGGGTTGGACCCGCCAGGAAATTGAGCGGATTATCGCCACAGGTTCCAACACACCGGTTCTGCTGGGCGAGCCGATCCCCGTTTATTTCACGTACATCACGGCATGGTCAGTTTACCCCGGAGTAGTGGATTTCCGTGATGACATCTATCAGCGCGACGGCGTTGAGGAATTGGCGTTGGGAACCGAAGCGCTGATTGATTCTGACAACGCCTTGGCATTGCCGGCGAACTGATTAGCGTCAGTCGGGTATCTTGCCTGATGGTACAATGGTAATGCCCAGGTCCTGCAAGGCTTTGCTGACGGCATCGTCAAACGGGGTTTGAGACAATGGGCCAACAACGCTTATAAGCTTTTCGCCGGACAACTGGTGTGGCAGCGTCCAAAGGTAGCGCATTTCCCACAGTTCGCGCCACATCGGGTAAAAAAGGCCGCCAATACGCAACAGCGGCCATGGCAACCCGGCGACCGAAAGGCGCCGCCCAAGAGCCTTTTCCATCGATGCCTTCATGGTTTCACCGGTGACGTTGTGGCCTCCGAAATTGAACCTTGCAAACACTGGCAGTGTTTCTGCCTTGTTTGCCAGCGCCACAAAAGCCTGCGCCAGATCGGGCAGGTAGGCCCAGGCGTGGATGAGATCGCGCGGACCGGGATAGGTCATTTTCCCTTTCGCCGCATTGGCTGCGATAGCCATGTCGAACCATGATCCGGTTCCGGTGCCGCCGAAGAAGTCGCCAGCGCGCAAGATGAGGGTCTGGACGCCGTGTTCGCGGGCGGCGGTTTCAAACAGCGTTTCTGCCTCGATCCGGATGGCAGCCTTGCGGTGATCGCCGATAAATGGGGTTGTTTCGTCCGGGCTCTGCGGGATTTGTGTGCCGTAATTGTAAACATTGCCGGGGAAAATGTGTGTTGCCCCGCTTGCTTTGGCTGCAGCCATGACATTGCGTGCAATCGGCATGACCATTGCCGCCCACTGGTCATAGCGTGGATTGAGGCCGTTGAAGATGAAATCCGCGCCGCGTGTGGCAGCTATCACCTCTGATTCCACCATCGCATTGCAGGCCACACCCGTGGCACCAGCCAGATCCGTGTGGCCCGACCGGGTGATCGCGATTACCTCAAATCCAGCCCTGGCAAATGCATCGGCCGCTGTTCTTCCAAGCCGGCCGTTGGCTCCCAGAATTGCCACTTTCAATTTTTTGTCCGGCATCATGATTTTCCTTGTTGGGGTGCTTGCTTCAGCATCAAACTAGGGATAAATTTTTGCATGGAAAATAAACTAAAATGCATTTTAGATATTCGAAAATGAATGGGAAAATTCGATGAATGGCGACTTTGACTGGAACCTCGCCAAGAGTTTTCTGGCGGTGTTTGATTTGGGCTCGCTCTCCGCGGCCGCCCGCTCGACCGGTCTTTCGCAACCCACACTGGGCCGCCATGTCAGTGAGCTCGAAACTTCGCTGGGCATCCTGCTGTTCGAGCGCAGTCGCGACGGGCTGAAACCAACGCCTGCCGCCCTGGCGATCGCACAAGAAGCCCGCAATTTCGCCGATGCCGGCGGTCGGATCGCAATGTTGGCGGCAGGGCGCTCCCAGTCTGTCAGTGGTACGGTGCGCATTACCGCCAGTGAGATCGTGGCCAGCTATCTGCTGCCGCAGATTTTGGGTCCGATGCTGGCGGCATTGCCCGGCATTGACATCGAACTTGTCGCTACCAATACGGTGGAAAACCTGCTTCGCCGGGATGCCGACATCGCCATTCGCATGGTCGAGCCGCAACAATTGGACCTGATCGCCCGAAAGATCGCCGAACTGCCGATTGGTGTCTATGCCACCCGAAGTTACCTCGAAAAGCACGGCACGCCCGCGACACTGGAAGAGTTTCGCCACCATGTCGTCATTGGATATGATCGGTCAGATCTTGTCTTGCGAGGGTTTGCTTCGATTGGCTATTCCATTGACCAGAGCTTCTTTCGCCTGCGCATGGACAGCCAGCATGCCGCGTTCGAAGCGTTGTTGGCCGGTGCCGGCATCGGGTTTGCACCGCTCTGGCTTGCATCGCGGCATGCAAATCTGGTCCGGTTTGCCGAGGCATTTTCCATCAGGCCAATGCAGATGTGGCTGGTCGCCCACGCCGAATTGCGAACAAGCGCCAAAATAAGGGCGGTTTATGACCATCTTGGCGCAGCTTTTGCCAATATGGATCTTGGCCGTTGACAAATGGACGCTAGGTGCGCGCTTGCGGTTTTGTTGCAGGCCATCCCGTGCTATTTGCCGCGCTCAATTCAACCGAAGCATGGAAACGCTCATGACCGCCCTCAATTCATTCTTCACGGCTTCACTGGAATCGGTCGATCCGGAAATCTTCGGATCGATCCGCAATGAGCTCGGCCGCCAGCGCCACGAAATCGAATTGATCGCTTCGGAAAACATTGTCTCGCGCGCTGTGCTTGAAGCGCAGGGCTCGATCATGACGAACAAATATGCGGAAGGCTATCCCGGCAAGCGCTACTATGGCGGCTGCGAGTTTGTCGACGTTGCCGAAACGCTCGCCATTGAGCGCGCAAAACAATTGTTTGGCGCCGGTTTTGCCAACGTCCAGCCCAATTCCGGCAGCCAGATGAACCAGGCGGTGTTTCTGGCGCTGCTTCAGCCGGGCGACACATTCATGGGTCTGGATCTCAATTCGGGCGGTCACCTGACACATGGCTCGCCGGTCAACATGTCCGGCAAGTGGTTCAACGTGGTTTCCTATGGCGTGCGCAAAGACGACCACATGCTCGACATGGAAGACATCGAGAAGAAGGCGCATGAGCACAAGCCCAAACTGATCATAGCCGGCGGCACCGCCTATTCGCGCAGCTGGGACTGGAAACGCTTCCGCGAAATTGCCGACGCTGTTGGTGCATACCTTATGGTCGACATGGCCCATATTGCCGGGCTGGTTGCGGGCGGCGCGCATGAATCGCCGGTGCCGCATGCCCATGTCGTAACATCGACAACCCACAAGTCTCTGCGCGGCCCGCGCGGCGGACTGATTCTCACCAACCACGAGGATCTTGCCAAGAAGATGAACATGGCTGTTTTTCCCGGTCTGCAGGGCGGTCCGCTGATGCATGTGATCGCGGCCAAGGCGGTGGCTTTCGGTGAGGCCCTGCGTCCCGAATTCAAGACCTACGCCGCCAATGTTGCAGGCAACGCCAAGGTGCTTGCCGCAAGCCTCAAGGCCAATGGCCTCGACATCGTTTCGGGCGGCACCGACAACCATTTGATGCTGGTTGACCTGCGGCCGAAAAACGCCACCGGCAAGCGGGCGGAAGCAGCCCTTGGCAGGGCCAACATCACTTGCAACAAAAACGGAATTCCTTTCGATCCGGAAAAGCCGTTTGTCACCTCCGGTGTCCGGCTGGGCACTCCGGCCGGAACAACGCGTGGCTTTGGCGCAGACGAATTCCGCGAAATCGGCAACTTGATTTCCGAGGTCCTCGATGGCTTGAAAGTCGCCAATTCCGATGACGGCAATGCAGCCGTCGAGGCAGCGGTGAAAGCCAAGGTGATCGAACTGACCGACCGCTTCCCGATTTATCCGGGCATGTGATGCGCTGTCCCTATTGCCAGTCCATTGATACGCAGGTGAAGGATTCGCGGCCAACCGATGACGGTTCCGCGATCCGCCGCCGCCGGGTCTGCACCGATTGCGCCGGTCGCTTCACCACGTTCGAGCGGGTGCAATTGCGCGAACTTTCGGTGATGAAAAAATCGGGTCGCCGGGTTCCGTTCGATCGAGACAAGCTGGAAAAATCTGTCCACACCGCCTTGCGCAAGCGGCAGGCGGAGCCGGAGCGCGTTGAGCGGATGATCTCCGGCATTGTGCGCCAGCTGGAATCGATGGGTGAGGAAGACATTCCCTCCAACGAGATCGGCCGCCTCGTGATGGAAGGGCTGAAAAACATCGACGAAGTTGCCTATGTACGCTTTGCCTCGGTCTATCGCGATTTTCAGAAAGCCGAAGATTTCGAAGGCTTCCTGCGCGACATGGGCGAAGGGGAATAAGGAATCGGCCGCTTGGCGGGCTTTGGTTTGTCGGTCTGGAAGCGAAATACACTGTGGCATTTCTTCGCTCCTGCGCCAGTCATTACGCGGTTTCGTCATGCTTCGGTGCCAACCTGAAGCCGATGGCTTTGAGAACGGCGAGCGTTGTTTCGAGGGTTGGGTTGCCGTTGACGCTCAGCGACTTATATAGGTGTTCACGCGCGAGCCCTGTCTTGCGGGCAATTTTGCTCATACCCTTAGCCCTTGCCACAACGCCAATTGCAGAAGCAATTGCAGATGCGTCGCCACCTTTCATGGCTTCTGCAAGAAAGATTCCCACCGCTTCGTCGCTGTCCAGCATTTCGGCCGGATCAAAATCATGAAATTTATCAGACATCATTGTCGCTCCAGTCGGCTGCTATCTTCTTGGCGGTCAAGATGTCACGTTCCTGACTGTCCTTGTCGCCGCCAGCGAGCAGGATAATCAAGGTATCACCACGGTATTGGAAATATACCTGATACCCTGGGCCGCAATGTACCCTTAGTTCAGAAACACCATCGCCAACGGAGACCCCGTCCCCGGCCAGTCCAAGCGCCAGGCGGTGAAGTCGCATCGCAATCAGCGCCTTGGCCCGGGCGTCGCGCAATTTCCTTTGCCACTTGCGGAAAGTGTCTGACTGTTTCAGTGTGACAATGACGACCTGTAACTTAAAAAATACGAACTTGTCCATCGAAAGTAACTCGCACCAGCCCGGTTTTCGGGCGAAGACGGTCTGTATGCTCCAATCCGATCACCGCTTCATGGCCGCTGCCATCCGCTTTGCTCAAAGGCATGAGGGATGGACCGCAACCAACCCGTCAGTCGCCTGCCTGATTGTCAAGGATGGCGTCATCGTGGGGCGCGGCGTCACGGCGATTGGCGGGCGTCCACATGCCGAGCCGCTGGCCCTTGCCGAGGCCGGGGAGGCGGCGCGCGGCGCGACCGCCTATCTTACGCTCGAACCCTGCGCCCATCACGGTCGCACCCCGCCTTGCGCGCAGACACTGATTTCGGCAGGTGTGGCGCAGGTGGTGACTGCGGTCGTCGATCCTGATCCGCGCGTCGATGAAAAAGGCCACGCAATGCTTCGAAGCGCGGGAGTTCCCGTCGAGCGTGGCATCGGCAATGAAGCTGCCCGCGCAGGCCTTGCGGCCTATCTCGTGCACAAGCGGCTAGGGCGACCTTTCGTGACCTTGAAACTGGCCGTGTCAGCCAACGGCTTTATAGGCATTGAAGGGCAGGGGCAGGTGGCAATCACCGGACCTGTTGCAAAGGCGCAAAGCCACCTGATGCGCGCCCGCCACCACGCAATTCTGGTGGGTTCACGCACCGCACTTGCGGACAACCCGGAACTGACCTGCCGACTGCCGGGGCTGGAACACCGCTCCCCGGTTCGCATCGTGCTGGACCCGCACTCCCGGCTGAATGGCGCAATGAAACTGGCAATGTCCGCGAGCCAGACGCCGCTTTTGGTGGCAGGCCCGGTCAATCCGGCGCTGACGGGAACCGGTACGGAATTCATTGCCTGTGATCTGCAGGATGGCCACATAGCTCTGCCGGAATTGCTCGATGACCTTGGCGCCCGCGGCATCATGAGCATATTGGTCGAGGGCGGTGCGGCGGTGGCGGCGTCATTCCTGTCCGAAAACCTTGTTGATGCCATTGCGTTGTTCCGCTCGCCCAAAGCCATCCCGGCGCCCGGCGCCGTCGCTTCGCCAGTTTCGCTCGATGGTCCACCCAATGGCTATCGATTGACAGGCATCTGGCAATTCGGCGAGGACCGGATGGAATATTTCGCAAGGAACGCCTGACCATGTTTACCGGCATCATCACCGACATCGGAACTGTTCGCTCGGTCACGGAACTGGCCAAGGGCCGCCGTTTTGAAGTGGAAACGCATTGGGACATAGCTGATCTGGCCATCGGCGCATCCGTTGCCCATGCCGGGGTCTGCCTGACAATTGTTGAGAAGGGCGATCGCTGGTTTGCCACGCAAGCCTGGGAAGAGGCCCTGCGCCTGACCACGCTTTCGCAACTTGTACAAGGTTCGCGCATCAACCTTGAGCGAGCACTGCGAATGGGCGACGAACTGGGCGGTCACATGGTCTCCGGCCACATTGATGGCATGGCAACCATTCTCGACATTCGCGAAGAGGGCGGTGCGTTGCGTTATATTCTGGAAGCGCCGGAAGAACTTGCCCGGTTCATCGCATCCAAGGGCTCGGTGGCACTCGACGGCACGTCGTTGACAGTCAACAAGGTTGATGGCGCCCGCTTCGACGTGCTGCTGATCCACCACACGCTGGCCGTGACAACCTGGGGCGAACGGCAAATCGGCGACAAGGTCAATCTCGAAGTGGACCAGATGGCCCGCTACGCAGCCCGGTTGGCGAGCCACGGCGCCAGCTGACACAAACCGGCAGGGCCACAGCAAGGGCACAATTTCCTTGCCTTGCAGGCAAGGGCGTGGTTTTTGCGCCCATGGCCAAAACCGGAGAATGACCAATGACCGCAGCACCGCACCTGCTGATCGTCGAAGCCCGATTTTATGAAGACATTGCCGACGAATTGCTATCCGGAGCGGTGGCGGCGCTGGAGACTGCCGGCGCCACTTTCGACAAAATATCGGTGCCCGGTGCGTTGGAGATTCCCGCCACCATCGCTATGGCGCTCTACGCAACTGAAGATGGCGGTACCGATTACGACGGCTTTGTTGCGCTCGGCTGCGTCATTCGCGGTGAAACCTCGCATTATGACATCGTTGCAGGCGAGTCGGCCCGCGCCTTGATGGATCTCGCCATCGAGGAATGCATTGCGGTTGGCAACGGCATCATCACCTGCGAGAATGGCGAACAGGCTTGGGCCCGCGCCCGCGTTACCGAAAAGAACAAGGGCGGCGGGGCGGCAAGCGCAGCGTTGTCGATGATTGCGGTTCGCAACAAGCTGGGCGCATGAAAATGCCGAAAATTGATGTGCCGCCGCGTGAAACACGCACCGCAAACAAACGCGGTGCTGCGCGGCTGGCTGCGGTTCAGGCCTTGTACCAGATGGATTTGACCGATTCGCGCTTGCTGGATGTTGTCGCAGAATACGAGAACATTCGACTGGGGCAAGAAATCGACGGCGAAAAATATGTCGACGCCGATGCCGGCTGGTTCCGTGGCATCGTTGCCGGTGTGGTTGAGGACCAGAAAAAAATCGACCCGATGATCCATTCGGCTTTGACGCCGGATTGGCCCCTGGCACGCATCGACACACTTTTGCGCGCCATGTTGCGAGCCGGCGTTTTCGAGTTGCAAAGCCGAAAGGACGTGCCAGCCAAGGTGATCATCACTGAATATGTCGATGTGGCCAAGGCCTTCTATGGCGAGGACGAAACGCGAATGGTCAATGGTGTGCTCGACACCATCGCCCGTGACCTCCGACCAGGCGAAACCACGCCCCGCGAGAAAAAAGCTGTCGTCGATGACAACGGCGAGTGAACAAGCCCGCCATGTCGACTTTGACATCATGGCAAGGCATTTTGCCGGCATTTCGGGCAACAGCAGTTTCGGCGCACCTGAAGAAGCGGCAATGTTGCTGGTTGCACCCGGCAAGGCGCTGGTCATGGCGCAAACTGCCGCCGTTGCAGGCGCTCATTTCTTTCAGGACGATTCTGCGGCGACCACCGCCTGTAAAGCGCTAAGGATCAGCATCACCGCCCTTGCCGCGAAGGGAGCCACGCCGACCGGATTTGCGTTGTCGCTCGGTTTGCACAATGGCTGGAATGAGGCATGGGTTGCCGAATTCGCCAAAGCACTTTCCAGTGACTGCCGGGACTTTGCAGTCAGGCTTGTTGGCACTGAAAGCTTTGGATCTCCCGGCGGCACCGTGGTCTCCATTACCGCTTGGGGAGAAATCGACCGCAAGGATTTCAAATCCTGCATTGGCGCAGTCGCAGGCGACCGCTTGTTTGTAACTGGTACGCTTGGCGATGCCGCTCTGGGGCTGAAAGTCCGTCAAGGCGACAAGGACTATTACCGACTCAAGGGTGCCGCAAGTTTGCTTTCCAACTACCTCAAGCCCCGTCCGCCAATCTCCTTTGCACCCATGATTGCGCGCTTCGCCAGTGCATCCATGGACAGTCGGGACGGATTTTTCGCGGATGTGGAAAAGATGGCGGTCGCAAGCCGTGTTTCATTTGAGGTGGACGGCAGGCGGCTGCCGTTCTCGGCAGCTGCCCGCGAGGCATTCGGCATTTCGGGTGCGATGCGCCTTGCGTTGACAGGCGGTGATGACCACCAGATCCTGTTCACCGTGCCGGAGTCAAATCTGTCGGCGTTCAGGGCAGCTTCAGGCGGGCACAAGGTCGAGATCAGCGAGATTGGCCTTGCGGTTGACGGCCCTGCGAAGGTGGCAGTGCGCCACCTTGCCGGACTTGATCTTTCCGGCAACCGGGTGAACTACTCCATCAGTGCTGGCGAGGAGAATCAATGACCGCAAGAACCTTCCAGGATATTGCTGCCGAAAATGCAAAAGCGAGCCGAAATGCCTGGCTCTATGCTGTTTGCCAGGCCTTCAGCAGCGCCTCCGCGCCGATCAGCATTGCATTGGGTGGACTTGCGGGAACCTATTTGCTTGGTGCTGACAAGTCGTTGGCGACAGCGCCGGTTACCGGCTTCAATATCGGCGTTGCCTTGGCGGCGTTGCCTGCTGCCATGCTGATGCGCCGTGTCGGGCGCCGCTACGGTTTCATGACCGGCGCGGTTATCGGTATCGCCGGGGTATTGGTCGCCGGATCGGCATTGTTGCTGCATTCGTTTGTCTTGTTTTGCCTTGGTCTCATGTTGACAGGCAGCGCCAACGGATTTGCCCAGCAATACCGGTTTGCCGCTGCAGACATGGGAACTGCCGATTTCCGCGCAAGGGCCATTTCCATTGTGCTGATAGGCGGTGTGGCATCAGCCATCATCGGGCCGCAAATCGTCTTGCTCACGCGGGACTTGTTTGCTCCGGTGCCTTTTGCCGGAGCATTTTTTGCCGGTTCAATGCTGTTCCTGGCAAGCATCGGCGTCATGACATTTCTGGATCCGGCAGTCCCGGCAAAACCCGGAATCGGCACGGTCGATTCGGGACGGCCTTTGCGTGAAATCATGACACAACCCCGTTTCGTGGTGGCTGTCATTTGCGCCATCGGCTCATATTCAATGATGAGCCTGGTGATGACAGCGGCGCCACTTGCGATGATTGGCTGCGGTTTTTCGGTTGATGAGGCAACACTGGGCATCCAGTGGCATGTGCTCGCCATGTTTGCCCCCAGTTTTGTCACAGGCCGGCTGATCGCCCGCTTTGGCAAGGAACGCATCGTTGCGCTTGGGCTGGTCATCCTGATTGGCTGTGCCGTGGTGGCCATTGCCGGTCTTGATCTGGCCAATTTCTGGATCGCTTTGATCTTGTTGGGCCTTGGCTGGAATTTTGGCTTCATCGGTTCAACGGCGATGATTACCGAAACATACCGGGCCGGGGAAAGTGGCAAGGCACAGGGAGCCAACGATTTCCTGCTGTTCGGCTTCGTGGCACTGGCATCCTTGATGTCCGGCCGCACAATGGATGCCTATGGCTGGACTGCCGTGAATATCGTGATTTTTCCGGTGGTTGGACTGTGCCTGCTTGCACTTGCATGGCTGGTATGGAGCGAAAGCCGCAAAGGCTCGGGCACGTTGGCCTGATCGCTTCCTGAAAAACACAGTTGCAGAAAAAGGCACCATTTTTCCAAAAGAACTGCCCGGCTTCGGCGAATCGGCCTCTTTTTGAGGATGAATCGTAGATTATTAAAAAATTATTCACAATTACGCCCTGTTTTTACAGTTGACGCAACGGCAAGAGCAACTATGTTGCTTTTGTTATAGGGGCGCTAGAATGAATATTTTTCCCGGTATGGGCGAGCGGCTGGCCGCATCCGTCCTGACGTCGTGTGCATATGTCGATTTCTCCAAAAACCAGGAGATTTCGCCTGCGGGCTCAACGCCCTCAGGCATGTTTATCTTGAAGGTGGGGCTTGCCGGCATTTATGCCGGAGCACCCGGTTGGGAAATGCTGGTCGCTCCGATGGTTCCGGGGTTTGCATTTGGAACCCAAACGGAACGAAAGTCTGCTGGCCGGATCGGTGTACGCGCACTCGCCGGATCACGGGTTTTGCACCTGCCTGAGGCAAAATTTCAGGAGTTTTGTCAAAACCCTGAATTTACCGATTGGTGCAATGCCAATCAGTATCGCAACCTCAACCTGCTGACCCAGATTTCTGCCGCTGCGGTGCAAAAAAGCACCGACCGCAAAATCATCGCATTTGTCCGGGTTTATCTCGAGCAGGTTCTGGGTCGGTTGCCGGGTGAAACCGAAACCGTTGAATGGTTGATCACCCAAACGCATTTGTCGGACATGCTCGGCATTACCCGGACGCATCTCAATGCACGGTTGAGTGCTTTGGCGCGAGACGGCAGCATTGACATCCGTCGACGCCAAATATTCTGGAACAACAAAGCCCTCACCGCTGCCTGATACGGCCTGTGACAGATTCTTAACGAATGCTTGACGCCAGCCACTTTCTGAATAGTGTGCGCGACGGTTCGCCACGCTGCGGGACAGGCGCTGGCTGCGGTCGTTTTCGGGCTGTTTTGGCCTCTACAGCGGCTGTCATCTGAGGAAAAGGGACACATCACATGAATGCACTTAATGTGGCGATCGCCTGCGGGCTGTTGTCGATCGTTTACGCAATCTGGGCTACGCGCTCAGTTATGTCGGCCGATGCCGGCAATGCCAGGATGCAGGAGATCGCCGCCGCCATTGCTGAAGGCGCTTCTGCTTACCTGAACAGGCAATACACCACCATCGCAATTGTCGGCGTCATCGTGTTTGCGCTGGCCTGGTATCTGATATCCATGATTGCTGCCATCGGCTTTTTGATCGGTGCAGTGCTGTCCGGTCTTGCCGGCTTCATCGGCATGAACGTTTCTGTCCGCGCCAATGTGCGTACTGCACAGGCTTCTTCCAAGAGCTTGGCGGCTGGTCTTGATGTGGCTTTCAAAGCCGGAGCAATCACCGGCATGCTGGTGGCCGGTCTCGCACTTCTCGGTGTTGCGGTTTACTACCTCGTGCTCACCGACATCATGGGCCTTGCTCCTGATAGCCGCGCCGTCATTGACGCACTGGTTTCCCTGGGATTTGGCGCGTCGCTGATTTCGATTTTCGCCCGTTTGGGCGGCGGCATCTTCACCAAAGGCGCAGATGTTGGCGGCGATCTCGTTGGCAAGGTTGAAGCCGGAATTCCCGAAGATGATCCGCGCAACCCGGCTACGATTGCTGACAATGTCGGCGACAATGTCGGTGACTGTGCCGGCATGGCCGCCGATCTGTTTGAAACCTACGCGGTAACGGTCGTTGCAACCATGGTTCTGGCGGCAATATTCTTCACCGGCACACCGGTTCTTGAATCCGTGATGGTCTATCCGCTGGCCATTTGCGGTGCCTGCATTCTGACATCGGTTGTCGGAACATTCTTCGTCAAGCTCGGTGCTTCCAACAACATCATGGGCGCACTGTACAAGGGTCTGATCGTGACCGGCGTACTTTCCATTGCCGGTCTTGCCGCCGCAACCCAATGGACCATTGGCTGGGGCCAGATTGGCGAGGCTGACGGCATCGCCATCACCGGCTGGAACCTCTTCCTTTGCGGGCTGGTCGGTTTGGTCGTGACAGCCCTGATTGTCGTGATCACCGAATACTATACCGGTACCAACAAGCGCCCTGTCAACTCGATTGCCCAGGCATCGGTTACCGGCCATGGAACCAACGTCATTCAGGGGCTGGCCGTTTCGCTTGAATCGACCGCTCTTCCGGCGTTGGTCATCATTGCCGGCATCATTGCCACCTACCAGTTGGCGGGTCTCTTCGGCACCGGCATTGCGGTCACCACCATGCTCGGTTTGGCTGGCATGATCGTTGCACTGGACGCATTTGGTCCGGTCACCGACAACGCCGGCGGCATTGCCGAAATGGCAGGTCTGCCAAAGGAAGTGCGTCACTCGACCGATGCGCTTGACGCGGTCGGCAACACCACCAAGGCCGTTACCAAGGGATATGCGATCGGCTCTGCCGGCCTTGGCGCACTGGTGCTGTTTGCGGCCTATACCAATGATCTGGCATACTTCACCAAAAATGGCGCTCAATACCCTTACTTTGCCGACGTTGGTGCCATCTCGTTCGATTTGTCCAATCCATACGTTGTTGCCGGACTGATCTTCGGCGGCCTGATACCGTACCTTTTTGGCGGTATTGCCATGACGGCAGTGGGTCGCGCTGCCGGAGCCATTGTCGAGGAAGTTCGTCGCCAGTTCCGCGAAAATCCCGGCATCATGGCGGGAACCAGCAAGCCCGACTATGCACGCGCTGTCGACATCCTCACCAAGGCGGCAATTCGTGAAATGGTCATACCTTCACTGCTTCCGGTGCTTGCGCCACTGGTCGTGTATTTCGGTGTACTGGCGATCTCCGGTTCGAAAGCCTCGGCATTCGCCGCACTTGGTGCGTCTTTGCTGGGTGTGATTGTCAACGGCTTGTTCGTGGCAATTTCAATGACATCGGGCGGCGGTGCGTGGGACAATGCCAAGAAGTCCTTTGAAGACGGTTTTGTCGACAAGGACGGGGTCAAACACCTCAAGGGCTCTGACGCGCACAAGGCATCTGTTACCGGCGACACGGTTGGCGATCCTTACAAGGATACTGCTGGTCCTGCGGTCAATCCGGCAATCAAGATCACCAATATCGTGGCTTTGCTGTTGCTGGCGATTCTGGCGCATCAGGCTTGATCGAGGCTTGTTTGAACAAATGCAAAACCCCGCGGAGCAATCCGCGGGGTTTTTGTTGGCAGAATGGCGTTTGCGGTGGCCAGCGTTTCTCGCCCAGCTTGTGTTCAGCTACTTCCTCCCCCCAACAGCTTTTTCCAGGGTTGCGCGGATAAAGCGTTGATAGGGAATGCCCTCTGCCTTTGCCTTGTTGCGCACCGCTTCCAGAAGCTCGGCTGGAAGCCGCATGTTGACGCGTTCGGTCTTGGGTTGAAATTCGAAGCGCACAGGTTTGAACTGCGAGAAATCAAATTCGCTCAAATCCGCAGTTTCGACAAAAATTTCGGCGTCTGCGTCGGACACAAAGTCAGGAAATTTCTTTTTCATATTCATCAAATTCTCTCTTGTGCATGAAACGGGCGCTGATCGGACGTATCAGTTTTCGCCGTCACGGTGGCGAATTGTGAAAACCAAAAAAACAGCACGCTTTTGGCTGGTTTTTCCTACGGCTCGAAAGCGTTGTTCCGACAATGAATTTTTCGTATCCGGCTCAACATGGATACCGTCAGCCCGAAACAGATTTTCGATCACCTCAATTGAAACGCCGTGTTTCTGGCACTTCGCTACATTGCCTTCATCCCAGTCAAATCCGGCAATCCGTTCTTCCATGCCAGAGGATGGATATCGTATGTGCAATTGTCAATACAATTGAATACCATAACGGGATCCCGCAGGTCCATCTGCGGGGTAATTTGCATGTTTTCCGGCTTGATGATTGCGGTGTCGATTAACTGCCGGGCAGTTTTGTTCCGCCCACGCCACCGCCGCCCAATGGGCTGATGGGGGGTGTCTTGCTCCCGGATGCCGGACCGGCAAAAATCTGGCCAAGGAAAGTCAGGTCCCTGCCGCCGGTTGGTGTCGTGCGGCTGATGAAATCGAAAACCTTGCCGTCTTTCAAGCCGTAATCGGCAACCCGTGAAACGACATTTTCGGCATCAAAATAAACGGCGACCACCCGTTGGTCGACCATTTTGGGTTTCTGGTAAGCAAAGGTTTTTTGCTTCTTCTGCGCGATGTAATAAAAAACCTCGTTGTCAAACGAGCCGGTCGTCGAAGGCGATCCCATCGCCAGCAAAACCTGGTCACGGCTTGAACCAACGGGAATGAGGTCTATCTGGTCTTGCGAAACCACCGAACCATGGGTCAGCACTTGTGATGCATTGCATGCGGAAACACCCAGCACCGCTGCAAGCAGGACCGGCATCAGCACACCATGTTGCGCTGACATCAACTTGGCGCTGCGCGCATCGCCATTGGCATTTGTCAACGCGGCTGTTTTGAATGGTGGCTTGTTCAAATTGCATTTCCCTGTCATTGCCGCCTTGCTCGGTATATCACCACAGGACAAACTTCAACCGCAGTGCAGATCTCAGACAAAGCCCGCAAACGCGGCATGATTGCGACCGGACATGATTTTCAGGTTTTTTTCCAGAGACAACAGCCGCGCAACCGCAGAAAAGCTCTATGGTGCAATTCTGGAGCAATCGCGCAGACCGCAATTCTTTGCCGATCTCGAATTCGCCGATACCGTCACGGGGCGCTTCGACATGCTGGCACTGCACATGATGTTGTTTTCCCGTCGCCTTTCCAGCGAGGCGGACGCTGCGGCAATGCAATTGTCGCAAGCCGTTTTTGACGAATTTACCAATGATGTCGACGATGCCCTGCGGGCGCTGGGCATCGGCGACACGTCGGTGCCCAAACGAAAACAGGCATTGATTCGCGGTTTTTATGCACAAGTGGAAGAATTCGTGCCGCTTCTGGACAAGGACCTGCACCAGGAAATGGTGGAGAAACTGGCCCGGCGCTTCTCGCTCAGTTCAACCAATGCCTCGAAACTGGCTGGTTATGCAAAAGCGGCTGCACTTTCGTTGGCAGCACTCGAGTTCGACGTCATTTTGCAGGGCAATATCGATTGGCCCGACCCCGCCAGTTTTACTGCGAGCGAGAAATGAGCAAAAAACCTGCTTTCCCGGTGTTTGAAGTCAACATCGCGACATTGCCGCACTCTGGTCACGCGGTTGCCTTGCGCGCTGATGCAGCTGCGTGTTTGGCGCTGGCTGAAGCCGCCGGGGTGACTGCCTTCAGCGAGGTGGAGGCGGATCTGGTATTCCGCCGATGGCGTCGCGACGGAGTGGAAGTAACCGGTCAATTGCGGGCAAAGCTCGAGCAGCCCTGCATCATCACGTTGGAACCGGTGTTTCAGAACATATCCGAACCGGTCAAACTGACCTTCATTCCGGAAAATTCAAAGCTGTCCAGCCCGGTAGGCAGGGCGGACCGCGAACTGATTTTGGATCCCGAAGGCGATGATCCGCCAGACACCTTCGTTGGCGACACCATCGACGCCTGGCCGGCAGTTTTCGAGTTGCTGCTGTTGGCGATTGACCCGTTCCCCCGGTCGTCGGCGGCAGAAGTTGCCGCAGCGCGCGAGCAACCCCAAGACATGCCCGACGAAAAGCAAAAGTCACCCTTTTCTGTGCTTGAGGCGCTCAAAACGCCCCGGGAGTGATGCGCCAGTGGCAAAGCTGGTGGCTAACTGGCGTTTGTTGGCCATCACGCTATTGTTCAAGGTGTGGCAATGGGATACTCCCACGCGGCTGTCATGCGAAGAACCGTTCGTGCGGCACAAGCGAGCAACACTGCGGAAAGCATTGATTGGATGACGTCTGGTTTGACAGTTTCGCTGGATGCAATGGGAGGCGACCACGGTCCCGCCATTGTGCTTGGCGGTGCTTCCATTGCGCTTCAGCGCAAGCCGGACCTTCGCTTCATTCTTTTCGGCGATGAGGTGGCAATCGAACCGGCGTTGGCGAAATACCCGGCCTTGCGCGCAGCTTCAAAAGTTCGGCATTGCGAAGTATCCATCGCCATGGACGAAAAACCCAGTCAGGCGCTCCGCCATGGACGCGGCAAATCCGGCATGTGGCTGGCAATTGAAGCCGTCAAACACGGCGATGCCGCTTTTTGCGTCTCGGCCGGCAATACCGGGGCCATGATGGCCATGTCCCGCTTTTGCCTTCGCACCATTGAAGGCATAGAAAGGCCGGCCATGGCCGCGCTGTGGCCGACGCTCAAAGGCGAGAGCGTGGTTTTGGATGTCGGGGCCAATGTAGGTGCCGATGCCAGCCAACTGGTCGATTATGCCGTGATGGGTGCGGCGATGGCGCGGGCGCTCTACGACATCGACCGCCCGACAGTGGGCTTGCTCAACATTGGTGTGGAAGAAGTCAAAGGCCAGGAGCAGGTCAAGGAAGCGGGCCAGATCCTTCGCGATGCATCGTTGCAATATCTTGCCTACCACGGCTTTGTCGAAGGTGATGATCTTGGTCGCGGTACAGTGGATGTGGTGGTGACGGAAGGCTTTTCAGGCAATATCGCCTTGAAGACAGCGGAAGGTACCGCCAAACAGATCGCCGAGTATTTGCGCGCAGCAATGGGACGTACGCTTCTTGCCCGGTTGGGATATTTGCTGGCCAAATCGGCATTTGATCATTTGCGCGAGAAAATGGATCCGCGCAAAGTTAACGGCGCGGTGTTCCTCGGCCTCAACGGACTTGTGGTGAAAAGCCACGGTGGTGCCGACGCGGAAGGGTTTGCGGCGGCAATTGAAATGGGCCATGACATGGCTGCCAACGGCATTGTGGAACGGATCAAGAGCGATTTGTCCTTCTTCGGAGGCGTGCGGCCTTCCCGTTCCGAACCCCGCGAACTGTTTCAGGAAAAAACAAAGTGATACGATCAATCATTACCGGATGCGGATCCTGCCTTCCGGCGCGAGTGATGAAAAACGCCGATTTTGCTGGCGTAGTCGAGACCAGCGATGAGTGGATAGTCCAGCGCACCGGCATCAAGGAACGTCGCATTGCCGCTGAAGGGGAAACAACAGCCGACCTTGGCGAAGGTGCGGCCCGTGCGGCCCTGAATGACGCCGGTATTACCGTGGCCGATATCGATCTGATCATTCTGGCGACATCGACGCCAAACAATACGTTTCCGGCAACTGCCGTCGAAATTCAGCACAGGCTCGGCATGAGCCACGGCTTTGCCTTTGACACCCAGGCAGTGTGTTCGGGGTTCGTCTTCGCATTGACGACAGCCGACCAATACATTCGCGCAGGCACTGTCAAAAGGGCCTTGGTCATCGGGGCTGAAACCTTTTCGCGCATTCTCGACTGGAATGACCGGTCGACATGCGTTCTGTTTGGTGACGGCGCCGGTGCAGTGGTTGTGGAAGCCGCACAAGGGCAGGGCACCACATCCGACCGCGGCATCCTTGCCTCGGCGCTTCGTTCTGACGGTTCACACCGCAACAAGCTGTACGTTGACGGTGGACCTTCAACCACTGGCACTGTCGGAATGCTTCGCATGGAAGGTCGTGAGGTTTTCCGCTACGCCGTTGGCATGATCACCGATGTCATTGAAGCCGCTTATGCTGCCACCGGGTTTGGGTCCAAAGACATCGACTGGTTCGTGCCGCACCAGGCCAATCGACGGATCATCGAGGCATCTGCCAAAAAGCTCGGCATAACTCCCGAGAAAGTGGTCATCACGGTGGACAGGCATGGCAACACGTCTGCCGCGTCCATTCCGCTGGCATTGTGCGAAGCCGTGCATGATGGACGGATCAAGCGCGGGCAGATCGTGCTGCTGGAGGCAATGGGCGGTGGTTTCACCTGGGGCTCCGTCATTCTGCGCTGGTGAGTGAATTGTGGCAAAATTCCATCCGATCTCACTGAATTGCTTGAGTTATCCATGGAAACTAACTATCGTCCTTAACCAGAGAGCGATTGTGCAGTGCAACCTTGCGTTTAGAGCGGCCAGCAGCCCGCTTGTTGCAGGAGGTGCCTTGTTGCGACGTTTGGACAACGCCGGAAAGGCAGCGATTTTTTACCCGGGAAAAAGCCGCTCCTGAAGGTTCTGAACTGAAGCGTTGTTTGTCAACTGATGACGAACAGTTGAACCATAACGGATGGGTAAAATGGGGGGTAAAACGATCACACGGATGGACCTGTCCGAGACAGTCTACCAAAAGGTCGGCCTGTCGCGAACGGAGTCCGCAGAATTGGTGGAACTTGTCCTCGACATGATTGCCGACAGGGTTGTCGTTGGGGACTCCGTCAAGCTTTCATCTTTCGGATCGTTCATTGTCAGGCACAAAAACGAACGTGTTGGCCGAAACCCGAAGACCGGCGAGGAAGTGCCGATCACACCGCGCAGGGTCATGGTTTTCAAGCCCTCCCACGTGTTGAAGGACGCAGTGCTCAAGGGGCACAGCAAGCCGCGCAAGGGCTAACTTCCTGTTCGTTTTCGACGTGCGCTGTTCCGTGCTACGCTGTCTGGCAGTGATTCCGCAGTTGGATTGCCATGAACAAAAGTCCCGATGCTTTTCGTACCATTTCCGAGGTAGCCGAAGACCTTGACCTGCCGCAACACGTGTTGCGGTTTTGGGAAACCCGGTTCCGTGAAATCAAGCCGCTGAAGCGCGGTGGCGGACGCCGGTATTACCGGCCGGACGATGTGGACCTGTTGCGCGGGATCAAGCATCTGCTTTACGACGAAGGCTACACAATTCGCGGCCTGCAGCGCATATTGAAGGAACAGGGACTGCGTTTTGTTGTCGGCGTCGGCAAGGGCGAAATAGAACCAGAGGCTGCCGGAAATATTTCGCACGCGCTTCTCAATGACGATGACCTGCAAGCGCCGGAGGAGATCATTGAACCGGAGCCGGAGCTCGATGACGACATCCTGCCCTCACCGCTTGCGCGCCGCGCCATGACAGTCAGTGAAATTACGGCACCACCGCGTCCGCGCGGAATTTTTGATCGCCTGCGCGGTCGCGAAATTGAACCTGCCGTGGATGAATTGCCGGGGAGAAGCCTTTCGTCAGCCGATCGCCGCAGCCTCCAGGCGACGCTCTACGAATTGCTGGAGTGCAAAAGGTTGCTGGATCAGGTGCGCGGCAGTTGATTGCACATTGCAGCTTCCATCTTTGCAGTTGAAATGACCGGACCGCACTTGTAGGGTCCGCGCAGTGTCGGAGCGTAGCGCAGCCTGGTAGCGCATCTGGATGGGGTCCAGAGGGTCGGAGGTTCGAATCCTCTCGCTCCGACCATTTATCCCTGGTCACACGTTTGTAGGCTTCAACTGCATGAGCAGTCCTGGGCGTTTTTGCCTCTGGAAACGTGTTTCCAGCGCAATGCAGCCCCAA
>JBGSOG010000039.1:0-8103 GCA_041739225.1 Rhizobiaceae bacterium
CGCCGGTGCATTGAGATCAATCGGTTGCGCGTCCGAACCCAGCACCGCGATCAGTTCGTCATGCACCAGCTTGACCACCATTTGGCCCGGCTTGATCGACTTGACCATCTCCGCGCCGACAGCCTTTTGCCGGACCTGCTCGATGAACTCGCGCACGACATCCAGCGCCACGTCGGCTTCAATCAGCGCACGGCGCACTTCACGCAGCGCTACGCCCACATCCTTTTCGGTCAGGGCGCCACGCTTCGTCAGGCCATCAAAAATGCCGCTCAAGCGGTCTGAGAGCGATTCAAACATCCAAAATCCCGTTTCCTGTAAGCTTGCCGGTGATCCGGCCGACCATCCAGGTAGTCATTCCCCCGCAAAGACCCACAAATAATTGCCAACCTGCAAAAAAGCAGTTTTGCACCCGAGGGCGCATCGCGCTGTCGGGTGTTGGCTTCCAGGATCGGTTTTTCGCCAATGGCGCTGCCCTGATCGGCTTTTTGTGTCGTCTGTTCTTAAAGGAACCAGCGTCAAAAACAGCAAAAGCATCCGTCTGTCAAGTTTTCAGGCATCGGATGCTGCATTTGCGCCTACTGCTCTTATTCCTTGTTGGGGAGGATCAGGCGGAACAGTCTCGAACGGAAACCCTGTGGCAACATGTACATGGTGCGTTTGGCAACCGGCCGCAAGAAATTGAGCCACACGGCATTGTGCATTCGCCCCCGCATTGTTAGCGGCATGACGTGATCCTGCACGGTCACTGCGTCCTTGGCCCAGGTGAATTTGTAGCGGGCGGCGGGAATCATGAAATCGGCTACCATGATACCCTGCTCGTGGCAGCATTCCAGAATGTTGCCCAGATGCAGCTTGCCGGGGCTGGCCTCCGAATAGGCTTCGTCCCAACCTGCGATAAAGGCGTAGTAGCGGCCTTTGTAGACAAAGCCCCATTGGTCAGCGATGGGCTTTTCACCGTGCTTGAGCGAAAACGCTATTGCATCCACACCCACCAGTCCGGGCTGCTTGAAGCGATTCACAAACGCTTCGAAGCCGGAATTGCGAAATGCGCGCGATGTCAGGCCCTGACGTTCGAGCCATGCCTCGCGCCCCTCAAACGAGCGGTCGATGACTTCGGCCAGGATTTTTCCTTCGCGGGCCGCGACATGGGTGACCGGCGCTTCGCGTTCCAGCCGGTTTTTGGCGTTTCGAAGATTCTTGCGTGTCTTGGAATTGACGGTCAAATGATAGGCTTCAAAACTTGCATGGCTGCCAATGGCAACAAACGGCGCACCATCTTCTTCGCCTGAAACCGGTACCAGTCCATTGCACCCGGCATAAAGATCGCTGTCGCGTCTGACCTGCCCCAAGTGCAGGTAGTCGGCGCCACTTGCCCTGATTGCCGGCAGCAACGCGCCAAACACGGCCTGGGCATCACATCCCGGGCGCATGAGCATGTTGGTGTATTGCTGGAAAGGCTCCGTCAGCCCCGTCAGAACGCTGATCCCGGTTTCCATCTGGACCGCGAGCGGCAGGATGGCTGCAATACCCTTGCTGTCGCGTGCCACGAAGATACGGATATCGACCGGCTTCAACGCCGAAGCGTGTTCAATGAAATTGTTGCACCAGTCGAATGACTGGAACAGGCACGTGTCTGAACAACGTGCCTCCAGTGCTCGCCAATGCGCTTCCAGTAATCCAAAGCCAACGGAATCGCGAACGCACTCAGCCTGGAAAGCCGATGGCTTTGAAACTGCGAGTGGTTTGGAAACGAGGCCGGGCGCTGGCGCAGCTATCTGTCGTATCGCGGGCATGAAGCCTCCTATTTGCGCAGTTCGTAAGCTTCGATGTTCCTGTAGCCCGATGGCGCATCGGGATCGACACGGAAATCAATGGTGTAAGGCTTTGCCACCTTGTTGCGCACGCCAGAGAATTTGACCGCCGCCGCCAGCGCCAATTTGCCGTACATGCCAAGTCCGGATTTTTGCTGTTCGAGGTTTTTGAACCCGGCCTTGCGCAGCAAGCCATTGGCATAATTGACCGCATAGGCGTTTCGGATCGCATTTGTGTAATGCTCGGTTGTCACCGACACGTTCATGCTGTCGTGATTCTCGACGCGGTGCGGATAGTTGAGAGGCCAGTGCAGCATCCAGCCCGGCTCCAGATCAATGACCTGCGCCCATTCATCAAACCAGTCATGGTAAGGCATGTCGGTTTCATGCAACTCACCCAGAATCAGTTTTTCGATTGCTGCTTGTGGCAGGAAAGGCTCCCAGCCCGGATAGACCCAAACCCGCTTGCGGCCGCGGATTTGCCACAGCATCTGCCCCGGAACGTCGGCATGGTAGGGCACATAGACGTTGGGCGATGAGATCAGGATGGTTGTCAGGTGCTTGAAGGTCTTCAGATCCGGAACCCGCGCTTCGAACTCGCGGTACATGTCCTCCAGCAATTCACCATATGCCTTGTCGGATTTTTGCGGTGCACGAAGGTTGATCCAGATGTCACCCTTGCGTACGGCCTCAAGCAGTTGCGCCCCGGAAAGGCCGCCAAACTCACCTTCGCGACGACGTTTCTTGCCATCCGGTCCCGACGAGCGGGTGTTGACATGATAATCGTTGCGGTCTGCATTTTCGAGCAACCGTGCCAAAGCCTCGTCGCTGAACAATTCGGATTTGTGCAGGCAATGCTTCAGATGCAGTGAGTGCTTTCCAAAAAGCTGCACATGGTTTTCTTTCCAGTCGGTGAGGATGTTTCCGGTGGCAATGTCGCGCATGATGGCTCTCTCAGAAATTGGCAAATCGAAGCCGAACCATGCCCATGAATTCACTTAGGCCCGGTAAATACTTGCGGGGAAATGGACATTTGTCCGAAACAGGCATCCGTGGAATGCCGCAATGGTTAAGAAAGCCCTTTCAACTTTGCGATGGATTTAGCCAATACACTCATCGGGCCACACCGCCGGATATAAGCTGATCTGGTAATTGCGGCCTGTTTCCGCCATATAGCTGCCAAGTACGACTTCGATCCGGAACAGTGCGGACCATGAACGCAACGCGCATACCCTTCGTGAAGATGAACGGCCTCGGCAATGAGATCATCATTGCTGATGTGCGCGGTCGCGGGGAGCGCGTGACTTCGCAAGCAGCCATTGCGCTGGCAAAGCCGGATGCCATTCCTTTTGACCAGATGATGGAAGTGGCAAATCCGCAGGGTTCGGGACGCGACTTTGACATTCGTATTTTCAATGCAGATGGATCATTTGCCGAATCTTGTGGCAATGGAACAAGGTGCGTAGCCCAATGGCTGAACGCGGAAGACGGGCGTACCGCTTACAATTTGTTGACCGGTGGCGGACTGGTAACAGCAACCATGCAGGCAGGCGGAATGGTTGCGGTGAACATGGGTCGCCCGCGTTTTGGCTGGCAGGACATTCCGCTTTCCGAGGAATTTTCCGACACCACAGGCATCGAATTGCAGATCGGCCCTATTGACGCGCCAGTCCTGCATACGCCCAGCGTCGTCAACATGGGCAATCCGCACGTGATCTTCTGGGCTCCAAATGATGTCTGGACTTATGATCTGGCCCGCTTCGGACCCTTGCTGGAAAACCACCCGCTGTTTCCGCAGCGCGCCAACGTGACGATTGCCAATGTTGTGTCGCCCAACCACATTGTGATGCGCACCTGGGAGCGCGGCGCCGGTCTGACCAAGGCGTGTGGCTCAGCTGCTTGCGCTACCTTGGTCGCAGCAGCACGCAAAGGCCTTACTGACAGGTCGGCTGTCATGACCCTTCCCGGCGGCGATTTGCACATCGAGTGGGAAGCGGATGGCAACGTGAAAATGACTGGTCCCGCACAGTTTGAGTTTGCCGGATTGCTTGACCCGCATACCGGCGCTTTTGAGCGCAACCTTGCCGAAGGGTCTGCCGAGTGAGCGCTGAAAGCACCCCTTCCTGCGGGATAAAGGTCCTGACCTTCGGTTGCCGGCTCAATGCTTACGAATCGGAAGTGATGCGCAACAAGGCGCATGAAGCCGGTCTGGGCGCGGTTGAAGGCGGAGCTGTTCTGGTCAACACCTGCGCAGTCACAGGCGAGGCAGTACGCCAGGCCAAGCAGGCAATCCGCAAGGCACGGCGCGACAATCCGCAGGCGCGCATCATCGTTACCGGCTGCGCGGCACAAACCAATCCGGCGATGTTTGGCGAGATGGACGAGGTGGACCTCGTCATCGGCAACGCAGACAAACTGACCGCGCAGGCCTACCGGGCGTTGCCTGATTTTGGCGTCAACGACAGTGAAAAGATCCGCGTCAACGACATCATGAGCATCCGCGAAACCGCTTCGCACATGGTCGATTCCATTGATGGGAAAAGCCGTGCTTTCGTTCAGGTGCAAAATGGCTGTGACCATCGCTGCACGTTCTGCATCATTCCTTACGGACGCGGCAATTCACGCTCGGTACCGGCTGGCGAAGTCGTTGCGCAAGTGCGTCGGCTGGTTGAGAATGGCTATCTTGAGGTCGTGTTGACCGGTGTGGATCTCACATCCTGGGGCGGCGACCTTCCCGGCATCCCACGCTTGGGCCAACTCGTAAGTTCAATCTTGTCGCAGGTTCCGGAACTTGCGCGGCTGCGGCTTTCGTCAATTGATTCCATTGAAGCCGATCCGCAGCTCATGGCGGTTATTGCCGATGAGGAGCGCTTCATGCCGCATCTGCACCTGTCGCTGCAGCATGGCGATGACCTCATCCTCAAGCGGATGAAACGCCGCCATTTGCGCGCTGATTCCATCCGGTTCTGCGAAGAAGTTCGCCGCCTTCGCCCCGACATCGTTTTCGGCGCAGACCTCATTGCCGGTTTTCCGACCGAAGACGATGCCATGTTTGCCAACAGCGTGGCCCTCATAGACGATTGCGGTTTGACGCACCTCCACGTTTTCCCGTTTTCGCCCCGGCCCGGTACCCCGGCAGAAAAGATGCCGCAGCTTCAACGCAGCCTGATCAAGCAACGCGCCGCGAGGCTTCGCGCCGCTGGTGACAAGGCTTGGCTGGACCACTTGCGGCAAATGACCGGTAAAACGCTTGAAGTGCTGGTTGAGAAACCGGGAATGGGGCGCATTGCCCAATTTTCGCCGGTTGCCTTTGATCCTGCCATCAGCGAAGGGATCATCACGATGCACATTACCGGACACAATGGTGTGGTTTTGACCGCCGAGCCGGTTGCTGCTGCCATGCGCGGCGCCGCGTGAGTGCACGAAATTGAAAGACAATCAGCAATGACCGAAAAGAAACCCGGCTTTTTCAAGCGCCTGTTCAACTTTGGTGCAGCAAACACAGAGGCGCAGGAGCTGCCGCCGGTACCGCAGGAAGCTGCGCCGGATTCCATTTCGCAGACTGCTCAGGATCAGGCCATCGATGGCATTGGCACGCCTTTGGCCGACGAACCGCTTGGAAAAATGGCCGTTCTGGCAGTCAAGGCCAGACCAAATGTTCAAACAACGGAAACCGGAAGTGATGCCGAACAAACCGGTTGGCTTGGCCGGTTGGCCCGCGGTCTGTCGCGTTCTTCATCTGCAATCACCGGCAATGTTGCTTCCGTTTTCACCCGCCGCAAACTGGACGAGGAAACGCTGGGCGAACTTGAGGATGTGTTGATCCAGGCCGACCTTGGCATGGAAACCGCCTTGAAAATCACCGCTGCACTTTCTGCCCAACGTTATGGCCGCGATGTTACCGACACCGAGGTGCGCGAGGTGATGGCAGCAGAGATCGAGAAAGTTTTGGCCCCCGTTACCGGCGGTCTTGAACTCGACCTTGACCACACCCCGCACGTCATATTGGTGATTGGCGTCAACGGGTCGGGCAAGACGACAACCATCGGAAAACTGGCCTCCAAGCTTTATACCGCAGGGTTTTCAACGCTGCTGGTTGCCGGCGACACCTTTCGGGCAGCCGCAATCGAGCAACTCAAGATTTGGGGCGAGCGCACGCAGTCACCGGTCATGGCGCGTGAAATCGGTGCTGATGCGGCAGGCCTGGCCTTCGACGCATGGCAAAAGGCCAAGGAAGACGGATACGACGTCGTTCTGATGGACACTGCCGGACGGCTGCAGAACAAGACGGAATTGATGGCCGAGCTTGAAAAGATCATTCGCGTCCTGAAAAAGCAGGACCCGACAGCGCCGCACACCGTGCTGCTGACCCTTGATGCCACCACCGGGCAAAATGCCCTCAACCAGGTCGAGATTTTCGGCAAGGTTGCAGGCGTAAACGGCCTCGTAATGACCAAACTCGACGGCACAGCCCGCGGCGGGATTCTTGTTGCCATTTCGGCGAAATACAAACTACCAGTCTATTTCATCGGCGTCGGCGAGGGTATCGACGATCTTCAGCCTTTTGAAGCGGCTGATTTTGCAAGGTCCATTGCCGGTCTGGAACAACAGAAGGTGCAAGCATGAGCGCGGTCAAAGCCAAACGTGAGGTCTCTCCGTTGCTGAAAATGGCATTGGAACTGGGTCCTTTGGTGGTTTTTTTCCTGGCCAATTCCTATGGCGACCGGCTCGCGGCAGCGTTTCCGGTGCTCCAGGCGTTGGGCGGGAAGATCTTTATCGGCACCGCTTTCTTGATGGTGGCAATGCTGATCAGCCAGGCGATTTCGCTGTCGTTGTTGCGGCACATAGCGGTAATGCCGTTGGTGACGCTGTTTTTTGTGCTGATTTTCGGCGGGCTGACGCTGTGGCTTCAGGACGAGACTTTCATCAAGATGAAGCCGACCATCGTCAATTGCATTTTCGGCACGGCTCTGCTTGGCGGCCTGCTGTTTGGAAAATCGCTGCTTGCCTATGTTTTTGACGCCGCGTTCCAGCTGGATGACGCGGGCTGGCGCAAATTGACGCTTCGTTTTGGCCTGTTTTTCTTTGTGCTGGCAATCACCAATGAAATCGTCTGGCGCAGCTTCTCGACCGATTTCTGGGTGGCTTTCAAGACATGGGGCACCATGCCGCTGACCATGATTTTCATGATGGCACAAATGCCGATGTTGCAACGCCATTCGCTGGTGCCGCTGGGTGGCAAGCCGCCTAAAGATGGGCCTCGTTAGCACCACCGGGCGGGTTGGAAAACGGCGCAATCGCTTCGCCATTTTCCACCATCAACTCATGGCGCAAGGCCCAATGCACGGTTGGAAAGGCTATTTCCCCATACGGAATTTCATCAAGGCGAAACAATCCGGTTTCGAGGCTCTCTTCACCCGGCGAATGCAGACCATCGCGTAAACTTGCCCGGTAAATCAGTTGCACCTGCGAAAGCCGCGGCACTGAATAGACTGCCAGCAAGCCTTTGAGTTCAAGCGAGGCACATGCCTCTTCCCGTGCCTCCCGCAAAGCGCCTTGTTCCGGCGTTTCGCCCAGTTCGAGATACCCAGCTGGAATCGTCCAGAAACCTTTTCGGGGCTCGATCGCCCGTCGGCACAGCAGAATCATGCCATTATGGCGCACCACCGATCCGACAACAATTTTGGGGTTCTGGTAAGCAACAAAGCCGCAATGATTGCAAATCTGACGGGTAAGCGTGTCGCCTTGCGGGGTGCGGTCGGCAAAATCCGGCGGAAGCGTTGGCATCAGCCCTGACCGGCGCCAGCGGCGATGGCTTTTTCGAGCTCCGGAAGAATTTTGTCTTTCAGACTCTGTTCGCTGATCGGCCCCACATGCTTGTGCAGGATTGTTCCGTCGCGCCCGACAATAAAGGTTTCGGGCACGCCATAAACACCCCAGTCAATCGCATTGCTTCCGCGCGGATCAATCCCGACACGGGCAAAAGGATTGCCCAGTTGCCCCAAAAACCGCAGCGCATTGGGCGTCTTGTCTTTGTAGTTGATGCCGACCATCTGAAACCGGCTGTCTTTGGAAAGTTCCATCAACAATGGGTGCTCCGCACGGCATGGGGCGCACCAGCTGGCCCAGACATTGACAATGCTCACCCTGTCCTTGAACGATGCTGCTTCCAGCCCCGGCACAGCACCATTTGCACCGGTCAAACCTTCCAGCGGTGCCATGACAGCCATGGGTGCAGGCTTGCCGATCAATGCCGACGGAATGTCATGCGTGTTGGTACCCGAATAGAGTT
>JBGSOG010000046.1:0-164107 GCA_041739225.1 Rhizobiaceae bacterium
GCTGCGGGCCTGTCTGCCCTGAAGGCTTTTGCACCGGCCATGGGGCGGCGCTATGAAAATGGTCGCAATTACGATTGTGGGCCTGGGGGGCACAAGGCAGTTTCCATGCTGTCGCCCCATGTTCGTCGCAGGCTGGTGAGCGAGAAAGAATTGGTTGCAGCAGCGCTTGAAACACATGGAGCTGAAGCGGCCGAGAAATTCATCCAGGAAGTGTTTTGGCGTGGCTATTTCAAAGGGTGGCTGGAGCGGCGGCCGCAAGTGTGGCGCAATTATCGCGAAGGACTGGATGCGGATATTGCGTTGATGTCGACCGACCGCCGCCTGCGCCGCGACGTGGAACGGGCGCAGAATGGTGAAACCGGTCTGGCCTGTTTTGACGCGTGGGCGCGCGAACTGGTGGAAACGGGTTATGTGCACAACCACGCGCGGATGTGGTTTGCATCGATCTGGATTTTCACACTGGGACTGCCCTGGCGGCTGGGCGCAGATTTTTTCCATCGCCATTTGCTGGATGGCGATGCGGCATCCAACACCTTGGGATGGCGCTGGGTAGCGGGGCTGCACACACGCGGCAAGCCGTATGCTGCCAAGGCATGGAACATTTCCACTTTCACCAACAAGCGGTTCAATCCGCGCGACAGCGATCTTGTTGAAGTCGTTCATGGACTGGAGGAAAGCGAGCCCGATGGCCTTCCCCCGTTGATGCCCCTGCGCCAGTTTCCTGCGCCGCATCCGGGCTGGCCGACTGCGCTGTTGATCACCGATGAAGACTGCCTTGTCGAGGAATTTGATCTCGCCTCACTCAACATTTGCGCGGTAGCGACACTGGTTGCAAGCCACCTTCGCTCGCCGCTGCCGGTGGCGGATCAAATCGTACGGTTTGAAGAAGGCGCATTGGCCGATGCAGCCGCACGGTCCGGTTTTCCAGCCATTGCGCTTCGCGCCATGCACCCCGATGTGCTTGCCAAATGGGCTGATGGCGCCGGGGCGACGCAGATCGTCACGCCTTATGTCACGCAAGGGCCGCTTTACGACTGGTTGCAGCAAGCCAAGCCTTTTCTTGAAGCCAAGGGAATCGCCCTGACAGAATGGCGGCGCGACTGGGATAGCGCGATCTGGCCGCATGCATCCGCGGGCTTTTTCAAGGTCAAGCAGCAAATCCCTCGCATTCTCGACCAGATGATGTGAATTCAGGTTCAAGAGCGAAGGGGAATGGATGTCCTTGCCAATTGAGAATGTGCAAACCTACCCAAGGCCGCCAGCCTTGGAACCGGTCTCGCAGCGGATCATCATCCGGCTTGGCGGCGCCGTGGTCGCAGACAGCGTTCGGGCGCTGCGGGTTCTGGAGACCCACCATGCTCCGAGCTATTACCTGCCGCCCGAAGACGTGCTGGCGGCCCTTCGTCTGGCGGATGGAAACAGTTTTTGCGAATGGAAAGGTGTTGCGCGTTACTTTGACGTCGTTTCCGGCAATGCCGTAGCCTCCCGCGCTGCCTGGGCCTACGAACATCCCACGGCGGGGTTTTCTGCGCTTGCCGGTTTTGCGGCCTTTTTATGCCGGCCTGATGGATGAAGCCTGGGTTGGTAATGTGCGGGTTGTCCCGCAACCGGGCAATTTTTATGGCGGCTGGGTCACGCCCAACCTGGAAGGGCGCATCAAGGGTGCGCCTGGAACACAACACTGGTAAGTGCCCAAATCCGGGACTTTGCTATTTGCGGTATCCAACAGTTACCTTTTGAGGAGGCGCAAATGCGCAAAGTCTTGTCATATCTGCTGGCGGCAGTTCTGGGCCTTGCGGCTGTTTCGCCGACACTGGCACAAGACGCAGTGATCGAGGATTTCAAAATGCAGCCGGAAACCCGCTGGCGGTTTTTCACAGATCAGGTCATGGGCGGCGTTTCCACCGGGGGAATTGCCTTCCAGGAGGAGGATGGCCGCCCGCATGCGCGGATGACGGGCCGTGTCAGCACGGCAAACAGGGGAGGTTTTATCCAGATCCGGCTGGAACTTCCTGTTTCGCCACCTGAAGGTACCACCGGTGTGCGGCTTGTGGTTCGCGGAAACAACCAGCGCTATTTCGTGCACTTGCGCACAACAGGCACCCTGCTGCCCTGGCAATATTATCAGGCCGGCTTTGATGTGACGACAAACTGGAGCGAGGTGCGATTGCCGTTGAATGGGTTTAAGGCCTCCGGCACGCTGCTGAGCACGGCTCCAGGCCCGCGCAGCTTGAAGTCAATTGCGGTCGTTGCCTATGGCCGTGATCATGAGGCACAGATTGATGTCCGGGAGGTGGGTTTTTATTGACCGGTCAATTTTCGTCATAGCCGGTCATTTCAAGGTATCCAACGCCGCCGTGACTGCCAGAAATGGTGACCGGTCCCTCCCAGTATGGCACGGATGTTTCCATCCAGGCACTACGATTGAGGGCTGTTACCTTTACATCAACACCGCGATCTTGCAGGCGCACTTGCCATTCAACGGGTAGCTCGCGACCCGCCACCTTTTGTCGGACAAGGGGGGTTGCTTCAAACGATCCGTCGGACAGGGCAATGCTGCTGCCGTCCTTGCCGATCCATGTGGCTGCAGTGAAGTTCCTTGCACCCCGCAGAATGAAGCCCATCAGTTTGTCGCCGTTGTCAAAAGAGAGGGAGAACCAGTCCCAACCTGTTTGGTCCTGCGCCAATGGCTGCGATGACCATTCGCGGTCCAGCCAGGCAGTGCCGGTAACCGGAACCTTGCCCTCCGGCAAAACCAGCGTTCCGGAGACTTCAAAAAACGGTTGCGAATAATAATGGCTTGCCTGCCCGGCGGCGGACTTGACCGAATAGCCATTTTGCCCGTGCAGGATCAGCGGGCCTTTTGCGGTCAGTTGCACATCATATGCAAAATTGGGACCTGAAGCCGACAGGCGGAGTTGATCAACATCCGGGCCCTCCATCACCCAGTCATCAATCCATGCGGAAAACGGCGCCGCTTGCACGCCAGCCTGACCAATCCCGCCGCGGGCCAGTCTCTCGGTCACAAAATGCGCATTGGGCGTGGTTACTGCAGCATGACCCATCCACAATTGCGGACTTTGCCAGCCTGGATCTTCGCGCGGTGCCAACGCCGTTCGAAACAGCGTCCATTGCAAGCCGAAAGGCTTGCTATCCGGCCCCTTCAGGTTCGCGGTCAAATACCACCACTCTATGCGAAATTGCGGGTGCGGCCCGTGGTCGGCGGGGAACTGCAGGACTTTCTGCGGATCGGGCTGCGCAAATCCCTGCGAAGTGGTGCCAAGTCCGGCAAAGCCCTGCGCAAAGGCGTGGGCTGGAAACATGAGAAGAAAAAGCAGGACCCTAGCGTTCATGGCGAAAAACCCCCAACAGCCGGGCTGGCGGCATTTGCGAAAGCAGCCATGCCGGCCAGGCTGCGGCCAGCACCGCCGCTAACAAGGCCAGCGCGCCCAAACGCAAATAGTCGAACGGGAACAGATACATGGGCAAGCGCCAGCCGAACGCCTCGACATTCACCACCGCCAGCAGGGCAAAGGCCAAAGCTAGGCCCAGCGGCAGAGCCAAGGCTCCGGTCAGTGCGGCGAGCACAACAGTTCGCAGCATATCCAGAGTCGCCAACTTGCGCCTGGTCAGCCCAAGCGCCCAGACCGGCGCAATCTGCGGCAGCCGCATCACGGATAGCGTCAACAAGCTCATCAGAATTGCAAAGCCCGCGACCGCCAGCGTCAGGATGTTCAAGGCAGTTGTCACGGTGAAGGTACGCTCGAATATCTCGAGCGAGATGGCCTTGATGGAAGCCTGGTCAATCATCGCATCCCTCGGGACTCCGGCTTGACTGTGCAACGCTTCGCGCAGATCGTCTACCTGATCTGGAGCGATGCGCAGTCCGAAGCGCAAAGCCTTCACATCCGGAAACAATCGGACGAAAAGATTTTCAGCCAGGACTACCTGACCCAACGGGTTTCCATAGTCGCCAAAAATACCCAGCACCGGCAGGCTTGTGTCAGGCGTCAGCGTAACAAGGTCACCCAATCCAAGCCGGGCCCGACGAAACAATTGTTCGTTGACCAGCACACCTTCGCCCCGCGCCAATGCATCCCATACGCCGGGAACGGCCTGCAAGAATTTCCAGTTGTCGCGGTAGGTTTTGTGATCCCTGGCACCCAGGATTGCCGCAGGCTGGCCTGCGACAGGGCGCTCAATGGACAGCAGCGGCAAGATGGCGTCCGCCTTTTTGGCGGCCAGACCGACTATCGCATTTGCCTGATCGGCATTGGTCGCACGGACATAAAGTTCCGAAGCCAGCCGCTGATCGAGAAAACCGGTGAAGGTCAGCCGGAAAGAAGACACCATGGTCGATACGCCGACATTCGCGGCCATGGCCAGCAACAGCGCCATCAACGCCAGCGACAGGCCGGGAAGCTGCTGCCGGGTATCGGCCCAAAACCACTGTGCCACCGGCGAGCGCGCCTGTGCTTCGCCCAGTCGCAGAACGAGCCGCAGAAATGGCGGCAATGCGAGCGCGCCGCCGATCAGCAGTGCTCCCAACATGGCAAATCCGGCAATCAGCCCTTGTCCCCATTGTGCAAGCGCACCGGCAATCACCAAAAGCCCAAGTGCGAGCGCAATGTTTGTGTAGCCCTGACGCACCATCGCCCATGCCCTTGGTTGCGCGCTCGCCAGCAACGGCATTGCGCCCAGTGACCACAACGCGCCCACGGCTGCAATTGCAGTTCCGCCAAATGCAATTGCCAAGCCTGACAACCACCAAACCGGTCGCAGGGAAAGCTGCCCCGAGACATCGGCGCCGTAAAGCCCGCGCAAAGTTGCTGCGACATCGGGCAACAATGCTGCAGCAATCAGATAGCCAAGCGCCACTCCCAACGCGCCGGCAATCAGGGCCAGAATTGCGAGCTCCACCACCATGAGTTCAATCAAACGGCCCAATGGTGCGCCCAAGGCACGAAGCGTGCGCACCATGATGCGCCGCTGCTCGAAAGCAAGGCCAATCGCACCATGCACGATGAACAGGCCAACGGCAAAAGAGAGCAGGCCAAAGGCAGTCAGGTTCAGGTGGAAACTGTCTGTCAGCCGCGCCACGTCATTGCCATCGGGCGCAGGGCTTTCGACCAGTTGCGGGGCTATGTCGGCCAGAGAGCGACGGTTCAGCGGCTGATTGTTTGCAACGATCAGGCGATCGATTTCCCCGTGTCGGTTCAGCAGCCGTTGCACCAGCCCGATATCGCCAATCGCAGTATTGGGTGCAATATCGGGGGCAACCACACTTTGCGCTTCGCCTTTCGGCAGTTGCGCAAGCGTATCGGCACGCGCGAAAATCTGGCCCGTGCCCGAGATAAACACACCAATGTCTGCGCCTTCCCCCAATTTCAACGGACCCATCCCGCGGGGAGCGGTAACCGGGTCGATGCCGATGATGCGAACCGCTCCCAGTCTGCCCTCAATGACCGGCGAAACGTTCCAGCCTGCCCGCCGCAAAGCGATGTAGGTCTGCTGGGCAATCACGCCAGAGTCGCGGGCAGCAACCTGTGTAAAATTCCCTTCGCCAAGGGTCGATGCAGCGGCATCGTAGCTTGCACGTGCTTCGGAGTTGATTGCCTGCACTCCGGACCAAAGAGCCGTACCCAAGGCCAGGCCAGCCAGCAATGTAAACAATTGAACGGGGTTGCGCAGCCAATGTGAGAGAAGCGCTGAAAAAACCGCCCGTGTCACGAAAGTTGCCCATGGCGAAGGTGCAATCGACGGCCCATTCGCTTTGCCAGGCGTTCGGAGTGGGTTACGAGGACAAGGCCGGCACCGGTCTCACCAACCAGTTCGCAGAGCAGGTCGAGTACCGTGTCGGCAGTTGTCTCGTCGAGATTGCCGGTTGGCTCATCGGCCAGAACCAGCTTGGGTCGCGGTGCCAGTGTACGCGCAATGGCAACACGTTGCTGCTGCCCGCCGGAAAGTTGCTCGGGATATTTGTGAAGATGCGCGTCCAACCCCAGGCGTTGCGCCAGTGACTGTTCCCGGGCCGGGTCATGTCGGCTGGCCAGCCGTGCCTGAAGTGAGATGTTGGCAGCCACGTTCAAAGACGGCACAAGGTTGAATTGCTGGAAGATCACTCCGACCGTGCCTCTGCGAAGTGCTGCCCGCCCTGCATCCGGCAGCGGTGTGAGGTCCACGCCGTCCAAAGCTACCACGCCGCTGTCAGCGGTATCCAGCCCACCCGCCAGGTGCAGCAACGTGCTTTTTCCCGAACCGGACTCCCCGGTCAATGCCAACATTTCGCCGGCGTCCATGTCAAAGGACACGTTCTGCAAGACGGCAGTATCGGCCCCCGAATATGTCTTCGTGACGTTGCGAAGCATTAAAAGCATCAGCTACCCCTTTGAAGCGTTATATGCCGCAGTCAGGGAAGGGAAAGTGCGTGAGTGTCGCACGACGCAGCTGTCTTCTTCCAGGTCAGGAAAATTGGCGCTCGAGCCCCAATATAGTCCGGGCCTGTTGCCACGTGGCTACCGGGCGCTGATGCTGGCCGCAAAGCTGCACGGCACGTTGGACAAGTGCGGCATTGGATGGGGCCAGCATATTTCGGTCGATCCGCACATTGTCTTCCATCCCGGTGCGGGTGTGGCCGCCTTTGGCTATGGCCCATTCATTGATGGTGATTTGCGCCGGGCCAATACCTGCCGCGCACCATTGTGAGCCGGGTGCCAAACGGTTCAGGGTCTGGATGTAGAAATCCAGAATGGGCTCATCCGCCGGCATGGCGTTTTTCACGCCCATGACGAATTGAACATAGAGCGGGCCGCGCAAGCGCCCGTCGCGCATCATGCTTGCGGCCTGTACCACGTGCGAAAGGTCGAACGCTTCAATCTCGGGCTTGACATCATGGGCCAGCATTTCAGACGCCAGCCAATCGACGAAGTCCGGCGGATTTTCATAGACACGGTTTGGAAAATTGTTTGACCCGACAGACAGCGAAGCCATGTCGGGGCGCAGCGGCAACATCCCGCCGCGTGTCTTGCCTGCACCGGAGCGACCGCCAGTGGACAACTGGATGATCATGCCGGGGCAATGCTTCTCGATGCCCTGCTTCAATCGTGCAAACCGTTCCGGGTCGGAAGTTGGTTTTCCTTCGTCATCGCGAACATGGCAATGAACGATGGTTGCGCCAGCCTCAAAGCACTCCTGTGTGCTTTCAATTTGTTCGGCAATGGTGATTGGCACCGCCGGATTGTTTTCCTTGGTGGGAAGTGAACCGGTGATGGCCACGCAGATGATGCAAGGATTGTCGTTCATGTTTGGCTCAATATCCGGTTTCGATTTGGCAAATCAAGCTATGTCACCATGAAAACGTCGATCACCACTGAGCCGGAGGCCGGGGCGATTGATGCGATAAAAATCCGTTCACGCAGCCACTGGTGTGGCCCGTCGGGACAATCAAATCTTGGTGCCGTTCGGAAATAGTAATCCGAAGGATCAACGGATTCGCGGGCCCGAAGTCTGGCAAGGACGTCCGGTGTGGAAGCTCGCAGTCCGTCATTGCGAACCACGACCAATGTGCCATCTTCAAGTTCAATTGTGTAAACTGCCGTGATTTGCGATGTGCCGTCTTCGCGGATCAAAGGCCAATCCGATCCACCTGGCAAAATCCGGCCGCGAATATTGGGCCCCACCACGGTTCCCCCGGTTATGGGAATGTGCAGCCGCTCGCCGCCAAGGCCCTTGCCGGCAGAACGTGGCGCATTGATTTGGGCATTGATGGTGAAGCAAAAATCAAGGCCTGGAGTTGCAGGCCTGATCTGGTGGTCGCTCATGCCACCCTCTTGTTTTGTTGGTCCAGCCAGGCAGCCATCTTTTGGAGTTTGGTTACACTGTCGCTGCAATATTCCAATGCACGCAGATAGCCGTGGATCAGACCCTCGCCCGTGTCGATCTCGACCGGTACGCCGGCCCGCTGCAATGCTTCACCGTAAGCCGTGCCTGAATCACGAAGCGGATCAAACTGGGCAATTGCAAGAAAGGCAGGAGGAAGTCCCGCGTGACTGGAAGCATGAAGCGGCGAAACTCGCGGATCGTTCAACAGCTTCGGGTCGGGACAATACATGGCATTGACCATCGGCATTTCGGCCGTGCGAACAATGGGGCCGTTGGCATTTTGTGAATAGGATGGCCTGCTCATGTCAAAGTCGCAAGCAGGGTAAATCAACAACTGTGCCAGCAATTTTGGCCCGGTTTCGCGCATGAGCAGCGTTACGGCGGCGGCAAGGTTGCCGCCAGCGCTGTCGCCGCCAATGGCCATGCGAGCCGGGTCGATTGCCAAAGCTCCGGCATTGTTGAAGGCCCATCTCGCCACCGCCTCACATTGCACCACGGCGGCAGGAAACGGGCGTTCCGGGGCCTTGGCATAGTCGATACTGATCACTGTCTGCCGGTTCCACGATGCTATCCGGCTGGTGATGTCGAAATGGGTTTCCGGGCTGCCCTGCATCCATGCGCCGCCATGCATGTAGATCAATGCGGGCTGCGGTCCCGGTGAATTGTGCCGGAACACGCGCACACGAACCGGGCCGGCTTTTGTATCAATGACATGCACCCTCTCAGCATCGACATCCTCCGGGGCAGGCAATCGCATTTCAAGGGCAATGATTTCAAAGTGCTCCCGGCGGTCTGCCGGTGTGGCACCCGGTTTGAGCCGCGCCCATTTCGACGCCCATGCTTCCAGAAAAGGCACCAGTTGCGGGTTCATGTTCATTTCCTTCTTTCAGGCTGGGGTGTTGGTTGTTGCAGCATAACACTGCACAAAACCGTGCGGGCGACCATTTCCGAAAGCCGTGACTGCCCTTGCTGCGTAAACTGCCCGTCTCCGAAGATCAGGCTAAAAGTCGCCCGGTTGGAAACGTTGAAAAAAGAGAGCGCACTGATTTGCCAATGGATGTCCAGCGCCGAGACGCCGCTGCGAAAAACGCCTGAAGCAACGCCTCGCGACAGGATGTCTTCGAGCAACTGGATTGCCCGTGTATTCATTTCCCGGATCAGTTTGGATTGGCGCAAATATGCGCCGTTGTGAATGTTCTCGATCATCACGAGGCGAATGAACGCCGGATTTCGATTGTGGTGCTCAAACGTGAACTCTGCCAGCCGCCGCAAGGCAATTTCCGGTGGAAGCCCTTCAAGTTCGAGCCGCTCCTCGCCAGAGCGCATTTCGCGGTAGGCCTCTTCCAGCACTTGCCGGTACAGTCCTTCCTTGTCGCCGAAATAATAATAAATCATCCGCTTTGAAGTGCGGGTGCGGGCTGCAATTTCGTCAATCCTGCCGCCCGAAAGACCATTGGCCGCGAACTCCTCGCATGCCACCTGCAAGATGTCGGCACGCACGGCTTCCGGATCCTGCTTCCAACGCTGCCGAACAGGGTTTTCGTCCGCAACTTCGTCCATCACATCCTCCGCTCACGATCATAATTAACTGTCTGGTACAAAGCAATTGACAAAATTAACTGTCTGGTACAAAGCTGTGTTTCGATCAGGAAGGGAGTCCTGCATCGCGCTGGATACAAAGGCAAGGCACCCGCGTGCGGGTTGCCGGGTTTTGTCCTTGAGGGAGGAAAAGCATCAATGGAAGCTGCAAAGCAGCATCCTGCTGCAACTGGCGCGTCAAGCGACGCCGCCGTCATGCAGATCGGACTGATCGGGAAGGGCATACAGCTTTCCCGCACACCTGCCATGCATGAAGCAGAAGCTGCTGAGCACGGCATTGCTTGCCGTTACCTGCTCCTGGATACCGACACTGCCGCTTATTCAGGCAAATCCCTGTTGCAGATTGTGGAGATGGCGCAGGCGCAAGGCTTTGCAGGTCTCAACATTACCTACCCCTACAAGATCGAGATCATCGGGTTGCTCGACAGTCTGTCTGCTGCGGCAGAGGCGATGGGCGCAGTCAACACTGTTGTTTTCAGAAATGGCAAGCGAAGTGGCCACAACACCGATTTGTGGGGTTTTGCCGAGAGCTTTCGCCGCAGTCTCGGCAACGAGCGTTGCAAAACTGTTCTTCTGACAGGAGCGGGCGGAGCAGGGGTCGCGGTTGCCAACGCCTTGCTGGACGCCGGCACCGAACAGTTGCTGCTGTTTGACCCCGAAAACGAGCGTGCACAATTTCTGGCGGACAGGTTGGCAACCCGGTTTGGCAAGCAATGTGCAAAGGTCGTTGCATCACCCGAAGACGCATTCGCAAACGGGATTGACGGCCTCGTCAACGCTTCGCCGGTCGGAATGGCAAAGCTGCCGGGCACGCCGGTTGCCATTTCTTTGCTGACGCCGGCGATCTGGGTAGCAGACATCATTTATTTCCCGATCGAAACCGCATTGCTCAAAGCCGCCCGGTCAATCGGCTGTCGCACGATGAACGGCGGCGGCATGGCGGTCTTTCAGGCTGTGCGGGCGTTCGAACTGTTCACCGGGCTCAAGGCCGAGCCCGAAAGGATGAAGGCGACTTTTGCCGCCTTCGGAACTGCAGGCACTCCAACAGGGTGACTGTCCGTCTGCTGGTCCCGGCAGGTGCCGGGTCAGTCCATGACCGCGCCTGAAAGGCTGCGGTTGCGCAAACAGGGAGGAACTCATGCGCACTATCTTGAATTTGCTGGCCGCCGGCGTGGCAGCAGCGGCCATCTGCGTGTCTGCATCATCGGCATTCGCCCAAAAGGTTGAACTGATTTATTCCGACACCGTGCCGGAAGCAGACATCCGTACCGAAACACTGCGCAAGGAGTTTGGCGGATGCCTGGGTGATGGCTTTGACTTCAAATCCTACCACGGAGCCACGCTGTTCAAGCAGGGAACCGAACTCACCGCCATGCAGCGCGGCAACCTCGACATGGCAAACCTTGCCATTTTCGACTTCTACAACCAGGTACCGGAAACATCCATCCTTGGAACTGCCTACCTCTATCGTGACTATGCCCACATGCGCAAAGTCAACACCGGCAGCGACGTCCTGACGGATTTGTGGAAGGCTGTTGAAGACAAGGCGCAGGTAAAGGTTCTGGCCAATCCGTACATCGGCACCCGTCACGTCAACATCAAGGGCGACAAGGAAGTGAAGGTCCCAGCAGATCTGGCCGGTGTCAAACTTCGCATGCCCGGCGGCGAAGGCTGGCAGTTTGTCGGTGAAGCATTGGGTGCCAACCCGACACCGATGGCGTTCACCGAAGTCTATACCGGGCTTCAGACAGGCGCGATTGATGGTCAGGACAATCCGCTTCCTGCGGACAAGGCCATGAAATTCTATGAAGTGACCAACCAGATCATTCTCACGGGTCACCTCGTGGCAGCAAACCAGATGACCATCTCGATGGCCAAGTGGAACAAGCTGACCCCGGAACAGCAAGCGAAAGTGCAGGAATGCTCCCTGAATTTCGAAGCCAAACTGGATGAAATCACGCTGAAACAGGAAGCCGAACTCGTGCAGTTCTTCAAGGACCAGAAGCTGAAGGTCTACGAGCCGGACAAGGAAGCTTTCCGCAGCCATGTGTTGGACAAATACAAGGCGTCCAAGTTCTCGAAGGATTGGCCAGCGGGCCTGCTCGACAAGATCAACGCGCTTTGATGCGACCTTGACCACAAGCCCGGCGGCACCTCGCCGCCGGGCCGATCAAACCTGACGGGACGGTTCCGATGCAATTTCTTGCGCCGCTGTTTTCGCGAATACGACAGGGATTTGAACTGCTGGTTGCCGTCCTGCTGGGCAGCATGTTTGCGGCGTTCATCATACAGGTGGTGTTTCGGTACATCTTGAACTGGCCAGTTGGCTGGACCATCGAATACGTTGCCGTGGCCTGGCTGTGGGGCATCTTGCTCGGCTACGCATTTGTTGTGCGAGACGAAGATGTGGTGCGTTTTGATCTTTTCTACAATGCCTTCGGACAACGCGCCCGACGCGGCATGACCATCGTTTCCGGCATTGTTGTTGCTGGAATATTTCTCTGGGCGCTGCCCAAGGATTTTGAGTTCGTGACTTTCATGGGTGTCGAGAAAACCGCCTTTATGCACATGCGTTTCGACATTCTCTTTGCCGCCTACATTCCGTTCGTGATCGCAGTGATCGTGCGGGCGCTGTGGGAAGTTCGACGGGCTCTTCGCAATGAGCCGGAAAACAATGGCGCCCAACATTTCAATCCGGAAAGCGAAAGCCATGTTTGATGCTTTTTCCGTTTCGCTCGCACTGATTGTTTTCTTGACGTTGTTTGGCCAATCCATCGGCGTGGCCATGATTGCCGGAACAATCGTCTACCTTGGCATCAAGGGGCAGGATACATCGATTGCCGCCGAAACTGTCCTGCAAGGCCTTTATTCAGGTTACACACTCCTCGCGGTCCCGCTGTTCATTCTGGCAGCCGACATCATGAATGTCGGCAGCATTGCCGACCGGCTGATGAAGTTCTCGCATGCCCTAGTCGGCAGGTTCAAGGGCGGCCTTGGCCATGTCAACATCGTCGCCAGCATCATTTTCTCGGGAATGTCGGGCTCGGCGGTCGCTGACGCCGTCGGCATTGGCCGGGTTGAGATCCAGATGATGACCAAGGGCGGGCATATTCCCAAGAGCTACGCGGGCGCGCTGACCGCAGCTTCTGCCACCATCGGCCCGATCATTCCGCCCTCCATCCCGATGGTGCTTTACGCGCTCGTTTCAGACGCGTCGGTAGGCTATCTTTTCGCGGCAGGCATTTTGCCAGGACTGCTGATGGCAAGCATGCTTTTTGCCGTGAATACGTGGGTGTCGCACCGCCGCAATTTCCCGATCGACAATTCCGTGCCGCTTTCCGAACTGCCCAAAGTCACTGTCGAGGCTTTCCCCGCACTGATGTTGCCGGTCATCCTGCTAGGCGGCATCTATGGTGGCGTGATGACGCCCACCGAGGCTGCGGCGGTCGCAGCATTTTATGCGCTGCTGGTATCGGTGATGCTTTACCGGTCGGTCAATTTGAAGCAGTTTTTCCATACGTTGTTGTCGAGTGCCCGCTCCACCGCGTCCGTGGGAATTCTTATCGCCGGTGCGATCGCCTTCAATTATGTGATCACGCGCGAAAACATTCCCAACGTAATCGCCGAGTATCTGGCACAATTTGATTTCTCGCCGCTTGGTTTCCTGCTGATCGTCAATGTCCTTTTTCTGATCCTTGGATGTTTCATCGAGGCAGGTGCCATTCTGCTGATTTTCGTGCCGATCCTGATCCCCACCGTCAACGCGCTTGGAATAGATCTGGTGCATTTTGGCGTGGTTGTCGTGGTCAATGCCATGTTGGGGCTGATTACCCCGCCTTATGGCTTGCTGATTTTCATTGTGGCCAACATCACAAAGGAACCTTTGAAAGCCATTGTATCGGATTTGATGCCGTTCATCGGCGGATTGCTGATCGCGTTGGCGATTCTGACCGTCTGGCCCGATTTCGTTCTTTTTGTGCCGCGGCTGTTTGGATACCAGGGCTGATGCGGACATGAAAACTGCGATAGCCACGGTATCGATCAGCGGCGATTTGCGCGAGAAACTGGCTGCCATTGCCGCCGCCGGTTTTGACGGGGTCGAAGTGTTCGAGACCGACTTCCTTGCCTTTGACGGAAGTCCGCAGGAAGCTGGCGACCTCATCCGCGCGCACGGTCTGGAGGTCATGTTGTTCCAGCCGTTTCGTGACTTTGAGGGAATGCCCGATCCGCAACGTGGCCGTGCTTTCGAGAGGGCTGAGCGCAAGTTCGACTTGATGAATGAAATGGGAGCAGACCTTGTTCTCGTCTGTTCCAATGTATCGCCATTGGCACTGGGCGGGATCAACCGTGCAGCCGATGACTTCGCCGAGCTTGGCGAGCGGGCGCGGAAGCGCGGCCTTCGCATCGGCTACGAGGCCTTGGCCTGGGGCCGCCACGTCAATGACCACCGCGATGCCTGGGAAATCGTGCGTCGTGCCGATCATTCCAATGTCGGCCTGATCCTTGATTCATTTCATACATTGGCGAGGAAAATCGAACCACAAACGATACGCGCCATCCCTGGCGACAAGATTTTCTTTGTTCAACTCGCTGATGCGCCGAAGATCGACATGGATCTTTTGTACTGGAGCCGGCATTTTCGCAACATGCCAGGGCAGGGTGATCTGGACGTTCCTGCTTTCATGCGGGCGGTCGCTGCCACAGGGTACAATGGCGTGTTGTCACTGGAAATATTCAATGACCAGTTCCGGGGTGCCTCTTCGCGCTCGATCGCGGCAGACGGCTATCGCTCGCTGATCAATCTGATGGATGATGTGAACCGGCACGAGCCAGGAATTGCCATCGATGTTCCGGCGATGCCACAGCGCATTGCCGTTACCGGTGTCGAGTTTGTTGAATTTGCAGCCGATGAAGCCAGAGCAGATGAACTTGCAGCCATCCTGCTGACACTGGGTTTTTGGAAAGCGGGCCGACACAAGAACAAATCCATTGACCTGTGGCGACAGGGGGACATCAATATTGTCATCAACACGGATCGTGATGGTTTTGCCCATTCCTCCTTTCTCGCGCACGGCACCACCGTGTGCGACATCGGATTGAAAGTTGAAGACGCGGGGGAAGCACTGGCCCGGGCGCTGGCTCTGGGTGCAGTTGCATTCAGGCAAGCCACCGGTCCGGGTGAGCTTGCAATTCCGGCAATTCGCGGGGTGGGTGGCGGGCTGCTGCATTTCCTCGATGCAACGCCACAGCTTTCAGACGTGTGGGAAACCGAGTTCGAGATCGGTGATCGTGGCGAGGAAAGCACCGACGCAGGTCTTTGCGGCATTGATCATCTGGCGCAGACAATGAATTACGAAGAGATGCTTTCGTGGCTGCTGTTTCACACGGCAATTTTCAACATGAACAAAGCGCCGATGCTCGACATTGTCGATCCGGCCGGACTGGTACGCAGCCAGGCACTCTCCAATTCAGACGGTTCCTTTCGCCTGACCCTCAATGGCGCGGAAAACAGGCGTACACTGGCGGGCCACTTCATCACGGAGAGTTTTGGTGCAAGCGTCCAGCACATGGCATTTGCCTCGCGTGACATATTCTCGACAGCCAGATCGCTGGCCGGGCGGGGGTTTGCCCAATTGCCCATCTCCCAGAACTACTACGACGATCTGGATGCCCGCTTCGGCCTCGACGATGAATTTCTGGCAGCCCTCAAGGAAGCCAATATCCTTTACGACCGTGACGATCAGGGTGAGTTCTTTCAGCTCTACAGTCAAAATATCGGCGACGGATTTTTTCTGGAAATTGTCGAAAGGCGGGGCGCATATGCCGGATATGGTGCACCCAACGCTCCCTTCCGGATTGCCGCCCAGAAGCGCAACATGCGCCCAAAAGGCATGCCGAGGCAGTAAAGAAGACCGGCTTGATCACAGCATGCAACCGGCCCGGGATTGTTTTTCACAATGGTAACAAGGGCTGTTCAGTTGTATTGAATATCAGGATTACTGTACAAACCCATACCGGAAACGAGATGGAAAACAGCCGCCTGATCAAGCTCCACCAGTTGGAAACCTTCATTGAAGTTGCCCGGCACAAGAGTGTCACACTGGCGGCGAAAAGCCTCAATCTTACCCAGCCTGGAGTATCGCGAACGTTGCGTGAGCTTGAGGCAGTTTGCGGCACCAAACTCGTGATGAAAGAAGGTCGCGGGATCAGGCTTACCCGGCAGGGCGAGGCTTTTCTTCGGCATGCAGGCGCCAGTCTGGCGGCAATCAGAAGCGGTTTGCGGGCGGTTTCAGATCTTCATCTGGCAGATCGGCCGATGATCCGCATTGGTGCCCTGCCAACGGTATCAGCACTGGTGATGCCGGGTGCAGTGGAGAAGTATCTGGCCGAGGACTTGCGAAATCCCCTGCGCGTGACAACGGGCGAAAACCGGGTCTTGCTGGACCAATTGCGCAATGGCGAACTTGATCTGGTAATGGGTCGGCTTGCTGCCCCGGAAAGCATGGCTGGCCTTAGTTTCGAACCGCTCTACCGCGACATTGTGGTTTTTGCCGTTTACCGAAAGCATCCGCTTGCCGGTCGCAAATCGGTAAAGGCTGCTGAATTGCTGGATCACCCGATCATCATGCCGACATCCGTTTCGATCATTGGACCAATGGTGCGCCAGCTGTTCATCGAACAGGGCCTGCCTGAGCCGCAGCAATTGATCGAGACTGTATCGGACTCCTTCGGGCGCGCCTTCACACGCCGGCACGGAGCTATCTGGATCATTTCAAGAGGCGTGGTTGCAGACGAACTCGAGACTGGTGAGTTCGTGGTGCTGCCCATCGACACGAGCTCCACACTGGGAGCGGTCGGCCTCAGTTTCCGCGCCGGGCAGGATATTGATCCGGCGGTTGCGATTTTTGCCGGTCTGCTGCGTGAAGAGGTCAGGAGTCATGCTGGCTTGTTGCCGCAAAGCCGGCATGCGGACCAAGGCCAGCACCCTTTACACAAGCCCTAGCAATCTTGCTGCATTGTTTTTCAGGATGTCCGGACGCACTTCATCCTTGATGGCAATTTTTTCAAAATCGGCAAGCCACCTCTCAGGTGTGATCATTGGCCAGTCCGATCCGAACAGAACTTTCTTGCGCAGTATGGAGTTTGAATACCGAACCAGAATTTCGGGGAAATATTTCGGGCTCCAGCCGGACAGGTCGATATGGACATTCGGCTTGTGCTGGGCAACGGCAAGCGATTCTTCCTGCCAGGGAAAGGATGGATGGGCCAGGATGATTTTCATGTCCGGGAAGTCCACTGCAACATCGTCGATGTGCATTGGATTGGAGTACTTAAGGCGCATGCCATTGCCGCCGCGCATGCCCGACCCGACACCGGTCTGCCCGGTGTGAAACAGCGCTATTGCGCTGTGTTCCGCAATCACCTCGTACAAATCATAGGCAAGCCGGTCATTCGGGAAAAAGCCCTGCATGGTCGGGTGAAACTTGAAACCCTTGATGCCAAAATCGGCGATCAGGCGCCTTGCCTCGCGCGCACCGGTCTTTCCCTTGTGCGGGTCTATGGATGCAAACGGAATGAGCACATCGTCATTGGCAGCAGCAAGAGCCGCCACTTCCTCGTTGCGGTAGCGCCGGTAGCCCGTTTCGCGCTCCGCATCGACGGGGAAAATAACAGCCGCAATATTTTGTTCGCGGTAATGCCGGGCAGTTTCTTCAACCGTGGGAGGATGGCTCCATGAGGCCCGGAAGTATTTTGCCATCGTGGCCTGGAGATCGTCGTAGCCGTCATCGGCGTGGCAACCGCAGGGCTCCTCGGCATGGGTATGGAAATCAATTGCCCTGACTTTCGATATATCGACCATTCAATTCACACCAAAATCGTTGCTGGGTCTGCGTTGTCATAAAGCCGCTTCAGGAGGTTTGCCCGGCGGTCGAGCAATTTTCGGAAATTGAGATTGCCTTTGGCCGTAATCTCGCCGTCGGCAATCGATGGTGGCTCGGAAAGGATGATTGCCCGCGAAATCCTGCCCGAAGATCCATGTCCGTGCAGGGTCTGCAATGCAGATGCAATATCGGAAGCAAGCGACGGGCACACAAGCGCGCCATCATTTTCGGCAACATCTCTGCGCAGGCGTGCGCCGCCAGACGGGATGATCATGATGCCGACCTCGCTTCGGTCGGCGCCAGTTACAATGATGTCAGCCGCAACATCCTTGAGCAATGCAAGCAGTTCCAGCCGGAGGTTCGCTGCGCGCACCCAAATGCCTGTGAGGAGCTTGAAGTCCTCGGATATCCGGCCATCAAACCGCATGCCTTTGGCCATGTTGTCGGGATCGACGAACTTCACTGCGTCGCCTGTGCGCAAAAAGCCTTCCTCGTCAAAGGCATCGTGTGTTGCCTTCAGGTTTTCATGGTAGCCCGGCATGACATTGGGCCCTTTGGCGCGGAGCTCAAAACGCCCATCTTCTGCTGGGATCAGCTTGATGTGCACACCTGGAACCGGAACGCCGATGATGCCTGACATCGTTGTTGGCTCATGCTGAATGATACATGCGGGCGCCGTTTCGGTCATGCCCCAGGAGGTGGTGAAAAGCGGCATGTCCCCGCGTATTTCATGGGCCATGGTTTCAAGATCTGCCCAGACATCCTGCGGCAGGGAAGCACCTGCGTAGAACAACATGTCGAGCTGTTCAAAATAGCTTCGACGCAGTTCCGTGTCGGTGCGCATGGCATCGCGCAACATGGCAAAGCCGATCGGAACGTTGAACGCCAATGTGCTGCGGACCAGTCGCATGTTCTCCACCGTCCGTTTGACCAATCCAGCGACCGGCTTGCCCCCGTCAATGTAAAGAGAGCCGCCATTGGCCAGCATCATGTTGAAATTGTGCGATCCGCCGAAAACATGGTTCCATGGCAACCAGTCAACAATCCTTGGTTTGCGCTGTCCGAGAAATGGCAGAGCGGCCAGCAATTGCGCCTGGTTTGTGCACATCATCTGTTGGGTGGTCAGAACGCCCTTTGGCATTGCCGTAGACCCCGAGGTCATCAAAATTTTGGCAATGGTGTCGGGACCGACAAGGGCATTGGCGCTGTCTGCACCTGTGCCATCCAGCATCAATTCGGCAAGTGAGGTGATGCCGTTAACGCCACCTATGCTGGATACGCGATGAATGTTGGCAAAGATGTCGAGATTGAGGGCTTTGGCAAATCGATCACCGTCTGCGGCAAAAACCATTCCCGGCTTTACCAACCCGGCAACTTGCGCCAGTTGCGCATTGGCCGCGGGTATCAACGCATATTGCTCGGCAACCGGAACCACCGGAATACCGGCATACTGTGCGGCAAGCGCTATCAGTCCATGGTCAACACTGTTGCCGGAAATCACCAAAAGCGGTCTGTCCGGCCCCAGGCCGCGATCGAGCAGGCCATTGGCAAGCGCCCGAACCTGTTCAAGAGCCGCCTGATAACTGACGGTTCGCCATCCGTCGCCGGAGCGCTCGGCAACGAAAATTGCATCGGGCGTCAATTGCGCCCACTGCACCAGCCAGTCGGTGCTGCAACGTGCGACAGGCCCGTGCCGGACGGTACTGGAAAGCAGTATGGTTCCGTCAGCGCGGTCTTCGCGGATGACGCTGTGATTTCTAAACCTCTGCTCGTTCATTTTCCAGGTTTTCCCATGCACTCGACCAGGTACAACATTCAAAGCGGGTAATTTGCTCAACGGAACCGGGGAGCGCGCTTTTCAAGAAAGGCCGCAAGGCCCTCCTGCGCATCCGGACTGGTCTGGGTGATTGCTGCGCACAGGCTCTCGGTGAAAAGCCCGTCCTGTTTCGACATGTCTTCAATGCGCGAAAGCGCCTGGATCATGATGTAATTCGACAAGGGTGCGTTGGTTGCGATGCGTGAAGCGAGTTCCTTGGCCATCTGCAAGGCGGCGCCTTCGTTTGCCAAATAATGCGCCAAACCCAGGCGGACGCCATCGGCTGCATCGTATTTGCGACCGGTAAGCATCATCTCTATCATCCGGTCGGCACCCAGCAAGCGCCCGATCCGCACACTGGCACCGCCGCCGACAAAGATGCCACGCCGCCCTTCGGGTAGCTGGAAAATGGTCGAAGGCTCGGCAATTCGCACATGGGTCGCCGCGGCAAGCTCCAGACCGCCGCCAATGACCGCGCCGAACATGGCAGAGACAACCGGAAGTCCGCCGTACTGAACGCGCTCCATCACACTGTGCCAGCCGCGCGAATGGCGCATTGTCGCTTCAGCGTCACGCGCGACGTGCTCTGACAGATCGAGTCCAGAGCAAAAATGCCCGGCCGTGCCGGTCAAGACGGCTGCCTTGATGCCTGCAGGCGGGGCACTGAAAAAGCCGTCGATGGCGGCCAGCAGTCCGTCGGACATGGCGTTGCGCTTGTCCGGACGGTTCATGGTCAATACGGCAATTGGCCCGTCGAACTCGATGATCAGATTTTGTGAAGCAGACATGACTACCCTTGGTGTTGCCATTTGTTGTTGACTGGAATGAATTGCCCCAAGGGTTCATCCTGTCTTCGGACTGCCCTAAAGCAGAAATAGCGTGATTGCAGGAAACGCTGCCAGAATGATGACTCGCACAATGTCGGACGCAACAAACCAGGTGACGGCGCGATAGGTTTCCACGATCGGAGTGGTGCGATCCATGGCGTTGATCACGAACAGGTTGAGCCCCACCGGTGGAGTAATCAGCCCAACCTCTACAACAATCAGAACCAGAATTCCGAACCAGATTGCCATGTGTTCCTGACTGAGGCCGAAGTCGAGACCGGTCATCATCGGGAAGAATATGGGGATCGTCAGCAAGATCATCGAAAGGCTGTCCATGACGCATCCCAAAATGAGATAGATGACCAGGATCACCGCCAGAACAGTCCACGGGCCGTAACCCTGTTCGACTACAAAGGTGGAAAGCAATTGCGGAGCCTGTGTCAGCGCCAGAAACGAATTGAAAAACGCGGCCCCCAGTACGATGAAAAAGATCATCGCAGTGCCGCTGGCCGTCGCAATCAATGCCTCGCGAAACTTGGCAAAGGTCAATCCGCCTGATGCCCAGGCGATAATACCGGTGCCCAGCGCACCCACCGATGCGCCCTCGGTCGGGGTAAACACGCCCCAGTAAATCCCGCCGACGACCGAAATGAAAACCAGCAACACCGGCCAGATTTGAAAAAGGCTGCGGAATCTTTCAGCATATGGAACCCGCGGCTCGCTTCCGGCTGAGTCCGGATGGACGCGAACGTAGAGCGCAATGACAACCAGGTAGCCGATTGCCGCCAAAATTCCGGGAATAAAAGCTGCCAGAAACAGCTTGGCAATGTTTTGTTCCGTGAGCGTTGCATAGACCACCAGAACAACCGACGGCGGAATGAGAATGCCGAGCGTTCCACCGGCGGCGAGTGTGGCTGTGGTAAGCCCGCCGGAATAGCCGGCACGCCGCAATTCCGGCAGTGCGACCTTGCCCATGGCTGCAGCCGTCGCAAGCGACGATCCGCAAATGGCACCAAATCCGGCGCAGGCCCCGATTGCCGCCATTGCGGTGCCACCCTTGTGATGGCCCAGCCAGCTCTCGGCAGCCTTGAACAGTGCGCGGCTCATGCCGCCTATTCCTGCGAAATGGCCCATCAACAGGAAAATCGGGACGATCGAGAGGGAATAGTTGGAGAAGGTGGTGAATGTTTCATACTTGAGTTTGGACAGGACTGTATTGGGGTTGCCGGTGACAATCCAGGTGCCGCCTATGCCACAAACAAGCATGGCAAGGCCTATGGGCGCGCGCAGGAAAATCATTCCCAGAAGGATGGGGAAGGACCAAAGTCCGATTTCAAAATTGCTCAATGCGACCCCTCCTCAGCAAACGGGCGAGAGTCCTGGCCTGTCGCCGCTGCCCTGCAGCGGTCCCATGCAGACCAGACGGTCACAATGAATGCGATGAAAGCGGGAACTACGCTGGCCGCATATGCCCACCAGATCGGGAACTGGATCAGAAACGTGGTTTCACCGTTCTGCTGTTTGGTAAGCATGCCCTCGTAGAGCCGCCAAACAACAACGGCCATCACCAGGGCAAACATGATTTCCCAAAATGCGATGATCGTACGGTTAAAACTGACTGGCAGTGGCGATGTGAATACATCGACTGTCGCGTGCGCGGACTTGAACTGGCAAACCGGCAGGAATGCAAAGATACAAAACGCGATGCCAGCTTCCAGCAACTCGAAATCGCCCTTGACGGGTCCCAGACCGGCAAAGGTGAATGCACGGCCTGCAATGCTGATGCAGGTCATTGTGACCAGTGCAACAAGCATGGCGCCACCTGCATAGGCGCTGGACAGAGCCAGAAAACGAATGAATTTTTCCATGGTGATTGACGCCGGCCTGCTGGTGTCAGCAGGCCGGTTGCTGTCGCTTTCTATTTCGAGTTGGCTGCGATTGCTGCTCGCGCTTCTTCAAGAAGTCCCTTGCCGTCAATGCCGGCGGCGTCCATCTCCTTGATCCACGCGTCTATCGTCGGTTGCGCGGCCAGTTTCCAGGCGTCTATTTCCGCTGGCGTCAATTCAACGATGTTGTTGCCAAGGTCTGTTGCGATCTTCCGCGCCTTTGCATCAGCGTCCTGGCTCACCTTGCCGGCATTTGCCGAGAAATCAGCACCGGAATTGGCGTTGATCACGGCTTTCAGATCGTCCGGCAGCTTGTCATAAACCCCTTTGTTCATGGCCAAAATGAACGCAGCGGTGTAGAGCGGCGCGCCGGGAAACTCGGTGTGGTTTTTCACAAGTTCCGAAGACTTGATCGAGGCCGTGACTTCCCATGGCAGGATTGTTGCATCGATCACGCCTTTTGAGAGTGATTCCGGCACAGCAGGAACCGGCATGCCCACTGCTGTTGCGCCCAGCGATGTCACCATCATGTTGGTGACCCGGCTCGGTGCACGCAGCTTGACCCCCTTGAGGTCCTCAATCGACTTGATCGGGTTTTTCGAGTGGATGAGGCCGGGGCCATGCGTCCACATGCCGATGATTTTCACGTCCTTGTATTCGGTGTCGAACATGTACTTCTCGCCAAGTTGCCAGAGCGTTCGTGAAGCGCCGGCGGCATCCTTGATCATGAACGGCAATTCAACCACTTCAGTGCGCGGGAAGCGACCGGGAGTGTAGCCGGGAAGGGTCCAGACGACATCGGCGACACCTTCCGTCACTTGATCGATGAGTTCACCGGGCTTGCCGCCAAGCTGCATGGCCGGATAATGCTCGAATTTGATACGGCCACCCGATTCCGCCTCAATTTTCTGCATCCATGGCACAAGCACGCCAGCCGGGACCGGTGCCTGTGCAGGCAGGAACTGGTGCAGCTTGAGAACAACTTCCTGGGCAAATGCGCCCGATGTCGAGAGGGCCAGCACCGCCGCGCCCATCAGGCTTTTTCTGATGATGTTCATGGTTTTCATTTTCTCCTCCGTTGTTGAAAATTTCCGCCTTGGCTTGCGCCGCAGCCTTGCTCCTCAGAACGCAAGTCCGGTGTAGTTTTCGGACATTGCGGTTTGCGCCGCCACCGACGACGCGATGTAGTCGATTTCGCTTTCCTGGATGCGTTGTTCAAAGTCCGACTGTTCCGGAAACCGGTGCATCAGCGTTGTCATCCACCAGGAAAAACGAATTGCCTTCCAAACGCGCGCCAGTGCCCGCGCGCTGTATTGCTCAATTCCTGTATCGCCGTCGCCGCGATAATGCCCGATCAACGCCTGCGAAAGGTAATGAACATCCGAGACGGCGAGGTTCAGGCCTTTCGCGCCGGTCGGTGGCACAATATGTGCCGCATCGCCGCACAGAAAAAGCCGGCCCCAGCGCATGGGTTCATTCACAAAACTGCGCAGCGGTGCGATCGACTTCTCAATCGAGGGGCCGGTCTCGAGGGTTTCTGCAGCATCGTTTGGAAGCCGGCGGCGCAGTTCATCCCAAAATGCGCCATCGCTCCATGAATCCACTTTCTCGTCGGCAGGGACCTGAATGTAGTAGCGCGACAAAGTGTGGCTGCGCATCGAAGCCAGCGCAAATCCGCGCCCATGGTTTGCATAAATGAGTTCGTGCGAAACTGGCCTGGTTCGCGACAAAACGCCCAGCCATCCAAATGGATAGACGCGCTCGAATTCCTTGCGGGCACCTGAAGGAATGGACTGGCGGCTGACCCCATGGAAACCATCGCAACCAGCGATGTAGTCACAGTCCAGGCGGTGGGTTGAACCATCTTTTTGGTAAGTCACGTAGGGACTGCCGGTTTCCAGGTCGTGCAAGCCTACAGCCTCGACATTTTCGATCAATGTGGTGCCGATTTTTGCCTGTGCATCATAGAGGTCTTTTGTTACTTCGGTCTGGCCGTAGACCATTGCCGCCTTGCCGCATGATTTTACGAAGTCAACGCGGAACTGGCGGTTTTGCGCGGCCAGAAAACAGCCCTCGTGCACCAGCCCCTCAGCGTCCATGCGCGTCGCCAGACCGGCTTGTCGAAGCAGTTCTGTGGTGCCCCATTCAAGCACACCGGCGCGAATGCGCTTGAGAACATGTTCCTTTGACTGGCGCTCAACGACAATCGTTTCGATGCCCGCCAGATTGAGGATTTGCGAGAGCAACATGCCAGCCGGGCCACCGCCGATGATCGCGACCTGGGTTCTCATGCTCCCAATTCCTCCACCGTGTTCAGGAGTTCTTTTGCCAGACGCGTGGAGGCGCCTGCCGACAGCACCAATTGCGGCAGTGCCATCCATTCCAGTGTCCAGGCAGCGCCGGACCGCTCGTTTTCATGGAGCAATCCCTGGTGGAGGCCCGACAGAAGGGATGCATTGAACCGCGCAAGCGCCACAAGCGCTTCCGCCTTTACCGGGTTTTGTTTGTGCGCCATCGCAGATGAGCCGCCGGTGCCGGAAAGCCGGACCTCGGAAATTTCGTTTTGGGCCATCAAGGTCATGTCGAGGCCAATTTTGCCGAGCGCACCGGAAACTGCGCAGCATGCTTCGCCAAGCGCGGTTACGGGCAAACGAACCGCATGCCACACACCGTGCGTCGAAAGACCGAGCCGCCCGGCCAGTTTTGTCCGGAACGCATCCATGTCGACACCGGGAAATGAAACTGTTCCAACCGGGCCACCAAACTGTAGCGAAAAGTCCAACCGTTCGACCGTTGCCATCGCGCCTTGCACGAGTGAACGCCATGTCTGCAATCGGTCGGCGACGGAAATTGGCAAGGCTTGCTGCATGCGGGTGCGGGCCATGAGTTCCCGGCCACCAAAGCGGACCGTCAAATGATCCAAAATGCCTGAAATTTCGTCGAGGCGGGCGGACAAGATGTTGAATGCGGATTTCGCACGCAGCATCATCGACGTATCGACAGCGTCCTGGCTGGTAGATCCCAAGTGAAAATGCTGCCTTGCCGGTTCAGGCAACAATTGTCGCAACATGTCGACCAGTGCCGGCGCCACCACCCCGTCGCGCGCCATTGCCGGGCCAATGGTTGCAGCGTTGCCAGCAAAGGCATTTGCCGCAGCCTTGATCGCTTCAACCGATGTCACCGGCAGCAGCCCGAAATCCGCCTGGGTTGCCGCCAGCGCCATCTCGAAATCCAGCATAGCCTTCAGATCGGCGTCCACTTCAAAAAACGCGGCAATTTCCCCATCACCCAGCAAGGGGGCAAGAAAACCGGAATTGGAAAGCGTGTAGGACATCCTTTGCTTCCTCAGATGTCGAAGAAAGCGGTTTCGGCGTCGCCTTGCAGGCGTATGTCAAACGTGAAGCTGTTGCCCTTGCGCGGTGCAATCAGCGTCCCGGCCCGGTCTTGCAGTTCGACGCGTGACAACAATGGATCCTTGTCGTTTGCCTCCTCCTCATCGGAAAAATACATGCGGGTGTTGAGGCCGATGTTGATGCCACGCGCCACGATCCAGAAGGAAATGTGCGGTGCCTGCATTCGCCCGTCCGGCCAAGGCACGGCGCCCGGCTTTATGGTTTCGAAAGCGAATGTTCCGTCCTCAATGTTTGCTGGCTGGCGTCCCCAACCGGAAAAATTGCGATCGGCCTTGCCCCGCGTTTCTGAAGGACTGTTGTAAAGCCCCGCAGCGTCTGCTTGCCAGATTTCGATGACTGCGTCCTTCAACGGCGCACCGGCCCCGTCCAGCACACGGCCTGTGACGACAATGCGTTCGCCTCTGGTGTTTTCATTCACCATGGCCGCGCCGAGGTCGGCAGCAAGAATTCCGGAAATACCGATGAAATTGGGAGCAAGGCCAATGTGCACGTAAGGCCCGGCCGTTTGCGATGCTGTCTCCTTGAGCCTTTCCAGCCGCTGGACCATTTCAGTTGCCCTCCAGACGGTTCTCGAACAGCGTGGAACGTCTGCCGCGCAAGACGATGTCGAATTTGTAGGCGCGCGCATCCATGGGAATGGTGTTTGCCATGTCGAGCACTGCCACCAGACCTGCTATCGCCGCCTCGTCCTTGATGGTGCGTACGATTGGGCAAAGGGGGATCAGCGGATCGCCCTCGAAATACATTTGTGTAATCAACCTCTGGGCAAAGCCGCTGCCGAAAACCGAGAAATGAATGTGCGACGGGCGCCAGTCATTGATGCCATTGGGCCAGGGGTAGGGGCCGGGCTTGATTGTGCGAAACATGTAGCGACCCTCGCCGTCGGCAAGGCAGCGCCCGCAGCCGCCGAAATCAGGATCGAGTGCAGCGACGTATCCTTCCTTTTTGTGGCGGTACCGGCCTCCGGCATTGGCCTGCCAAACCTCTATCAGCACATCGGGAACCGGCTTGCCACGCTCGTCGAGGACCCGGCCATGCACGACAATGCGCTCGCCTATTGCCGTCTGGCCAGACCTTGCAAAATTCGTGAGGAGGTCATTGTCAAGTTCTCCCAACATGGACTGCCCGAAAGCAGGTCCGGTTGTTTCGCTTGCGGTATTGGCGAAAGAAATCAATGAGCGACGGGGTGCGCGCAAAACCGAAGATTTGTAGGCAGGGTCCAGGGCAACCGGATGCCAATTGCGGTCACGAGGATAGAATGCGCCTGTTTCGGGTCGAAGATTGCTCATTCAGCGCTCGCCCCCATATGGCTTGCACGGCTTGTCGTGGTTGCTATGTTTTCCTTGATCAGCCTGAAAGCATGATTGGCTGCAGGAACACCGGCATATATTGCCACATGCAACAATACCTCACGAATGTCTTCCAGCGACGCACCAGTGTTGGCACAGGCCGCTGCATGCATGATGACTTCCTCGTCCTGGCCAAGTGCCGCAAGCAGCGCAATCGTGATCATCGACCGCTCACGCAGTGTGATGTTTGGCCGCGACCATACATGCCCCCACGCAGCTTCGGTGATCAGTTCCTGGAACGGAGCATCGAAAACGGTCTTCGCAATCTCGGCTCGCGCCACGTGGGCGTCTCCCAGCACTTTGCGCCGGGTCTTCATGCCGGTATCGTGGCGGCTCGTCATCTGTTTCCCCGATTGCCGACGCAGGCAACAACCTCGCGAGGTAATTTGCTGCGCTCCTCCTGTTGAAAATTCGCATGAAAAATGTGAAATGAAAAATAAAGAATATGCGCATTTGCATATCGGTTTCGATATGCATTGGAGATGTTGTCATTGGCGTGTCAGGTGTAGGCGCGCGCGATTGTTCCCGCGGCCAAAAAAATTGACCTTACCAAAAATGGGGAAGTGCATCTGTATCGACGGTACCTGTGATTGTTTCGCTACCTGCTGCGCCGGATCATGAAACGGGGACAGTTTGAGCCTTCATCCACGCGTCCAATGTGGCAGCTTGTTCCACTGAAAGCCGCAAACCCAGTTTGGTGCGCCGCCACAGGACATCGTCTGCCGACTGCGCCCATTCGCGGCGCATCAGCCAGCGCACCTCCGCCTCGTACAAGTCCGCACCAAAAAGCATTCCGAGCCCGGCCGCATCCTTTGTACCGGCCAAAATCTCTTTTGCCTTGGTGCCGTAGAGGCGGGCCAGGCGCGTAGCATGGGCAGCCCCCAGAAACGGCCATTGAAACAAGATTTCGCCCGCCAGCTGGTCAAAGCCATCCACCGCAAAGTCGCCACCGGGAAGGGCAACGCCCGCGGTCCAGGGTTTTGCCTTGGCGCCGATGGTTTTGGCAATTTCGACCAGCACTGATTCTGCCAACCGGCGATAAGTGGTGATTTTGCCACCGAAAATGTTGATCAATGGCGCCCCGCCGCCAGCGGTTTCGGTTTTCAGCACGTAATCGCGTGTGGCTTCCTGTGCCTTGCTGGCACCGTCGTCGTACAGCGGGCGCACGCCGGAATAGGTCCAGACAATGTCAAGCTTTTGCACCGGCTCGCGAAAATATTCGCTGGCTCCGGCGCACAGATAGTCGATCTCCTCGTCACTGATCGCAACCTTGGCCGGATCGCCGGTCCAGTCGTGGTCGGTGGTGCCGATCAGCGTGAGGTCACCCTCATAGGGAATGGCAAAGAAAATGCGCCCGTCGTCATTTTGGAAAAAATAGGCTCGCTCGTGATTGAACTTCTTGCGCACCACGATGTGGCTGCCTTGGACCAACCGGACTTTCTTGCCGTTTTCGCCCAGCGCCTGATTGATGAAGGCATCAACCCATGGCCCGGCAGCATTGACCAGAAGGCGGGCACGAACCATCTCAATTTGCCCGTCTTTTTCGACGCCGATCTGCCAACCGCCGGAAATCCTTCGTGCAGAAACCACTTTCGCATGTGTCATGATCCGCGCGCCGCGGTCGGCCGCATCGCGGGCATTGAGCACGACCAGCCGTGCGTCATTCACCCAGCAGTCCGAATATTCAAACGCCTTGGCAAATTGCGGCTTCAAAGGCTCGCCGGCCGCGTCGGTACGCAGGTCCAGCACTTTGGTGGCCGGCAGTTTCTTGCGCCCGCCAATGTGGTCGTAAAGGAACAGTCCAAGGCGAAGCAACCATGCCGGGCGCATGCCTGCATGATGGGGGAGCACAAAACGCATCGGCTGGATGATGTGCGGGGCAGCGGCCCAAAGCACCTCGCGCTCCATCAGGGCCTCGCGCACCAGCCGAAACTCATAGTGCTCAAGGTAACGCAATCCGCCGTGGATCAGCTTGGTCGACCACGAAGATGTGCCTGAAGCCAGGTCGTTCATTTCGGCCAGCGCTACCGAATACCCACGACCAACAGCGTCGCGGGCAATGCCGCATCCATTGATGCCGCCGCCCACAATGAAGATGTCGTAGAATGTTTCAATCATGGCGACACCATCGGCGGGTTTGCGCCGGCTACCACAAGTTCGACGTTGTGGGCTTTGCAGATGTCAACGATTTCTGCGGGCGGCTCGTTGTCGGTTACAAACACGTCAATCATGGAGAAGTCCGAAATCTTAACGGGTGCTGTGCGTTCAAATTTGAGATTGTCCGCAACAAGAATGGTCTTGCGCGATTGCGAGATGATTGTTTGCGAGACTTTGACCTCCCGCAAATCATAGTCCAGAATTGCCCCGTCATGATCTATGGCCGAAGCGCCGATGATTGCATAGTCGACTTTGAACAGTCTCATGAAGTCAACGGTGGCCTCACCCATGATACCGCCGTCTGAATGCCGCACCACACCTCCGGCAATGACCACTTCAGCGGACGGCGCGTCCCGCAATATGCTGGCGACATTGATGTTGTTGGTAATGACCATCAGGCCGTGGTGACGACGCAAGGCAAGCGCTACTTGTTCAGTTGTTGTGCCGATATTGATGATCAGCGAAGAATTGTCGGGAACAAGCTTCGCCGTCGCCATGCCAATCAGCTGTTTGCCGCTTGCAGCCAGAGTTCGGCGCGCATCATAGGCAAAATTGGTGACACCGGAAGGATAAACAGCGCCGCCGTGAACCCTTTGCAACAACTGGCGATCGCATAAATCATTGAGATCCTTGCGGATTGTTTGCGGCGTCACCCCGAAGCGGGTCGAAAGCAAATCGACATCCACGCGCCCCCTTTGACGGGCGATTTCCAGTATGTCCGTCAAGCGGGGATGAAGCGGTTCCAACAAAACACCCGTCAAATCTTCATTTTCTTTCTTTTTTGCGCCAAAAGACCAAATACGCAAGCGAAAACGAATATATTGCACTGCACAAATTCGTAATTATTCTCTTGACGTTCCAAATTATTCGCTTCAGGCTTGATTATCCGAGGAAGAGCGGATGGCATCACACTACATGCCGAAAAATCTGGCGAGATACGCAGCGGAGGAGAAAACCAATGAAAAGGCACCTTTTGGTGTCAGCGGCAGCCATAGCGCTGTTTGCTGCCACCGGTTCAGCATGGGCCGATGAGGCCGCAGCCAAAAAATGGATCGACAGCGAATTTCAGCCCTCGACCCTGTCGAGGGAAGAGCAGCTGAAAGAAATGCAATGGTTCATCGAGGCGGCGAAACCTTTTGCCGGCATGGAAATCAACGCGCTGTCTGAAGGCATCCCGACACACACCTATGAATCAACGGTCCTGACCAAAGCCTTTGAAGAAATCACCGGCATCAAGGTCAATCACCAGATCCTGGGTGAAGGTGAAGTCGTGCAAGCTGTGCAAACGCAGATGCAGACCAACCGCAACCTCTATGACATCTACGTCAACGACTCCGATCTGATCGGCACGCATTCGCGCCTGCAGCTCGCGGTCAATCTGTCGGATTTCATGGCAGGCGACGGCAAGGATGTCACCAATCCAGGTCTCGACCTGGCCGACTTCATGGGTACCAGCTTCACCACAGGCCCGGATGGCAAGCTCTATCAGCTCCCCGACCAGCAGTTTGCGAACCTCTACTGGTTCCGCAAAGACTGTTTCGACAAGCCGGAACTGAAGGAAAAATTCAAGGCCAAGTACGGCTACGAACTCGGAGTCCCGGTCAATTGGTCAGCCTACGAAGACATTGCCCAGTTCTTCAATGACGACGTGAAGGAAATCGACGGCGTCAAGATTTACGGCCACATGGACTACGGCAAGCGCGCTCCCGACCTTGGCTGGCGCATGACCGATGCATGGCTGTCGATGGCTGGCGCCGGTTCGGTCGGCGAACCCAACGGCATCCCGATCGACGAATGGGGCATCCGCATGGAAAAGGGTTCTTGCAACCCCTCGGGCGCTTCTGTGACACGCGGTGGTGAAACCAACGGCCCGGCATCGGTTTACGCCATTGCCAAGTGGGACGAATGGCTTCGCAAATATGCTCCTCCGGGTGCAGCCGACTATGACTTCTACCAGTCACTACCGGCGCTCAGCCAGGGCAATGTAGCCCAGCAGATCTTCTGGTACACCGCATTCACCGCCGACATGGTGAAGGCGAAAGCAGACGGAAACAACACGGTTGACGATGCGGGCACACCGCTGTGGCGCATGGCACCTTCGCCGCATGGCCCGTATTGGAAAGAAGGCCAGAAGGTCGGTTACCAGGACGTCGGTTCGTGGACCATCCTGAAGTCAACGCCAACGGACCGTGCAAAGGCAGCATGGCTGTATGCCCAGTTTGCCGTTTCCAAGACTGTCGACGTGAAGAAGAGCCAGGTGGGCCTCACATTCGCCCGTGACTCCACCGTGCGCCATGACAGCTTCACCGAACGCGCGCCAAAACTGGGTGGCCTGGTCGAGTTCTATCGCTCGCCAGACCGGGTTCGCTGGTCGCCTACAGGCATCAACGTGCCCGATTATCCAAAGCTGGCCCAGATCTGGTGGCAGCAGATCGGTGACGTGAACTCCGGTGCCTTCACCCCGCAACAGGCGATGGATCGCCTGGCCGAGGAAATGGACATCACAATGGCCCGCATGCAGGCCGCTGATGAAGCCAACAAGACCTATGGCGGATGCGGCCCGAGGCTGAATGCGCCGAAGGATGCTGCGGAATGGCTTGGCAAGGCCGATGGCCCGAAGGCGAAGCTTGAGAATGAAAAAGAAAAAGGGATCACCATCGCCTATGATGAGCTGATCAAGCAGTGGACCATGGCGAAGTAACGTCTGGCCACCCTGACGCCAAATACCGGGGCGTGGTACGAACCGCGCCCCGGTTTTCCAGTTAAATGCCCGAAATTTCCAAGTACCTTTTGAGACTGCGCAAAGATGTCACTTGAACTGAAAAATGTTTCGTTGCGGTCAGGTGCGGATATCTTCATCCACCCGACGGACCTTCGGCTTGAACGCGGTTCGTTCAACATCCTGCTGGGTACCACGCTCGCCGGAAAAACCACCCTGATGCAATTGATGGCTGCCATCCAAAAGCCGACTTCGGGCCAGATTTTCTTTGACGGCAAGGACGTGACAACGACTTCGGTGCAGAAGCGGAACGTGTCGGTCGTGTACCAGCAATTCATCAATTACCCCAATTTCAACGTCTTTGAGAACATTGCCTCGCCGCTTCGCGTTTTGCGAATGAGCGAAGCCGAGATCCAAAAGCGGGTCGGCAAATTTGCCGAGTTGTTGAAATTGACCCCGATGCTCAATCGCAAGCCTTCCGAGCTTTCCGGTGGCCAGCAACAGCGCACAGCGCTGGCGCGAGCCCTTGTGAAGGATGCTGACCTGGTGTTGCTGGACGAGCCGTTGGCCAACCTCGATTTCAAACTGCGCGAGGAATTGCGCGAAGAGTTGCCAAGGTTGTTCGCCGACCGTGACTGCATCGTTGTTTATGCCACTACCGAGCCGAGCGAGGCACTTCTGTTTGGAGGCCACACCGCTGCCATGCATGAGGGGCGTGTTACGCAGTTCGGCCCGACCGGTGACATTTATCGCAAGCCGAAAGACCTGGTCACTGCCAAAGTGTTTTCCGAACCGCCCATGAATGTTGCAAAGGTAGTGAAAACCGGCAGCATGTTTTCGCTGGACGGTGCGATCAACTGGCTTGCACCGAGCCATGTGGCCGACCTCGCAGACGGAGCCTACACATTCGGCATTCGCCCACATCATGTGACGCCGGCCAAGCCGTCAGCCAATGCGGTTGAAGTGAATGGAACGATCAAGGTTGCCGAACTTTCAGGCTCGGAAAGCATTATTCACTTTGACATGCTGGGGAACTCTTGGGTGTCGTTGACAGCCGGTATTCATCCCTATGCGGCTGGCAGCAACACATCACTTTTCATGGATGTTGCGCAGGGCTTCTATTTTGCCGCTGATGGCAAACTGATCGGGATGTGAGGCAAGTTGCATGGCAAAAATCACCCTGAAGGATCTGCGGCATTCTTATCTTGCAAACCCGCAAACGCCTGCCGATTACGCGTTGAAGCGTCTTGATCTAGAATGGCGCGATGGCGGTGCCTATGCGCTGCTGGGACCTTCAGGTTGCGGCAAGACCACTTTGCTCAACATTATTTCCGGCTTGCTGGTTCCGAGCCATGGTCAGGTGCTTTTCGGCGAGCGGGATGTTACGCGACTGCCAACGGAAGCGAGGGACATCGCGCAGGTGTTCCAGTTCCCCGTGGTTTATGACACCATGAGTGTTTACGACAATCTGGCATTTCCCTTGAGAAATCGCGGTGTTCCAGAAGATCAGGTAGACAAGCGTGTGCGGATCATCGCCGAGATGATCGACCTCACCGGCATGCTGGAAAGGCGCGCCTCCGGCCTGACCGCGGACGGCAAGCAAAAGATATCCCTGGGTCGCGGGCTGGTACGCGAAAACGTCAATGTCATCATGTTTGACGAGCCGCTGACGGTCATAGATCCACACCTGAAATGGCTGTTGCGCTCCAAGCTGAAAGAGCTTCACCAAAAGCTTGGTACCACGATGATCTACGTCACCCATGACCAGACCGAAGCACTGACCTTTGCCGACCAGGTCGTCGTCATGAAAGATGGTGAAGTGGTGCAAAGCGGCACTCCGGTCGAATTGTTTGAAAAGCCGCACCATACTTTTGTTGGCCATTTCATCGGATCGCCCGGAATGAACATCATCCCCTGCCAGGTCAGCGGCGGACAGGTGCGGGTTGGCGAAAACACGATTGAAGTTGGAAATGCCGGAAAGCTGGGCACGCGCGAGGGAATGTTTGAACTTGGTGTGCGACCGGAGTTCACCACCTTCGCAAAAACCGGTCTGCCGGTAAGCGTAGCCAAGGTAACCGACACTGGCCGCAACAAGATTGTCGACACAAGGCACGGCAAATTGTCGATCAAGCTTTTGGTCGGCAACGGCGCCGAGATCCCCTCGGAAAATGCGCATCTAGCCTTTGATGCAGCGCATGCGCAGGTGTACGACAACGGCTGGTTGGCGGAGTGAACCCATGAACAAGACCGTCAACCAAAAAGCATGGTTTCTCGTTCTGCCCGTGGTCATCCTGGTGGCGTTCAACGCGCTCATCCCGCTGATGACCGTTGTCAATTACTCGGTGCAGGAAACCTTTGGTGACAATACGTTTTTCTGGTCCGGGGTTCGTTGGTTCGAGCAAATCCTGCAATCAGACCGGTTCTGGGCGTCCCTTGGCCGCCAGCTGTTTTTCACCTTCACCATCTTGCTCATCGAAGTGCCACTTGGTGTTGCCATCGCACTCACCATGCCGAAAAAAGGACCATGGGTTTCGGTTTGCCTGGTGCTGATGGCATTGCCGCTGCTTATTCCCTACAATGTTGTGGGGGCGATGTGGAACATTTTTGCCCTGCCGGACATCGGCCTTTTGGGCAAGTTGCTGAACTCGATCGGCTTTGATTACAATTATACCCGCCAGACCGGTGATGCGTGGTTTACGCTCATCCTGATGGATGTTTGGCACTGGACATCGCTGGTGGTTTTGTTGGCTTATGCGGGGCTGGTTTCCATTCCCGATGCCTACTTCCAGGCGGCAAAGATTGACGGCGCTTCAAGCTGGAAGATTTTCCGGTTCATTCAGTTGCCAAAAATGAAGCGCGTGCTGACCATAGCCATTTTGCTGCGTTTCATGGATTCGTTCAACATCTACACCGAGCCGGTTGTGCTCACCGGCGGTGGGCCCGGCAATTCGACAACGCTGCTGTCCATTGACCTTGTGAAGATCGCCCTTGGCCAGTTTGACCTTGGGCCGGCAGCCGCGATGTCGCTGGTTTATTTCCTGATCATTTTGCTCACCAGCTGGATTTTCTACACGCTGATGATGCGCAACGAAGAACAGTAGGAGGAAGCCATGCGCATTTCAAAATGGCTGGTGCCAACGCTGTACATCTTGTTCCTGATGCTGCCGATTTACTGGCTTGTGTCGATGTCGTTCAAAACGACCAATGAAATTCTTGGCGGATTTTCACTGTTCCCGCAGAATTTCACCACGGAAAACTATGCCAAGATTTTCACCGATCCGACCTGGTATTGGGGCTATTTCAATTCGCTGGCGTATGTTTCGCTCAACACGTTGATTTCGGTGGCGGCGGCACTTCCAGCAGCTTATGCTTTTTCGCGGTACCGCTTTTTGGGCGACAAGCATTTGTTCTTCTGGCTGCTGACCAACCGCATGGCACCGGCTGCTGTTTTTGCCCTGCCGTTTTTGCAGCTTTATTCGTCCATCGGACTTTTCGACACGTATCTGGCGGTGGCACTTGCCCATACGCTTTTCAACGTTCCGCTTGCCGTCTGGATACTTGAAGGGTTCATGTCGGGTGTGCCCAAGGAACTTGACGAGACGGCCTATGTCGATGGCCACTCTTTCCCAAGTTTCTTTTTGAAGATTTTTCTGCCAACCATTGCTGCGGGCATTGGCGTGGCGATTTTCTTCTGTTTCATGTTTTCATGGGTGGAGCTGTTGCTCGCCAAAACCTTGACTTCGGTCGAGGCCAAACCGATTGCCGCCGTAATGACGCGCACGTCTTCAACATCGGGGTATGAGTTAGGGCTGCTTGCGGCTGCCGGGTCACTCACCATCATTCCCGGTGCAATCGTGATTTGGTTCGTTCGCAACTACATTGCCAAGGGCTTTGCCCTTGGCCGGGTCTGAGGAGAAACATCATGGGTCTGTCATGGATGGCCTGGACCTGGCCGACCGCTGCTTTTTTTGTGTTTGTGGTATTGGCGATATCTTCCATGGGCCTGTGGGAATACCGCAGTCCGGGCGGCAATCCCCGGCGGGGCGTGTTCGGGCTTGACACCACGCGCGGCGACCGCCTGTTCATTTCCATGCTCGGCAGCGCATTCATATTTCTGGCCTGGCTTGGATTGTATGGAACGCCGCTTTGGGGCGGACTGGCGATCGCCATTGTCTGGTTTCTGTTTGTTTTCAAGAAAGTCTGATGCTTCGCCTGTTGCAAAATACGGGCTCCAAAACCGCAAGGCGAACAAGGCCGTAACAACCCCGGGAGTTTGAATTGAAGCCCGCCCGAGAAAATGGCCGAGCTTTCGGGTTTCTGACACCTGCACTCCTGGTCATGACCCTCACTGGCGTCACGCCAATGGCGATTGTCGCTTATTATTCGGTTCATGACACATTCGCGGGCAACAGTTTCATCTGGATCGGCGCGACATGGTTCAGGCAGGTGCTGACCTCACCGGATTTCCTTGGCGCGCTGGCCCGCAGCTTCGGCTTTTCAGCGATCGTCTTGTTGATCCAGATTCCTTTGGGAATTTTCATAGCGTTGCGAATGCCGGCCAAGGGTTTCCTGGCATCCCTCTACATCGTCCTGATGGCGATCCCCTTGCTCACGCCATACATCGTTGTCGGGTACCTCTGGAAAGTACTCAGCCTGCCGGACATAGGCCTTGTAACGGCTGCAGCCGGGCTGACCGGCCTGGACTGGAGCATGAACAACAGCATCGTCGTATGGGCGACGTTGCTGATGATGGACGCATGGCATTGGACCAGCCTGATTGTGCTTTTGTGCTATGCGGGCCTTCGCGCAATCCCGGATGACTATTACCGCGCCGCACGCATTGACGGGGCCAGTGGTTGGGCGGTCTTCCGGTTTATCCAGCTGCCAAAGCTCAAACTGGTTCTGCTGATCGCCATTCTGCTGCGCTTCATGGACAGCTTGATGATTTACACGGAGGCTTATGTAGTCTCACGTGGCGGGCCGGGTGTGTCCACCACTTTCCTCAGCCATGAACTGGTTCAGACTGCTACCATCCAGTTCGACCTTGGTGAAGGCGGGGCGATGTCGGTGATTTACTTCCTGATTGTACTGACTGTCTCGTGGGTGTTTTTTTCGTTGATCGTCCCGAAGGAAAGGGGTGCAGCATGAAGCGGAAATTCTCGCTCGCTCCCGCCATCTTCGTCACATTCCTGATGATTCCGGTCTATTGGCTGCTCATCATGAGCTTCAAGACAAATGGCGAGATTTTCGGTGGCATCTCGTTTGTACCCGAATCGCCAACGCTGGAGAATTATCATCTCATCCTGAGCGATCCGGACTGGTACCTTGGCTACGTCAACGCAACCATCTATGCGCTGCTGAACGTCATCATTTCCGTCACGGTCGCGGTTCCTGCAGCCTACGCATTCTCCCGGTACCGGTTTGTTGGTGACCGCATGCTGTTGTTCGGCTTCCTCGCTTTCCGCATGATGGCGCCAGCGATTTTGCTTGTTCCATTCGTCGAGATATTCTCGCGGTTGAACATGATCGACACTTATGCCGCCGTGGCGCTGGCGCATTGCTTGTTCAACGTGCCTCTGGCGATCTGGATTCTCGAAGGCTTCATCTCTTCAGTGCCGAAGGAGATGGACGATATCGCCCGCGTTGATGGTTATGGTTTCCCGCGTTATTTCCTGCGCATCCTGTTGCCGCAGATCGGGCCCGGCATCGCGGTCACTGCCTTTTTCTGCTTCATGTTTTCCTGGATCGAATATCTTCTGTCAAACGCGCTGACCGTGATTGATATCAAGCCGATCGGCGCGATTATGACGCGGGCGGGCGGAGTGCTGTCGGCGGACATTGCACTTCTTGCCACGGCCAGTGTTCTGGGCATGATCCCGGGCGTCATATTGATAGTCTTCATGAAGAACCATCTTGCCCGCGGCTTCTCGATGGGCCGCGTGATTTGACAAGAACGCGGTGTTTGAACCAACAGATGCTTCGCTGGTAGAATTGACCTTGACCCGCGCTCAGACGTTCACCCAAGCTGCATTCTTCTTTGAAGAACGTACGCAGGCGTCGACAAAGCGCATGCCCCAAAGGCCGTCCTGCACCGATGGAAAAACAGTTTCCTTCGGTGCCTTTTTGCCAGTGCGCATCGCCTTGATCGCAAGTGCTGCCTCGGTGTAGATCGTGGCGAATGCCTCAAGATAGCCCTCCGGATGGCCGGGTGGAATCCGGGTCACGCGAGCAGCGCCCGGACCGGCTCCTGCACCGCCGCGAGTAATCAACTGGCGCGGCTTGCCGAGAGGGGTGTACCAGAGATAGTTTGGATCTTCCTGACTCCACTCAAGTCCGGCCTTGGTGCCGTAAACACGGATCTTCAGCGCATTTTCATTGCCTGGCGATACCTGGCTTGCCCACAACATCCCCTTGGCTTTGGTGTCGCCTTTTTCAGCGAAACGCAGCAGGATGTGCGCATTGTCATCAAGCGGGCGGCCTTCGACAAAGCTGTCAAGATCGGCGGCGAGGCTGTCAGGCTGAAGTCCGGTAACGAACATGGCAAGGTTCAATGCATGTGTTCCGATGTCGCCGATTGCGCCGCCGGCACCCGAACGGGCAGGGTCGGTCCGCCAAGCGGCCTGCTTTTGCCCGGTACGCTCCAGTGGTTCGGTGAGCCAATCCTGGGGATACTCGGCCTGGACGACACGAATGGCACCCAGATCGCCATTGGCGATCATTTCGCGGGCCTGGCGAACCATCGGATAGCCGGTATAGTTGTGGGTGAGGACGAACAGCTTTCCGCTTTTTTCCGCAAGTGCGGCGAGTTTCTTCGCGTCACCCAGTGTCGAGGTCAAGGGCTTGTCGCAGATGACGTGGATGCCGGCATCGATAAACGCCTTGGCCGCCGGGTAGTGCACATGATTGGGCGTAACGATGGCAACCGCCTCGATGCCGTCAGTCCGTTTCGCTTCGGTCTTGGCCATTTCCGCAAAAGTTGCATAGGAGCGTTCGGGCGCAAGGCCAAGCTCGGCAGCCGATGCTTTTGCGCGCCCGGGTTCGGAGGACAGCGCTCCGGCCACAAGCTCGTAGTGCCCGTCAAGCCGGGCAGCCATGCGGTGCACTGCGCCAATGAAAGCGCCTTGCCCGCCCCCCACCATGCCCAGACGGATGGGACCAGTTGCCCCGGAAGACTTCGTTGCGGATACCATTTTCTTCTCCCTCAATTCCTGTTCACTGAAGACCCAGCATCTTGCGGATCATCTTTCGGTCTGTTGCGCCGCCGGCAAAGTCGTCGAATGCCTTTTCTGTGACGCGGATGATGTGGCTTGCGATGAAGGGCGCTCCCTCTGCCGCCCCGTCCTCTGGATGCTTGAGGCAGCATTCCCACTCAATTACCGCCCAACTGTCATAGCCATATTGGGCGAGCTTGGAAAAGATGCCGGCAAAATCGACCTGACCATCGCCGAGCGAGCGGAACCGGCCAGCCCGGTTGGTCCAGGACTGGTAGCCTGAATAGACACCCTGACGACCCGTCGGATTGAACTCCGCGTCCTTTACGTGAAACGCGCAGATGCGTTCATGGTAAATGTCGATAAAGGCCAGGTAGTCGAGTTGCTGCAGCACGAAGTGCGATGGATCGTAGTTGATCATGCAGCGTTTGTGCCCTTTCAGTTTTTCAAGGAACATCTCGAACGTCGCGCCGTCGAACACATCTTCGCCGGGGTGAATCTCGAACCCGACATCGCAGCCTGCCTCGTCATAAGCATTGAGGATCGGTGTCCAGCGGCTGGCAAGTTCGGTGAATGCCTCGTCGATCAGTCCCTCGGGACGTTGCGGCCACGGATACATATACGGGAACGCAAGTGCACCGGGAAATGAGACGCTGGCTGAAAGGCCAAGGTTTTTCGAGGCCTTGGCGGCCATCAGCATCTGGTTGACCGCCCAGGCTTGCCGGGCCTTCGGGTTTTTGTGAACCGAAGCTGGTGCAAACGCATCAAAGGCGTCATCATAGGCCGGGTGGACAGCAACCAGCTGGCCTTGCAAATGCGTGGAAAGTTCGGTGATCTCGACCCCTGCGTCCCTGCAAATTCCCGTTATTTCATCACAATAGGCTTTGGATTCTGCTGCTTTTTGCAAGTCAAACAGCCGGCTGTCCCATGTCGGTATCTGAATTCCCTTATAGCCGAGCTTCGCTGCCCACTTGGCGATCGAAGGCAGCGAATTGAATGGTGCGACGTCTCCTGCAAACTGTGCCAGGAAGATTGCCGGTCCCTTGATGTTTGATGCCATTTTTTTGCTCTCCCGTTTTTTGCTGTTTTCTGTGCTGTGTTTGCCCAAGCCGTTTTCGCTTCACCTGATCGCGGCAGTCTGCTGTTTGATTTGTCAGTCCGTGGAATTTTACAGCGTGTGTCCCTGACTACATGGTTGCGCCAATTTGCCAGGGTACGAATTCATTGTTGCCAAGGCCGAGCGCCTCACTTTTGCTCTTTTTGCCGGACGCCACCGCTATCACCTCGTTGAGGATTTCACGGCCCTTTTGGGAAATCGACACGCCTCCGTCGATGATGTCACCGCAATTGAGATCCATGTCCTCGTCCAGAACGCGATACATGGCTGAATTTGTTGCCAGCTTGATCGTGGGCGCTGGCTTTGATCCGAAGGCCGAGCCTCGGCCTGTGGTGAAAACCACCAACTGGGAGCCGGACGCAATCTGGCCGGTAGCCGAAACCGGATCGTATCCGGGCGAATCCATGAAAACAAACCCCCGTTTCCTGACCTTTTCTGCGTAGAGAAGGACATCCGACAACGCGAGCGTGCCGCCCTTGGCTGCCGCACCAAGGGATTTTTCAAGAATGGTCGTCAGACCGCCTGCCTTGTTGCCGGGGGATGGGTTGTTGTCCATGGAACCCCCGTTGACGGCTGTGTATTTTTCCCACCAACGGATGCGCTCGATGAGCTTTTCCCCGACTTCCTGCGAGGCTGCACGGCGCACCAACAATTGTTCAGCGCCGTAGATTTCCGGTGTCTCCGACAACAGCGCCGTTCCGCCATGGCGGACAAGCAGGTCGGTCATCGCCCCGAGCGCAGGGTTGGCTGTTATGCCGGAAAAACCGTCCGATCCGCCACATTGAAGGCCGAGCGTCAATTCACTGATCGCGATAGGCTCGCGTTTGACCTGGTTGACAGCCGGCAACAGCCCCTGGACAGCCTCTATGCCCGCCGCAATGGTTTTGCGCGTGCCGCCTGCCTCCTGAATTGTGAGTCCATGGAAACGTTCCTGGCCAGAAGAGCCGAACATGGTCTTCATGCGACCAACCTGCATCACTTCGCAACCGAGGCCAATAAAGATGGCTGCCCCGACATTGGGGTGGGTTGCATGTCCCCAGAGAACCCGCTGAAGCGCATCATAGCCCTCTCCGGAGGACGCAATGCCACAGCCGGTCCCGTGTGCCAGCGCGATGACACCATCAACATTGGGATATTCATCCAGCATGCCCGGTTTGCTGAAATGATCCGCGATATGGCGTACAACGGTCGCCGAGCAGTTTACCGTCGCACAAAGCGCAATGTAGTTGCGTGTGCCTGCCCCACCGTCAGCCCGGCGATAGCCCATGAAAGTGGGGCATTGATCATCAGGAAAATGATCCACCGGTTCATAATCCTCACCGATTTTATAGTCCTGGTCGTGCGCGCCCATTGAGCAGTTGTGAGTATGGACATGGTCTCCCACCGAGATCGGCAATGAAGCGTAGCCGATGATCTGACCGAACTTTATCACCGGCGAGCCATCAGCGATGTCCAGGATTGCAACCTTGTGGCCGGAAGGTGTGTTGCGGGACAGGGCGTTGCCCGAGCCGACAGGCCTGGTGCCAGCCGCAAACGACTTTGTCAGCACTATGACATTGTCTTTTGCGTGAAGTCGAATTGTGCCCTCTGCCGCCCCAACACTCATGCCCTAACCCTCCGATTCATGGACCTTCGCTGGCGTGCATGCATGCTGATACATGTTTCGTCAGTTTCCGATTATCTGAACTTCCAGCCAATCCACCCGTCTCGATTTGCCAATGCGCGTTGCCCGATGATGTTCAGGCATCGGCGTCAGCCATACTTGGCGCATCGAGTACTGCAACTGCGCTCCGGTAAGACGAGTCGAGATGCAGCCGCATGGCCGACGCTGCCCTGTCCGGGTCGCCGCTTTTGATGGCCGCGATGATTTGTTGGTGTTGTTCCAGCGTTTTTTCGGCTTGGCCTGCCCTTGGCAAAACCATGTGGCGACAACGATCGATATGGGCCTTGGATATCTCGATGGTTTTCCAGAGCCGGGGGAGATTGCTGATCATTGCAATACAGGCATGAAACTCGTCATCGCGTTTGATCGCATCGACAAACTGCCTCCGCTCGATCGCGCGCGCGTGTGCATGCAAAATGTCCGACAGCTGGTCAACATGATGCTGGTTTGCCCGGGTGGCAGCTTGGGAGGCGCTCTCAACTTCCAGCGCCCGCCTGATGAGGTAGGATTCCCTTATTTCATCGCGGTTCATCCGCGCGGCGCGGGTTGCGGACTGGGCAATGACTTCGACCAGATGTTCGTCAAAAAGTTTCTTGACGGCTTCTCGCACCGGGGTGCGTGAAACCGAGAGCTGTGCAGCAATCGCCTTCTCGTCAATGGTCTCGCCGGGCTGGATTGCACCAGTCAAAATCAGGGTTCGGACAATTGAATAAATCTGCTCCCGCAATGAGCGGCGTCGATCCAGTTGCGTGAAGGTCAGATCAAATGGCATGACTGTGATACTAATATATTAGTTGTGGACAGCAAGCGAAATTTGGGCTTACCTGTCGAAAAGACGGGGAAGCCTTCGGGAGGACAAATGAGCACAAAAGGGTATTTTCCCAAACTTCACAACGCGATGTGGCCAGGCCTCGTCGGCAAGGGGCCTGATTCAGAACCGGCGATTGATCTGGACACGATGATATCCCTCACCGCCAACGCAGAGGTTGGAGGTGAAAAATTTGACGGCATCGACATTTTTCTGATCGATCCGCACACGTCGATTGATGCCACCGATGACGAGATCAAAATGCTCGCCGACAAGGTTCAGAAGCACAATCTCAAAATTGGCTCGGCTGTTGCCCCGATCTGGGGAAATCCTGCATTCGGTTCGGCCGACAATCGCAAAGGTTTTGTCGAAGTAATTGCCAAGGCCTGCCGGATCATGGGGAAACTGCGCGACCTTGGCGTGCGTGACCATGGTGTCATCCGGATTGATTCAGCGGGCAGCCCAGCAGACTTTGACAAGGACCCAGCGGGCAATACCAAGCTCGTGGCACAAACATTTCGAGAGGCATGCGATGTTGCCGAGGGCTTCGGCGAACGTCTGGCTGCGGAAGGCGAAATATGCTGGGGTGGAATGCATTCCTGGAAGGCGATGCTGGCGACACTTGAAGCTGTTGACCGTCCAAAGACAATCGGTTTTCAGGCGGACATGGCGCACACGCTGCTTTACACGCTCGGTTACAACGCACCGGAAGCCCGCATCCTGCCGGAAGGATATGACTGGCAGGACAAAAGCATTCTCGATGCAGCCATGCGGACGATGACCGATGCCCTTCGCCCATGGATGATCGACTTCCATGTGGCGCAGAACGATGCAACGGTGAAAGGCATGGGCAGCCATGACAAAACCGGGCGCCACTGCCTTGCCAATGATCCAAACGGCAAACTCGACATCGCCCATCACGCCGGTTTCTGGCTCCGTGACAGCAACGGCAACCTGACCAAGGCGGTGCACCACATCTGCTGGGACGGCTGCATGTTCGCCAACGACATCATGCTGAAACAGCAAACCTGGAACGACGTTCTTGCTGCAATGATCAAAGTGCGCAACGCTCACGGGTGGGCTGCGTGATGGCAAAGAAAAAACTCAACATCGGCATGGTCGGCTACGGCTTCATGGGGCGCACCCATTCCAATGCGTTCTCGCAAGTCGGGCACTTCTTTGAAACCGGCTATCAGCCTGTCCTGAAGACCATCTGCGCCCGTGATGCGCAGAAGGGAAAGGCGTTTGCTGAACAATGGGGTTACCAATCGTCAGTCACAGACTGGCGCAGGCTCGTCGATGACAAAAGCATTGATCTGATCGACATCGCCAGCCCGAACGACACACACATGGAAATTGCCATCGCCGCAGCAGAGGCCGGCAAGATGGTGATGTGTGAAAAGCCATTGGGCAGATCTGCAGCCGAATCCCGCAAGATGGTGGATGCGGTCGAGAAGGCCAAAGTGGCAAACATGGTCTGGTACAATTACCGGCGCGTTCCAGCCGTTACCCTCGCAAAACAAATGATCGATGAAGGAAAGCTTGGCAGGATTTTTCATTACCGTGCGAAGTTTCTGCAGGACTGGACGATATCGAAGGATTTGCCGCAAGGCGGTCAGGGACTTTGGCGACTGGATGTTGGCGTGGCAGGAAGCGGGGTGACCGGGGATCTTCTGGCGCATTGCATCGACACCGCGCTTTGGCTCAACGGAAGCATGGACAAGGTTTGCGGCATGACCGAAACCTTCATCAAGGAGCGCCATCACAACATCACCGGCAAAGTGGAGAAAGTTGGCATTGACGATGCCAGCTTGTTCATGGCCCGCTTTTCAAATGGCTCCCTGGCCAACTTCGAGGCCACCCGCTATGCACGCGGCCACAAGGCGCTGTACACACTCGAAATCAATGGCGAACATGCATCCATTGCCTGGGACCTGCATGATCTGCACCGTTTGCAATATTTCGACCACCGCGACGAGGGCCGCGAACGCGGCTGGCGGTCGCTGCACATCACGGACAGTGACCACCCCTACATGGCAAACTGGTGGGTGCCTGGTCTTCAGATCGGATATGAGCACACCTTCATCCATCAAGCTGCCGATTTTCTGACAGGGCTTGCGACCGGAACGCCCGCAGCCCCGACATTCAGGGATGCGTTGGCAACCGATCTGGTAACGGACGCCGTGCTGAAATCTGCGCGCACGGGACACTGGGAAGCCGTCGCCTGATGGGAGAGAATTTGAGTTCCGCAAAAGGAGGGAACCAAGCAGTCAAACCGTAATACGGGTTGCCTGAAGGAGCAGGAAATCCGGAGAGTGAGGCCATGCCAAAGGCCAAGATCATATGGTGAAACAAAAACCAGCAACGCGGCCCTTGGCAAATGGCCGGTAACGAAATGGGAGAGAGAGCATGTTTAGACGCACATTCATGTCGCTGACCCTGGGCACGGCAATTGCCCTGTCCGGTGCATTCAGCGCAACCGCGCAGTCAGAAGAGCTGACCATTTTTTGGGCCGAATGGGATCCAGCAAACTATCTTCAGGAACTGGCCAACATCTACACCGCCGAGACAGGCGTAACGGTTACAGTGCAGACCACGCCATGGCCTGACTTCCAGACAAAGACCTTTGCCGAATTCAACGCCAAGGGTGACGCATTTGACATGGTTGTCGGCGATTCCCAGTGGGTGGGCGCGGGTTCGACCGGTGGCCATTATGTTGAACTCACCGACTTCTACGCCAAGCACAAGGTGCTTGACTCAATGGCACCGGCTACGGTCAAGGCGTATTCGGAATATCCGGGAAACAGCGGCAAGCAATGGTCCATTCCGCTTGAGGGTGATGCCGCTGGCTGGGCGTATCGCAAGGACTGGTTCGAAGATCCAAAGGAAATGGCAGCCTTCAAGGCAAAGTACGGCTACGACCTTGCCGTGCCCAAAGACTACAAGCAGTTGCGCGACATTGCCGAATTCTTCCATCGTCCCGATGAGAAGCGCTACGGTATCGCGATCTATACCGACAACAGCTACGACGCGATGCTCATGGGCATTGAAAGCACGATTTTCAGTTATGGCGGCGAACTTGGTGACTACAGCTCGTACAAGGTCGAGGGCATTTTGAACTCGCCCCAGAACGCTGAAGCTGTGGAGATGTACAAGCAGCTTTACGGCTTCACACCGCCGAACTGGGGCAAGACATTCTTCCAGGAAAGCAATCAGGCGATCACCGAAAACCTGGCTGCGATGAGCATGAACTTCTTTGCTTTCTTCCCGGCACTTGCCAACAAGGCATCGAACCCGAATGCAGACGTCACCGGCTACTTCGCCAATCCGGCGGGACCTGGTGGCGCACAACATGCCGCGCTTGGCGGACAGGGCATTTCGATCGTGTCCTATTCCAAGAAACAGGAAGCCTCGATGAAGTTCCTTGAATGGTTCATCAAGGACGAAACACAGAAAAAATGGGCAGAGTTGGGCGGCTACACCTGCAACAAGGCTGTGCTTGAATCCGAAGCCTTCCGCAAGGCGACGCCGTACAATGAGGCGTTTTACCAGACCATGTTCATCGTCAAGGACTTCTGGGCAGTGCCTGAGTATGCGGAACTGCTGACCCAGATCAACAACGGCGTTTACCCGTACATCATCAGCGGCGAAGGCGGCAGCGCACAGGAAGTCCTGAACAAGGTCAGTGCAGAATGGGTTGCGACCTTCAAGAAATACGGTCGCTGAGGTTCGCCTCCCAGAAAACCTCGCGGGAGGGAGTTTTTTCCCTCCCGCATCTTCAATCCAGAATCTGAGGACAAGATGGCCGGATTAGCAACATTACATCCGTCTTCCCGCGCTGTTGCGCGCGGCTGGAGCGATCTGACCATCCGGAACGTGTTCATCATACCCACAATCCTGTTTTTGATCATTTTCAACGTTTTTCCGCTGATCTATTCATTGGGCTACTCGTTTACCGATTTTCGCGCTTCGGTGAACGAGCCGGTGAAGTTCATCGGTCTTGCCAATTACCGTGAGCTTTTGTCCGATCCACGCATCTGGAACAATTTCTGGGTCACGGCAAAATATGTGATGGTCTCGGTCTTCGGCCAGATGGTGATCGGCTTTGGCCTTGCCTTGCTGTTGAACCGGAGCATTCCGGCAAAAGGGTTGATCACGACTTTGCTGATGTTGCCGATGATGATGTCGGCTGCGGTGGTCGGCCTTTTCTGGCGCCTGTTGTATGACCCCTCATGGGGTCCCTTGAACTACGTGCTCGGCATCGGCGATTTCGCCTGGCTGTCAAATGCCGATGCAGCCCTATACGCCGTTGCCCTCACCGACATCTGGATGTGGGCTCCGTTTGTGATGCTGCTTTCTTTGGCTGGACTGTCGGCAGTACCGCAGCATTTGTATGAAGCGGCGGCGATTGACCGGGCCGGCACATGGTACACGTTTTCGCGAATTACCCTGCCGCTGGTTGCGCCGTTGCTGTTGATTGCTTTGATTTTCAGGACGATGGAGGCCTTTAAGACCTTCGATATCGCCTACATCCTGAGCACCCAGCCAACCACTGAACTTGTCTCGATCAAGTTGTACAAATTTGCCTTCCAGGAATGGCAAACCGGCAAGTCCTGCGCACTTGCCTACATCGTGCTGATCATGGTTCTGGCAATCACCAACATTTACGTAAAATATCTCAACAAAGCCAAGGAGCGCTGATCATGGCTGTTGTCACGTCGGCGCGCAAAAGAGTGATGAACCGCATGGCGATAGCGGCCATCATGGTCATCGCCATCATTTTCCTGTCACCGCTCTACTGGATCGGCTCAACCGCGTTCAAACCGCGCAGCCTTGCCACCACTGTTCCGCCTACCGTGTTTTTCCAGCCTGAAATAACGCCGTTCATCAAACTTTTCACCAAGCGGGTGCAACTGACCAAGCCCGTTGATCCAGCAGTTTACGAAGCTGCGCCATGGTATGAAAAGCGGATTTATGACGGCGGCGAGCGCATTCTTCGCGTGGGTCCGAACATTCAGCTGTCGCAATATCCCAATCGCTTCCTAAACAGCCTGATCATAGCAATTGTCAGTACGGCGCTTGCCGTTTCAATGGGTACGATCACGGCCTATGGCTTCTCGCGGTTCAAGATGCCGGGGGAGGCAGACTGGCTGTTCTTCATTCTTTCGACCCGGATGCTGCCACCAATTGTCGTGGCCATCCCGATGTACCTGATGTACCGGACCGTCGGGTTGAACGATTCCCATCTGGGGCTGATCATTCTTTACACGGCATTCAATCTGTCCTTCTCCGTCTGGTTGATGAAGGGCTTCATGGATGAAATTCCCAAAGAGTATGAGGAAGCGGCGCTTGTCGATGGCTACACACGCATGCAGTCGTTCTTCAAGATCGTTTTGCCTGAAGCGGTAACCGGCATCGCAGCCACATCGGTATTCTGCTTCATCACGGCGTGGAACGAATACGCTTTTGCACTGATCATGACGAACCGGCGGGCCCAAACCACGCCGCCGTTCATTCCAAGCCAGGTTGGCTCCGGTCTGATTGACTGGACAGTTATCGCCGCCGGGACATTGTTGTTCATCATTCCTGTCGCCGTTTTCACCTTTTTGTTGCGCAAGCACCTGCTGCGCGGGGTGACTTTTGGCGCAATCCGCAAATAGGGGAAAGGCAATGGGTTTTCGTGAGATGAGCGTGAAGTATTTTGAACCAGCCTCGATATGGACAATGGTGTTCGGCATCGTTGCGCTGTGTCAGCCTCTCAACATGACTTTGCACAGCTACGGGGTGACCATCATCCTGATCGGCTTGGTCGGATTCAATGTTTTTTCAAAAATCAAACCGCTTGAGACCAAGGAATAGCTGCAAGCACCATGGCTGAAATCATACTGAGCAACATCGAGAAGCATTTCGGGGCTGCCTACGTTATCCGAAAGCTCAACTTGGTGATCAAACACCGGGAGTTTGTGGTTTTGCTCGGGCCTTCGGGTTGCGGCAAGACGACCACTTTACGTGCGATTGCCGGACTGGAGGAAATTGACAATGGCGAAATCCTGATTGACGGCAAGCCGGTTCAAAATCTGGAGGCCGGTGACCGCGACATCGCTTTCGTCTTTCAACTGTTTGCGCTTTATCCGCATCTGACAGCGTATGAAAACATCGCGTTTCCCCTGCGTGCCACGCGCGAAAGCAGGGAAAGTGTTGACAAGAAAGTCCGCGCTGTTGCCCGGTCGTTGCAGATTGAACATCTCCTGGGCAAACGGCCCTCGTCACTTGCAGGCGGCGACATGCAGCGCGTTGCCATAGGACGGGCCTTGGTGCGCCGGCCAAAGGCCATGCTCATGGATGAACCGATGGGAGCGCTGGATGCCAAGTTGCGCGAGGAAATGCGCACCGAGTTGAAGCGCCTGCACCTGGAAAACGAGGCAACCACCGTCTATGTCACGCATGATCAGGTTGAAGCGATGTCGATGGCCGACCGTATAGCCATCATGAATGACGGCGTGCTTCAGCAGGTCGGAACGCCAGACGAAGTTTACCACCATCCGGCGAACCTTTTTGTCGCGCAGTTTGTCGGCAGTCCAGTGATGAACATTGCCCCGGCAAAATTGGAATCCAGGGGAAATGCCATGCAAGTCAACCTTGGCGGCGAGGCGGCAGAGTTTGAATTCCCCTCCGAGCTTGGCTCTGCAATCAGCCAGTCTCCTGCCGGTTCAGGCGATCTTACACTCGGTATCCGGCCTGAAGGCGTGCTTTTGTCCCAGGTTGAAAAAGCCGGCCATACCCCGGCAACAGTCCACCTTGTCGAACCGCTGGGTGCCTATGACATCGTTGACCTCAAATTTGGGACAGCCCTTTTGAGAGCCCGGACGAGAAGCGGATTTGCCGGAAAAACAGGTCAAAAGCTATGGGCCAGGCTTGATCCGGCGCAGACCCATTTGTTCAATTCCAAATCAGGCGATTCCCTGCACATAAGGCTTGGTGATGGCGCAAATTAAGTTTCATTCCGTTACCAGGAAATTCGGTGGCAACACCGCGCTGGATGCACTTTCGCTTGATGTCGCTGACGGTGAATTTTTTGTGCTGCTTGGACCAACGGGAGCCGGGAAGACCACTGCGCTGCGCCTGATAGCCGGACTGGATGCACCCGATGGTGGCTCCATCGAAATAGCTGGCGAGGACGTTGGTGACCAAACCTCCGCCGAACGTGATGTTGCGTTGGTGTTTCAGTACTACTCGCTTTACCCCCGCTATACAGTGCGGCAAAACCTCGAATTCCCGCTGCGCTCGCGAACCCGAAATCTTTCGCAAAGCGAAATAGACATGCGGGTTGAAAAAGCCGGCAAAACATTGCGCATCAGTCATCTGATGGATCGCAAGACCGACAGGCTGTCAGGCGGGGAAATGCAGCGGGTATCGATCGGCCGTGCAATTGTCCGCGAGCCACGGGCCTTTTTGATGGATGAACCGCTGTCCAATCTGGACGCCAAATTGCGCGAGTCCCTGCGTCTGGAACTGAAGGACTTGCAGATCCGGCTCAAGGCAACGTTTGTTTTCGTCACGCATGACCAGGTTGAGGCCATGTCGATGGGCGACAAGGTAGCGGTACTCAACAAAGGAAAATTGGTACAGGTCGGCACGCCATGGGAAATCTACAACCGCCCGCGTGACCTGTTCGTGGCCAGCTTTGTCGGTTCTCCGTCTATGAACCTGCTTCCATGTGTTGTGTCCGGAAACGAGTGCAGCATTTTCGGCGGTGCCCAGAAACTCAAGATGCCTGCAACTCCAGCAACGACCGGGGTGACGGTCGGAATTCGGTCTGAAGACGTTGAAGTAGGTCCGACCGGTCCGGTGGAAGCCCTGATCCACGATGTCGAAAATCACGGCATGGAAAAGATCATCACGTTGCGTGTCGGTGACGCGTTTCTCAGGGCAACGGTTTCATCGAGAATGCAGGCAAATGTCGATGCAAAGGTGAAGTTCGGGCTCGATCCGCAAAAGGCGCATTTCTTCGATCAGGAAACGGGGATGAATCTTTCCGCGTGACAAAAAAGACAAAGTAATTTGAGGATAAAACACATGATGCGGTTTTCAGGGCGGAACGCGGTTGTCACTGGCGGGGCATCGGGCATAGGCGAAGCCGTGGCCAACCGGATCAAGGCCGAAGGCGGGCAAGTTTCTGTTTGGGATCTGAATGGCCCGATCAAGGTTGATATTGCGGATTATTCTTCGGTCGAGGCTGCCGTCCAGAAAACGATGGCGCAGCTGGGCCGCATTGACATCCTCGTCAACAGCGCCGGCATAACCGGCCCCACCGTGCCGCTTGCCGAGTTCCCGATTGATGGCTGGTTGAAGGTCATGGCGATCAACGTCAACGGCACGTTTTTCACCAATCGTGCAGTCATCCCGCACATGATCGCGCAGGATTACGGGCGGATCGTCAACATCGCCTCGATTGCCGGAAAAGAGGGCAATCCAAACGCTTCCGGCTACTCGGCATCAAAAGCCGCCGTGATCGGCATGACCAAATCGCTGGCCAAGGAAGTTGCCAAAAACAACATCTCGGTCAACGCAGTAACACCAGCTGCCGTGCGCACGCCGATCTTTGACCAGATGCCGCAAAGCCACATCGATTTCATGCTGTCGAAAATCCCGCGCGGCCGTTTCGGCACCGTCGATGAGGTTGCTGGTCTCGTGTGCTGGCTGGCAAGCGAAGAATGTTCTTTTTCGACCGGTGCCGTGTTCGACGTATCGGGCGGGCGGGCAACATATTGAGGCTGTTGATGATCAACATGGGGATGGACGTGAAAGTCTGCCTGGAGGGTAAGCCATGAAAACCGGAATGAACCTGCTGCTTTGGACATCGCATGTCACTGCCGAACATTTTGCGATACTGAAGGATTTGAAAAAGACCGGCTACGATACAGTCGAAATCCCGATCTTCGAAGGCACTCCGGACCACTACGCGATGCTCGGTGCAGAGCTTGACCGGCTCGGCCTCCAACGCAGCGTCGTCAGTGTCATCGGTGGGTCAGACAAAAACCCGCTTTCGCCGGAGAAAACTGCACGCCTCGCGGCTGTCGAGTATACGAAATGGGTCATTGATTGCACTTCGGCGCTGGGTGCCAATATCCTGGCTGGCCCCATGCATTCCGAACTGGGTTATTTCTCCGGCAATGGGGCCACGTCTGCCGAGCGCAAGAACGGACTTTCGTTCCATCGCAAGGTCGGAGACTACGCTGCAAAAAAGAACGTGCGATTTGCACTGGAAGCGCTCAACCGCTTCGAATGCTATTTCCTCAACACGATGGAACAGCTGGCCGACTATCTGGACGAAGTTGATCATCCGGCAGTCAAGGCGATGTACGACACCTTCCATGCCAACATTGAGGAAAAAGATCCCGTCAAGGCGATCAAGACCATCAAGAAGCACATGATCCATGTGCATATTTCCGAAAACGACCGTGGCACACCCGGCAAGGGCCATGTGCCCTGGGATGCAACGTACAAGGCGCTGCGCGCTGCCAAATACGACGGTTGGCTGACCATCGAGGCATTTGGCCGGGCATTGCCGGATCTTGCCGCGGCAACACGGGTGTGGCGCGATTTTTTCCCGACACGCGAGAGCGTCTACCGTGACGGCCTCAAGCAAATGCGGTCCGGTTGGGCCAATGCGATATGAACGAGGCTCCGTGCATCTACGTGGTCGGCACATGCGACACGAAAGGGCCGGAGCTTCACTACGCTGCAGACCTGATAAACAAGGCAGGGGCAAAGGCATGGCTGGTGGATGTTTCCACCGGACCTGGGGAATTTGAGTGCGATATCAGCGCGGCGGATGTCGCCGGTTTTCATCCAGACGGCATCGCGGCGGTGCTTGGCCTGTCTGATCGCGGCCAGGCAGTAACCGCCATGGCGAAAGCGTTGACCCTATTTATCCTGTCGAGAACCGATGTCAGCGGCATTCTCGGCATGGGCGGTTCCGGCAATTCAACGATCGTGACCGCAGCCATGCGCGCCATGCCAATCGGGCTGCCAAAGGTGATGGTTTCCACGTTGGCGTCGGGCAATGTTGCGCTGTTTGTCGGGCCGTCGGACATCACCATGATGCACTCGGTCAGCGATGTGGCAGGGCTCAATGCCATCTCGCGCAAAGTGATCGGCAATGCTGCACATGCCGTGGCAGGCATGGTTTTGAATGGTGTTGAAAATGTCAATGACGGAAAACTGCCGGTTGGCATGACGATGTTTGGCGTCACCACTTTGTGCGCCAACCAAATCCGCCACCTGCTGGAAGAAACATGCGAATGTTTCGTGTTCCACGCGACCGGCACTGGCGGCCAGTGCATGGAGAAACTGATTGATTCAGGCTATTTGAAAGCTGCCATCGACATTACCACCACTGAAGTGGCTGATTTTTTGATTGGCGGCATCCTGCCTTGTGACGACGACCGGTTCGGATCCGTAATCCGCTCGGGAATTCCCTATGTCGGTTCCGTCGGTGCAGTGGACATGGTCAATTTCGGCGCGCGCGAGACTGTTCCGGGAAAATTTGCCGACAGGCAGTTTCATGTCCACAATTCGAGCGTCACATTGATGCGCACGACACCGCGGGAAAACACCGCGATTGGAAACTTCATCGTTGAGCGGCTGAACCGGATGCAGGGACCGGTCCGCTTTCTGTTGCCACTGCGCGGGGTATCGGCAATTGATGCAGACGGCTCGTCTTTTCGCGATGTCGTTGCCGACGAGGCGTTGTTTGCCGCCATCCGTTCGGGGTGGAAACCTGCACCAAACCGAAAATTGCTGGAAATCGACGAACATATCAACAGCCCGAAATTTGCCGAGGCGGTTGCCACGGCATTCAGGCAGATCACGTGAGAAGCCATGCCTCGAATTGACCGCGCCACGCTTGTAGAAAAGTTCAAGGACATGGTTCGCCGTCGTCAACCCATCATCGGTGGCGGCGCTGGAACAGGCCTTTCCGCCAAGTGCGAAGAGGCAGGAGGCATTGACCTCATCGTCATTTACAATTCAGGTCGCTATCGCATGGCGGGGCGCGGGTCGCTTGCCGGGCTGATGGCCTATGGCAACGCCAACGACATCGTGCAGGAAATGGCGCGTGAGGTCCTGCCGGTGGTCAAACACACACCCGTACTGGCTGGTGTCAATGGCACGGACCCGTTTGCGCTGATGGATGATCTTCTCGACCGACTGAAGCAAATGGGATTTTCCGGTGTACAGAACTTCCCCACGGTCGGACTGTTTGACGGCATCATGCGCCGCAATCTGGAGGAGACCGGCATGGGCTACGGGCTGGAAGTGGACATGATCGCCAAGGCGCACAAACGCGACATGCTAACGACGCCTTATGTTTTTTCCGCCGCCGAGGCGGTGGCCATGACGAAGGCTGGCGCTGACATCATCGTGCCGCACATGGGCTTGACCACGGGCGGCAGCATTGGTGCCGAGACAGCGGTCAAGCTCGAACAATGTCCGGCGATCATCGACGAATGGGCAGAAGCGGCGATGAAGGTGCGAAAGGACATCATCGTCATCTGCCACGGCGGTCCGATTTCCTCACCATCCGACGCCCAGTACATTTTGAGAAACGCGCAGAACGTCCATGGCTTTTATGGTGCAAGCTCAATGGAACGGCTGCCCACTGAAATTGCCCTGACAGCACAAACCAACGCATTCAAATCCATTTCATTCTAGGAGGTTACAGCCATGGCTCGCGCCTATGCCAGCGCCATCATCAAGGCTCCGGTCGAAACGGTCTGGAGCCTGATCCGCAATTTCAACGGGTTGCCGGACTGGGTGCCGATTGTTGCCGATTCCAAAATCGAAGGCGGCCTTGATGCCGACGTCGTAGGTTGCGTGCGCTCATTTCATACGACAGATGGTGGCCATATCCGCGAGCGATTGCTGACACTCGACGATGCAAAACACACCTTTGCATACAATTTCGAGACACCGGCATTCCCGGTCAAAAATTACATTGCGACCGTTCGGCTTATGCCGGTGACACATACCGACCAGACATTTGCAGAGTGGGAGGCTGTATTTGACGAGGCCCCGCAGGATGAAGGAAAATACGTCGAAATAATTTCCCGTGACGTTTTTGCAGCCGGCTGGAAAGCGCTCAATGAAAAGATCAAACGCGAGAAACCGGCAAAACCGCAAGGTGCAGAGCGCTGGAAGGCTTTTGCACCCAACAAGGTGTGGACCTCGCGCAACCTGAAAGCCCCGGTCGAGGATGTGTGGCGTGTCATGCGCGATTTTGCCGGCATGGGCGATTGGCACGACGAGATCACCAGGATGAAAATGCTCGGCAAGGCGCGTCCCGACAAGGTGTCGGGCGTGCGCGATTTCTATTTTGGTGATGGCCACCTCAACGAGGAACTGCTGGCCCTGTGTGACCAGACCCGGTCCTTCCTGTACCGCATCACCAAGTCGGAGATTGCCTGGATGAATTATGTTTCCGGCCCGCGCCTTTGGCCGGTGACAGCAGACAATTCGACCTTTGGCGTGTGGACGGGAGATTGGGTTTCCGGCAGCCAGGAGGATCTGGTGCTTATTCCCGGCACTGAAGCCAATGTTTACCAGAAAGCCTTCGCCACGCTGGAGAAGAACCTGAAGCCGAAGAAGAAGGCCTGATCGAAGGAGAGAACAGCATGGAGCGGATGGGGCAGGTCATTCAATTGAACGGCGAAATCATCGACGAATACAAGCGCATTCATGCTGCCGTCTGGCCACAGGTGCTCAAAGCCATTTCTGACAGCAACATCGCCAATTACACGATTTTCCTCAAGGAACCGGAGAACCTGCTCTTTGCCTACTGGGAATACCACGGCTCCGATTTTGCCGCCGACATGGAAAAGATGAAACTGGTTCCCGAAATGCTCGAATGGTGGAAGATCACCGATCCCATGCAGGTTCCGTTTGCGAGCCGCAGGCCCGGCGAATGGTGGGCGCGGATGGAGAAAGTATTCCACACTGACTAGTCACAAAATCAGATCGGTGATGAAACAAGACTGGATTTACCGGAGTATTTGATGAAGCGCAGACGATTTGACCGGATTGGCAATGGCGGCATCGAATTCACCGAGCTTGGTTTCGGCACGGCCCCGCTCGGCAACCTTTATCAGGCAATTTCAGGTTCGCAGGCACAGGCAGTCCTGAATGCTGTTTGGGATAGCGGATGCCGATACTTCGACACTGCGCCGCTGTACGGTCTGGGTCTGGCTGAAACCCGGCTCAACCCTTTTTTCCGTGAGCAAAAACGGGACGATTATGTGGTGACGACCAAGGCCGGGCGCCTCCTGCAGGTGTGCCGTCCGGAAGAGCGAACCGGCATCGGCAAGTTTTTCGAAACGCCGGCGCGCCGACAGGTTTTTGACTATTCCCATGATGGAATCATGCGCTCTTTCGAGGCGTCACTCGAAAGGCTCGGGCTCGACCGCATTGATATTTTGCTGGCGCACGACCTGTGCATTTTTACCCATGGAAGCAAAGAAGCCTCGGACGCCCGCATCGACGAGTTTATGCGCTCGGGCTACTACGCGATGCTTTCGCTGCGCGATCAAGGCGTGATCAAGGCATTTGGTGCAGGCGTAAACGAATGGGAGGTGTGCCAGACACTGGCCGAGCGGGGAGATTTTGACCTGTTCCTGCTGGCAGGCCGCTACACCCTGCTTGAACAGGAATCGCTGGCGAGCTTTTTGCCGCTTTGCCACAAGCGCGGCATCGGCATCATTCTGGGCGGGCCTTACAATTCCGGCATTCTGGCCAGCGGCCCCAGACCGGGTGCGTTCTACAACTACTCCGAGGCTTCCAGCGAGGTGCTTGGGCACGTGGCACGGATACAGGCTGTGTGCCAAAGGCATGGTGTTGCGCTGATCAGCGCGGCGCTTCAGTTTCCCTTGTTCCATCCAAGCGTGGTGTCCGTAATTCCGGGGGGGCAGGGCGTCAAAGAGGTCGTTCAAAACCACCACATCCTGGGTGAGGCCATCCCGCCTGAATTGTGGCATGAGCTGAAACGCGAAAGGCTCATCCGCGAAGACGCGCCGACGCCGTGACCGGGAGCTTGCCTTGATGAAAATTGATGCCCATCACCACTTCTGGAATCCGGCGCGCGGTGACTATCACTGGATGCCGGTTGATCATCCGGTTTTGACACGTCCTTACGATCAACGGGACATGGAGCCGCTGCTGGCAGCGCACGCAATTGAAAAGACAGTTCTGGTGCAAGCTGCACAATCCATTGCCGAGACCGAGTATCTGCTGAAAATCGCCGATGACAGTCCCGCAGTGGCCAAAGTCGTGGGCTGGATTGATTTTCAGAACCGTGACGATTTACGCCAGTTGGAGCGCCTCAAGCGCCACCCCAAATTCGCGGGTGTCCGCCCGATGGTCCAGGACATTGCCGATGATGACTGGATGTTGCGCCATGACATTCAGTGGGCATTCTCGGCGCTGGTGGAACTCGACCTGACCTTCGACGCACTTGGCTTTCCGCGGCATCTGCCAAATTTTCTGACCATTTTTCGCCGATACCCGGACCTACGCGCTGTTGTCGATCATTGCATGAAGCCGCAAATTGGCGAGGCAGGCGCGCTTGATCCAGGTTTCAGCGCATGGGCAACCGGCATGGCAAGGATCGCTCATGAGACTGGCGCGTTTTGCAAATTGTCCGGCCTTGTCACCGAGACCCATGGCAAATGGTCTGCCGCCAAACTGCATCCCTGGGCAAGTCACGTGATCGAGCAGTTTGGTGCCGACCGCATCATGTGGGGTTCCGACTGGCCGGTGTGTCTGTTGAGGGCAAGCTACGCGGACTGGCTCCATTGTGCTGAAACGCTGACACAGGCACTTTCTGAAAAAGACAAATTGAAGGTGTTTGGCCATACAGCCGCGAATTTTTACAGGATTTCTTAGGCTGCGCTCGCCGGAAATGATGAGGGAGCGCGCAAAACCATTTTTGCACTGGTCTCGCATTGCTACAGCAGGCGTTGAACGCTTTGCGGTGGGCGCGGATGGCGAACGGCTGTCTGCGGCTATCTTCTCGGGTTGCAAGGGTCAAGACTCATTGATTTGCGCGAAATGACGCCCGATATGGCACGGAATTCAAGGGAAAGTTCGAAGAGCGGGGCAGCTTCCCCGGTCAAGAACTTTGACGCAGCAGTCCGTGTCATTGCGGAAGCGCCCTTCGGGTGGGGTGAATTTGCGCCGCTACCGCGTTGCAAGCCCTTGAAAGGCTTTAGCCTTCCTGCGGTCTTGCGCCTTGTACCGACACAAATTCCCTCCCATCATTTCGTGCAAATCAATGAGACTTGACCCTAGTCAATGGATGGTGACCGAGCGGCTGCGTACCAGCACATCTTCGATGGCTTCAAGCGGAACCGGACCCAATTGCTGGCCAAAACAGCGTAACGTCAAAGCAAAATTTGCAGCGGCAAAGGCGACCTCCTCGCATCTGGAAGCGCAGGTGATCTGGTTTAGGCAGGTTCTCACGCACTGGTCGTCGCCGTTTTGCACCCCGGCAATCAATCCGAGAAGCAATACTTCATAGCGTGTGACGTGATGGGTTTCGGCGGGAAAAGACTTCAACGGGCACCCGTTGCAGGCGGCCAGTTGCGAGACAAACACAACGAGCGCCTGCAAAGCCGATTTAGCCATTCGGGCAGGCAACAAGGAATGGAAAAATTTGCTCGCCGCATCGAAATCGTCCTGGCGTTGCGAATTCCGGGCGGACTGCAACGAGCGATAACCATCCAAAACAAGTCTTTCGGCAGGGCGCGCAAAATAGCTGCCCCAGGAAGGAACCCCAGTCGGCATTTTCCAATCCCTCATTCAACCGGCTTCAAGGGCCGGATCAACGAATCGATCAATAAACACCGGGTCCGACGGGTGCGTCAACGCATTGGTTCAGCCAAAGCAGCAGTTTGGAATTCTTCCAGAAAACATCCCGGTAGAAGGTGTTTATCTTTGCCAACTCAAAACACCATGCCTTCAAAAGCCTTACGCTTCTGCGGCAAGACACGGAAATTGCGCGAGATTGTCTTGCTGTGGCGAAACGCGGATTTGCAGGAAGTTGGCTGGGGAACTAGGATTCGAACCTAGATTGACGGAGTCAGAGTCCGCTGTCCTACCGTTGGACGATTCCCCAACAATGCGCTGCGTGGCTTCCAGCTGGATTGAAGCTTTCGCGCCAGCGAAATGCTCTATTTCGCCCCGGACGTGCCGGTTCGTTGCGGCTGTTCAATAGTCATCTTTCTCTGGCGATGCAACATGGTTTTGTGCGCTGCTGGTTCGCGAAAAACGACATATGGCTTTGACGAAAGGCGTGGCAGTGTTACGGTTTGCGCAACGTAACCATCAAATGCCGCAATGTGCGCCAGTTTGCCGGATAGCTCTGAACAACTATCCATCATGGCGGCAGCGGCGGAGAATAACGCGTGAGCAACACCGGGAACGGCGAAAGACCGCCCGGGGATGCCGCCGACCGCAAAAAGCGCAAGAGGCGCAAGCAGAAACGCAATGTCCAGGACGGCAAAACGCCTGGCGGTGCTGTGACGGCTGAAAGCGGGGCCACGGCTCCCCAACAAACGAACGCAAAGGCGGCGGGCGAAGGCTCGGCTGCGCGCCGCAGGAGAAGGCGGGGAGCGCGGCGCAATCCGTTGGCCAGCACGCCTGCCGTTGCCGGTTCAGCGAAGCCTGCCAGCGGCTTGCGTGCCGAACATGCGAACGGGGAGTTGGCGCGGTCTGGCGGATTGCCTGCTTCCGATCGACCTGCTCCTGCCAAGCGCCGCAAGAAAAAGCGAAACCGCAATGGCCAGGCATCGGGCGATCCACAGCTGCGGCACCTGCGTGCGCCTGTTCGCCCTGCACCCGATGCCAGTTTTGATCCGGCAAGAGCTGCTGCTGCTGCCGCGCTTGCGGGATCGGGCAATCGGCCTGAAGAAATGGCGCGCCAGGTTTCAGCCCAGCCAAGGGGGCGGCAAGTGTTTGCTGCGCTGGACCTTGGTACCAACAATTGCCGCCTGTTGCTGGCAGCGCCCGACGGTCCTGAGCGATTCAGGGTCGTCGATGCCTATTCGCGCATCGTTCGTCTGGGTGAAGGATTGTCATCCACCAATCGCCTGCAGCCGGAAGCCATGCAGCGGGCGATAGAGGCACTTTCGATTTGCGCGTCCAAGCTGGCGCAGCATACGGTTGCGGGCAAGAGGTTGATTGCCACCGAAGCCTGCCGGGCAGCGGAAAACGGCGTTGAATTCATCGAAGCAGTAAGACAGCAGACCGGGCTGGTGCTTGAGATTGTCGACCGCCAGACCGAGGCGCGGCTGGCCGCCGAGGGTTGTGGCAGCCTGATGGACCCGGCGGCCCACGGAGCGGTGCTTTTCGACATTGGCGGTGGTTCAACGGAACTGGTGCTGGTGCGGCGTCGCCGTGAGGCGAACTTGCGCATATCCCAGCAGATCGCCGGCTGGACCTCGCTGCCGGTCGGCGTCGTCAATCTTTCCGAACGGCATGGTGGCAGGGATGTTTCACACGCAGTGTTCGAGAACATGATTGCCGAGGTATCGGGGCACATAGCCCGTTTTGCCGAGCGCGATCATCTGGCCGATATCTGGAATGACAACGACACCCACTTGCTGGGCACATCGGGAACCGTCACCACCATCGCCGGTGTGCATCTTGAATTGCCGCGCTATGACCGTCGCAAAGTTGACGGTATTTGGCTCGATCACACCGAAATTTCACGGGTGGTGGGCGACTTGCGGGCAATGGACTACGAAGCCCGCTCAAGGAATGCCTGCATTGGGCGGGAGCGAGCGGACCTTGTACTGGCAGGTTGTGCGATCCTTGAAGCGATTCGCCAGGCCTGGCCGAGCCCGCGCTTGCGGGTGGCGGACCGGGGATTGCGCGAGGGTATTCTCAATGAGTTGATGCATGGGGCGGGCGTCTGGCGGCGTGACCAGCGCAAGGGTGGCTGGCACCGCCAGAAACACAACGGGGGCGGTCGCCCGGAGGGTGTGCGATGAAAAAACCGGGCGGCAAAGGCGGCGGCGACAAACCAACTTCCGGCAGGGGCGCGGCAGGTCGCGGTGTGGAAGCGCGCAGCCTGCGCACGCGGGTCAAATCTGCCAAAGGGCGCAAATTGTCGTCCACTGCCTGGCTCGAGCGGCAACTCAATGACCCTTATGTCAAGAAGGCAAAAGCAGAAGGCTATGCGTCGCGTGCGGCATACAAGCTGAAAGAGATCGACGAGCGCTATCACTTGCTGAAGAAGGGTGCAGTCATCATCGATCTGGGAGCTGCGCCCGGCGGCTGGACGCAGGTTAGCGTCGAGCGCACCGGGTCGAGCGTGGAAGACATTCGTGTGGTCGGCATCGACTATCTGGAGATGGACCCTGTTGCCGGAGCTACCATCCTGCTGCTGGATTTTCTTGATGAAAGCGCACCGCGGCTGCTGATGGAGGCAACCGGGGGCAGGGCACCCGACCTTGTGATCTCGGACATGGCAGCACCAACCATCGGCCACCGGCAGACCGACCATTTGCGCACCATGCATCTGGTGGAAGTGGCGTTGGAATTTGCCATTTCAGTGTTGAAGCCGGGTGGTCATTTTCTGGCGAAAACCTTCCAGGGCGGAACCGAGGCAGGCCTGCTGGACCGCATGAAGCGAAACTTCAAATCGGTTCATCATGTCAAGCCGCCAGCCTCGCGAGATGGCTCGGTGGAGCTTTACCTGCTGGCGAAGGATTTCAAGGGCAAAGGCGCTGCAGCCAGCCAAGTGGCAGAAGACTTGTAAGCGGCCTCAATATTAGCTACTGCTAATTTAACAGATAATGACCCTGATAATCCGCCTTCCGGAAAAAAGTCGCCATGCAAACATCGACCGAAACGCTCCTGGCGCGCAGCCGTACCGTCCTGAGTGCCGGTGCGCGCCGTTTCAGCCGCTATCTTCCCATCCTTGATTGGGGGAAGCAGTACAATCGTGAGATGGCAACCAGTGATTTGGTGGCTGCGGTGATTGTGACCATCATGCTGATTCCGCAGTCGTTGGCCTACGCATTGCTGGCTGGCCTGCCGCCGCAGGTCGGACTTTATGCATCCGTGCTGCCCCTGGTTGGATATGGCATTTTCGGCACCAGCCGGGCGCTGGCGGTTGGTCCGGTAGCGGTCATATCGTTGATGACGGCCGTTGCCACGGCGAAAGTGGTCCAAAGCGGTGTCACCGACGCATGGACGGCGGCCATCCTGCTGGCGTTTCTCTCGGGATTGATCTTAACGCTCATGGGATTTCTGCGGCTCGGCTTCATGGCGTCTTTCCTCAGCCACCCGGTCATTTCCGGGTTCATCACGGCATCGGGGATCATCATCGCGGCAAGCCAGCTTGGCGGTGTGCTTGGCATTTCAACGTCCGGGCAGACTATGCCCCAAATCATTGCCTCTGCCTGGAACTCGAAAGACCCCGTCAATTTGCCCACTGCATTGATCGGGTTTGGCGTACTGGCATTTTTGTTCAGCTGTCGGCGCTGGCTGAAGAGCAGCCTGATCAAACTGGGGCTTAACACCAAATTCGCCGATTTCATTGCCAAGGCGGCTCCGGTGGCAGCGGTGTTCACGACGATATGGCTCGCGTGGTCATTCGACTTGCCAGCGGCAGGGGTCAAAATTGTTGGTGATATTCCAGCCGGATTGCCACCGTTGACCTTTCCCAGCCTCGACCCGGTTTTGGTACGCGAACTGCTTCTGCCGGCGCTGCTGATTTCCGTCGTCGGCTTTGTTGAATCAGTATCCGTGGCGCAAACGCTTGCCGCCAAACGCCGCCAGCGCATTGTGCCGGATCAGGAGTTGATCGGGCTTGGAGCTTCCAACATCGCAGCCAGCCTGACCGGCGGCTATCCGGTAACCGGTGGCTTTGCCCGGTCGGTGGTCAATTTTGATGCCGGCGCGGTCTCACCTGCGGCTGGCATGTTTACGGCCGTGGGAATTGCCGTGGCCACCTTGCTGTTGACGCCGGTGCTGCATTTCCTGCCAAAGGCGACGCTTGCAGCAACCATTATCATTGCTGTTCTCACGCTGGTTGACCTTGGCGCAATCCGGCGCACCTGGAACTACTCAAGGGCCGACGCTGCGGCAATGCTGGCAACCATCGGCATCACGCTGTTTGAAGGTGTGGAAGCGGGTATTCTTGCGGGTGTTGCGTTCTCTATATTTGCGCATTTGTATCGGTCATCGCGACCGCATTTCGCCATTGTCGGGCAGGTTCCCGGAACCGAGCATTTTCGCAACATCAAACGCCACAAGGTCGTAACAACACCGGAAATTTTGTCGCTGCGGATAGACGAGAGCCTTTATTTTGCCAATGCGCGGTTTCTTGAGGACGTGGTTCTGGCCAAGGTGGCTGGTGAGCCGCGCATCAAGCATGTGGTGCTGATGTGTCCTTCGGTCAGCGACATTGACAGCAGTGCACTGGAAAGCCTTGAGGCAATCAACCATCGTTTGAAGGATGGCGGCATTACGTTCCACCTGAGTGAGGTAAAGGGCCCGGTGATGGACCGGTTGAGCCGGATCGATTTCCTCACCCAACTCACTGGCCGGGTATTTCTCACCCAATATGATGCGTGGGCAGCACTTGCGCCCGAGCTCGCCCGCAAGACTTTGGCAAGTCAACGGGGTGCCGCAGGCGCCATAAAGTCCTGAACGATTTCAAACATTCTGAAATTGTTGAGGGGGCGTTAACCATGCAGCCAGCATTCAGGCTGGCTGGACTGTGGCAATGCGCTACCCGTCGGATTTGCGCCATTGTTGCAAAGGGCTTGTTTACCTCTGTTTGACACTCATGGAAGTGAAGTATTCCTGAACTGGATGGACAGAGCATGATTTCGACCCGACCGACTTCGGCTTCTTCATCAGGGAAGCGCCAGTCCCGGTTCTCAAAAGAGATTATCGCGCCATTTGCAACCTGGGCATCGGTTGCCACAGGTGCCAGTGTGGCGGGGGCTTTGGCCACTTTCATTCTGCCATCCAGCATCGCCCGGGTGGCAAGCGTGGCGCCTGTCGTGATTGTCGTCATCTCTTTGTATCTGCTTTGGCGCCGACTTTCCCCGGTGCTTCGTTCTTTGCTTGACCAGCAAGACCTATTGGCAAAAGACACGGTTGGAGAGCGCCAGTTCATTGCGATGGAAGTCGGGGCGGAAGCTTCCGAGAAGCAAAATTTGAACAGCGCCCTGGCCTTGCCGTTCACCGACACTTTGACCGGTCTTGGCAACAAGTTGCGGATGAACGAGAAATTCAATCGCCTGATCGAAGCACGCAAGGAAGACCCCGCTGCTTTCACCATTGGTTTGATGAACCTCGACGGCATGAAGCCGATCAATGACCTTTTCGGCTTTGCCAGCGGCAATGAAGTAATCAAGCAGTGCGCGCTGCGCCTCGCGGCTGCGGTCGAGGGCGATGGCTTTGTCTGCCGGTATGCCGGTGATGAATTCGGGTTCATTTTCCCTTTTGTCATCGACGAAAAGGGAGCTGCCGAAAAGGGACGGCTTCTCCAAAGTGTGCTCGCCGCACCGTTCGATCTTGATGGCAGCACTGTACGGCTTTCGGGTTCCTTCGGCTTTGCCGTTCACCCGTATGCCGGAGACACAATGGAAGCCGTCATGGCCAATATCGACACCGCACTTTACCACTCAAAGCGCAATGGCCGCGGCCGGGTGACAATCTACAGCCGCGAACTGGAAGACATGGTTCGCGAAAATGCCCGGATAGAGCAGGCACTTCGCAATGCCGTGGCCAACAATGAAGTCACGCCGCATTTTCAGCCGATCATTTCGCTGCAGGATGGAAAGCTGCTCGGCTTTGAATCGCTGGCACGCTGGATTGATCCAGAACTCGGATTCATTTCTCCGGCAAAGTTCATCCCGTTGGCTGAGGAGCGCGGCATCATCGCTGCACTGACTGAATCCTTGCTGTTTCAGGCTGCTCGTGCTGCGGCGGAATGGCCCGAAGAATTGTTCCTGTCTTTCAACGTTTCCAGCGTCCAGCTGGTAGATCCCTCGACCGCACAAAACATCAAGGACGTCATTGCCAGAGCCGGTTTGCCGCCACACCGGCTGGAAATCGAAGTCACTGAAACCGCAATGATGTCAGATCCGGAAACCGCTGCGATGATCGTCGACGAATTGCACAAATCCGGCATCCGCATTTCCATGGATGATTTTGGTACCGGCCAGTCGTCGCTCGGCCGGTTGCGTGAACTCAAGCTCGACAAAGTCAAGATCGACCGCGCCTTCATCATGGCCATAGGCGAGGACAAGCCAGCCGAGCACATCGTGCGCGCGATCCTTGAAATGTGCGCAGGGCTTGAACTCACTGTTGTTGCCGAAGGCATCGAGGAAATTCGCCAGGCCGAAAGCCTCAAGCGCTATGGCTGCCATGCCGGGCAGGGCTATCTTTTCGGCAAGCCGCAGGATGCCCGCAAAACGCTGGGCTACATCCGCGACTTCATGCGCGACGGCATGCAACAACAACTGGCAAAGGCAAGCTGAAGGCATTTCCGCTGCAACATCTGTGGAGAGTTTTGCAGGCCGCTTGTGGCAGCAAAAGGCTTCACTATGTTGCGGAAGTGAGCGTTGTATCGGCGCCAACGTCCGGAAATCACCATGGCCAAGCTTTATTTCTCGTATTCGGCAATGAACGCCGGCAAATCGACGCTGCTTTTGCAGGCGGCGCACAATTATGCCGAACGCGGCATGGACACGCTATTGCTCGTTTCGGCAATCGACAGCCGAACCCGCAAGGGTGAGATTGCTTCGCGTATCGGGCTGGCGCGCGAGGCGGAGATATTCAACCATCACGAAGACCTCTACGCCTTGATTGGTGCAAAACTGAAGACTGGAAAAACAGCCTGCATTTTCATCGATGAAGCGCAGTGGATGGAAGAAAGCCAGGTTTGGCAGCTGGCCCGGGTCGTTGACGAACTGGACGTTCCGGTGATGTGCTACGGCCTGCGCACCGACTTTCAGGGCAAACTTTTTCCCGGCAGCATGGCACTTCTTGCCATTGCCGACGAATTGCGTGAAGTGCGCACAATCTGCTGGTGCGGGCGCAAGGCGAGCATGGTGGTGCGGCTTGGCGCAGACGGCCGCCCTGTCGAGGAAGGCGACCAGATTTTCGTTGGCGGCAATGAAAGCTATGTCTCGCTTTGTCGCCGACACTGGACGGCACGTGACATCGGGCCAGGCCGGGTGGGAACGGACGGCTTTGTTGCCGAAGGTGTACAGTAAGTCGGCTCTTACCACAGTTTGAACACGGAACGCAGGCAACAGGAAAGCAACCAAGGGAGTTTCGCCATGCATTTCCGTCCTGTTCTCATTGCCAGCGCTTTTGTTTTCGCCAGTGTTTTTACCGCTGAGGCACAATCGAATGCGCCAGTCCGTGTCGGCCTGCTGACTTGTCAGGTGGATGGCGGAAAGGGGCGCATCATCAGTTCACGGCGTGAATTGTCGTGTATCTTTGAAAACGTCGATGGGCGTGCCGTCGAGCGTTATGCCGGCGAAATTCGCCGCATCGGGCTGGATATCGGCAATACCCAATATTCCGACATTGCATGGGGCGTTTTCTCGGTTACCCGAAACGGCTTCACACCTGGCGCATTGCAGGGCAATTATGCCGGGTTGTCAGCCGGCGCGTCCATTGGCGTGGGCATTGGTGCGAACGCCTTGATTGGCGGGCTTGACCGTTCTTTCGCGTTGCAGCCGCTGAGCGTCGAGACCAGCCGCGGCTTCAACCTTGCCGTCGGCGTTGCGCAGCTCGAATTGGTCAGTGTTGGCGAATTCCGGTAAGTGAAATAAATCAAGCATTCGCTTCAAAAGCGTGACGCGAACACCTATATTCGCGGCGCATCGGGGATTGGCCCAATTTGCGGGAGATTTTGCATGGCGAATTTGAACAAATTTGATTCCGAAATTGAAAAGACCCGCCAGACAGTCGAGGAAATGCGCACGAAGCTGGAGCAATCCGGTGTCGTTCTCGACAAGCTTGCCAAGGCTGAAACCATTGGCCAGATCGATTTCAACATTGAAAACGCCCGGATCGAGGACGTTCTCAAGCAGCAGAAGACCATGGAAGGCAACATTGCCGACCTGATCATCGGGCTGGAAGACGCCACAAACGTGTTCGGCTCCGAATTCGAGAGCATGAAGAGCTTCTCGGCGTGGGAAAAAATTGTCGGCATCTTTTCAAAACAATCAATGCAGCGCATGCGTTCCGACCGTGTCCGCAACATGTCGCTGGCTTCCAACCTGCAGGAGTTGCTTGCCAAGTCCGACAAGATCGTTGGCATCCTGCGCGGGCAGAAGCAGGCGCTGGAAGCGCGCTACAAGGCATCTGAAACCAGCCTGAAGACCGTTCTGGAGCGGCGTACCGTCACATCAGAAACCCTCATGTCAACGCAAAAGCGCATTGAGGAAATCAACCCGCTGTTGCTTGATTTGGAAAACCGGATCGCTTCGTCAACCGACCAGAAAATGCGCACCCAGCTTGAAGGGCAGCGCTCGGAGCTGGCGACCGAATACAACAAGATGCAGGCGCGCGAGCAGGAATTGCTGGCCGAAAGCCAGACGCTCGAGCGCTACACCTCAATGTTCCAGACCTTCGTCGATTCGCTCAACAACCAGCTGGCTGCGCAGCAAACCCTGATCAACAAGCTGGAAATCGACACCGAGCAGCGCGTCGTTCTCTACAAGGCACTGGAAGACTCGTTGAAGACCGCGGCGCAGCAGGATGTCGCGCACAAGATCAACACGCTTGGCAACAAGGTTGACACGGCGGCGGAGGAAACCATGGCAGGCATTGGTGCAGCAGCGCAGTCCCACATTGGTGACTTGCTGGAGATGCATGAGAAGAACATGCTTTCGACCAAGGACATCCAGCGCCGCAAGAAGCTGGCTGACGATGCATTTGCGCGTCGGTTCGACGATGTCATGCGCAAGCACAATTCGGCGGATTACGTGGCGTCCTGAGGGGTTGGTCCCTTGGGAGCGGCCTGAATGAAATCCGATGTGACTGCAATTTCCCGCTATTTCTCAGCGCTCAACCGGGCGCTGGACGGGCTGGACACTTATCTCAACGACAATGAAAGCCCGCTGTACAAGCACGATGTGCTGGGCACGGCGGTGACGGAATATCTGGTACGGCTGCGCGGCTCGCTGCGCAGCTGGCAGGACCGTTCGGCATTTGCCGACAAGTTCAACATCTCGCAGGCGGAAAGCGGCTTTCCGGTTTACCAGAACGTTCTGGAGTTGGAAAACGACCGGCGCGAAGCCAAGAAACGGCTGGCGGCGATGCCTGACGAGGCGACCATCCGCAAGGAGATGGTCGATTTCATCCTGACGAAAAAAGCATTTCCCGACGCCCTGCAAAAAATCATGGCCGAACGGGTGTATTTGTCCTCGGTCGAAGGCGGATTGCATTTCTCGCCGCTGTGTCTGCCACGAACGGTGCGGGTTTCGGTCAATCCCAAGACCAAGAGACCCTATTATATCGTGCACTGGGGTTATTATGACGGCACGGCAAACCTGCCGATGGTTTACGTAGCCTCTCTGGAAGACTCTTCGCCCGAAATGGTTTCCACGCTCGTGGAAGGCGACAAACTGGCCCGCGGCATCGACATTCCGCTGCCGGTGGAAGGACTGCTGAACCCGGCGCTGGCGCACCAGTTCGACGAATTCTGCGACAAGAATTCCTCCTATTCGCTGATGCTCAACACGATTGCGACCAGCCTCGACAAGGATTTTCCAACGCTGCATCCCAAGCAGTTGCGCCGCTTCGTGCTGGGTCCCTTCTACCATGCCGACATCACGGTGAACGGCGCGACAGTCGACAAGATCCTGCAAAAGGTGAAGCGTCCGGAGAACCAGTGGGTTCTCACCTGGACGTTGCAGGAAATCTATTCTGCCAACGAGAAGGCCGGCAAGCGCGGGCTTTGGTCCAATCAGCCGCCGCAAGAGGAATTCTTCATCAACACCGATGATCTGGAAGCGGTGCGCATGGGCGTGTCGGCCTATTCACGTCATGCGCTGGTTCCGCACGAAGCCTATCAGGCAATCTATGCCGAGGGCGAAGCCGAGAAAATCTTTGCTGGTTTTGAGACGCACATCATTTCCGGAAACAAGGTCCTGAGGAGGATTTGAACGCATGGATGCAGCGCTCACCACGCTTTCTGAAGGCGACATTGCCAAGCATGTGGCGACAGCCCAAAGCATTGTCACCCGCTTCACACTGACCGAGGCTGCGCCGCGCGAAAGCGGTGTGGAACTGGCGGGAACGCGGCGCAGGTTCGTCTCAACCGTTTCGACTGCGGGCATGAAATCGACCCGCGAGGTCGAATTCGCCAAGACGCTTTCTACAATCACCCCGCAAGACACGATGTTGTCGCCAACCCAGCATAACATCCTCTACAAAACGCGCCGGGCAATATCCGTTGCGCTTGCGGTTGGCGATCTTTTTGCCCGCCAGACCGGGCTTGACGCCCTGCACCTGCGCAATGCCTCCGCTGTTCTGGATGGTGCCGATGCCGACCGCTATCGCAGCTTGATGGAAGCCTCGGCCTATGTGGCGGCGTTCGCCGCAGCGGCATACGCCAAGCAGTTGATCGAGACCAATGGCGAGGCGACATCCGATGTCGGCGCACCTTCGTTCAATTTTGCCACGCCCGGCGATGCGCTGAAGGGTCTTGTCGCTGCGTTTGATGCAGCGGCCACCGGCGCGGCTGATGACGTTGTGCTTGGGCAGCGCATTCGGGCCGCGGCCGATGCCGCGCTGGAAGACCTGTTGTCGCGCAAGAGCCGCTTCACCGGACTGGGTGCATTCGAGCAGACGCATTTGCGGCTGGACCATGACGGCTTTGAGCTGAATGGCTTTGATGTAGCGCCCGGTGCCAAGGGCAAGCCGCTGGTCATGACTTTCAAAAAGCCGGACGAAATCATCGGAAACCACATTGCCAAATATCAGGCGATGCGGCTGTCCAAGATGCTGATGGCCTATGATTTCGACCGGCAACTCAACCCGTTTGTCGAACTTGGCGGTTTCCTGTTCACGTTCATCGGTGACGGTGCGCCGGGTACCGGCAAGACCATTTTGATCCAGATGATCGCCGGACTGATCCATGACTACTGCCAGGTGGCTGGGTACGGCTTCACCTACGAGAATTTCGGCGTTGACCAGATTTCATCCTACCAGGGCAAATCAGGGCAGAACTGCAAGCAATTCATCAACAATGTCATCAATCCGCGCACCATCGGGTTTGGCACAATCGACGACATCGACCAGGTGGCGGCGCGCCGGTCCGACGACCGCGCTTCGGCAGGCCAGCAGGAAGTGACGGCCGTGCTGATGGAGAGCTTTGCCGGAGCGACCACGGTCGTTCGCGGCAATTGCACTTTCGGCATGTTCTCGAACTATCCTGAAAATGTTGACGATGCACTGCGTCAGCGTGCCGGTGCCAGGTGGATGGTGGACGGGCCGCAGACCCGTGCTGACTACATCGACATTTTTGCGCTGCTGGCGGGCAAGAACCACAAGATTCCGCTCGGCGATCACAAATTGTATGAAGCGCAGATCATCCAGAAGGCGGTCAGTGAAGCCTATGATGAGCATTCAAGACCGCAGGAAGATGGTCTTGTCGGCGTTTACGAGCGCTTCATGAAGGAGCATGGCGGGCTGAAGTCGATCGTCGACATCGGCACCTATCTGCACATGATCAAGGAAGCAGAGCCGCGCTTTACCGGGCGGGCGATCAAGAACGTCACCGACGCCATCAAGATGCGGGCGATGAATGTTGACCTGCCGGATGACTGGTTCGCAAAGCCCGAAACCTTCATGCGCAAACCGTATGATGAAAAGAAAGCGATGATCGAGGAATTGCGCGGGCCGTTCACCATCGAAATGGTGATGCAGGAAATCAACCGCTACGCCGACAGCGAATTCCGGTATTCCGACAAGGCCGATGATGCCGCCGTCGGCGAGATCATCCGGCGCGAGCGCCAGCGCGAAAAAGCGGTGGCGCGGATCGGGGAGTTGAAAGAAAAGGGGCTTTGGGGGTCTTGAGTTCAGCGCCTAACCCATAATCTCCTTAACCGCAGCTTGGGCCAGAAAGCCTGAGCGGGTCATTTTGCGGCGGTGAGCCTCTGAATCTATGGCTTCAAGCAGACCCTTGTCGAGCGTGATGTTTACGCGGGCAGATTTACCCTTGTTTTGAAGCAGCGGTACGGAAATCAGATAAGCCCCGTCTTTCAAGTCCGCCATTATGTCGGGCATGTTGCGAATGGCTTCGATGGGTGACGCTTCAGGCAGCGTGTCAATTTCGTAGGCGTAAAACTCCAGCGCCTCCATGGCGTTGGCAATGATTTCCTGTTCGCTGTCAGCAGCTGAAAAGCAGCCTGGCAGGTCCGGAAAGCTGACACCGAAGGCGCTATTTGCATCTTTGTGAACGATGGCGATGTAATGGGTCATTCTTGCAACTTTCAAATCCAGCCCGCCATTTTTGCGATGTTGCGGGCGGTGCCAAGCGGCAGGTCATTCTTCGGGTGCGGAACGATCACTGTTCGCCCGTTCTTCCTGAACTTGTGGTGCGAACCTCGTATCCCAGCCGGTTCGAAGCCTTCTGCATACAAACGGCGTGTGATTACCCGACTATCGGTTTCAACACGCGGCGGCTTGGAGGTCATGAGCATATATATACACACTGCACGTAAAATTCAAGCTTCTCTTTGAGCCATGCCTCCCCGGTGCCTGATTGTATTCTCTCTGGATAATCCTATATTCTAGCCAGCCTAGCCAGAACTTGGGAGTTCACCATGGATGAGATTGGTGTTTTCGAAGCCCGCAACAGCTTGTCGGCGCTACTCGACCGGGTTGCACAGGGCGAGGAGATCACGATTACGCGCAACGGAAAACCAGTGGCCCGATTGGTTGCCGCAATCCCTGAGCGCGATGTGGCGCGCGCACGAGAGGCTGCGGCCAGGATGCGCGCTCTGCGTGAAAGCTTGCCGAAGGACACCCTTGAAGGCACTTCGATCAGGGAGTTGATTGAAGAGGGCAGGCGGTATTGAGCCTGGTAGTGGATTGTTCCGTCGCATTGGGATGGTACTTGCCGGATGAGCGGTCCGATGCGGCAGACTCCATTCTTGAAAAGGTGATAGCCGGTGGCGGCGTTGTGCCGTTTGTGTTTCGTCTGGAATTCGCAAACAGCATGACCATGGCCACCCGGCGCAACAGAATTCCTCCAGGCGCGCGGGAGACCGCGTTCTCAGCGCTTGCCGGACTTCAACTGGTTACTGATACGCGTGGAGCGGATTCAGTCTGGAGTCATTTCACGAGCCTTGCAGACCGGCACCGGCTAACGCTCTACGACGCGGCGTATCTGGAACTTTGCCTGCGTCTTGATCAGCCATTGGCGACATTCGACAAAGCGCTCGTTTCTGCCGCGCAGCGCGAAAATGTTAGGCTGATCTGACGATGCAGCGCCTGATTGAAAACAAGCTCATTTATGGTCAATTGCTCGAGATTTCCGAGCCACATCTGGTTGCGCGCTACAACCAGGCGCTGGAGGGGCTCAGTCTCAAGCCAACCAAGCTCACGACTTTTCGCATCGACATGACCGGCTTTTCGCCGGAAGTGGCGCAGGACCTTGGGGACAACCAGTACCTTGATCCCAACGGGGTCAACCGGCGGTTCATCATCCTGACGCCAGACCAGATCGATCTGCCGGTGATCAATTCCGCCTTTTCCAATACTGAAGACCTGCTCTACCAATTCTTCGAAAAGAATGCGAAAGCGCTGTTTGCCCTGACCATCAAGGACGTGCTGTTCGGCGAGATCGAGGACAGTGTTTTCGAAGTCAAGGACATCGAAGACCTGCTGTCAATCGAGCAGGTGGAGTTTCGAGTGTCCACACCCGGCAATTTGCTCGGCAAGACTTCCAACCTGCAAGTGATGATCGAGCGGCTGGTGAAGGAGCCCGATGCCTGGCGCGACGATGCCATGCTTGAGCAAATGGTCGAACTTGCCAAGGCAACCGGCGACATTCGCGAAAATGCGCTGATGCCCAAGGAAGTGGTTTTCCGCCAGAACACGTTCTGGACATCGCATTTTGGCGGCGTCTACATCTTTATCGAAGAGAAACAAACCACCGTCATCGGCAATCCCTCAGCCAAGGGTTTTCGCAAGTCGCGGCCCTGGCAGGTCGCCTATATTGACATCAACGACCACGCCAACGTCTATCGTTTTCTTGCCGAAACCAGCCGCATTGACCCGCCGCGCGGCTCGTGGATCGAAAAATCCGGATTGATTGAGGAACGCGCGCTGATGCTGGCGGTCTGGTTGGCGGTGAACGCTGACCTAAATGCCGATCTTTCGCGCATAGATCCGCGCTGGGCCAGCAACTGGGTTGCAAAGAATGCCGCGCTGGTGGAACGTGAAGGTTCGCTTCCCTTGATGAACTGGGTGCGCCGCGAGAGTGCCAACTGGTCCAGTGTCGCCATGGAAGACATTGAGCCAAAGAAGCGCTTCCTGATTTCGCGGGCAAATCCCGAGCACGCTGATTTTTATCTGGTGAACCGGCTGATATCGGAATATTTGCCGTTTGATTACATGACACGGTTTGTTTTCAACAAGCCCGGCTTTTACCGCGACTATGAGAACTTTCCGGAGAATTATCGGGAATATGTGGTGAAACGCATCCGCGATACCTATCTGACAGACAAGAAGGCGTTCAGACGCCGATTGTATAAATAGCGGCGACCAGTCGCGTCAAAAACCGCGAACCAAGGGGCATGCATGTTGGATTCAATCGTAGCTTTTTTCACCCGGATTTTTGAGAGCATAGGCCGGGGGATCGGATGGTTCATCGCTTTGTTGCTTTGGCCGTTCGTCGCTGTCAGCCGCTGGTATACCAAGCGTGGCTGGATCGTGCGCGGCGTTGTCGGGCTGCTGGTTCTGGGCTGGCTTGCGCTGTACGCCACGTTTTTCTGGAACACGCAGCGCTGGACAGGTTTTGATCCCGACTACCCATCGAAGATTTCGATGTCGAGTGGGCCCTCGCTGGCTGGCGAGCCGGTTCAAACCGGAAACAACAACACTGCTGTTGCAGCCACCCAGCCTTCGCAGCCAACACAGGGCGATGTTTCCACTGCAGACGGTACACAGTTGTTCGGAAAGCAGGCGCAGACTGTGCCGGCCAAACCCGGCCAGGTTTGCCATCGCTCGGCAATTGTCGATGTTGCAGCCGAATTGGTTGATTTGAACGTCAACCAGAATGGCTGGGTTTCATCAATGCTGCTGTCCAAGGTAGGTTTCTTTGGAATACCCTGGAAAAACACGCCGTTTTTTGACAACAAGGCTGCCTTCCAGCTTGGCATCAACCAGGTGCTTCGCCGCACATCGACAGAACTTGTCGATGTGCTGGGCCGCGTTCGCGGGACTTCGCAGATTGACCAGAGCTTGCAGGATGCGCGCTCTGCGCTCGCCTATTCCGAGGAAGCCTGGTACGTCGGCACCAGCGGTTTCGTTCGTCCGTCGCAATCGGTCTACCGCGATGCGATTGGCAAGTTCAAGGAGTTCAACACAAACCTTGAAAGCTGCAAATCCACCTTCGACGCCCGCGCCGACAATCTGATGCAGTTCATCGACCGCATAGCCAATGATATAGGCTCGACTTCCGACATTTTGCGCTCGCGCATCGAAGCATCTGATGCGGGCTGGTTCGATCCGCGTGCCGATGATCGTTTCTGGTTCGCTTATGGCCAGTTGTATGCCTATCACGGTATCTTGCAGGCAACGAAGTCCGACTTCTCTGCCATCGTTAACGACCGGTCGATCCTTGCCATTTTCAACCGGATGAACGAGCAGTTGCGCCAGTCGCTGAACATGCAGCCATGGATCATCTCCAATGGCGATGAATCGAGCTCGCTGTTCCCTTCACACCTTGCCAACATGGGCTTCTATTTGTTGCGGGTGCGATCGAACCTCGTGGAAATCCGCAGCATCCTTGATCGCTGACATTCATGGAAGGGCGGGGCTTACAAGCCCCGCTCCGCAACAGCCTTGCGGAAATCAGCCAGCATTTCGGCAAAACCGGCGTTCTGCCAGACCAGATCGAAGTCGCGGCGGTAGCGGTCCTTGAAGCTGATTTGCAGTGCCCCTGGCCCTGAAAGCATGTTGGCGAGCTTGCCGGCTTCTTCGCCCTCGATGAAGCATTTCAAATCCGGGCAAAGCGTGGTGTCGTACGTCCAGACCGGCGCTTGATCACGGACTATCTGAAAGCCATCTTGTTTGAACAAAGTACCGCGCTCAAACCGGAACTCGAACTTGAGGTTTCCGGCGGTCTGCGGAGTTACGAAAACAAACGCCGCGCCAAACTGCGGGCGCGGCGCATAGACCTCGACCAGCGACATGTAGCAGCGCTCTATTTTGGTTCCCTTGTCGTCGCGGTGATCACAAGCGGAAATCCACTGTCCGCTTTGCTCATGGTGGTCGACCGTCCACGACCAGTCCTCGACGGTGTTTTCTGTCTGCGCAAATGCCAGTGTGGGAAGTGCAGCCATGAAACATGCAGCAATGATAAATCTCATGAAAAACCCCTGTTTTTTTCAGCTTGGCCCACAGCCAACACGGCCTCAAGTAAACTTGGCGCGTTGGAGATCACGCTTTTGCGCGTTACGCTTGAAATGCCTGTCGCAATTCGCCTAGCGAACGGCCTGTTTGAGACTGCGGTAAAACGCGCATTGCGGTTTTCTGCGATTGGCGCCGGGCATCGGCGAATATCCCCGGTTGAGGAAAAATGAACATGGCCGAGTACAAATCCGACATCCAGATTGCCCGTGCAGCCAACAAAAAGCCGATCAAGGACATCGGCGAAAAAATCGGCATTCCTTACGAGCATTTGCTCCCATACGGCCATGACAAGGCAAAAATTTCGGCGGAATTCATCGCTTCAAAGCGTGGCGGAAAAGACGGCAAGCTGATCCTGGTGACTGCGATCAACCCGACACCTGCAGGCGAAGGCAAGACCACCACCACCGTTGGTCTTGGCGATGGCCTCAACCGGATCGGCAAGAAGGCAATCGTGTGCATTCGCGAGGCATCGCTCGGGCCGAATTTCGGTGTCAAGGGCGGCGCGGCTGGCGGCGGTTATTCGCAAGTGGTGCCGATGGAGGACATGAACCTCCACTTCACCGGCGATTTCCACGCCATCACCACGGCCCACAATCTCCTCTCCGCGATCATCGACAACCACATCTATTGGGGCAATGAACTGGGCATCGACACCCGTCGCGTGGTGTGGCGGCGCGTAATGGACATGAACGACCGGGCACTGCGCGAAATCATCTGCTCGCTGGGCGGTGTTGCCAATGGCTATCCGCGCGAAGCCGGTTTTGACATTACCGTCGCTTCCGAAGTGATGGCGATCCTGTGCCTGTCAAACGATCTGAAAGACCTTGAGCGGCGCCTTGGCGACATCATCGTCGCCTACAAGCGCGACAAGACGCCGATCCGGGCACGCGACCTCAAGGCTGACGGCGCGATGACCGTACTGTTGAAAGACGCAATGCAGCCCAATCTGGTACAGACGCTCGAAAACAATGCGGCCTTCGTGCATGGAGGCCCGTTCGCCAACATTGCCCATGGCTGCAACTCGGTCGTTGCCACAACGACTGCACTCAAGCTTGCCGATTATGTTGTGACCGAGGCCGGATTTGGCGCCGACCTTGGCGCGGAAAAGTTCTTCGACATCAAGTGCCGCAAGGCGGGACTGAAGCCGTCCGCAGCAGTGATCGTGGCGACTGTGCGCGCCATGAAAATGAATGGCGGGGTGAAAAAAGAAGATCTCGGTGCCGAGAACGTCGCGGCGGTACAGAAGGGCTGCGCCAACCTTGGCCGTCACATTGAAAACGTCAAGCAGTTCGGCGTACCGGTTGTCGTTGCGATCAATCACTTCGGCACAGACACAGACGCTGAAATTGCTGCCATGAAGGAATTTGTTGCGACACAGGGATCGGAAGCGATCCTTTGCAAACATTGGGCCCATGGTTCGGCAGGTATTGAGGACCTTGCCAACAAGGTGGTGCAGCTGGCCGAGAGCGGTGCTGCACAATTCTCGCCGCTTTACCCGGACGAAATGGGTTTGTTCGACAAGATCGATACCATCGTCAAGCGCATCTACCGCGGCTCGGAGGCCATTGCCGACAAGTCCGTTCGCGATCAGCTGAAGACATGGGAGGAGGCCGGCTACGGCAATCTGCCGGTCTGCATGGCGAAAACGCAATACTCGTTCTCGACCGATCCCAACTTGCGCGGTGCGCCGACGGGTCATGTCGTGCCTGTTCGCGAAGTGCGGCTATCGGCTGGTGCCGGCTTCGTCGTCGCCATCTGCGGCGAGATCATGACGATGCCGGGTCTGCCGAAGGTGCCGTCATCAGAGAAGATCTTCCTCAATGGCGACGGCCAGATAGAAGGCCTGTTCTGATCAGCGGTCACAATAAAAACCCCGGAAAGCCATCCGGGGTTTTTTGTTTTGGTATCTTTCAGAAACGGTATGAAAAGCCGGCGCGAACCACATTGTGTGACGTATCGAAGGTTACCGGTGCGTTGGCAGGCGCAACCGCCGGGTTGGAATAGCCATAAACCTGTTCACCGAAATCATAGGCCAGATATTCGGCCCGCAGGGTGACCTGGCTGGTCAACGCATATTCGATACCGCCGCCCCAAACAGTTCCCTGATGGGTTTCGGTTTTCGTTTCGTTGCGCAATGGCGTGGGTGTTGACCAATAACTTGACGTGAAATCGCCCCAGGCAACGCCGCCGGTCCCATAGAGCAAAAGCTGCTCATTGGCCACGCCAATGCGCGCTCGCAACGAAGCCTGCCAATTCTGCGAGAAAACATATCCATCCGCTGAATTGTAGCGCGAGTAGTCTGGCTCGCCGCCAATGTCGGAGCCGTCGATGTCGGCTTCCACGCCCAGAACAAGTGCATCGAGTTGCAAATTGTAGCCGGCATGTGCGCCATAGATCCAACCAGAGGTACCATCATCGGTTGGCGCTGCGCCGCTTGATGTTGTGTAAAGGGATACATCACCACCGCCCAGGCCCGCATGAAGTCCGACATAAGCGCCACTCCATGGTGTGGACTGCAGCGGGTCCAAATCTTCGGCAGCAATTGCGGGGGCAGGCAAACAAGCCAAGGCAACAATCATGGCAAGACAGCGCATAAACGACTCCTGATTTAATAAACTCAGTGAGTCGTATTTTTCTTTCGTTCTTGCGTCAAGCGGACACTGAACGGCGCGCACAATTGTTGTAAATGGACAACAGCTTCAAGGCACACACTTCATGGGCTGGCTGACTTGCCACCCGTCACGATTGCTGCGGAAATCAATTCCCGCGTAGAAGAGGTCATCTACAATGCCTGCGGCATTGCCGGCCCTATGGGTAAGTTCACTGAACTGCTTGACCGAAATGCCCCATGCTGTATCGCAACGGTCATTGAAACCACGGCAAGGCGACCATGTCAGTCAGGGTCAGATCAACCGCTGCACAGATTGCTTTTGTCAGCATCTTTGTAGCGATCATCGTGCTGGGCCTCAAATCGCTGGCTGCGTGGCAGTCAGGCAGCGTTGCGCTGCTTTCGGACGCGATCGAGAGCATCGTCAATGTCGTGACAGCCGTCGCGGCACTGGCGGCTATCCGTTACGCCGCCATCCCGGCAGACGACGATCACCCCTATGGCCATGACAAGGCCGAGTATTTTGTTGCCTTGCTGGAAGCTTTGCTGATCGGCGCAGCAGCGTGGTCGATTTTCGAGCGCGCATATGACGCGCTGCTTACCGGCAGGGCGGTTGCGCCACCACTTTCAGCCTATCTGGCCAACATCGCGGCAGGTTTGATCAACGCCTTGTGGTGTGCGGTGCTCATCCGGCGCGGGCGCGAACTGCGCTCGACTGCGCTGGTGTCCGATGGTTGGCACCTGTTCTCCGACGTGATGTCATCGGCTGGTGTGCTGGTGGGTGTGGTGCTGGCGCAAGTGACCGGAATTTACTGGTTCGACCCGGTGCTTGCCGGTCTCGTCGCCATCAACATACTTTGGTCCGGCTATGCGCTGATGAAACTTTCGGTCGCCGGCCTGATGGACATGGCGCCGCAAAAGGAAACGCAGGATGCCATTTCCAGGGCAATACTTGAATCGGGCGCCGGGGCTTTGCAGGCGCACGACATCAGGGCGAGAAGCACTGCGCGAACCACATTCATCGAATTTCACCTTGTGGTTTCCGGCGACATGTCGGTAACGCGATCCCATGAATTGTGCGACCGGATTGAGGCGGCACTGAAGCGTGACATTCCTGGCGCTTCGATCACCATCCATGTCGAACCTGAAGAGAAAGCCCATGCCCATGGCGGCATCCGGCTTTAACGCCACGAATCAGTTTCGCTGCTGATTCGCTCGTGACGGCTTTGAAACGCCGGGTTGAGTGGCTGCCACCGCAATCGTTTCGCCTCACTACCTAGCTGCATCGCTAAACCATTGATTTTCATAATAAAAAAACTTCTCCTGATTGTTGCTTTTCGTCTTTGGCCATTAACCAAATGTTTACAAATACAACCTATAGTTATATACATAGAACAACACACGGCGAACGTGCCGTGTCACGAGACACGATGTGCTGATCCCCCTGCTAAATCTCGGCACAGCGTGTACCTGCCTGCAAGCTCCAAGCTCCGAAGCAGGTAAAGTGAAAAGGGAGATCCGCACCAATCCGCCCGGTTCGGATCTCCCTGTTTCACATGATGCGCCCACCCTTGCGCGGCAAAGCATCTCCCGTTAAAGCTGAACCCATGATCAATATTCTGTCGCACATCTGGTGGTGGCAAGTTCGCTGAGGCGAGCTGGCGACCATTCGTGTGCGTATGGAAGACAAGCCGCCTGGGACAGCCCGGCGGCTTTTTTGTTGCGGTGCTGTTCAGGTCCAAACGAGGAAACCGGCAATGACAACTGAACCGATGGAATACACCACGCGCGGCGGAATCAAGGTTTCGAGGCGCAGCACACCGGATGAATATGCCACCGCCATCTCGCGCAGCCTTGACCGGGTGGACCGGCGGCGCGGCGCGATCTTTTCTTCCAATTACGAATATCCAGGTCGCTACACCCGCTGGGACACGGCAATCGTCGACCCGCCGCTTGGCATCGAGGCCAATGGCAGGGAGGTGCAAATCATCGCCTACAATGCGCGCGGCGAATTGTTGCTCGAAGCCATTGCTGCGCATCTGGACGGGCACGACCACATCGCAAAAAGCGAGCGACAAATCGACAGGCTTGCACTGAGCGTCAAGGAAGCGGGGCGCATTGACACCGAAGAAAACCGCTCGCGCGCGCCAACGGTTTTTTCGGTGGTTCGGGCGATAGTTGATCTGTTTTTCTCGGACGCTGATTCCAAGCTCGGCCTGTATGGTGCGTTCGGCTATGACCTCGCCTTCCAGTTCGACCGCATAGAGCGCAAGATTGCCCGCCCGCAAGGCCAGCGCGATCTGGTGTTGTACCTGCCTGACGAGGTGTTGGTGGTTGACCACCACCAAGCCATCGCATGGCACGACCACTACGACTATTCGTTCAACGGGAAATCGACACAGGGACTGCCGCGGGCGACGCCGGACCAGCCATTCACGGTGGCGGACATGGATCCACCGCGTGGGGATCATCAACCCGGCGAGTACGCAAAAATCGTTGAGCGCGCCAAGGAAAAATTCAAGCGCGGCGATCTGTTCGAGGTGGTTCCGGGCCAGACCTTTTACGAGCGCTGCACAACTTCGCCTTCGGCCATTTCGCGCAAGCTCAAGGAGATTAACCCGTCTCCCTATTCGTTCTTCATCAACCTTGGCGATGATGAATTTTTGATTGGTGCCTCTCCGGAAATGTTTGTTCGTGTGGTTGGTCGGCGCATCGAAACCTGCCCGATCTCCGGTACCATCAAGCGCGGGCGCGACGCGATTGAAGACAGCGAACAGATCCTCAAGTTGCTCAATTCGAAGAAGGACGAGAGCGAGCTGACGATGTGTTCGGACGTCGACCGCAACGACAAGAGCCGGGTGTGCGAGCCGGGCAGCGTGCGCGTCATCGGGCGGCGGCAGATCGAGATGTATTCGCGGCTGATCCACACCGTTGACCACATCGAGGGCCGCTTGCGGGCGGACATGGACGCGTTTGACGGTTTCCTCAGCCACGCCTGGGCGGTGACGGTGACCGGCGCGCCAAAGCTGTGGGCGATGCGCTACATCGAAGAAGTCGAAAAGAGCCCGCGTGCATGGTATGGCGGCGCCATTGGCATGGTGCATTTCAACGGCGACATGAACACCGGCCTGACGCTGCGCACCGTGCGGCTGAAAAACGGCATTGCCGAAGTGCGGGCAGGGGCGACTTTGCTGTATGACAGCGACCCGGTGGAGGAAGAACACGAGACCGAACTCAAGGCCTCGGCCATGCTGGCGGCTGTGCGCGAGGCTGGCAAAAGCAATTCCGCTGCCGTGCAGCGCAGCGCCAGCCGCGTGGGCGAAGGCGTCAGGATCTTGCTGGTTGACCATGAGGACAGTTTTGTCCACACGCTGGCCAATTATTTCCGCCAGACCGGCGCGGAAGTAACCACCGTGCGCACACCCGTCGCCCCGGACCTGTTTGACGAGTTAAAGCCCGATCTGGTGGTGCTCTCGCCGGGACCGGGAACACCAAAGGATTTTGACTGCGCCGCAACCATCAAGCAGGCGCGCCAGCGCAAATTGCCGGTGTTTGGCGTTTGTCTGGGGCTGCAGGCGCTGGCCGAGGCTTATGGCGGCGAGTTGCGGCAACTCGCAGTGCCGATGCATGGAAAACCTTCGCGCATCAAGATCCTCAAGCCCGGTATTGTCTTTTCCGGCCTGGACAAGGAAGTCACCGTTGGCCGCTACCATTCGATCTTCGCCGATCCGGTGCGCCTGCCCAAGGAGTTCACCGTCACGGCGCAAACCACCGACGGTGTGATCATGGGCATCGAGCACCGCAGCGAGCCGGTGGCAGCGGTACAGTTCCACCCTGAGTCGATCATGTCGCTGGGCGGGGAAGCGGGCATGCGGATGATTGAAAACGTGGTGGCACATCTGGCGCGGCGCTCCAACAGCCGGGGCGGGTGAGGGTGCAAGTTCTTCCAGAAAGGTAGCTGGCCAACCCCCCTCTGCCCCTTCGGGGCATCTCCCCCGCAAGGGGGGAGAGGAGGGATGCCCGCCTTAACGCCCTCATCTTGAGGAGCGAGCGCAGCGAGCCTCGAAGGACAAGCTCGGGGAGCGAACCAAGCGATACCGGCAAAAATTGTGCCCGTCATTGCGGGACGCCGGAACGGCGGACCCGCAATCCAGTGCCGTGACGCTGTACATCTGGATTCCGGGTCCTGCCACGCAGTCCCGGAATGACGGAAGCAGGGGGGGCTGCAATCATGGCTCAAAGACGAGATTAAATAACACGTTACAAAGGAAGAAGTGGCTTTGTAACCTGCCACAATTTGCCAACGAGCTTCGGCCGCTGAAAATGAGCCCGCAACAATTCGGGACGGCGGTGCACACAAGGCTGAAACACCGCATCGAAAAGCATAACGACCCAACCTTGATAGCCGAGCCTTCCCATTGGAAAGCTGTTGAAGAGCTAGGAAATAGAGATGTTGCCAAGTACGGGCGACTTGGAACCCTGCGCGTTGATGTGCTTGAGGAAGTGGCGGACTGCACGGTATGCGTGTATGACATCAAGACCGGAAAGCGCGGATTTTCTGTACTCCGGATGAAGGAAATTACTGCGGCAGTGCGCCGAAACTACCCCGGGACAAGGGACTTTTTTGTGATTGAGGTGAGGCCCGACTGATGCCGACCAAACGAGACATCCACTTGCTGTTGAAGCCAATAGTGGAAAAACGCAAGGACTTGCACTACCTCGACCGTCACTTGCTGATCGTGCCAGTACGGTCGATCTTCGTTGCGGTTTATTTTTCAAGGTCCAGCACCAAGGAGGATTTGCAGCCAAGAGCGCTTGCCAGTCCCCTTTGCTGTTCAATCGACGATACACCGGGGTCAGAAGCATTTGCGTTCCAGCGGCCGGGCACCAGAACCTGGGGTGAAACATACGGTTACCAAGATCCCTTCATTCAGGATCGCTTGCACCAGATTTGCGATGAGTCTTGGCTGATGACCGATCCGGATTATCCTGAGGCCATCAGAGCGGCGATAGAAAACGAAATGCTTCCAACGATTGCAGAACTCGCAACCTGGGAAAGCGCCGAGGAATTCAAATGCAAGCATGGCTGGCGAAATTTCCGGGCCCCGGTACCGTTCCGCCTTGCACAGGGTGATTTTGATTGGTTGAAGACCAATTATGGATTGCTCCCGCAAAGGCAATGGATCGAACCCTATGCTGAGCTTTTCTGCGGCGACCTCACGCAGCGCTTGCTTGACCACGGCAACGCTATCACCGCGGACGAGAGGCGCACCATCTTTGCCCGCATGCATGAGCAGGAGGCAATCGCCATCCGGCGGTACAAACTCGAAAAGCACTGGATACCTACGCCGTTCCCTGCGGAGGAGCGAGGGTTGGTGTGACCGGCCACGAACGCAACTCGTCTCCCCCACTTGCGAATTGTTCTCATTCCACTTGACAGGTCGGCATGGCCCGCCCTAGTTTCCAGTTGCAAATCATTCTTAACAACGACTGGTTCCCCATGCCTTCTGACCTGACCGCCTCGGACAACCGCCCGCGCTCGCCATGGTTGCGCAATGTTGGCGACCCGTCGTTGATGGATGTGTTCCGCTCCATCCCGGTCAACATGAGCGCGACGCGCTGGCGCAAGTTTCTCACCTTTCTAGGGCCCGGCTATCTGGTTGCAGTTGGCTACATGGACCCCGGCAACTGGGCGACCTCGCTCGCCGGCGGCGCGCAGTTCGGTTACACGTTGCTGGTTGTCGCGCTCATTTCCAATTTCATGGCCATCATCCTGCAATCGCTGTGCGCGCGGCTCGCCATCGGGTCGGGCCGCGACCTGGCGCAGGCTTGCCGCGACGCCTTTCCGCGCTGGGTGGCCTGGCCGCTGTGGCTGTTTGCGGAACTGGCAATCATTGCCACCGACCTTGCCGAGGTGATCGGCACGGCAATCGGGCTGAACCTGTTGTTCGGTATTCCGCTGGAAATTGGTGTGGTGATCACGGCGCTCGACGTGTTCTTGATCCTTTGGCTGCAAACCAAGGGTTTTCGCTGGATCGAAGCGTTCATCATCACCCTGCTTGGTGTCATCGCCGCCTGCTTCGTGGTGCAGATTGCGCTCGCCGATCCCGACTGGGGCGGAGTGCTCCGCGGCTTTGCACCGACCAGCGAAATCCTGACCAATCCGTTGATGCTCTACATCTCGCTCGGCATCATCGGCGCGACGGTCATGCCGCACAATCTGTATCTGCATTCGGGCATCGTGCAGACCCGCGCCTATGGCGACAGCCTGCCGGAGAAAAGATCGGCGCTGACCTACGCGACGCTTGATTCAACGGTGGCACTAATGTTCGCCCTGACCATCAATGCCTCAATCCTGATCCTTGCCGCAGCAACATTCCATGCGAACGGGCAATCGGATGTCGCCGAAATCCAGCGGGCGTATGAATTGCTCCAGCCCTTGCTGGGTTCGTCGATTGCGCCGGTGCTGTTTGGCGTTGCGCTTCTGGCTTGCGGCATGAGTTCGACCGTCACTGCGACCATGGCCGGCCAGGTGGTGATGGAGGGGTTCATCGATCTCAAACTGCCTTCATGGCTGCGGCGGCTGGTCACCCGGCTGGTCGCGATCATCCCGGCGGTTGCTGTCACGTTTATCTATGGCGAGGGGCAGACTGCCAAGCTGCTGATCCTGTCGCAGGTCGTGCTGAGTTTTCAGCTGCCGTTTGCCATCGTGCCACTGGTGATGTTCACGGCTTCGCGGGCCAAGCTTGGCGAACTGGTGGCACCGCGCTGGCTGACTGCACTGGCCGCCACCATTGCAGCGATCATCATCGCACTCAATGTGAAGCTGCTTTACGATGTGGCAACGGGGCTCTGAAGCCCACTTGCATTTCGAAAACTGCGCCTCTAATCTCTTTTCATGGTTTACGCTCGCGGAAAACTCCTTGGCCTGAGCGCGCTGCTTCTTAGCAGCGGCTGCCGGATTTGCGTCTGAGGAGGGCGTCCGGCAGTCGAAAGTTTCGCCGGACTGACCAGCCCCCTTTCCCCACCCCTTCAAATGCAATGAAACCGCGATGTTGCGCCATGATGCGCTCTCCCGGCCAGCACACGGAAAACGAAAATGCAGCACTCGATGCAAAATGCCGCCCGCAAATACCAGCCTTACCCGCAAGTGGGTCTTTCCGACCGGACCTGGCCCAACCAGGTGATTTCCAAGCCGCCGGTGTGGTGCTCGGTCGATCTTCGCGACGGCAACCAGGCGCTGATCGACCCGATGGGGCAGGACCGCAAGGAGCGGATGTTCAATTTGTTGCTCGACATGGGCTTCAAGGAAATCGAGATCGGCTTTCCGTCCGCCTCGCAAACCGATTTCGATTTTGCCCGCTGGTGCGTTGAACAAGGCAACGTACCGCAGGATGTGTCGCTGCAGGTGCTGGTGCAGTGCCGGCCGGAGTTGATCACCCGCACCTTTGAGGCGCTGAAGGGTGCGCACCGGCCAATCGTGCATTTTTACAATTCAACGTCCGAATTGCAGCGCCGGGTGGTGTTTGCAATGGATCGCAAAGGCATCCGGACCATCGCCACCGATGCTGCCAAGATGATCCGCGACATGGCGGAAGCTGCGGGCGGCGGCTTCCGGTTCCAATATTCGCCGGAAAGTTTCACCGGTACGGAGCTGGATTTCTCGCTGGAAATTTCCAACGCGGTGGCCGAGATCATCCAGCCGAACGCAGACAACAAGCTGATCCTCAACTTGCCGGCAACCGTGGAGATGTCGACGCCGAACATTTATGCCGACCAGATTGAGTGGATGTGCCGCAATCTCGACAATCGCGAAAACATCCTCATTTCGTTGCATCCGCACAACGACCGGGGAACCGGCGTTGCCGCAACCGAAATGGGCCTGATGGCAGGCGCCGACCGGGTGGAGGGCACGCTGTTCGGCAATGGCGAGCGCACCGGCAATGTCGACATTGTCAACCTTGCGCTTAACATGTTCACCCAAGGGGTAGACCCCGGTCTTGATTGCTCGGACATCAACCGGATCAAGAAGGTGTTTGAATACTCCAACCAGCTGAGCATTCCCGAGCGCCATCCTTATGTTGGCGAACTCGTATACACGGCGTTTTCCGGTTCGCACCAGGACGCCATCAACAAGGGCATGAAAGCATACCGCAAGGCCAACAAGGAATTGTGGGAAGTGCCGTATTTGCCCATCGATCCGCAAGATGTCGGGCGCAGCTACGAAGCGATCATCCGCATCAACTCGCAATCGGGCAAAGGCGGCCTCGCCTATATTTTGCAGGGAGATTACGGCATCAACCTGCCACGTGGACTGCAAGTCGAGTTTCGCGATGTGATCCAGGAAATCACCGACCGTGAAGGAAAGGAACTTCCAGGACGGCGCATCCATCAGGAGTTCATTTCCGCCTATGTCGAGCAACCCGGCTCGCGGCTGAAATTTGTGGACCACCACACGCTTTCACATGCCGAGAACAAAGCGTTGCGGTTGCTGGAAGCAGACATCACGGATGGCGGCAAAAGCGTGCGGATATCGGGCAAGGGTACCGGCCCGATTGACGGATTTGTCGATGCTCTTTCCACTTATCTCGACCTGCCGCTTTCGGTTGCCGATTACTCCGAGCATTCACTGCAACGCGGGTCGGACGCAACGGCGATCTGCTACATGGAAGTGGAAAGCGCGGGCCGCCGACTCTTTGGTGTGGGTATCAACAAGAACATTGTTGCTGCGTCACTGGAAGCCATTGTATCGGCAGCGAACCGGTTGCTGGAAATCCGGCAGGAAATTGCCGATTAATTGACAGTGTTGTTGTCTGGCGTAATGTCGCGTTGCACGATGACAACCACAGCGTGAAATTTGCCATCGCTGATGGCATCGAAGGAGCAAGTCTGAATGAACCCTGCCATTTCCCGCACGTTGGTGCGGGAGGCCCTGAACCGGATATTGGCAAGCCCGACCTTTGAAAAATCAGGTCGGGCAAGGGAATTGCTGCAATATCTGGTGGACGAGGAATTGGAAGGGCGGGGCGGCAACATCAAGGGCTTCACCATTGCGGTTGATGTGTTCGGTCGCGATGCAGCGTTTGACGCCTCAAATGACCCGCTGGTGCGTGTGCATGTCGGGCGCCTGCGTGAATTGCTGACGCAGTATTACACCGTGGATGGTGCCAGCGCCCAGGTCCGCATCCGAATTCCCAAAGGCGGATATCGTCCGGACTATCAATTGCTGCAAGCTGGCAAAGCCTCGCGCAGCAGGCATGGGGCCGAAACTGCCATGGCCGCTGAAGCTGACAGCGAGCCCGATGATTTTTTCGCCAGTGAATTGCGTCAGGCAATGCCTGCCAGTTTCAAAATGCCGCCGGCCGTTGGCAAGTCAACGGGCCTGCAATTCGAGAGTGGCGACGAAAAAGTCATGGGTTTGGTGATGCGCCATGTCCGCGGCTATTGGGTGGCGTTCACACTCATCATCGCGATGCTGGGTTATCTTTTGTACTCACAGCTGCCGCCAGATGATGTGTTCGTAACCGCCTTTGAACCGAATGCAGCGCAGGCCAGTTCACCGCGGCGTGGGTTCAGGGGCGCACTTTCTTCCGAGATGCTGCCAGGCATCGACATTGTGGTTGAGGGTGACGCGCCGTTTCTGAAAAATGTGTCCGCCGAATTGCGCAATGCGATCCCGCGCTTTGACGTTGTGAGACTGCTTCGTGCCGAGTCACAAACCCAAGCTGTAAATTCCACCAGCTACACATTCCGGATCACGCCGGGTGCTTCTGAAAACCAGGTGGTGGTCTCCCTTGAAAGCAGGTCCAACGGCACAGTACTGCTCTCTGAAACAGTTGAAAATGGCACTGGTGTTTTAACGCTCAAAGACCAGGCCGCGAAACTGCTCACAAGGGCGCTCAGCGTCTCAGGGGTTGTTTATTCTGATTTGCAAAACAGTGGCACGAGCAACAGCCTGACCCAATGCATATTGTTGAGCCACGAGTATTTCCGGGACGCAACGGACCTCGCCCATCGCAAAGCCTATGACTGCTTTTTGGAGTTGTCGCGTCGCGGCGCGCGATCTCCTCTGGTCTATGCTGAAATGGGCGCGCTGATGCACGATGCCGTCACCAGCAAGCGCAGCTATCCGCCCTCGTCCAGCAGCGACGCCGCACAGCAATTGGCTGAGAAGGCGATCGTGTTGAATCCGGAAAGTGCTTCCGCCCACAGGGCAATGGCTTACGTGCTTTCGAGGACCGGAAATGGCGGCCTTTCGGTTTCATCGGCCAAAAGGGCGTACGAACTCAATCCATACAATCTCGATATCACAGCCACTTATGGATATTCGCTGGTGATGACCGCGGGTGATTTTGTCACGGGCGCTGCTTTGCTGCGGAAAGCTGTTGACACGGCCAGCAGTGTTCAGCCGTGGTGGATCTACGGCTTGGTGCTTTCATTGTATGTAACCGATGACATCGATGCGGCATATGCCTATTCCGATGGAATACGTACCCGCAAAAGACCCCACTACTTTGCAATCCGCATGATCCTGGCGCACGAAACCGGCAATGTTGCCGAGGCAGACGAATTGCGCGCCAAATTGATGGCAGAGGACTCGGCGTTTGCCAAAGATCCGGAGGGCTTTTGCAAACAGGCCCGCTATCCCGAGGCGCTAACACGTAAATTTCTCGAGGGCCTGGAGAAGGCGGGCTTTCCGCCAGCAGGGTGATGTGGATTCAATCGATCAATCTGCGGTCGGCAACCGACGCATGGTGAATTCGATGCGTTCATCTTCAAGCACCCGCCAGCTTTCAACTTCGCTCCAGTAGGCTTCCCGGGGATAACGGTTGAGGAATTCACGGGCTTTTGCCCTCGCTTCTTCCCGTGGCAAGGTGAAAGTTTGCCGCCGCCAAACGGGGGACGCCTGTTTTTCAGCGGGACGGCCCGGTCGTTCGGCCCAGGATTTTGCCGATTCCCGCAACCGCTCCACGCGGGACTGACCATCGCCGGAGCGGATATCCCTGCTGGTCTTGCGGTTATCTGACATTTCTGGCTGTCCGTTTTTCAACAAACGAAGTGAATGTTTTTCAATTTTGACGCGAATGCAGCAAAAAGGTCAAGTCACCAACAAAGACACGCAACCTCGTTGCTTGCGCACAGCGTTTCGTGCCGGTATGGAACATGCTTTGGCGCAACTATACCTTTTGCCGCAATTTACTTGCAAACGATTGGAAGTTTCGCAGATCCAAGGGGCACAGAACAGGCATGAGCGGATTTCGTCCCAATGTACCGCAGGGGCTGCCAGCGGATATTGAGTCCAAGAAGAGCGCAGCGAGGGCGTGGTTTGAAACCATACGCGACCAGATATGCGCCAAGTTCGAGGAACTGGAACTGGAATTGACCGGGCCCGGCGTGGAAATTGCGCCGGGGAAATTCGAGCGAACCGAGTGGTCAAGGGACGGACAGGGCGGCGGCGGCGTGATGTCGATGATGCATGGCCGGGTCTTTGAAAAAGTCGGTGTGCACACGTCCACTGTTTTTGGCGAGTTCAACGAGGAAATGCGGAACCAGATACCGGGAGCGAAAAATGACCCCCGCTTCTGGGCCTCGGGCATCTCGTTGATCGCCCATCCATGGAACCCGCATGTTCCAACTGTCCACATGAACACCAGAATGGTTGTCACAACCGGAAACTGGTTTGGCGGTGGTGCCGACCTCACGCCGATGCTGGCGGAACGGCGCACGCAGGACCATGTTGACAGCCAGACGTTCCACAAGGCCATGAAGTTTGTTTGCGACCGTCACGGCGCAGTCGCCTCGCATGATGCCTTCAAGAAATGGTGCGACGAGTATTTCTTCCTCAAGCACCGAAATGAAATGCGCGGAATTGGCGGCATTTTTTATGATTATCTGCATTCTGCAGATGAAGTTGGTGGTTGGGACGCCGATTTTGCTTTCACACAGGATGTCGGCAGGGCCTTCAACGTGGTGTACCCGGTGATCGTCAAGCGCAACATGAACCAGCCTTGGACTGACGCCGAGCGCGACGCACAATTGGTGCAGCGCGGGCGTTATGTTGAATACAATTTGCTTTATGACCGGGGTACGGTGTTTGGCTTGAAGACCGGCGGCAATGTGGAGTCCATCCTGTCCTCGATGCCGCCCATGGTGCGCTGGCCCTGAACCCATTTAGAACAGCGCCGGGCGAACCTCATTCGTCCGGCGACAGTTTCAACAAGCTTTCGCGATCCAGCGCAAATCCGCTCTTCACCCAAGCCTCCTCCATGCGTGCCAACATTTTGCCAAGCTGCGGGCCCGGATGGTTGCCTGTCGCGAGCAAATCAGTACCCTTGAGCGGAAATACCGGTTTTTCCCAAGTGCCGACAAAAGAAATCATCGCCTCGGCGTTTGCCCGGCCGATGTCTTCGCCGCGCGCATCTTCAAGTCTGGCTCTTTCCAGTTTCAGCCGGTCAAGCACGGCCTTGCTGTCAGCGTGGTAAAGCAATTGGCCGCTAATTGCATCCGGCGGTCCGGCCATCAGCTTTGCATTGGCCCAATTGGTCAGGCGCATGGATTCGATTTTCGATAGTTTGAGGCGACCCGAAAGAGCCGTGGTGGTTTCTTCCCTTGGCGGGATGACAGCCATCAAGCGCAGCATGGGATCAGGCTTCCAGCCCAGCGCTTTTTCAGCCGAAGCCAGCCGCGGCAGCAGATCGGTGCCCCATTTGGTACTTTCGGGAAGAACAATGTCGAGCACGCCGGCGGTGCGCATCCACAAGAGCGCCTTCACCGGATCGGGGGCGCTGAGCAACCGTTTCAGCTCATGCCAGACCCGTTCGGCTGAAAGCTGGAGCAGGCCATCCTTGTTTCTGGCACAGGCCTTGAGGCTGGCCGCGTCCGGGCGACCATCGCCATACCAGGCAAAAAACCGGAAAAAACGCAATATTCGCAACCGGTCCTCGGCAATGCGCGCATCCGGATCCCCAATAAAGCGCAGTCGCCGGGCCATGAGGTCCGTGAACCCGCCGAGCGGATCGTATAGTCGGGCGTTCCGGTCGCAATACAGGGCATTCATTGTGAAATCGCGACGGCTCGCGTCGGCGACCCAGTCCGATCCGAACTGAACGACTGCCCGCCTGCCATCGGTTTCGATGTCCTCGCGAAGGGTGGTTATTTCAAAGCCCTTGCCGCCATGCACTGCTGTCACGGTGCCGTGCTCCAGTCCGGTTGGGACAACCTTGATCGAAGTGCGTTGCAGCACTTCCGTCACATGGGCGGGGGTTAGAGTGGTCGAAAGATCGACATCGCCTATGGCGACACCCAGCAAAGCGTTGCGGACTGCACCACCGTTGACCCGGACTTGCCCGCCGGCATTTTCGATGGCGGCCATGACTGCCAGCAGCGATGCATCGGAAAGAAACGAAGCTTGCTCTTTTGTCAGATACTCAGGTGCACTCACGTAAACAATCTTTCCTGCAGCAGGCGCAGGATGCCGGCCGTCACGCCCCATATGTGGTGCTCGCCATAGGGCATCTCGAAATAGTAACGCTCCTTGCCCTGGAACTCGCGGCTGCCGCGACGATGGTTCTGCTGGTTCATCAAAAACTCGAACGGCACCTCGAAAATGTAATCGACTTCCTGCGGATTGGCCCGCAATTGCGCAGCACCGTCAATCAGCGCAACAACCGGGGCAATCTTGTAGCCGGACCCGGTGAAGTAATCCGGCAATTGCCCGATGATCTCGGCATGCATCGGGTCAAGCGCCACTTCTTCAGCCGCTTCACGCAGCGCTGCTGCCTGCGGGCTTGCGTCTTCGGGGTCGATTTTGCCACCGGGAAAAGCCACCTGGCCAGAGTGCGAGCGCAAATTGTCCAGCCGCCTGGTCAGGATCACCGACAAGCCTTCGCGTCGCTCCACGATGGGGATGAGTACTGCTGCCGGTTTGGTGGCGCGTGACATCACCCAATCGATGAATTCGGGGTTGAGCAAATGGTCGCCTTGCGCCGCCGTTTCCGGTTCGCAAAGGCGTATAGCTGCAAGCTCGCGCAACGCAGCAGCTGAAAAGCCTGGCAAGCCATTGACCAGCAGATTGCTCGCAGCGGTCATTGTGCTTCCACCTGGCGTGCCAGATCATCTGCGGGCATGATGGCAAAAACAGCCCCTTTGCTCTTCACCGCAAACATCATTTTCCCGTCCATCTCGGTTTCCTCACCGAGAGCGACCAATTCATACATCACAGGTCTGGCCAGCAGCGCTTCCAGCCTGCCGCGTACCAGCACATATGGTTTGACACCGTCATTGCCTTTCGACCTTTCAAACCGCAACGGATTGTGCGGCCCGGCCTCCACCACGTCGCCAGTCAACGTGCGGAATGTGAGGACCTGCGCGCCCTGATTTGTGTCGGCGGACATTTCGACTGCGAGAAAGGGCGCATCCTCGACCTTTATCCCCACTTTTTCGACCGGTGTGACAAGGTATGTCTTGCCGTCTTCATCCTTGCGCAACACGCTTGAAAACAGCCTGACCAGAGGCATCCGGCCTATGGGCGTGCCCATGTAAAACCATGTGCCGTCGCGGCGGATTTCCATGTCGATATCGCCACAAAAGGGCGGATTCCACTTCTCGACCGGCGGCAAACCCTTTTCGCCCGCGCCAGCCCTGGCAATCAGTGCTTCCAGCGATGCGGTGGGCGAATTACCGGCTGCACTTTGGTTTGTTGTTTGTTTCATCAACCGGCTTTCGTTTGTTGGCTGGCAGCGCTGCAAAATACGCATCACAATGTGTTTAGCAAGCCGGACGCCTTGCAATTGGACGACGCACCCCTACCATGTCAGGTTTGATGCATCGCCATATTTCCACCGGCGTCGGCTGTCAGTGAATTTACAAAGTCGCAATCAGGGAACCATTTCATGAGCGCAGTTGAAGGCAAACAGGCCAAGGGCGACGCCAAGGCGATCATTGCTGCGGCGGAAAAAGCTGTCGAAGACATTGCAATGGTCAGGCAAGGCATCGCAGCCGTGATTTTCGGCCAGGAGGACGTTGTTGAACGCGCGTTGATCACACTTCTTTCCGGCGGCCATGGCTTGCTTGTCGGACTTCCCGGGCTTGCCAAGACCAAACTGGTGGAGACGCTCGGCACGGTACTCGGGCTTGCAGAACAGCGTATCCAGTTCACGCCGGACCTGATGCCATCCGATATTCTGGGCAGTGAAATCCTGCGCACCGATGCTGACGGCACCCGCTCGTTCCATTTTGTCAAGGGCCCGATTTTTGCCCAGCTGCTAATGGCCGATGAAATCAACCGCGCCAGTCCCCGCACACAGGCCGCCCTGCTGCAATCGATGCAGGAATACCATGTGACCATTGCCGGACAGCGCTATGATTTGCCCGCGCCGTTCCACGTCCTGGCCACGCAAAACCCGCTGGAACAGGAAGGCACCTACCCGTTGCCGGAAGCGCAGCTCGATCGGTTTTTGATGCAGATTGATGTCGATTATCCGAGCCTGGCAGCAGAAAAGCAGATCCTGTTTGAAACCACCGGCTCATCGGAACGGCGTGCCAGCGAAGTCATGACCGCCAAGCGGTTACAGGAATTGCAGGCGCTGGTTCGGCGCATTCCTGCCGGCGAAAGCGTGGTGGACGCCATTCTTGAACTGGTTCGCTCGGCACGGCCAGGCGGTGTCAAGGACGAGCACGATGCCTTCATCGACTGGGGACCAGGACCACGTGCCAGCCAGGCGCTGATGCTGACCGTGCGGGCTAGGGCCATGCTGCAAGGTCGGCTCGCGCCATCGGTCGATGACGTGCTGGCGCTGGCTGAACCTGTGCTTCAGCACCGCATGCAATTGTCGTTCGCAGCGCGTGCTTCGGAAAACCGGGTTACCATCCGCGACGTCATCGCTGCCCGCATGAAGCGGATTGGCTGATGGCGACGGCTTTGCTGTTCGTGGAGGCACTGCTTTGAGCCCGACCATTGGCAGTTCGGCCGCGCGCGAGACCGGTCGCGACACGCTTGCCCGGGCCCGGGCGCGGGCTGCCCTGATACCCGATCTTCTGGTTGAGGCGCGCAAGGTGGCCGGAAATGTTTACGCCGGATGGCACGGGCGTCGCAAACGTGGAATTGGCGAAGATTTCTGGCAATTCCGGCCCTATGTTGCCGGCGAGAACATGGCTGCCATCGACTGGCGGCGCTCGGCGCGTGATGATCATGTTTATGTGCGTGACCGCGAATGGCAAGCTTCGCACATGGTCTGGTTGTGGGTGGATGAATCCCCCTCGATGCTGTTCAAGTCGCAGCAGGCGCGGGTGGCCAAACAGTCGCGCTCGCTGGTGCTGGCCTTCGCCCTTGCCGAATTGCTGGCGCGCAGCGGCGAGCGGTTGGGCTGGCTTGGCGTTTCGCCGCCCATTGTCAGCCGCCATGCAGCGGAGCGCCTTGGCGAAGCCTTGCTGATTGCCCCGCCGCAAAACGAGTTCCCGACGGCTGTTGAAATCCGCGGTCATTGCGATGTCATTTTGATCTCTGATTTCCTGCAGCAAACCGACGAGGTCGAGACAAAAATCCGCCAGTTCGCCCGGCAGGGCGCACGCGGACACCTCGTGCAAATAGCTGATCCGGTCGAGCAGCTCTTTCCCTATTCCGGAAGGGTTGAATTCATGGATCCGGAGACCGGAACCAAGCTGACCGCCGGCAATGCCAGAAGCCTGAAGCTGGAGTATGAAGCCTTGTTCGGCAGTCATGTTGCACGAATGCGAAGCTTGGCCGCGGGTCTTGGCTGGAGCCATACGCTGCACCGGACCGATCATCTGGCATCACAGGCGCTGACTGCGCTGCATGTGCATCTGACGCAAGACAGGGGGAATGCATGATACCCGGTCTGCCACTGGCTTTTGTTTCCCCGGTGATCCTTTCAGCATTGATCCTGCTGCCGGCGATCTGGTGGTTGTTGCGGCTGACCCCTCCAAAGCCGCAAACCGAATTGTTTCCGCCGCTGGCGATTCTGGCGCGCATCATCAAACGTGAGGAAACGCCTGCCAGAAGCCCCTGGTGGCTGACGCTGTTGCGCCTTGCAATGGCTGCACTGGTGATCATCGCCATGGCCGGGCCGGTACTCAATCCGCGTGAGGCGCGGCTCAGCGGCGAGGGACCGTTGGCATTGATCATCGACAATGGCTGGGCTTCGGCGGCGCAATGGGAAAACCGGCTTGATACGGCCCGCACGTTGATCGACGAAGCAGAGGCTGCCAACCGGCCGGTCATTCTTGTTGAAACGGCCGGCGGCGCTGGTCAGGACATCAGGCCGGTTTCAGCCAGCCAGGCGCGCAGCCTGCTGGAGAGCCTGCCCGCCCGTCCGCTGAAACCGTCGCACCAACTTGCAGCCGGGCTTTCGCAAGCATTGGTGCGCGAGCACAATCCAGGTTCGCTGTTCTATCTTTCAGACGGGCTGGCGCGCAACGAGACTGCGGCTTTCGCCTCTGCCTTCGCCGCCGCGCAGGGGCAGAAAACCATTGTCCAAGCTGAAACCAAAGACCTTGTGGCGCTGGTGGATGTGCGCAACGATCCCGATGCACTCATCGGCACCATCGAGCGGGTTGCCAGTTCGTTGCCGGTACAAGTGACAGTCGAGGCCCTTGACAGCAAGGGCTTGCCGCTGGCGCGCCAACCGGTTTCGTTTGCTGCAGGTTCTTCGCAAGCGCAGTTTCGTCTGGAACAGCCGGTTGAACTTCGCAATCAGATAGCCCGCATCAATGTGGTTGAAAACCGCAGTGCAGGCAGTGTGCAATTGCTGGACGACCGCTTTCGCCGACGGTTGGTCGGGTTGTTGTCGGGTGAAGGCGCAGATCAGGCGCAGCCATTGCTGGCTCCGCTGTATTACATTTCCAAGGCGCTTTCCCCATTCAGTGACATTCGCAATGCAAGCAGCGCCAACATTGCTGAAGCCGTGCCGCAACTTCTGCAACAGAATGTTTCGGCTATCGTTTTGGCTGATGTCGGCAATCTGCCGGAAGAGGCGCAAAATGCGTTGGGCGACTGGGTGCAAAAGGGCGGCACGTTAATCCGTTTTGCCGGGCCAAGACTGGCAGCATCGGGCGATGATCCACTGCTCCCGGTGAAGTTGCGTCAGGGCGACCGCAATCTTGGAGGCGCGCTTTCCTGGGAAACGCCGAAGGCTGTGGCGGCATTCGAAAGTGGTTCGCCGTTTTTCGGCATCGTGGCCCCCCAGGAGGTTTCGGTGAAGCGGCAGGTGCTGGCGCTGCAGGATGGTGATCTTGACCGCAAGACCTGGGCGGTGCTGGAAGACGGGACGCCGCTGGTTACTGCCGAGAAGCGGGCTTCCGGCTGGATTGTGCTATTCCATGTCGGATCGGATGCCGAGTGGTCGAACTTGCCGATTTCGGGAACGTTTGTAGAAATGCTGCGCCGTGTGGTCAGCCAGTCGCAATCCAGTGGCACGGCCAATGGCGATGCGCCCAATGCATCGCTGCCGCCGCTCTCCATCCTCGATGGCAATGGTACTTTGCTGCCGCCGGACATTTCGGTGAAGCCGCTGCTGGTCGGGAGCCGGATTGTACCGGTCGCAAGTACAGACAATCCTCCGGGCCTTTATGGCACCGAGGACGGCTTTGTCTCGCTGAACCTTTTCAAGGAGGGTGAAACGCTGAGCCCGATTGATCTGTCGCTTTTTGCCAATGGCACTGCGGTTGCTGCCTATGCCAATGACAGTGCATTCAATGTCGCGCCATGGCTGTTGGCGCTTGCGGCTTTGCTGATGACGCTCGATTGCCTTGCCGTGTTGTGGATTGCCGGGGTGTTGCGGCCAAGGCTGTCAGGCGCAACGGGATCAGCGGCAATCATCGTTGCCTTTTTGGTTGTCGCACCGATGCCTGATGCCGCAGCGCAAACCACTGACACTGGCGTCGATTTTTCCTCCGCCTTGACCACGAGGCTTGCGTACGTGGAAACCGGCGACAGTGAAGTGGACCGTATCAGCCGCGCCGGATTGGAGGGTTTGACCCGGTACCTGGCGAGCCGCACAGCGCTTGAGCCGGGGGAACCGGTCGGCCTCGACGTTTCCAAGGATGAATTGTCATTCTATCCGGTGATCTATTGGCCGATCAGCATGGGTGCCGCGCTGCCGGACAACTCAACGATGGCACGGGTTGATGCTTTCATGAAACAAGGCGGCACGGTGCTGTTTGATACGCGCGACCAAGCCACCGGTGTGCTCGGCGGCACCTCCGGATCGCCCGAAGCACAACGCTTGCAGCTTATTCTTTCCGGCCTCGACATTCCACCGTTGCAACCGGTGCCCCCCGACCACGTTCTGACCAAGGCGTTTTACTTGTTGTCGAGCTTTCCTGGTCGTTACACGGGCGGTGAATTGTGGGTGGAACAGCCTGCAAGCGACAACGAAAATGCTGCCGGACGCCCGGCGCGGGCAGGAGACGGGGTATCGGCCATCCTCATCACCTCCAATGACCTCGCCGCTGCATGGGCGATCGACGCATCCGGCGAGCCGATGTTGCCGGTGGTTTCGCAAGACTTCATGCAGCGCGAATTGAGCTACCGGACCGGCGTCAACATCATGATGTATGCGATGACCGGCAACTACAAGGCAGACCAGGTACACATTCCGGCACTTCTGGAACGGTTGGGGCAGTAAGGAAACCATGAATTTCACTCTCGCCTTTGACCCGCAATTGCCGCTCTGGCTGATCGCTTTCATCGCAATTGTTTCGGGCGTGATGGTCGTGCGCGGGATTTGGACGGGCTTGCGGGGTGGCTTCATCCGGGCTGGCGCCTGGGCGCTGATCATGTTTGCGCTGCTCAATCCGTCTGCGGTGTTTGAGGAGCGGGAAGCGCTTAAAAGTATCGTTGTGGTGGTGAGCGATGCCAGTGCCAGCCAGAAGCTCGACGGCCGGCCGGAGCGCACCGAGGCGATCAGGCAGGCGGTGCTGGAACGGTTTGGCCGGTTGGAAGCCTTTGAAGTGCGCGACGTAACTGTTGAGGACCAGATTTCGGTGAGTTCAGACGCATCCACTGCGCTGTTCCGCGCTGTTTCCAATGCACTTCAGGATGTTCCGCCGGACCGTGTTGCGGGTGCGTTGATGATCACTGACGGACAAGTGCATGATGTGCCGCAGTCGCTGGCCCAGATCGGCATCAATGCGCCGGTGCATGCGCTGATCACCGGGCGCGAGGGAGAACGGGATCGCCGCATCTTCATCGAGCAAGCCCCGCGTTACGGAGTGGTCGGCGAACCCTATGAGATCGATTACCGGGTAACGCAGAGCGGATTTTCGCCAAATGACGCGCCGGTTGAAGTCAGCGTGTTGCTGGACGGTGAGGTCATTTCGGTTGAAGAAGTGGTTCCCGGACAGCCTGCCCGCTTTGTTGATGAAATTGCCCATGGCGGCAAGAACATCATCGAATTCAGGGTGACCGCCGACGACGGTGAAATCACCCCGGTCAACAATCAGGCATTTGTTGAAATCAACGGCATTCGCGAGAACCTTCGTGTCTTGCTGGTTTCGGGCGAGCCGCATCCGGGCGAGCGAACCTGGCGCAACCTGCTGAAAGCAGATCCTTCGGTCGATCTGGTGCACTTTACAATTCTGCGGCCTCCGGAAAAGCAGGACGGCACACCGATCAACCAGTTGTCACTGATTGCCTTCCCAACGCGCGAATTGTTCATCCAGAAGATCGACGAGTTCGATCTCATCATTTTCGACCGCTACCGGCATCGTGGCATTCTGCCATTGTTGTATTACGAGAACATCGCCCGATATGTGCGCGATGGCGGGGCATTGATGATTGCAGCCGGGCCGGAAATTGGCGAACCGGGCAGTATCTCGGGGCCGCTTGGAGATGTGATGCCTGCCGCCCCCGATGGCACTGCGGTCGAGCAAGGTTTCAAGCCGATGATAGCGCCGGTCGGGCTGAAACATCCGGTTACACGTGATCTGGATGGCTGGAATGACGGCAAGCCAACTTGGGGACGGTGGTTCCGGACCGTGGGAGCCAGCGGCGTAAACGGCAATGCCGTGCTTTCAGGCGCCAATGATGCGCCGGTACTGGTGCTGAACCGTGTCGGCGATGGGCGTGTGGCCTTGTTCCTTTCCGACCATCCGTGGCTATGGGCGCGCGGGTTCGAAGGGGGCGGGCCGCATTTGCAATTGCTGCGGCGTACTTCACACTGGCTGATGAAAGAGCCCGAACTCGATGAAGAACGGCTGACACTTGTATCCGATGGAAGGCGGGTGACTGTCGAGCGCCAAACGCTTGGCGATGATCCGGGCGACGCTGTTTTGACCCCGCCTGCAGGTGAAAACTCCAGTCTCAAGCTGATAGAAGCCGGACCAGGGCGATATCGGGCAGAGACCGATGTGCAGGCTTTCGGGCTCTATTCAGTCACCAATGGCGATTTGACCGCACTTACCCATGTGGGACCGCCCAATCCACGGGAGTTCTCGGAGGTGCTAAGCACCAGCGAAGTGCTTCGTCCGGTGCTGGAGGCTTCACGCGGCTCGGTGCGGGTGGCCAGCGCGGCCAACATGCCTCGCATTGTTCCGGTCCGTCCGGGAGCTGCGGCAACCGGAACAAGCTGGATCGGGTTTGAAAACACACAAGCAAGTGTGCTCAAGGGCGTGAACCGCATCCCGATTTTCACTGGCCTGATTGGTCTTGGTTTGTTGATACTGGCACTGGCAGGCATGTGGGCTCGCGAAGGCAGGTAGGACTGCATCCAAGCCAGTCAGCCAAATAAAAAGGCCGGGCATTGCGCCCGGCCTTTGGTACCTTCAACCCGTCAGTGACTTACAAAACCACCACTTCAGCGCCTTTTTCGACCCGCTGATACAGATCAATCACGTGTTCGTTGATCATGCGGAAGCAGCCGTTGGAAGAGGCTGTGCCAATCGAGTTTGGCTGGGTCGTTCCATGGATGCGCAGATAGGTGTCCTGCTTGCCCTGATAAAGATAAATGGCGCGGGCACCGAGCGGGTTGTCCGGTCCGCCGTCCATGCCGTCAGCGTATTTGCCGTATTTCTTTGGTTCGCGCGCGATCATTTCCTTGGTTGGTATCCAGCGTGGCCAAGGCTGTTTGGCACCAACGGTGGCTTTGCCGGTAAACAGGAGACCTTCCTTGCCTACGGCAACAGCATAGCGAATGGCGCTGATCGGCGATTCAACGAAATAGAGGTATTTTTTCTGGGTATCGATGACGATGGTACCCGGCTTGTAACCTTTGAACGGCACGGTCACCGGAACGAACTCTTCCTTGACCTTGAATTTTTTCTTCTCGGGGACCGAAGCGATCTGCACGTCATGCTGAACCTGTTCTTCGGAAAGAAGTTCTGGTTTTGGCTTTGGTGCATCAAACATGCCGAAGAAGAATTTCGGCGTCTTGCGCTGTACCAACTCACCTGGAACTGCAGAAACTTCAACAACCTTCGCTTCGTCAGCTTTTTTCTTTTGCTTGGCCAGTTTTTTCTCGTCCTTGGCCTCAGGTGCGGCCTTGGTTTTGGCTTCCGCCCCTGGCTTTTGTGATGCTGCCGGATCGGTTGGCTTGACCAAGGCGTTGGCGGTTTTGACCGGTTCCAACGGCTTGGATTCAGCCGGTGCTGCCTTTGTTTCGGCTACCACAGGCTTGGCCACAGGCTTTTCCACCGCAATTACCGGCGCGGTGGCTGGCAATGAAAGCTGCGGAGCGGGCAATTTGAAACTTGTCGCTACCGGCTGGCTTGAAGAAGCAGGAGCGGGAGTTGCTGCACTGACTACCGGCTGGGAAACCGATTTGGTCGGAGCGGCCGCAGCGGCTGCTGCCGGCTTTTGCTGAACAACCACTGTATCAAGCGCGGGTTTTGCGGTTTCCTGCGCATATGAAGCTGTTGCCGCCAGCGAAAACGCCAGTGCCGCAGCCAGTGCCAAACTGTCTTTGTTTCTCATGTGTCTTTCCAGCTTACTGTTTCATCGGCACATGCCGACAGAAATTTCCCGGTGGCATATGGAACAAATCAACAAACACCACTCTGATGGAAGTGTGTAAAACGCCGCACAGCAAAGTCAATGTGAAGCCGTTGTTCTTACGAAAGTTTTGGATCAGCGTTGCATCTTTGCACGTGTCGTGTGGCTTGTCCGCAATAGTGCGACAGAACATTTGCAGAAAGTTCGCGATACAGCGTGCGGGCAGGGTCGGCCGGTCCGGGCAGGGTTATCTGCCCGTGCGGTACGGTTTTGAAGCCGAACCTGCGATAATATGGCTCATCTCCCACCAGAATCACGAACTTGTCGCCCCGGTGGTGCGCGGCAAACAGCGCGCGATCCATCAGTTCACGGCCAATGCCCATGCTTTTGTGCTGCGGTTCGACAATAAGCGGGCCAAGCACAAGGGCGGGCAACCCGCCTATGTTGATGCGGGTCAGGCGAATGGATCCGGCCAGTGACTCCTGGCCGTTGGCGTCTTCCATCATTGCGACGAAGCTCAAGTCTGGCTCATGGCGCACGCCTTCGCGCAACCTGAAGGCCGCACGTGCATAACGGCCCGGCCCGAATGCGCGGGCAGACAAGGCCTCAATTGCTGCATCAAGGTCAGGCGATTCAGGCCTGATTTTCAGGGTGAAGGAAATCATGGACGTTTTCCGGCAAACAGAAAGGAAGTTTCTGGCCGGAAAGCGTCTCTTGCGTCAGCGCTCCAGCCGGATGGACGAGCAAGCGCCATGCGCAAAAAGCGCCGGGCTTTGGCTCATTCGTCGTCGCAAGCTGGACATCGCTTTAGTCTCGCGTGGGCCGGAATTGCAGGATCATCGTTCCTGCATTCTGCAAGGAACGCGCAGATAACACAAGCTTTGGGTTGCGTCCAATAAAATAACGTCTTGCCCACCAGACCTGTCTACGCATTGTTCACCGCAAAGACAGTGAACCAGATCGAAAACAGCCCTAAATGGATTGTTTGAAGCAATCAGGATGAAAACCCCATGGGACTACTCGTTGACGGCAACTGGCAAGACCAGTGGTATGATACCTCCAAGAGCGGCGGACGTTTCGTGCGCAAGGATGCTGCATTTCGCAACTGGGTGACAAAGGACGGGGCTCCGGGTCCCAGCGGGGAAGGCGGCTTCAAGGCGGAGGCCGGGCGATATCATCTGTATGTTTCGCTGGCCTGTCCTTGGGCGCACCGCACGTTGATTTTCCGCAGGCTCAAAAAACTTGAAAGCGTGATTGGCGTTTCAGTGACAAATTTTCTGATGGCCGAAAACGGGTGGACATTCCATCCGCAGGACGGCGCAATTGCCGACGACGTCAACAATGCGCAATTCATGTGGCAGGTCTACGTTCGTGCGAAATCCGACTTTTCGGGAAGGGTGACCGTGCCGGTACTTTGGGACCGCGAGAAAAATACAATCGTCAGCAATGAATCGTCGGAAATCATCCGCATGTTCAATTCAGCTTTTGATGAAGTGGGTGCTGTGGGGCCGGATTATTATCCGGCTGAACTTCGCACAGAAATCGATGCGGTCAACGCCCGGGTTTATTCCAGCGTCAACAATGGCGTTTATCGCTGCGGCTTCGCCACCAGCCAGCCAGCTTATGAGGAGGCGTTTTCCGAGCTGTTTACATCGCTGGACTGGCTCGAAGATATTCTCTCGCGTCAGCGCTATCTCGCCGGTGACCGGCTGACCGAAGCCGACTGGCGGTTGTTCACCACGCTTGTGCGCTTCGACGCGGTTTATGTCGGCCACTTCAAGTGCAACCGCCACCGCATCGAAGACATCCCCAACCTGTCAAATTACTTGCGCGAATTGTTTCAGGTGCCAGGTGTCGCGCAAACCGTGAACATGCAGCACATCAAGGGTCATTATTACGCAAGCCATCCCACCATCAACCCGACAGGTATCATTCCCGTCGGCCCGGCGCTGGACTTCTCGCGGCCACATGACCGTGGGCGCTTTTCCGCTCACCAGTAGGGTGATTTGTCATACCCGCCCGACAGCTCATCCAGCCGCCGGCGGGTGCCTCTTGAAACATCCGGCGGCAGGTCGGGTTGTGCGAAAAAGCGGCACTGTGCGATTTCGAAATTCGGCTGGAAATCGCGAACGCGCTTCCACAGGGGGCAGCGAAACAGCACGACGTGGTCGCGGTTGCCAAGGCTGCGGTTGAGATAGATGCCGACAAGTTGTGGCCTGCCGGTCAGGCGCAGTCCGGCCTCTTCATCCAGTTCGCGTTCGACGGCTTCCTCAATCGTCTCACCGGGGTCAACGCCGCCTCCGGGGAAATGCCAGCCCGGCACATAAGTGTGCCTGAGCAGCAAGAGCGCGCCGGTTTCATCTTCCACCATGGCACGAACGCCAATGGAGAGCGGTGACAAGTGGAGGCCGGCGCGGTGGCGCAACCAGCGGGCAATTCCGGTCAGCCGCATGGTTTGCCTATGCGCATTTTTTTGTGCCACCTTGCTGCCGGGAGGCGAACCGGTTAATCGCGTTGCGCATGTTCCGCCTTGCCCACATATCCGACATCCATTTGGGACCGCTGCCACCGGTCAGCCGCCGTGACCTCATGTCAAAGCGGATCACCGGCTATGTCAACTGGCAGCGCAATCGCGGCAACAGCCAGTCGCCCGATGTGCTGCAAAAATTGCTGGCAGATATCAAGGCCCGAGGCCCGGACCACATTGCCGTGACGGGTGATCTCATCAATTTGGGCCTTGAGCGCGAGACAATCGACGCCGCTGCATGGTTGCAAACGCTCGGAGACCCAGGTGATGTTTCGGTGGTTTGCGGCAACCATGATGCGTATGTGCCGGGCGCACTGGGCCGGGTCCTGAAGGCGTGGGCACCGTTCCTGACCGGTGATGGTTTGGTTGCCACCGGAACAAACGAGTTTCCCTATGTTCGCCGCCGGGACGGGATATCGATCATCGGCTGCAATTCGGCGCGCGCGACCATGCCGTTTCTGGCGACCGGGTTTTTCAAGAAGCGGCAGGCAGACAGGCTGGCAGAAATACTTGACGGCGAGCGCAAGCAGGGCCGTTGCCGGGTCGTGCTCATTCACCACTCGCCGATCCGGGCCTCCACCGGTGTGATGAAGCGCCTGGTCGGGGCGTCGCTGTTTCGAAAGGTGATCGAGCGGCATGGTGCAGAACTTGTGCTGCACGGACACACCCACAATGCTACTGTTCACCGCATACCGGGGCTCCCAAACGGCGTTCCGGTGGTCGGTGTTCCTGCTGCCGGGCAGGCAATGGTGGCAAGGATCAACCGACCGGCGGCCCGCTACAATCTGTTCAGCATTGCTGAAGGCCCGCGAGGCTGGTCAATTGCCATGAATGAATACGGGATCACCGACGCAGGTTTGTCGGTCAGCCTGATCGCCAAACGGCAATTGCTGTAAAAGCTCAAAAGCGCGGCAATTCGCCAAACCACGCCCAGGCAACCATGCCGGCAGCGCCCGCGACCAGACCAAGCGCCAACATGCCGATGTGACCCCAGCCGAAGGATTTTTGTTTTACCGGAGGGGTTGCGGTCGTCACAAGCGGTTGCGGAACTGACTCGCTTGCAGCCGCTTCAGCGATGGCTTTTCGGTCGAAATCCCAGGCTTTCATGGCTTGCCAGTCGCCTTCCACGGCACGTTCGCGCTCCAGAATGCGTTCGGCGACGTAGTCGGTGACTGCGCGGGCCATTTCCTCCCGCCGTTCGGTCTGGGCCAGCACAGCGCGGCCCAACCTTGTATCCTTGATAAATTCGTAGGTGCGTTTGTCGCGGCCCATGCGCACGAACGAGGTCATGTCAATCCAAAGGCGCGGCGTATCACCATTGGTGAGGGCGAATTCGAATTGCTCATTGCCTTCTGGAACTTGTGAAAACACGGGTTGCACATCCTGCGCCAGCAATTCCAGCCGCGCATGTTGCGCCTGCTTCATGTCCACGACCACGTCGTCGCGATCGGCTTGCGCCCGTTTCATGCGTTCCATCGCTTCCTTGAGATCAAGTACGCGGGTCTCGATCTGCTTTGGGTCCAAGTCTTGATCAGCCATGATGTCGTCTCCTGGAATTGCCAAATCCTTGCCAATTCCTTAATGCATTGGATCACAATTTAACGTTTGTGCTTGCTTTGTTCAATGGCTGATGAATCCCAACCCCTTCCAAGGGCCTGCAGACTGGTCGCGGACGCCGCTTCTGCAGCCGGACTGGCCATCGACATCCAGTTGATGGGAGCAAGCACCCGGACAGCCGAAGAGGCTGCTGCGGCATGCCAAACCAGCGTCGCGCAAATCGTCAAATCCCTGGTTTTTCGCGGCAAAGTGAGCGGAAAGCCGATCCTTTTGCTTGTCAGCGGCGTCAATCGGGTGAAGGAGACCCTGATGCAACGCGAAATCGGTGAAAAGATCGAACGGCCTGATGCAGATTTTGTGCGGGAAGCAACCGGTTTTGCCATCGGTGGCATTCCGCCGCTCGGCCATGCCACGCAGATGCTGGTCTATGTCGACGAAGATTTGCTGCAATACGATACCGTGTTTGCGGCAGCAGGAACCCCCAATGCGATCTTCGCGGTCAATTCAGCCGCGCTGGTTCAGGCAACCGCCGGCAAGGTGATTGCGGTTCACGACTGAACTGGAAACATTCCCGTTTGTCTAAGCGCTTCAGCCAACACGATGGCGCCTGAAAGCGCCATGTTGAGAGATCTGGCACCCTTTGCCATTGGCACCAGCAGTCTTGCATCGGCTGCGGCATGGACTTGCGCCGGAACGCCACCCGATTCGCGACCCAGCAGGATCAGATCGTCCGGTTCAAACCGGAATTCAGCATAGGCAGAACTGGCTGTTGTGGTCATCAAGATCAGCCTGCGTCCGGTACTGCGGCGCCAGTTTTCAAAGGCTTCCCAACCGGAATGCCGTCTTGTTGCCGCGATTTCCAGATAATCCATCCCGGCGCGGCGCAAGGCTGTGTCATCCATTCGAAATCCTGCGGGGCCTATGATGTTGATTACCGTGCCCGTGCATGCGGCCAGCCGCATCAGGGAACCGGTGTTTCCCGGGATGTCAGGCTGGTAAAGTGCCAGTTCCGGCATGTTTTGAACTTTCCCTTTCAGCGCAAATTGGCCCAGCCGTTGCAGAACACACCCAAAGCGCCATAAACAAGTGGCGGGAGCCTTACAATGTTTGCTTTTTTTGAAAAACGCATCGAACCCTTTCCAGCGGCGGAGCCGACCCGCCCGCCGAGCGGATTGTTTGCGTTTTGCTGGCATTACACGAAAGACGCGTTCCCGTGGCTTTTGTTGATGTCAGTGCTCTCGGCTTTGATCGCGGCATCTGAAGTCATGGTATTTGGCTTCCTGGGCAGCATTGTCGACTGGCTGTCCACCGCCAACAAGGAGACTTTCCTTGCGCAGGAAGGCGCGACTTTGCTGTGGATGGGGGCTTTCGTTGTTCTGGTGCTCCCAACACTAGTTTTGCTGCATTCGATGATCATCCACCAGACTTTGCTCGGCAATTATCCGATGATCGCGCGCTGGCAGATGCACCGCTACTTGCTGCGCCAGTCGATGTCGTTCTTTGCCAACGAGTTTGCCGGACGTGTGGCTACCAAAGTCATGCAGACCTCGCTTTCGATCCGTGAAACGGTGATGAAGCTGATGGACATTCTCGTTTTCGTCTCAGTCTATTTCGCCAGTGTGCTGGTCATCGTTTCCGGCTCGGATTGGCGCATGGTGCTGCCGCTGGTGTTCTGGCTGGCGGTTTATGCCGGCCTGATTGCGTGGTTTGTACCAAAGCTGCGGGAAGTTTCCGAAAGGCAGGCCGACGCACGTTCGTTGATGACCGGCCGGATCGTCGACAGCTATACAAACATCAACACAGTCAAGCTGTTCAGCCATGCTGGACGCGAATCCGTCTACGCGCGCGAAAGCATGCAAGGGTTTCTCGATACCGTTCACGGCCAGATGCGGCTGGTGACGATGTTCCACGCGTTCATCTATTTCAACAATTGTCTTGTGGTGTTTCTGGTGGCCGGCACGGCGATCTGGCTGTGGCTGGGATCGGCGGTCAGCATTGGTGCCATCGCTGTTGCAACCGCACTGGCGCTGCGCCTCAACGGCATGTCCCAATGGATCATGTGGGAAGTTTCGGCGCTGTTTGAAAACATCGGCATCGTGCATGACGGCATGGGCATGCTGACCATTCCGCAATCGGTTACCGACAAGCCGGGGGCAGCGGCAATTTCGGTTGCCAAGGGCGGCATCGAGTTTGACGGGATCAGTTTTCACTACGGCAAGGACAGCGGCGTGATCGATGATCTGTCACTGACCATCCAGCAGGGCGAAAAGATCGGCCTTATTGGTCGTTCCGGTGCGGGCAAGACGACGCTCGCAAACCTGCTGCTGCGCTTTTACGATCTGGAGGGCGGCGTCATCCGGATCGACGGGGTGGACATTGCCGGCATCTCGCAGGACAGCCTGCGCTCGCAGATCGGGGTGGTGACGCAAGACACCTCGTTGCTGCACCGTTCCATTCGCGACAACATTGCATATGGCAGGCCGGACGCGACGGATGCGCAGGTGCTGGAAGCAGCACGCCGGGCCAAGGCATTGGATTTCATCGAGAAACTCGAAGACCAGAAGGGGCGCAAGGGGCTGGACGCGCATGTCGGCGAGCGCGGGGTCAAGCTTTCCGGCGGACAGAGGCAGCGCATTGCCATTGCCCGGGTATTTTTGAAAGACGCGCCGGTTCTGGTGCTCGACGAGGCAACTTCGGCACTGGATTCCGAAGTGGAAGCAGCAATTCAGGAAAATCTTTTCGAATTGATGGAAGGCAAGACGGTTATTGCGATTGCGCATCGGCTTTCAACCATTGCCGCGCTCGACCGGTTGGTGGTGATGGACAATGGCCGCATCATCGAGACCGGAACACATGCCGAGCTCTCCACCGGTGGCGGGCTTTACTCCGAACTGTGGGCGCGCCAGTCAGGTGGGTTCATTGACGACGGCCTGCTTCAGCAATTGAAGGAACAGCAAAAGCTGAAGGACGCGGCGGAGTAGGATGGCAATCCTTGATCCGGTTTACCGCCTGTTTGAAAGCTGGATTGACCCGTTCAAGCCACGTGCAAACTATCAGCCGCCAGACAGGCTTGCGGCCTTCATCTGGCACTATGTGGGTCAAGCGCGATGGGCGTTTGCAGCCATGCTGGCGTACGGCTTTCTCAATGCCATTGTCGAAGCTTCGCTGTTCACCTTTGTCGGGTGCCTGGTCGACATTCTGGGATCGGTGGAAACCTCCGGTGAGCGTCAGGCTGGCTGGTCGGGTCTGGTGTCGGCCCATGGCTACGAATTGCTGTTCATGCTGGCCATTGTTGCCATCGGGCGCGGCCTCGTCATTGCCTGGGGCGCACTGATCGAAGAGCAGGTGATTGTGCCGGGCTTCTTCACCATGATGCGCTGGCAAAGCCACAAATATGTCATCCGTCAGTCGCTGGCATTTTTCCAAAATGATCTTTCAGGCCGCATCAGCCAGAAAGTGTTCCAGTCGGGGCAGGCGGCTGGCGACATGATGATTTCTGCCTTGCAGATCATCTGGTTCATCGCGGTCTACGCCTTTACCACCATGGCATTGCTGAGTGCACTCGACTGGCGGCTCGGAATGGTCGTTGCCGTGTGGATGGCCATATTTGTGGTGATTGCCCGCATTTTCGTGCCGGTTATCCGCCAGCGCGGCAAGGATGTCGCGGAAGCAGGTTCCGGCGTGACCGGAAGGCTGGTGGACGGGTATTCCAACATCGCGACGGTAAAGCTCAACGCCAGCGCGGCGGTGGAAGAAGGCTTTGTCGACGAGGCCATGCGCAACATGCATGGCCAGTTGAAGCAATTTACACGGGCCTTGTCCGGCGTGCGGATCGCGCTTTCATCGGCCAGCGGTCTGGTGATGGGGGTGTTGGGGCTGCTGGCCATCGATCTGTGGCTGAAGAGCCAGATCAGCACCGGAGAAGTCGCCTTTGCCCTTGCTTTGACATTGCGGCTCAACTTGCTGCTTGGCCGCCTGATGGGCAATCTCAACGGATTTTTCCGCGCGCTGGGAACGACCCAAAACTCGATGGAGACAATCGCCGTGCCGCTGGGGCTGGTGGACATGCCCGGTGCCCGGCCGTTGCAATTTCGCGCTGGCCAAATCAGCGTTGAAAATCTCGGCTTTCACTATGGCGCGGGTGAAAATGTCATCAACAATCTGTCGCTCCAAATTCAGCCGGGCGAGAAGCTCGGGCTTGTCGGGCCATCGGGCGCAGGCAAGACCACGCTTGTGCATTTGATGCTGCGCTTTTTCGATGCGCAGCAAGGGCGCATTCTGGTTGACGGGCAGGATATCACCACGGTGACACAAGACAGTCTGCGCAATGTGTTCTCAATGGTGCGGCAGGACACAGTGTTGTTTCACCGGTCGGTCCACGAGAACATCGCCTATGGCTGCCCCGGTGCCACGCGTGAGGCGGTGATCGCCGCGGCAAAAAAGGCCAAGGCACATGATTTCATCATGGGTCTGGTCGATGGAAAGGGGCGTACCGGCTATGACGCGCGGGTTGGCGAACGCGGGGTGAAGCTCTCTGGCGGCCAGCGCCAGCGTATCGCCATTGCCCAGGTTTTCCTCAAGAATGCACCGATCCTTATCCTTGACGAGGCGACCAGTCAGCTCGATTCCGAGATCGAGGCGGCAATTCAGGAAAACCTGTTTGCGCTCATGGAAGGCAAAACCGTCATTGCCATTGCACACAGGCTGTCGACCATTGCCGCGCTTGACCGACTGGTGGTGATCGACAGGGGTGCAATTGTCGAATCGGGCTACCATGAAAGCCTGCTCAGGAAAAACGGCTTGTATGCCACTTTGTGGAACCGGCAATCCGGCGGTTTTCTCGCTGACCGGCTGCAGCCAGTCCAAGGGTGAGCGTATTTCAGGATTTTCGCGTTAACCGGGCCGTTTCGTCTTGCAGATCGGCGTTTTGAGGCCTACCGGGCAATTCAAAATCCGTGTTGCATGATTTCTTTGCGAAACCGGCGCTGTCTTGACCTCCTTTGCCCGATCCCCGTTTGTGTTGTCTGTTGCGCCCGGCCACGCGCCCTGGGCGTTCGCAACGCTTTTTTTCCTTGAATCGGTGGCGCGAGGATCGCTGGCAACTGTCATTCCGCTGCACGCCTATGCGGTGTTTGGCGACAAGGGCACGGTCAGCCTCGCCTACACGCTGGTCGCCGGTTTTGCTTTCGTGGTGTCGTTCACCATACCATTGATCATTCGCCGGTTTTCGCGCCGTTGGAGCTACACCGGCGGCGCATTGTCATTGATGGCGGCGGGTTTGCTGCTGTCTGCCGACAGTGTGCCCAGCCAGCTTGGAGCGATGTTCCTGCGCACTTTCGGTGCGGCGATGCTCAACATCACGCTCAGCCTGTATATCATGGATCACATCAGCAAATCGCAACTGGTTCACTCCGAGCCTTTGCGATTTGCGGTCTCAACCTTTGCCTGGATCCTAGCGCCGCTTTCGGGGGTGTTCTTCTACGAGCGCTTTGGTGTTGGCGCTGCCAGCATTGTCCCTGCAATTGGCGCCATCGCACTGATTGCAGTGTTCTGGTATTTGCGCATGGGCGAGAAGGCGCCGCTGTTGCCTGCCATATCGCAGGCACACAATCCCCTGGTGTCAATCCGGCGGTTTGTGATGCAGCCACGTCTGCAACTGGCCTGGATGATCGCATTCGCCCGATCCGCATTCTGGGTGACCTTCTTTGTCTATGTGCCGATCCTGATGATTGAGGGCGGCCTTGGCCCATATGCTGGCGGCATTGCGGTTGCAGCAGGCAATGCGATGCTGCTCAACAACCTTTTGGCAACACGGTGGGCCAAGCGCCATTCGGTGCGCGCAATGATCACGCTGGCGTTGTTGGGGGGCGGCGTCCTCGTGTTTTTTTGCGGACTGGCGGGAGCGTCACAGGCGTTCATTGCCGGCTTGCTGATGACCAGCGCGGCGTTTTTCATCGCCATGCTTGACGGGCTGGGGCCCATCCCGTTCCTGCGGGCAGTACGCGCGCGCGAACGGGCGCAAATGACAACTGTTTACCGCACGTATCTTGACGCATCCGAACTCCTGCCGCCATTTGCCTACTACTTTGCCTTTATGCTGTTCGGTATCTCCGGTGCATTTTACGTACTTGCGCTGCTGCTGTTCGCGACAGCCTGGCTTTCCTGGACCTATTTGCCGAAGGGCATGTGAAGACATGGACATCTATGAAATAGCGGCACTTGGCGCAGCGCTTTGCTGGGCGGTAACCGGCGTCATCACGGCGGGTCCTGCACAGCATCTGGGCGCCTTGGCCTTTACCCGCATTCGCATGAGCATGGTGTTTGTCATGCTGCTGCTGTTTGTCGGGATCAGCGGCGGATGGCGCAGCATTGGCGCAGGGTCCATCGGGCCACTGGTTGCTTCCGGCATCATCGGCATCTTCATCGGGGATTCGCTGCTGTTTGCCTCCATGAACCGATTGGGGCCGCGCCGCACTTCCATCCTGTTTTCAATGAATGCGCCGCTGGCGGTTATCCTTGGCTGGCTGGTGCTGGGTGAAAAACTGGATGCGCTGGAGTTGGTGGGCATTGCACTGGCATTTGCCGGAGTGACGCTGGCCATTGTGTTCGGCAAGCGCAAATCACAACTTCACCAGTGGGAAAGCGTCAAGGGACCGCTGTTGGTAGGGGTGGCTTTGGGGCTGGGGGCTGCGGTGGCGCAAGCGGTAGGATCGCTGATTGTGCGGCCAGTCATGGAATCGGGCATCGACCCGGCTGCTGGATCGCTGGTTCGCGTTGGCACGTCGGTGGGGTGCTTCTATGCCGCGATGATGTTGCCGGGCGGATATCTCAAGGTGCAAAAACCGATAACGCTTCAAATTGCGGGCGTCACGGCGTTCTCTGGATTCCTTGCCATGGGTGTCGGGATGACGCTGGTGTTGTTTGGGCTGCGCGGCGGAGAAGTCGGAATTGTCTCGACCCTCTCGGCCACTACGCCCGCGTTGATTTTGCCACTGTTGTGGCTTAAGACCGGTGAAGCTCCGGCAACCTTTGCATGGGTTGGAGCAGCACTGGTTGTGGTTGGAAGCGCGTTGATTTTCGCGGGTTGAACTGGCAGCTATCCGCTGACCGCTTCGCGCAGCATTTCCAGTTCGAGCCACGCCTCTTCTTTCTGCGCGAGTTCTTTTTCGCGAAGGGACAGCGCCGTGGTGGTGGCGTCAAACTTCTTGCGGTCTTTTGCGTAGAGTTTCGGGTCTTCAAGGATGCGCTTCAGTTTGGCGATTTCGCGCTCCAGCGCCGAAATTTCACCGGGCAGGTTTTCCAGCGCGAATTTCTGTTTGAAGGACAGTTTCCCAGGTTTTGAGGGGTTTTGGCGGGACCCTGATCCTGACGCTTCGCCCTTGTCTTTTTGGGAGGAACCGTTTGCCGATTTGCGTGCGCCTACGCCGGAGCCTTTTTGGGTGACCATGTCACTGTAGCCGCCGGCATAGGTTTTCCAAATACCATCGCCATCCGAGGCAATGACAGAGGTGCAGGTACGATCAATGAAGTCGCGGTCATGGCTGACCAAAAGCACGGTGCCGGAATAGTCGGCAATGAACTCCTGCAACAGATCCAGCGTTTCAAGGTCGAGATCGTTGGTTGGCTCGTCCAGCACCAGCAAGTTGGACGGTTTGGCAAGACCGCGGGCCAGCAGCAGCCTGCCGCGTTCGCCGCCTGAAAGCACATGCACCGGCGTGCCGGCCTGTTCGGGCGAGAACAGGAAATCCTTCATGTAGCTCATCACATGCTTGGCTTCACCGCCAACATGGACGGTATCGCCACTGCCGCCGGTCAGCGCTTCACGCAGGGTCCATTCCGGTTTCAACGCTTCGCGCTTCTGGTCGATGACAAGGGTTTCCAGCCCGATTCCCAGGCGGACATCGCCGCTGTCCTGCCGGATCGTCCCGGTAATCAGCCCGATCAGCGTCGTTTTGCCAGCACCGTTGGGGCCAACAATGCCGACGCGGTCGCCTCGGTTGATCATAACCGACAGGTCGCCGACAATTTGCCGCTCACCAAAGGATTTTGTCACCCTGTCCAGCTTGGCGACGAGCTTGCCGGAAGCGTCGCTGTCGCTGGCCGTGATCTTCACATTGCCTTCGACGTTTCTGGCGTTGGAAACTTTTCGCCGCAAATCCGACAATTCGTGCACACGCCGCATGTTGCGCTTGCGCCTGCCGGAAACCCCGTGAACAATCCAGTGCTGTTCGCGCTCGATCTTGCGGCCAAGTTTGTGACGTTCGGCTTCTTCTTCTTCAAGAAACTTGTCGCGCCAGTCTTCAAACTCGCCAAAGCCAAAATCGAGACTGCGTGACATGCCGCGATCCATCCAGACCGTGCGGCGGGTAAGCCGATCAAGAAACCGGCGATCATGGCTGATCAGCAGCAGGGCAGAGCGAGAGCGCGCCAGCTCGTTTTCCAACCATTCGATGGCGGGAAGATCAAGGTGGTTGGTCGGTTCATCCAGCAACAGGATATCGGGCTCGGGGGCAAGCGTTCGCGCCAGTGCGGCGCGTCGCGATTCCCCGCCGGACAGCTTTGCCGGGTCTTCCTCGCCAGTCATGCCAAGCGATTCCAGCAATATTCTGGCCCGGTGCGGATCATCCCCCGGAGCAAGTCCGGCTTCGACATAAGCCATGACATCGCGGTGTCCGGACAGGTCTGGCTCCTGCGGCAGATAGCGGGTGGTAACGCCCGGCTGCAGGAATCGGGTGCCCGAATCAGCTTCAATCATGCCGGCAGCAATTTTCATGAGTGTGGATTTGCCTGAGCCATTGCGCCCGACCAATGAAATGCGGTCGCGCGCTTCGATTGAAAAGCCAGCGCCCTCAAGCAACGGTGTGCCGCCAAAGGTCAGGCGAATGTCTTCCAGATACAGAATCGGGGGGGCCATGGTACGCCGGGTCCAAATTTTCAGGATTGTTACGTTGCTCTTTGCCCGACCGTGCGCATGAATTCAATTGCCGATCTGCCAGCAGCAGGCCGGTTGGCATACAAACTGCCAAAATCTCCGCGACATTGTGCGCAAATTGCCCTGAAACCCTTGAAATGGCACAGGGCGGGGAATATGACACCGGATAGTCGGTCAACATGTGATCGAAAAAAGTGCTTCCGCTTCCTCCCGCGTGGCGAGCACACCTAACGAACAAGGAAGATTCCCGTGAGCGCTGAAAATACGGCCAGCTTGAGCGAACCCACAAGACGCGACTTTTTGTACATTGCGACCGGTGCCATGGGCGCAGTGGGCGCTGCGGCAACGGTTTGGCCATTCATTGACCAAATGAATCCGGATGCTTCGACACGAGCGCTGGCCTCAATCGAAGTGGATGTTTCGTCCATTGCGGAAGGGCAGGCGATTACCGTCAAATGGCGCGGAAAACCGGTTTTCATTCGCAACCGGACGGCTGCCGAGATTGAAGAAGCCAAGGCGACTGCGCTTGCCGATCTCAAGGATCCGCTGGCGGAGAACGCCAATCTGGACCCGACAGCGCAAGCTACTGTTGAAAATCGCTCGGGTGGAGAAGGCAAGGAAAACTGGGTGGTCATGATCGGTTCCTGCACCCATCTGGGCTGTGTTCCGGTCGGTACAGCCGGTGATTTCGGCGGCTGGTTCTGCCCGTGCCATGGCTCGCACTACGACACCGCCGGCCGCATCCGCAAAGGACCTGCGCCACGCAATCTGGACATTCCGGTGTTCGCGTTCACATCCGACACCACCTTGAAAATTGGCTAAGGGCTTAAAGGAAATCTGACGATGAGTGCTGGTCATTCGAGCTACAATCCAAAGTCGGGCGTGATGAAGTGGCTGGACGAGCGGCTTCCGCTGCCACGCCTTGTCTATGACAGCTTTGTTTCATATCCGGTGCCTAAGAACCTCAACAGCTGGTACACTTTTGGTGGCATCCTTTCGATCATGCTGGTGGTTCAGATACTCACCGGCGTGGTTTTGGCCATGCACTATGTTGCAAATGCCGGCATGGCATTCGAAAGCGTAGAGCACATCATGCGCGACGTGAATTATGGCTGGCTGATGCGCCGGCTTCACGCCAACGGTGCCTCGATGTTCTTCATTGCCGTCTACATCCACATTTTCCGTGGCATGTATTACGGCTCGTACAAGAACCCTCGCGAAGTGCTTTGGATTCTCGGCGTATTGATCTTCTTCCTGATGATGGCGACCGCCTTCATGGGATACGTGCTGCCATGGGGCCAGATGAGCTTCTGGGGCGCGACCGTCATCACCGGCTTCTTTTCGGCCATTCCGTGGATCGGGACCACCATCCAGGAATTCCTTCTGGGTGGTTATGCGGTCGACAACGCAACACTCAACCGGTTCTTCTCGCTGCATTACCTGCTGCCGTTCATGATTGCCGGTGTTGTCATTCTGCACGTCTGGGCGCTGCATGTAACCGGCCAGACCAATCCGACCGGTGTTGAAGTCAAGGACATCAAGAAGGAAACCGTTCCGTTCACGCCATATGCGACCATCAAGGACGCCTTGGCACTGGTCCTGTTCTTCATGGTTTTCGCGTGGTTCGTGTTCTATCTACCCGACTACATGGGACATCCGGACAATTATGTTCCGGCAAACCCGCTGAAGACTCCGGCCCACATTGTGCCAGAATGGTATTTCCTGCCGTTCTACGCAATTCTGCGCGCCATCACGTTCAACATCTCCATCCCGTTCACCGACATTGTGTTGATCGATTCCAAGCTCGGCGGCGTCATCGCGATGTTTGCCTCGATTGCCGTGCTGTTCGTGTTGCCGTGGCTAGATACTTCGAAAGTACGCTCGGCTGATTACCGCCCGATATTCCGCCAGTTTTTCTGGATATTCGCCATCGTGTGCGTGATCCTTGGCTGGCTCGGGTCGCGTCCGGCAGAGGGCATCTATCCAAAGCTGTCGCTGATCTTCACAATCTACTACTTCGCGCATTTCTTCGTCATTCTGCCGCTGGTGGGGTGGTTTGAAACGCCGAAGGCACGCCCGGCAAGCATTGCCGATGCGATTCTTGAACAGAAGAAAAAGAAGTACGGCAAAACGGTTTCGGCTCAGCCGGCGGAATGAAAAACCAACATCCGGGAAAAAAGAACATGAAACTCATCAAGATCATTTCCGGTGTTGGGCTTGCGGCAATCGTCGCTTTTTCCAGCGGAGTGTCTCTCGCGGCAGAAGAGGGCGGGGCTGGCCATGCACCGACCCATTTTCCGATGAAGCCGGTCAAGCAGGTAGAATGGAGCTTTGCCGGCCCTTTCGGTCACTGGGACATTGGCCAGCTGCAGCGCGGCCTGAAAGTCTACAAGGAAGTCTGCTCGGCCTGCCATTCATTGAAGTATGTGGCGTTCCGCAATCTGGCCGATCTTGGTTACGACGAAGGGCAGATCAAGGCATTTGCTGCGGAGTACACGGTGACCGACGGTCCGAACGCCGACGGTGAAATGTTTGAACGCCCGGCAGTGCCGAGCGACCGCTTCCCTTCGCCTTTCGCCAATGATGAAGCGGCGGCGGCGGCAAACAACGGTGCGGCTCCGCCGGATATGTCGTTGCTTGCCAAGGCACGCGCAGTTGAACGAGGCTTTCCATGGTTCATATTCGACGTTTTCACGCTCTATGCAGAAAACGGACCGGACTACATCTACTCATTGCTGACCGGATATGAAGAAGCTCCGGCGGGAATGGAAATGCCGGAAGGCGGCAATTACAATCCGCACTTCATCAGCGGGATGTCGATTGCGATGTCCAACCCGCTGTCGGACGGTGTTGTGGAATATGATGACGGTTCGCCAGCAACCGTTGATCAGTATTCGAGAGATGTCTCGGCTTTCCTGATGTGGGCGGCAGAACCGAACCTTGTCGAGCGCAAGGCGCTTGGTTTCCGGGTTTTCGTGTTTCTGTCGATCTTTGCCGCGCTGCTGTATTTTGCCCGCCAGGCGGTCTGGTCAGACGTCAAAGGCAAGACGGCCTGATCTGACTATCCATTGACGAAACGACAAAAAAGGCCTTGCTGTGCGAGGCCTTTTTTATTTCTTTGTATCCGAACTTAAAGTGGCCCAAGGGGATTGTAGCATCGTGGACAAATCGGTTGATCAAACATTGCGCGATTCAATCCGCACCATCGCCGACTACCCCAAGCCCGGGATCATGTTCCGCGACATCACGACGTTGTTGAACCAGCCAAGGGCGTTTCGACGGGCAGTGGACGAATTGGTCCATCCCTATTCCGGCACCGGGATTGAGCAGGTTGCCGGCATAGAGGCACGCGGGTTCATTCTTGGTGGCGCTATCGCCCACCAGCTTTCAGCCGGGTTCGTGCCGATCCGCAAGAAGGGAAAGCTTCCGCACGAGACAGTGCGCATTGCCTACAGCCTCGAATATGGCGTTGACGAAATGGAAATGCACCGCGATGCTATCCGGCCTGGCGAAAAAGTGCTGCTGGTTGACGATCTGATTGCCACCGGCGGAACTGCGCAAGGCGCAGTGAAGCTGCTGCAGCAGATGGGTGCCAATGTGGTTGCGGCCTGTTTCGTGATCGACTTGCCGGAACTGGGTGGCAGGGCAAAGATCGAGGCACTGGGTGTTCCGGTTCGCACGCTGATAGCGTTTGACGGGCATTGACCAAAGCCCCTGCGACACTTGACCTGTATCAAGTCGTCTTCTGGCAACCTATACTATATTAGCGATACCTTAATTAATGATTGGAGAATTCCCATGTTCAAGACCAATGAAGGCACCATCGACCGCGCCCTTCGCATCATTGCAGGCGTTGTACTGCTTGCCCTGTTCTTCATCTATCCAAACGCCAGCTGGCGCTATTTCACGCTGATCGGCATCGTGCCGCTGGCGACCGGATTGCTGGGCAGCTGCCCTGTCTATTCACTGCTTGGCATGTCGACCTGCCCGATGAAAAAGGCCTGAACCTTTAGTGGTTGATTGAGAAAATGAAAAATGCCGGTACCGCAAGGTAGAGCACCGAGGCAAAAGCCAATGCCAGGCGGAGCCACAAATTGCGGTATCGGCGAAACAAAACCACGACAAGCATCAGTCCGATAGCCGCTTCTTAAAGTCCGAACCAGTTGCCAAAATGGTTGGGGTCCCAATAGGACACCGGCGAGCGAAACCGCCATTGTGTGAGCGGCCACAAGTGCATGTGGGCGTCATTTCGGTGGCACAGAAAATCAATGACAGAGTGCAGCAGCGCGGACCCGGAAAACGCAAAAACCAGCGCTGCATCCGGGCGGACCGGGCGTTTGCCCGGAAAACTCGTTGGGTCATATGAACGAAACGGGTTGGCTGAAAGCATCAAACCGCTCACCACGGTCAAAACACCCCAAAGCAGGAAATTGTGGCCGATTGCATTGGCGACCTGCCACCAATGCTCCCAATAGAGCTTGCCGAAAATCTGCTCGAAATCGTAGCCAGCCATTCGCAATCCACCGACAATGGCAAACATCGGCAAATCTGGCACAATGCCGCCCAAAGCCCCGGCGACTGCAAAACGGGGTAGGGGGCGGCCGAAAAGCGCTGCACCCATCAGCATGTGCGTTTGTGTGTTCATGGCCTTGACGTTGCCTGGGGTTGAAAGGGCGAACTACCTCCACCTTGCGCAATTGCAGGCACAGCCACAACCGCTCGGCAGATGAAATTTAGTTCATCAAGCCGAAGCGCGCGGAAATGTCGATTGCCAGAACTGCAAGGCAGGCGATGAAGGCAGCAAGACCCCAGTAGCGCCATTTGCGAGCGAGAGGATGGCCGCCCTGATTGCCAAGTCGCCACAGTGACAGGTTTACCAGTGCAAAAACTGCGATAACAACCGAACTGGTTGCCCCCGCCAATGCGGCAATAGGGAACAGCAACGCCAGTGCGAGGACGACGCCAGCAACTCCAAAGGTGGCGAGGGCAGGGGTCCGGCGAACTTTGTTCACCTTGCCGAATATGGTTGGAGCCAGGCCTTCATTGGCCATGCCGTAGAGAACACGGGCTGCCATCACGATCTGCACCAAAATGCCGTTGGTCATCGCCAATGCCGCAATCACCGACACCGGCGCGCTATCCATCCCGGTCAACCGATTGAACAGCAAGGCGACCGGTGCTTGCGCCCCAGCGATTTCATCACGGGCCGGGGATGATACGGCAACCAGGGCCAGCAGCACATAAAGCACCAGCGTGATCGCAAGCGTCCACAGGATTGCAAGGGGAATGGTGCGCTCTGGGTCAATGGTTTCCTCGGCCATGTTTTCGATGTCTTCAAAGCCGATGAACGCGAAAAACGCCAGCAGAGCCGCCCCGATGACAGGCATGAACGGCAGGCCTGACGTGCCGAGAATTGCTTGCGGGAACTCAAGCGTCGCTAGTCCGGGCAGCCCTGCCGCAATGATGAAAATCAGGGTTGCGACCTCGACGAAGGTGATTGCAGCGGCAAAGGTGACGCTCTCGCGAATGCCACGGGCTGCAATCAGCGCCAAAAACAGCAGCAAACCAGCCAAGAGCACCGGTTGCGGCAAGGTTGTAAATTGCCGCGCATACCCGGTGAAAGCGATGGAGATGGCAGCGCTCGATACGATCGCGATGGTGACAACAGCGTACCCCACCAACTTTGCCCATACCGGGCCGAGCCCGTGGTGAACGAAAACCGCCTCGCCGCCCGCCTTGGGATATATGCGAACCAGCAAGGCATAGGACAAGCCGGTTGCGCCGGCGATGGCCCCGGCAAAAAGAAACGCCAGTGGCGCGCGATCACCGGCCAAAGCAATAACTTCGCCGATCAACGCGAAAATGCCCGCGCCGACCGTCACGCCAAGGCCGTAGAAAACCAGCCAAGGCAAGGTCAGGGTTCGGTTAAGGCGGGGATTTGCAAGTTTTTCCAGCATGGCAGGAGCATTGCCCAAATTTCACTGCAAGGATGTGATCGGTATCAACCATCCGGGCTTTTATTGGTGTGCAATGGTCCGGCAATGTGCTTCAAGGTCGAAGCTTGAATTGAAATCCCGGAGGCAGGAATGTCGGCAGCATATCGCGCAGTTGATGAAGCGCTTAGCGAGGGCATCTTGTCCAATGAACAGGCAGGGCGGCTCAAGATCCTGTTTGCCAGCCATGGCGTGGTTGAAGCAGCCGGGCGCGCTGCATCGCCTGAAATCGACACCGACAGCGAAGCGCCGCGTTTCCTGCGCGGTTTTCACGACATCCTTATCACCATTGGCGTGGTTGCGGCGCTGGCCGGTTTGTGGGGCGTTGCTTCGGCAGGCGCGATGGGATCGTTCATTGGTCCGGTGGTCACGTTGATTGCGATCATACCACTGGCAGAATTTCTGGTGTTCCGCCAAAGGCTGGCGTTGCCAGCCTTTGTGCTGACCGTGTTCACGGTTGTTGCCGCCGGTTATCTGGGCGAAGCATTGTCCGGCGACATCAAGTTCCGCTTTGGTGAGGAGGCCGGCGGCGCGTTGGCCGCGCTGCTTGCGTTCGGCGCACTTGTGCCATTTTACTGGCGCTACAAAGTCCCGGTCGCGCTGGCGGCGATGATTGCGGCAGCGGCAGGAACGGCATTCCTGACGGTACTCACCTTGGTTGCCGGATCGAGCGAGGCACCATCGCCGCGCCTCGTTGGTCTGCTTGGTTTTGTGTTTGCCGCCGGGCTGTTTGCTGCAGCCATGTGGTTTGACCTGTCCGACCGGCTGCGCCGCACCCGACGCTCCGATGTGGCGTTCTGGCTGCACATGATTGCCGCTCCGTCGCTGCTCTATTCGGCCTTTGCCATGGTGTTCGGCATCAGCGGCTTCAACAACAGCGATGCGCCTGCGCCACAGATGGAAACCGCGCTGATGGCACTTGGCATCATCGTGGTCTTGATGCTGGTCGGCGTTATCATCGATCGCCGGGCTTTCGTGACATCCGGCCTGATCTCGCTGGGCGTGGCGCTGTATGCGCTGTTTTACCAGGTCGGCATTTCGGCAAGCGGATTGACGCCATTTGTGGTGCTGATGGTGGGTGTCACGGTGTTGTTGCTCGGGACGGGCTGGGTGCGGCTGCGCTCTTTGATGCTCACGGCATTTCCGGCATCGCTGCGCGAAAAACTACCCCCGGCCAAGCGCTGACAAGGCCGCATGAATCATGGCGAGGATCTTTCATCCAACCGATTTCACGCAGGCCAGCCTCACAGCGTTCCACCATGCGCTGCGGCTTTCGTTTGATGGCGAACTGACGCTGATTCATGTTCATCCAAGAGGCAACGACGGCGACCTTGCTGATTTCCCCAAGGTGCGCGACACGCTGGAGCACTGGAAGTCCGGTGGCCTGGCCATGGCGAACTTGCCAAAAGTGCTCAAGGTCAAGGCTGAAGGGAACCATGTGGCCGCTGCCCTCGATGCGGACCTGCGCCGCCATCCGGCAGAACTGGTGGTTCTGGCCTGTCACCCGCGCGAGGGTATTTCGGCCTGGCTGAAACCGTCAATCTCGCAGGAATTCGTTCGCCGCACGCGCGCACCGGCGCTGTTCGTGCCGGAGGGCGTTTCCGGCTTTGTGCGCGCTGATGGCTCGATCAAACTCGATACCGTCCTTGTTCCGGTGGCTGGTGAACCTGATCCGCAAATAGCATTGGATGCGGCACATGCGCTGTTTGCCGCGCTCGGGCATCAACCGAAACTGGTGGTGCTGGTCCATGCCGGGCTGGAGCTGCTGTCGCCGCTTCCGGCGATGCCGCACAATGCCAATCATGGTCTGGAATCCGTGACGATCGAAGCTGAACCGGTCGAGGCGATCTCGCAGGCATCTGCCGAATTCCGGCCCGATCTCATCGTCATGACCAGTGCCGGCCATGACGGCTTTCTCGACGCGCTGCGCGGCTCGACCACAGAACAGGTGATCCGTCGCGCGCCATGCCCGGTATTGGTGGAACCCGCACCGGATTATGGCGCGGCATCGGCGGTGCAGGAAATTTCGCCCCATCAACAGGTTGCAAGCCTGGGGCAAGTCTCCTTATGTATGCAAGGGGAAAAGGGGCCGGGGCATGGAAAGCGAGACTGCGAAAACGATTGTGGAGATTTGGGGCTGGAAGTTCGGGCTGTCGGAACTGTTGGCGGTCGCCGGATTGGTCGCTGCCGTTCTGGTTCCCTATCATCTATTCTACAAGCAACGGCCTAGACGCTCTTGAACGCGTTCTCGCCGATCCGGCATCGCGGCGAGATCTTTTCGAACGGTATTCGGCCAAGACCGCGCATGAAGCATATTTCAATGCAATACGCAGATTAGAAATTTGGACCGACGAATATTTTGAAGTCTACATGAATGGAAAAAATAGGAAATATCTCTCGTTTTACACGTTGCAGCGCTGTTTAAAAATTTCAATTATATATCCAATATTTTTTCTATTTTTGAGTTGGCTATTTGGTGCACCAACTAATTTTGGATATTTTTCTCTTCTCCCAGAAGAAGCAAATTTAACATTACGAATTTCTACAACGTTTTTATCTGCATTGATATTTTTAATGATTTATCATATATTATCTGCGAATTCACGTGTTGAGAAAAATATAAATATATGTATGAATAAAATACAGGAGAAATATAATATAATTAAAATTAACAGTTATACGGTTTTTATAATAAATATGTTTTTTATAACTTTGATTACTTGTTTTTTATTGTATCCAATATTAATTATATTTGGAGTATTTGGAGTTATATTATTTGTAATTTTCATAGTTAATGTTTATTCGGAAATGATTGTATTTTTGGTTTTTTTGCTGATTTTCAGTTCTTTGTTTTTCGAGTTTCTGCCAATTTTATGCTTAAGTGCATTTTTAGTTGCCGTTTATTTTGGGCTCTTTGAGCACGCAGTTTTTATTTCATGTGTTGCGATTTTTTCTTCTTTTGTTTTATCCGAAAGCGAACAAATTAACGTAAGTGATGCTGCATTTTTAATAATAGTAATTTTCATTCTTATTCTCCCTGTTTTCAATGCAATTTTCGATTGGCTTTCGGTCGCTGCTACACGGTACTTTATACATCGGATAGTGATTGAGGAAAATATTTCATTGATGATATTTAACATGCTTATTGACTTCGCATTGGCTGTTATTTTCTTGGTTGCACTGGCTTTTCTTTTGCCGCTAGCAACTGAGTTTTCAGTTCGTCTACTGGACCTCGAATTCGACTGGAGGGCATGGATTGCTAGGGCGCATTTGAAGCCTTGGCCGGACAGCATTCCTCTGCTGGCAATGCTGGTGACGACGCTGGTTCCCACCATCATTCACCTGGGTGCCGGGATTGGCGCTGTGGTCGCCAATTTCTTCGGCTCGTACAAGCGCATTGCCGACCAGATCGCTGCCTATGAAAATGACGGCAAGAGCTTTCATGCCAGCCGACAACAGGAAATCGCCGGGAAGATCATGGCCGCCGACATCTGGTACATTCCGGCATTTGTGCTGGCGGGCGGGTTTGTTGGCGGTGCTGCTTGGGCGCTATTCCACTTTTTGGCCGGTTTTGGACTGACGCTTGCCAATCTGGCGCTATGGGCAGGTGATCTCGTCCGGTTCTGACCGCTCACGTGTTGAACTTGAACAGCAAAACGTCGCCGTCCTGCACCACATATTCCTTGCCTTCGTCGCGCGCCTTGCCAGCTTCCTTGGCCGGGACTTCGCCGCCGAGCGTCACGTAGTCGTTGTAGGCAATGGTCTGTGCGCGGATGAAGCCGCGTTCAAAATCGGTGTGGATGACACCGGCGGCGCCGGGGGCCTTGGTGCCCTTGGTAATGGTCCAGGCCCGCGTTTCCTTTGGCCCGGCGGTGAAATAGGTGATGAGGTGCAAGAGGTCATAGCCCGAGCGGATCAACCGGTCGAGGCCGGGTTCCTTGAGGCCCATCGCCTCCATGTATTCGCTGGCTTCAGCGTCCGGCAGTTGCGCCAGTTGCGCTTCAATGGCTGCTGAAATGACGATGGTGGACGCGCCTTGTTCCTTGGCCATGGCTTCGACGCGTTTGGTGTGCTCGTTGCCGGTGGCGGCGTCTTCTTCCGACACGTTGCAGACGTAGAGGACCGGGTGCGAGGTCAGCAGGTTCAAACCATCGAGAATCGCGATTTCGATTGGGTCGGATGTTTTGCGCAGGATGCGGGCGGGCTTGCCCTCCTGCAGCAGCGCAAGGGCGGCTTCCATCACCGGCAGCTGCTCCATGCTTTCCTTGTCCTTGCCTTGCGCCCGCTTGCGGGTATTGGCAATGCGGCGCTCAAGGCTGTCGAGATCGGCAAGCATCAATTCGGTCTCGACCGTGTCGGCGTCGGCGACCGGGTCGATGCGGCCCTCGACATGGGTGATGTCGTCGTTTTCAAAGCAGCGCAGCACGTGAACGATAGCGTCGACCTCGCGGATGTTGGCAAGGAACTGGTTGCCCAAGCCTTCGCCCTTTGACGCGCCGCGCACCAGCCCGGCAATGTCGACAAAGGAAATGCGGGTGGGGATCAGCTCCTTGGAGCCAGCGATGTTGGCAATGGCGCGCATGCGCGGATCGGGAACCGCAACTTCGCCGGTGTTCGGCTCGATGGTGCAGAACGGATAGTTTGCCGCCTGCGCCGCAGCTGTGCGGGTGAGCGCATTGAAAAGGGTGGACTTGCCGACATTGGGCAGTCCGACGATACCGCATTTGAAGCCCATGGGGGAACAGCTTTCGATTGTTGTTAAGCCCGGCTTAGAAGATTGGCACGACCAAGGTCAAGCCCGCTGCACTCACTCCTTGCCGAAGAGCTTTTTCAGCATGTCGGCCATCGGGCCGGAAGAGGGGATTTTCACATCCGGTTTGGCCGTTCGCGCCTGCCGGACGTGGCTTTGCGCCTTGGGCGCAGGTTTTTCGGCCCTTGCCGGTTTATCGCCGGTGGCCAGCTTTTCGCCAGTGGCAAGCGCAATCTTGTTCATGAAGGTCGAATCCTCGCCCTTTACCAGCAGCCCGAAGTTTTCGGCGATGGCGTCCAGCAATGGCTCCAGCCAAATCCTGTCGGTCTTGGCGAAATCTCCGAGCACATGGCGCTGCACGAGTTCCTTGACGCCGGGATGGCCGATGCCGAGGCGAACGCGGCGGTAACTGGCTCCGCAATGGGCGTCAATCGAGCGGATGCCGTTGTGGCCGCCAGCCCCGCCGCCGGTTTTCACCCGCAACTTGCCAGGGGCGAGGTCGAGTTCGTCATAAAGTACGAGGAGGTTTTCCGGCACCAACTTGTGAAAACGCAATGCTTCGCCTACTGCCTCGCCGGATAGGTTCATGAAAGTTTGCGGCTTCAGCAGAAGAACCTTTTCGCCGCCGATCTCGCCTTCAGCGAAATCAGACTTGAACTTCTTGCGCCAGGGAGAAAAGGAATGGTGGCGCGCGATCGCGTCAGCGGCCATGAAGCCAATGTTGTGGCGGTTGCCGGCATAAGATGCGCCGGGATTGCCAAGGCCTGCCACCACCAGCATGCACTCTCTCCCGGGTTGGAACAGGCCCGCCTTTCAGCGGGCCTGATCATTTATGCCTTGGATGCGTCTTCATCCGACTTTGACGCCGAAGAACCGGCGATCGTCGCGACAGTGAAGTCGCGGTCGGTGATGGTCGGGCGCACACCATCGGGAAGTTTGACATGGCTGATGTGGATCGAATGACCGATTTCGATACCGGTCAGGTCGACCTCAACGTATTCAGGAATGGCCATTGCCGGGCATTCCAGTTCGACTTCGTGGCGAACGATGTTGAGAACACCGCCGCGCTTGAGGCCGGGGCTGGCTTCCTGGTTGAGGAAATGCACCGGCACCTCGACGATCACCTTGGAATCCTTCGTGATGCGAAGGAAATCGACATGGGTGATGAAATCACGGACCGGATCGGTCTGGTAGTCTTTCGGCAGGACCTGGTGCTTCTCGCCATCAACAACGATAGTGGCAAGCGTGGTCAGGAAACCACCGGCATGGATGCGTTTCGACAGCTCCTTGTTGGGAAGCGCGATTGGCAGGGGATCTTTCTTGTCGCCGTAAATTACGGCTGGCACCATTGCATTGCGTCGCAGGTCTCGAGCGGCCCCCTTGCCGGTCTTGTTGCGCGACTGTGCCAAGAGCTCGTACGTATCGTGGCTCATTGTTTAGCCTTTCTGGGTTGCTGGGGCATCCGGATGGCATCGACCAATCCGGATTTTGCCGGGTCTGTGCATGGGATGCACAAACGCAACAAGCCCGCGCTGCCTCCAAGGGTGTCTGCGCGGGTGGTGGGTCTATAGGCGAGGAGGGGCAAAATGGCAAGCCATTGTGCATCCACGCTCACGAACACGATTGCGGCGAACAATTCTGCTTGAAAGCCGGCGTGATGCCCTTTGCGAACCTTGGTGACGCTGCATAGTGCGCAAGTCCAACCGCAAAGGGTCATTGCGATGCGTGCACACATCAAATTCATTGCGGCCCTGGCGGTTTGCATGGCTTGGACGGCCCCGGTGAGCGGCCAGACAGCGCCGGTGCCGGATGCCGATGAAGCGCTGATCATCGATGCCGTGTTTGGCGAAGCCTCGGTCCAGGCCAACGCCACGGCAAAGCTGATTGTGAGAAAAAATCTGGATGCAATTGCGCCGTTGCTTTTGACCATGCGGTTTCGCGGACCGCAAGGAGGTGTTGGAGAGGCGTTGCAGGCATTGACCGGCGTCCAGTCACTTGACTGGAACGAGATCATGCTGTGGCAGGAAGCCCATCCGGAAGTTGTTCCCCATCCGGCATACCGGCAAGCGAAGTTGACGATCTACAACCAGATTGATCCGCAGTTCATGCGCTTCATTGGGCAAGACCGAAGCAAGCGCGAAAACATGCGGATACGATTTGAAGAAATCGAGTGGGGCGGCGTCGGCGTTGACGGCATTCCGTCGCTCGACAATCCGCAGTTGGTGGATGCTTCTGCCGCTGACTATCTGGCCGATGACAGCCTGGTCTTTGGCGTTTCAATCAATGGCGACGGTCGGGCCTATCCGTTGCGGATCATGGGTTGGCACGAAATGTTCAACGAGGTGATTGGCGGTGTTCCTGTCGCGTTGGCCTATTGTACGCTGTGTGGCTCCGGCATCTTGTACGAGACAAAGGTTGAAGGGCGCGGAAAGCCGTTCGTTTTTGGCTCGTCCGGGTTCTTGTACAGATCGAACAAATTGATGTTTGACCGCGAAACCGACAGTCTGTGGAACCAGTTCACCGGTGAGCCGGTTGTCGGGCCTTTGGCTTTCAGCGGCATTAAACTGAAAGTGCGCCCGGTAGCGATCACTTCCTGGGGGAAATGGAAAGCGGAAAATCCGGCCACGAAGGTGTTGTCGCTGAAAACCGGACACAACCGCGACTATGGCGAAGGCGTGGTTTACGAAAGCTATTTTGGCAGCCCGGACTTGATGTTTCCTGCCATTGTTGGCGATGAAAGCATTGTGAAAAAGAAGGATTATGTGTTTGGCATGCGCGAGGTCGGCGTTCAGAAGGCCTGGCCGCTGTCTGCCTTCAACAAGGAGCCGGTTATCAATGACAAGCTTGGCGAAATAAACATTGTCCTGATCGGCGACGAGGCGACGCGAACTGTTCGGGCCTATGAGCGAAAGGAATTGTCGTTCCAATATGCCGCTGACGGGAAGGTTGCCGGACCCGGCGGCGCCTGGACTTTGTCCGAAGATGCGCTTGAAGGGCCTGCGGGTGAGAAGCTTTCGCGTCTTCCCGGGCACATTGCCTATTGGTTTGCCTGGAACAATTATTTCGGTGTCCAAAGCGAACTGTACGTCGCAAAATAGTCCATAATCGCGGTGCGATTGACTCTCGCCTCTGAAAATTGCAAATCTGCTGCATGGGGCCAGCGAGCGCCCCGTGAGGCGTAAGCCCAAGTTCGCGTCCATTTCCTTGAGCCCATCAGCTTTCATTCAAAAGGAGTGAGGACGCCATGACGTCTCCATCACAAATTACAGTATCCCAATTGTCACGTCTGGTTGGTTTGCCGGATTGTCCGACAATCATCGATGTTTGCACCGACGAAGATTTTGCCGCCGACCCGAGGCTGATACCAGGTTCAATGCGTTATTCGTTTCGTGAAATTGGCGAGCTTTCGCCAGGCCTTGCCGGGAAGCGGGCTGTCGTGGTTTGCCACAAAGGCTTCAAGCTCAGCCAGGGAGCGGCGGCAATCCTGCGCGACAGCGGTATCGCTGCTGAAAGCCTTGAAGGCGGCATTGTTGCATGGCGGGAAGCAGGTGAGCCGCTTGTCCCTGTTGCGAAAGGTCCCATCCCGAACAATCAGGGCAGGACAGTTTGGGTGACGAGGCACAGGCCCAAAATTGACCGCATAGCCTGTCCCTGGCTTATTCGCCGCTTTGTTGATGCGCGCGCCCAGTTCTTGTTTGTCGAGCCTTCGGAAGTGCTCAATGTGGCCGACCGTTTTGACGCAACGCCGTTTGATGTGGATGGCGTGTTCTGGAGCCATCGCGGCGAGCAATGCACATTTGACACGATGCTCGAAGAATTTTGCCTGAAAACACCAAGCCTGTTGCGGGTGGCGTCCATTGTCCGCGGGGCTGACACCGACCGGCACGATCTGGCGCCGCAGGCGGCGGGGCTTCTTGCTGTTTCGTTGGGCCTTTCACGCATGTATCGCGATGATCTGAAGCAACTGGATGCAGGGATGTTGATCTATGACGCCCTCTACCGTTGGGCGCGTGACGCCCACGAGGAAAGTCATGACTGGCCGGTCGTCTCAAAGAAATGACAGGTGGCGCGATGAGCAATCAGCATTACAGCATCGCCGGTGCAGCACCAACGCTGCGCGACCTTTTCCTTGTTTTCGCACGCATCGGCCTGTTGTCATTCGGCGGACCGGCCGGACAGATCGCGCTCATGCACAAGGTGCTGGTTGAGGAAAAGGCGTGGCTTGAGGAAAAGCAGTTTCTGCATGCGCTGAATTTCTGCATGCTGCTGCCTGGGCCGGAAGCAATGCAGCTGGCCGTTTATGCAGGCTGGCTCAAACGTGGCGTTGCCGGCGGATTGATTGCCGGAACATTGTTCGTGCTGCCCGGCTTTGCGGTATTGCTGGCGTTGTCGGCGGTGTTTGCAATGTATGGTGAAGTACCGTTGGTGGCCGGGCTGCTGTTTGGCCTTCAAGCGGCTGTTCTGGCAATCGTGCTTCAAGCGCTGGTCAAGGTTGCAAAGCGGGCTTTGCACGGGCCGCCAAGTTATCTGGTTGCCATTGCCGCATTCGTCGCCATTGCGCTGCTGAAGCTGCCGTTTCCACTGGTCATTTTGAGCGCCGGGCTGGTCGGCGCCGCATTCAGCAGCCGGTTTGCCAAGTTGGGCAGCGAGGCGGAAAATTCTGCCAGGCCCGTACGGGCGTGGCGCCACCTGGCTGCGATGGCGATCTCGGCAATTCTTCTGTGGGTCCTGCCGTTGGCGCTGATGTTGGCTCTTCTGGGACCAACCAACATCTACACCACCCAGGCCGTGTTCTTTTCGCAAACGGCGCTGGTGACATTTGGGGGCGCCTATGCAGTGCTGGCACATGTCGGCCAACAGGCCGTGGAAACCCATCAATGGCTCTCAACGCCTGAAATGATGACGGGGCTTGGCCTTGCCGAAACCACGCCGGGCCCCTTGATCCTTGTGCTGGTGTTTGTCGGTTTTTTGGGTGGGTTTCGTGATCCTGGCTCGCTGTCGCCGCTGCTGGCCGGCAGCCTTGGCGGGCTGGTCACAGTTTGGTTCACCTTCCTGCCGAGCTTTTTGTTCGTGTTTTTGGGTGCGCCGTTCATTGAGCACTTGCGCAAGGTGCGCTGGCTTTCAGGTGCTCTGGCTGCGATCACGGCAGCAGTGGTTGGGGTTATTGGCAATTTGTCGGTCTGGTTTGCGTTGCATGTGCTTTTCGCGCGGGTGAGCACAGTCAATTTCGGGCCGGTTTCAATCTGGTCGCCGGAATGGTCGGGCTTTAACCTTGCTGCAGCCGTGATTGCGGCAACTGCGGGAATTGCGCTTTGGCGCGGTTTTCCGTTTGGCTGGATGCTGACCAGTGCAGCACTGGCTGGAATGTTTGTCAGGTTTGCGGCCTGATCAATCAAACAGGCTGGAGACCGATTTTTCAAACGCGATGCGCTGAATGGCTTCGCCGACCAGTTCGGCAACGGAAACCACCCGGATATTGGGAGCGGTCTCGGTTGCGGAAGTGGGCTGGATGGAATTGGTGATAACCAGTTCGCGCAGTTTGGAAGCGGTGATGCGGGCAACCGCGCCGCCTGAAAGAACACCGTGCGTGATGTAGGCGGTGACAGAGGTTGCGCCCATGTTGAGCAGTGCGTCGGCAGCGTTGCACAGGGTGCCGCCGGAATCGATGATGTCATCCACCAGCAAGCAATCCCTGCCGCGTACATCGCCGATGACATTCATGACTTCAGATTCGCCCGGCCGGTCACGGCGTTTGTCGACGATGGCCAGCGGTGCCTCGATGCGCTTGGCGAGCGAACGGGCACGAACCACACCGCCGACATCGGGGGAAACCACCATGATATTTTCAAGGCCGTAGTTCTCGCGCACATCTGCGGCGAGGACCGGGACCGAGAACAAATTGTCGGTGGGAATGTCGAAGAAGCCCTGAATCTGCGCAGCATGCAGGTCGAGTGTCAAAACGCGGTCGGCGCCTGCCTTGGTGATCATGTTGGCAACCAGCTTGGCTGAAATCGGTGTGCGCGGGCCGGGTTTTCGATCTTGGCGGGCGTAACCGAAATAGGGAAGCACGGCAGTGATGCGTTTGGCCGATGAGCGCATCAGCGCATCGATCATGATCAGCAATTCCATCAGATTGTCGTTTGCCGGATAAGCTGTGGATTGCAGTACGAAGCAGTCTTCGCCGCGGACATTTTCGAGGATTTCGACGAAAACTTCCTGGTCAGCGAAGCGGCGGACATTGGCCTTGCCAAGGGGAATGTTCAGATATTTCGTGATCTGCTCTGCGAGGACCCTGTTGGAATTGCCTGCGAAGAGTTTCATTTGCGACCAGCCGGGATGTGAGCGATGGCCGGTGTATAGGGGATGCCAAGGAACCTATCAATGGCGAATGGCGGATTTCAACACTTCGAATGTCAACCTGCGCTGCGCGTCGACATCCATGTCCGCAGGCTGTTCATGGTGATGCCGGCCACACGCTCAAGGATGGAAGGCGTTATGCCAGCCCAAGGGTCACCTGGACTGGATGAGCCACGTTCCTGCCCGGAAATGCGATGAACGCGCGCGCCGTTCTGGTCGAGCACGTCCCAAACATAAACCAGAATTGTGCCTGTGCCATCGTTCAATGCGGAGAAGTAGCCCTTGATCTGGTAGCGCGCACCTTGCTCCACCGAGACCACGACGGGTACCGATTCAGTTTTTGCCGATGCTCGCATCGAATTTGCAAGGCTGCTGACGGCTGATTGCGGCGCCCCGGTGACCGGCAAAAAGGCGACTGGTGATATCGAGCCGCTCAATGAAGCAGTCTTGGACTGGCCAACCGGCTGCGTTGTGGGCAGTTGTGTCGATGGCGTAGCCCCGGTTTGCGGGGCGAGTGCGCCCTCCGGTGCAATGCCGAGTGGCTGTTGGGCGGCGAGGGCGGTTTCATTTCCGATGGCGGCTGACGGGGTCTGGCGCATTTGCGCAGTCGGGGCAATTCCATCCGTGAGCGAGCCGGTGTTGCACCCTGTAATCCCCAGGATCACCACTGCGAGCACAACTGGGGCTGAGCGGTTCGTTCGCTTCGGCACTGCTGCAACCTTGGTCATGGGCTATCCTTGAATTGCAGAATTCATCCACTCTTGTGGCGGGATGGTTGCAGGCACCAAATCAGGCGATATTACCGCCATGCCAACCCGCCGGTCAAATGCCGCCAATCTTTTCCTTCGCTATCGGATGATCAGGTCGATTTCGTGTCTGGAAAGGGATTGCGGACCCGTTGAATGGGTAATGAAGCTTTGCCCCAAGGTCATCGCGGTTTGGGTCTCGCTATCGGCGATGATCATGTGCAGAAACATGACCATGTTTTCACCAATGATGGTGGAATTGTCGGCATAGATCATCGGCTTGTCCATCCAGGATGGCGAGAATGTAGCTCCGAGGGAATAGCCGCAGGCATTGAGTCTGTGACGGGCCAGTCCGGCATCATCCAGCACACGGGCATGTGCATCAAAAACGGCAGAAACCGGGCTGCCGATCTGCAGGGCGTTGCGGCATTCGACAAGTGCGGCGCGCGATGCCTCGTACAACGCCAAGTGCCGTGAGTTCGGTTTGCCGATGATGATCGTGCGCATCATGGCAGCATGGTAGTGCGCCCAAACACCGGCCCATTCCAGCGTCAACTGGTCATCTGTATCGAGTTTGCGACGACCCGCCTTGTATCGGCAAAGCAAGGCATCGGGGCCGGAACCTATGATGAATTCATTGCCGGGATAATCGCCGCCCGCTTCGAATATCGCCGAATGCATGGCTGCAAGGATGCGGCCCTCGTCAGCTCCAGCCTTGGCCACAGAGATTGCGGCATCAAGGGCAAGATCGGCCAGTTCACCAGCCTTGCGCACATGCACGAGTTCAGCTTCCGACTTGAAAACGCGAAGTTCGGGGATGAGGTCGGTTGCATCGCGCAGCTCACCAAAGCCCTTCAGCCGCGCTTCCAGCGCATTGCCGTTCTTGGCATTCAAGCCGAATGCGCCGTACTCAATGCCGATGCTGGCACCCACAAGGTCCAGGTCCGACATCACCTTGTGCAGATCGCCGGTCGGATCATGGCCCTCGCGGTCGGTCCAGACCACGATGTTGGATATGATGGAAGTATGCTGGGCCTGTCGCAGATCCGGTGCGCGCGTGACCAGCGCCATTTCACCGTCTTTTTTCACAACCAGGCACTGGAAAAAGCAAAAACCGAAGGTGTCATAGCCGGTCAGCCAATACATGCTTTCCTGTGAAAACAGCAGCATGCAGTCAAGTTTGCGCGCTGCCATCCCGTCGAGCAACCTGTCCATGCGTGTGGCAAATTCCGATGTGGAAAAGTGAAGGGCCATGAATTACTCCCGAACGAGAATGCAGGAAATCTGGCGACCATAGTCCGGTTCGCCGCGGTGGGTGGTGCGCCGGTAGGAGAAGAACCTCGCTGCATCGGCATAAGTGCACTGGCCTGTCCAGCGGGCTTGTGTTCCTGCCTTTTCCAGACGGTTTACGATATATCCAGGAAGGTCGAACTGCGCGTGGCCGGATTTGGGTGACGGCATCAGATAGCGCTGGTTTTCGCCATCCAGTGCCAACAGGCGCTCAACAAATTCCGGCCCCACTTCGTAGTTGCGCTGACAAATTGTCGGTCCCAGCGTTGCCACGATGCGCTCGCGGCGTGCACCCAGCTTTTCCATGGCAAGAATTGTGTTCTCCAGCACGCCGCTGGTGGCGCCTTTCCAGCCTGCATGTGCTGCACCAATCACGCCTGCCCCGTTGTCGGCAAAAAGCACCGGGCCGCAATCGGCGGTAAGGATGCCCAACGCAAGACCGGGTGTTGAAGTCACGACTGCGTCTGCAACGGGGCGTTCATTTTTCGCCCAAGGCTCGTCTACAACCAGCACGTCGGAGGAGTGTACCTGGTGCGGCGTTGCAAGAAAACCGTCCTTCACGCCGAGATGGCGGGTAACCAAGGCCCGATTTGCCAGCACCGGCTCGCGGTCGTCTGCCGAACCAAGACCGCAATTGAGACTTTCATACAAGCCGATGGACTTGCCGCCCGTCCGGGTGAAAAATCCGTGAACGATGTTCGGTGCCAATGCTCCGAGCCCGAAACAGAGGATCGGGGCAAGCGTCGTCATCGGAGTTTCCGTCTGGTGATTGAGCTGGTCTGCATCTGGCAAGAGTGCGTTGAGCGATGTTCAGTGTCAACCATTGCGGGATGCGTCATTTGGTTTTGCGCCTGCAACAAAAGGCGGCAAACGGGTCATTGCGGAAGCGTTTTGGTTTGCACAAAGTGCCAAAACCTTGAAAAGCGCACCCATTTCCTCCGGCAAAACCAGTCGCTCGGCTTCTTTCCGGATTTTGGATTGCGCCAGTTGGTCTTTTCCGGCTCCCAGACGTCCGGCCCGCTCGGCAAGGCCCATGGCAACCAGAAAATCGCCCTGGGTAGCTATCCGCGAAGTATGGCACCCGGCTTCGACTGCCGTTTGCCGCAATACGGCAAAATCCACGTGGCTTGTGAGATCGGCCTTGCCAGGATCGCTGAACGGATCGGCAAAAGCGTGGTTTTGAACTGCCTGGAATGTGTCACCAAAGCCCTGTTGGTCATGCCCGTAGTCAATCAGCAATGCCGCGCCGCCATTTGCACCAAGTCTTTCCGAAATTTGCGCAACGAAGGCTTCGCGAGTTGGCGCATGTTCAAACACCGAGCCGTCGGGTTCACTTTGGTGGCCGGGGGGCAGGATTGGCATTGATGCAAATGCGGGACCCAGCACTGCACACAGATCTCCGTTGGCGTCGGTTGCAACCATCCGCTCGCGCCAAGCACCTCCAGCCTTGACGTATTGGCGAAAAGGAAGCGCATCAAGAAACTCGTTTGCGATCAAAATCATCGGCAAGTCTTCTGCCTGATCGAGCCGTGCCAGCCATTTTGTCGATTTTTTATGTGCTGCCAATTGCTGGCGCTGCACGGCAATCATGGCCGGGCTGGTTTCGACCAGACTGATTCTGACGGCTTCCATAAAGCCGGGGACACTGGCAGCTGCGCGCAAGGCATCTGCCATCATCACGCCGCGTCCGGGACCTGCTTCGACCAGCAGGAAAGGCGAGGGCGAACCCAAAGCCAACCAGGCGGATGCAGCCCAGACGCCGACCAATTCGCCAAACATCTGGCTGACTTCCGGTGCTGTGATGAAATCGCCGCCCGCGCCAATCGCTTCCTGGCGCTGGTAGTAGCCGTGTTGCGGGTCAGCGAGCGCCAGTTGCATGTATTGCGCCAGGCTGATCGGGCCTGTTTCCTCTATGATGGAGCAAATGCGTTGCTTGAGGGAACGCATGATGCTCAGGCTTTAACGACGGCTTTGGCCCGCGAAGCCGCAGTTGCCATTGCCCATACGCCAAGCGCCAGCATGGGCAACGACAGCACCATGCCCATGGTCAGCCAACCGCCGAAAAGATAGCCAATTTGAGCATCCGGCAAGCGGAAAAACTCGATGAAAATCCGCGCAATCGCATACCAGGCAACGAACGCACCCGCGACAAACCCCGGTTGGGCAAGCTTGTCAAACCGGTGCGTCAATACCCGCAACAACAACAACAACACGAGCCCTTCAAGCACGGCCTCGTATAACTGGCTGGGGTGGCGCGGTTCGGGGCCGGCATCGGGGAAAATCACCCCCCATGCCACGTCAGTGGGCTTGCCCCACAGTTCCTGATTGATGAAATTGGCGATGCGCCCGAAAAAAATACCAAAGCCGACACTGGCCGCAATCACATCGAACAGGCTGAAAGGGGTGAATCCGCGCGAACGTGCGTAGAGCACCATGGCGATGACGGTCCCGGTGAGGCCGCCATGAAAGCTCATGCCGCCAGTCCAAAGCTTGACGATGCGGCTTGGGTCCTCAAGGAAAACCGGCAGGTCGTAAAACAGCACATAGCCGATACGTCCACCAAGAATGATTCCGGCGACGGCCCAAACCAGAAAATCGTCAATGGCCTCGACGCTGATGGGTGAACGGCCACCCCACAATGCAGCATTTGTCACCAGCCGACGGGCATACCACCAACCGAGCAGGATGCCGGCGACGTAGGCCATTCCGTACCAGTGAATGGCAAGAGGGCCAATTTCGATCATCACCGGGTCGATCATCGGGAACGGAATGGCAAACAACGGCATGGGTTTATCCGGTTTGAGATTGTGCCCTCATGCCACAGGGGCAATTGCGCCGAAAGGGTTTGTATCCTTAAAACTTCACGTTGAAACTGCGCACCGGTGACTGCGAGCCGTCGTAATAAGTCAATTGCACCTGCATGGTTTTGGTGGTGCCGGGTACCTTGCGAAACAATTTGGAGTTGTCGGTAATGCCATTGGGGTTTGCCGGGTCGCATGCCTCAAGTGGCCATTCTTCGGTTTTGCCATTGTCGAGCGTGTATTCGATTTTGGAAATTCCGCAGCGATAGCTGACCAGATGGGAGAAATAGACGAGGTTTCCATTGTATTCGCGGAACGAGACCCAAGCCGTCCACAATTGCTCCAATATCTGCTTCTGGCCACTGCGCAACTGGTCGTCAGGGCTGAATGATATTGGGAACACACCCGCTTCCTCGCCGCGCTTGTCGCGCCAGGTGACATAAAGTGTGCCGGCTGGTTGGTCCCCTGGCAAGGAGAACCACGTCACCGGCATCGGCTGTCCGGTTTGCTGGTCGAGGGTCGGCATGGTGCCGGTATCGGTAAATTCGCCATTCTCGCCGATGCGGTAGCCGAACTGGACGGCCGGCTCGGGCAATGAAATTGTTACTTGCCATCCGGCATTGGAACGCTGGAAATTGGCAATCGGCTTGCCCTTTCCGGCCTTCGGCTTGGGGTCAACGCGCGGCAACATGGCGACCGTCGTGCCTTCTTCGAAGGTTTTGGATGTCCCGCGCAATGCAAGGTCGCCTGTTGCGGGATACAGCAATACCGTACCGATGATCTGGTCGTAATAGGCAGGCGTCTGCACATGGCCAACCTGCGCTGCCAAATCGCGTACTGCAACCTGGGTCGCCTTTGCCATGTCGACAATCGATGTGTTGGGATTGGCAAGCTGGTTCAAAAACTGGCGGGTGAATACCGAGTTGGGGTCGGTGTCGTTGGCTCCAAGCCCGTCCAATGCCGCTTGACCGATGCCGGCAGAAAACAGGACGAACACACCCTCGGAAGGCGCCATGCGGGCAAGACCTGCCTGTCCGCCAAGCGAGCGTTTGCCGGCTTGCTCAAAAGGATTGTTTCGGCAGGCATCGAGGACCAGCACGATGGTGGTTGCGCCCGCCCGCTGGAAACGTTCTGACAGATCATCGGCGAGAAATGCCTCATCGCGAACCATCGATTCCTCGCCCGAGCCTGCGGCTGGAATGTCGACCGGCAACAGAAAATTTTGCCCCGAAACAGCAAATCCGTGCCCGGCATAATAAAACAGAACGAGATCGCCCGGTTTGACCTGCTTTTCAAACTCGACCACGGCGCGGCTCATGGCGCGGCGCCCGATATCGGTGGCAGTGGTTACGGAAAAACCGATCTCGGTGAGGCGTTTGGATACGGCCACTGCGTCATTGACTGCTTTTTCAAGCGGAGATACCGATTCGTAGGCGTCGTTGCCGATGACCAAGGCCAACCGCCTTTGTTCCTGCGCGAAAGCGGCTGGCAAAAAAATTGTCAGCGCCGAAAGGGCAATCAGCAAAATTGCAAACAGGTGAAGGCTTTGCTTGGGTTTCATGGCGACGGCTTTGCTCGGCTGCGGTTTTTCGATAAATGCTGACACTAGCAGAAAGCAGGCCAAACGGTGTGACGATGTGCACGTCTGGAACTTTTTCCAAAAGACCAACCGCTGCAACAGGCCGCATTGCAAAGCGCAACTATCGGCATTAGCTGTCAGTCAAACGGAGACCAAGCAGCATGACCCAGGGACCCAACCGGATTTTCGACGAATTTGCCAAGCTGATGACCGATGCGGCTGGCGCTGCGCAAGGCCTCAAGCGCGAGGCGGAAACTGCCTTCAAAAGCCAGGCAGAACGCTTCATGTCGGAAATGGACATCGTGAGGCGCGACGAACTTGATGTCGTGCGTGAGTTGGCGGTGCGTGCGCGCGATGAAAACGAGGCATTGAAGGCTCGTCTTGAAGCGCTGGAAGCGCGCATTGCCGGCAGCAAAAGCACCGGACAGCAACAGGGCTGAAAATTTTCCGGAAATATTTTTCCACAGGCTGCCTTGCCAAAAACAAGAGTCGGCAGAATCACTTGGCGTGTTTCGTGAATCTGCCGCGACAGGTTTTCCCCACCCCACAAGGCCCGCTGGATCTGTGCACCACTGGCGCCGGGAATCCCCGCCTATACACTGAAATTGCAGGATGATTCGCGGTGCTGCGCCAGAACGCGCAAACACCGGTTGCTTGTCAAAGCCGCAAACGCCTTGTCCAAAGGTACGTTTGTCCAAGCGCAAATCCTGTGGGTAAAGCGTTCGTGCTGTTGCTTGCGTTGCGTCGATTCACCGAGACAGGCAGTGCCGCATGCCGGCAGAAGCGAGGAAGAATGAGCCTTCTGGAAATCGAATTGGAACGGGACGTCAATCCGGTCGACATGATCGAGCAGGTTGCAGCAGTCAATGAATGGGAGTTCGAGCGCTCCGGTGATGACGAAATCAACATCACCGTCTCGGGAACCTGGGCCGATTACACTGTTTCCTTTTCCTGGATGGAAGATTTTGAAGCGCTGCACCTTGCGTGCGCGTTTGATCTGAAAGTTCCGGCCCGCCGCATTCCGGAAACCATGAAGCTGCTTTCACTGGTCAACGAGCAATTGCTGATCGGGCATTTCGATTTGTGGATGAAAGAAGGCACCGTGATGTATCGCCAGGCATTGCTGCTCAATGGTGGTGCAGAACCGACCAGCGAACAGCTTGAATGCCTGCTGATGAGTGCGCTGGATGCTTGCGAGCGTTATTTCCAGGCATTCCAGTTTGTCGTTTGGGCGGGCAAGCCGGCGCAGGAAGCCATTGATGCTTCGCTGTTTGAAACCATGGGCAATGCCTGAGTGCAGCCAATGCGCCGCTTGAGTGGGCGGCGATTCAGTGGCAATCATCTGCAATGGACAATCTCGACATAATCAAACTGACTTTGGTGGGTGCCGGCAACATGGGCGGCGCGCTGCTTTCCGGCTGGCTGGCCCGCGGCATGCCGGCGACCAACATCACTGCCATTGATCCCAATCCGCCGGAAGCGGCAAAGACGAGCGGGGTGAAGCTGGCAAATTCGGCTAACGGCCTTGCGCCCTGTGACGTGCTTGTGCTGGCCATCAAGCCGCAGCTTTTCAAGGCAGTCCTGCCGACCCTGGGCCCGGTAGTGTCCCGCGCAACTGTTGTGGTTTCTGTTGCGGCAGGTCAGACCGTCGCAACCATTGCTGCTGGCCTTGGCCATGCGGGGGGTATTGTTCGCACCATGCCCAACACACCAGCGCTGGTGGGGCGCGGTGTTACCGGAGCGTTTGCAAACCCTGCGGTCAACCCAAGCCAACGCAGCCAGGTCGATGCGCTGCTGCATGCCGTGGGCAAGGTTGCCTGGGTTGACGACGAAAATCTGATCGATTCAGTCACCGCGGTTTCAGGCAGTGGCCCGGCCTATGTTTTTCATCTCGCCGAGGCGATGACACAGGCAGGCATTGCTGCCGGTTTGCCTGAGGACTTGGCCGCGATGTTGGCGCGCGAAACAGTTTGCGGCGCTGGCGAACTGCTGTACCGCTCGCCGGACAGCGCTGCCAGACTGCGGCAGAATGTGACCTCGCCATACGGCACCACGGCTGCCGCACTGGAAGTGTTGATGGGTGAAAATGGTCTCACGCCGCTGATGGAACGTGCGGTGGCGGCCGCCAAAAAACGCTCGCAGGAGCTGTCTGCATGAGCGATGAAACCATCAGCATTGATGATTTCCTCAAGGTGGATATCCGGGTTGGCACGGTGATTGCCGCCGAGCCGTTTCCCGAAGCCCGCAAGCCTGCATACAAGCTGACGATCGATTTTGGCGAGCACATCGGCGTCAAGAAGAGTTCGGCCCAGATCACGGTGCACTACAGCCTCGAAGAGCTGGTCGGGCGGCAGGTGCTGGCGGTGGTCAATTTTCCGCCCCGCCAGATCGGCCCGATGAAATCGGAAGTGTTGACGCTGGGCTTTGCCGACGAAGCAGGCGCGGTGGTGCTGGCCGCCACCGACAAGCGTGTTCCCAACGGGTCACGGCTGCATTAGGGTTTTGTCGAGGCACAATACGGGAGCCTGCCATGCGCATCATCTGTTTTGCTTTGTTCACGGTTTTTGCCGCGCAAGCTTCCGCGCAAACCTCCCCTGTCGTCACCGGCGACCCGTCGGTGAGCGTGGAAGGAAAATCCGCAGCTACCGGCGGAGACACCACAGCATCGGGCGCGGTGGTTCAAGGCGGTTCGTCAAATGTGTTCATTGGCGGCAAACCGGCGGCAACAGTCGGCGACAAGACCAATTGCGGCGGAACGGTCGTGACCGGATCATCCAGCGTTTTCATCAATGGCAAGCCGATGGTTACCAGTGGCAGCGCGACTACCGATTGCCCCGTCGCCAATTGAAATCAGTGCGGAATCCGGACTACCGCCCGCAAGCCCCCGAGCGGGCTCAAATGCAGATTGATGTCGCCGCCGTGATTCCTGGCAATGTCGCGGGCAATCGACAAGCCCAGACCGGTGCCGCCTTCGTCCTGGTTGCGCGATTCATCAAGGCGCAGGAACGGTTTGAATACTTCCTCGCGCTGGTTTTCCGGTATGCCCGGGCCGTCGTCATCAAAGGTGATGGTCACGAACCCGGCCCCTTCAGAGGCGCGTATCGACAATTTGTCGGCGTGCCGGAATGCATTTGATACCAGATTTGCAATGAGACGGGCCATGGCGGTTTTTCGCACGCGGACGATGAGACCGGGCGGGCAGCGTATTTCCAGTTCCTTGCCTTTGACCCTTGCTTCGCTCTCGTGCCGTACCAGCAATTCAAGCATGTCGACTTCTTCTACAGCCTCACGGCCTTCACCTCTTGCAAAATCGAGGTAGCCCTGGAGCATTTTCTGCATTTCATCGACGTCTGCCTGCATTTCCTCGACGTCTTCGCTTTCTCCAACCAAAGCCAGTTGCAGTTTGAATCTTGTAAGAATGGTTCGAAGATCATGGCTGACGCCGGTCAACATGCTGGTCCGCTGTTGCATCTGCCGCTCGATGCGATCGCGCATTTGCAGGAAAGCCAGTGCTGCCTGACGCACTTCCCTGGCACCGCGAATGCGGAAGTCGGTGGCAAACTGGCGACCCTTGCCAAAGCTGTCGGCAGCCTGCGCGAGTTGCTGGATTGGACGGATCTGGTTGCGCAGAAAAATCACTGAAACAATGATCAGGAACAGCGATGTTCCCACCATCCACACAAGGAAAATGTGGCTGTTGGAAGCATAGGCCGAATTGCGCTTTGCAAAAACACGCAGAACCGCATCGGGTTTCTCCAGCCGGATGCGGATTTCCAGAAGGCTGGATTCGCCAACTGTGTCGATCCAGAACGGGCGGTTGATCTGGCTGGCGATCTCGTCCCGCATGACATTGTCAAGGATTGAGAAAAACGGTTTGGGGCCTGCATCGGGAAACGGGTCCGGCGGCAAAATGGCAATGTTCAGCGCCAGCCTTTCGCGGGCGATGCGGGTTATCCCGGCAAAGTCACCGTCTTGTGGATAGGTCTCGAGCACATCGATGATTGCAGCGATATCAGCCGTCACCGCCTTGGAGAGCCGTTGTGTTACCGATTGCCAATGGCGCTCCATGAAAACAAAAGCCAGAACACCCTGCAACAATATCATCGGCGCTATGATGATCAGGAGCGACCGCCCAAACAGGCTTTTGGGCATCTGTCGCGAAACAAAACGGGCGAAAATCCGCCATGGATTGCGCCGGAAACGCAGGCTCGGAATTTCGTCGGTGCTGATCGCCAAGAAGGGTCTGTCCAGTTGTGCGGTTCACGGGCGCGGTTGTCAGTCTACACAAAGCTTGTAACCGATGCCACGCACTGTCTGCAGCCATTTGGGATTGGCCGGGTCTTCCTCGATCTTGCGGCGCAGGCGATTGATCTGCACGTCGATCTTGCGCTCGCCAGCCAATGTTTCGCTGCCCAGCAGTTCATGACGGGCGACCGTATCGCCGGGACGGGCGGCAAATGCCAACATTATTTCCTGCTCGCGCTCTGTCAGGCGGACATCTTCACCATTGCGGCGCAGTTCACGCTTTTTGACTGAGAACTGCCAGGGACCGAAACTGACCTGTTCAAAGGTCGGGGTCAGCGGCTTGGCCACCCGTTTCAAAATGGAATTGATGCGCAACAGCAATTCGCGCGGCTCAAACGGCTTGCCCAGATAGTCATCGGCTCCAGCTTCCAACCCGTCGATCCGGCTTTCGGTCTCGGCAAGTGCGGTAAGCATGAGTACCGGTACTGTGCTGCTGCGGCGCAGCGACCGGGTGAACAGCACACCGGTCTCGCCTGGCATCATCACGTCAACGATCAACAGGTCGAATTGCAGTGATTCAAGTTTGATGCGCGCTTCGGCGGCATCGGCTGCAACCGAAACCCGAAATCCGTGGTCCGCCAGATAGCGCGACAGCAATTCACGAATACGCCTGTCGTCGTCGATCACCAGCAAATGTGGAGCGTCGTCAGGCAGGGGTTTTGGGCTGCGTGGTTTTGCCAGCGAAGAGGAACTGCCAATGGTCATTTCCGATCTCCCGATTCTTCACTTCGAGCTGCACCGATCATGTCGTCTGCGGGGCTTTTGTCCGATGGGTTGACCATGGCTCGCATGAAATCTGAAATTGTTGCATCGTTTTGAAAACCGCTGCTTTTCAATGCGGCATCGATACGGCGGGACTGTGGCCACGAAAGTTCCAGAATGAGCTCGCGCCCGGCAGGCGTTGGGTACAACAAGCGCTGCCGGCGATCGCTTTGTCCCTCGACCTGGGCAATGTGGCGTGAATCGATCAATTGCCGCAGAACGCGCGACAGGCTCTGCTTGGTGATTCCCAAAATGCCGAGCAAGTCAGCCACAGTCATTCCAGGCTTGCGATTGACGAAATAAAGGGCGCGGTGGTGCGCGCGTCCGTAGCCCAGGTTTTGCAGGATGCGGTCAGGATCTGCGGTAAAGTCGCGATAGGCAAAAAAGAACAACTCGATGTTGGCAATTTGCGGAATGTCGCGATCGGTAATGGGTTCGTCGATGATTTCCTGCCGGGAAGCGGTGGTATCATTCATGGCTGCCATCTCTTTTTCACAGCGTATTGTTGCATGGTTTGCAATTTATGTCAGTACTATTGACATAAAATTTGGTTGCGCTTAGATTTTGAGCATTGGGGTGGTTTTGGCGCTTTTTGAGCGCTTTTTTCGGGAGAGAGAGCATGGCGAGCGTTCCATATGACCGTTTGGGAGGCCAGATCTGGTTCAATGGCGAGTTCATCCCGTGGGAAGATGCGAAGATCCACGTGCTGACACACGGGCTGCACTATGCCAGTTCCGTATTTGAAGGCGAGCGGGCCTATGACGGACGGATTTTCAAGCTGGCTGAGCATACCGACAGGCTTTTCTATTCGGCGGAAACGCTGGGCTTCGAGATCCCGTACAGCAAGGAAACCATCAATCAGGCTTGTCAGGAGGAGGTTGAACGCAAGGGGCTTCGCGATGCCTATGTGCGGCCGATTGCCTGGCGTGGCAGCGAAATGATGGGCGTTTCTGCACAGAACAACCGGATCAATGTTGCCATCGCTGCATGGGAATGGCCAAGTTATTTCAAACCGGAAGAAAAGCTGAAGGGCATTCGTCTCGACCTATCCGATTGGCGCAGACCGGACCCGCGTACAATCCCCTCTTTTGCCAAGGCCGCCGGCCTTTACATGATTTGCACGCTTTCGAAGCACACCGCTGAGCGCAAAGGCTATGCGGACGCCTTGATGCTCAATTGGCGCGATCAGGTGGCCGAGGCCACAGGCGCGAATGTCTTCTTCACCAAAAGCGGCGTAATTCACACGCCAAAGCCCGATTGCTTCCTCGACGGGATCACCCGGCGCACCGTCATCGATTTGGCCAAGCGCCGCGGATATGAAATTGTCGAGCGGGCGATTTTGCCAGAGGAAATGTCAAATTTCGAGGAATGTTTCCTGACCGGGACTGCCGCAGAGGTGACCCCGGTTTCGGAAATCGCCCAGTACCGCTTCACGCCGGGTGCCATCTGCAAGACCCTGATGGCCGACTATGAAGACGAAGTGCGCGGACGCAGGGCCGTCAAGGCGGCCTGAGATTTGGCAAATCGTGTTGCCGTAGCGGAAAACATTCTCGCGGCAGTGGTGTCGGGCCTGATTCCCTTTGAACTTTAGTTCTAGAAAGGTTAACGGTTTTGCGCGGGCCCGTTTCGGGGTCGGGATTGAAGTTCCGGTCATCGACCGGGCAATGGGGAGTTACCAACATGGAATCAATGATCGTAAACCTGGTGGTCCAGGCGATTTCGGGCATGGTCGGCGGCGGCGTTGTCGGCGCAGTTGTAAAGCAGGCTGCCATGGCACTTCTGCCCCGCCTTTTGGCTGGCGCAGTGGGTGGCGTCGGCGGCGGCATGGCACTTGGACCGCTTCTGGGCGGGTTGCTTGGTGGTGCCACAACCGGTGATCCGGCTGGCGGCATGGACATGGGTGCCATCCTCAGCAACATCATTGGCGGAGCGGCTGGCGGCGGCGTTTTGACCGGTCTTGCCGGCGCGCTGCTGGGCGGCAAAAAGTAATCATTTCAACTCGATTGGAGGGCGGCGCTGCTTGTCTGCGCCGCCCTTTTTCATGCCAAATGTCAGGAGGCCAGAATGGCAAATCCGAAGAATTTGCGCGCAGGAATCGTGCAGGTTACGCCTTTCCAGCAAAATTGTACCTTGATCTGGGACGATGAAAGCAAACGGGGCGCGGTCATCGATCCGGGCGGCGATGTAGACCTCATTGCAGAGGCCATTTCACAAACCGGCATCACGGTGGAAAAAATCCTGATCACGCATGGCCATATCGACCATGCTGGTGGGGCGGAGGAATTGAAAGCAAGGCTTTCGGTGCCCATCCACGGTCCGCACATTGCTGACCGGGCTTTGATCGAGGGCATAGAGCGGCAAGCTGAAATGTTTGGCGTTGCCGGGCAATTCCGCAACGCCTACCCAGATCTATGGCTCGATGAAGGGGACAAGGTTGATATCGGCGGTCATGTTTTCGAGGTGTTTCACTGTCCGGGCCATGCACCGGGGCACATTGTGATCTACAACGCCGCAGCCAGGTTTGCCCATGTCGGGGACGTGTTGTTCAAGGGCTCGGTTGGTCGCACCGACCTGCCGGGCGGAAGCCATGCGGCACTGATCGCTTCGGTCAAAGAGAAATTGTTGCCGCTGGGTGATGATGTGGCCTTCATCTGCGGGCATGGTCCGGGAAGCACGTTCGGCGAAGAGCGAGCTACCAATCCGTATCTGACAGACTAAAATGTCCGGTGTGAGGGATCGGTATGATTCCAAGAGGCGTCTCACGCCAGGAAACATACCGGCTTGGGTCCGGTGGGGTCGTCGCCGGCACTTCGGGTTTGGGGGAGAAGCGCCGATCCCTCACCCATTTTAGATACAACCAACATGCTTTCCGGAACGTTAACCGGAAATGCCAACACGTCAGGCAAAGGCTGGCGCAAACGGGCGCGCCAGCCGAAAATGCCGAATTCAGCCTGCGCGCAGGTTTACGGCCTTGGGGCCTTTGCCGCGCTTGTCCGGCTCGGTTTCGTAGCTGACCTTCTGGTTTTCAGCCAGGCCATTGAGTCCGGATGCCTGAACAGCAGAAATGTGGACGAAGATGTCCGGGCCGCCATTGTCCGGCTTGATGAAGCCGAAACCCTTGTCGGTGTTGAAGAATTTTACGGTGCCAGTCTGGCTCATGCGATGCTTTCCGTCATTTCGGCCTGTTTGGCCGGACCATCAAAACGCCTGACCATTGGCGATGCGAAAGTTACCCGCAATGCGCCGCCGGGGGCAGGTTATGACCTATGTCCGGGCAGGACTTCGGTCGGGGCAGGCACATCTTGACGTCGAGGAAAGGATCCATTTACACCGCTTCCACGCCCCACAAACTGCCTTCGACAGGTTGTGTGCCGTGTTTGCCCGAAATTTTCCTGGCGCTTCCGGTTCGCCTTTTCGCGTGCCTTCCAGCGGGTTCCCCCAACCCCAATAGGGGCAAACTTGAAGGCATTCGAAACTCTACGGTCTTTCAGTCGAGTTCGCAAAATGCCCGAACGACCCAAATCCTGAAGTTTTTCAGAATAAATGACAAGCGAAACTTTTGTGACGGGCTGCCCAAATAATTGCCACTGCTTCAACAAGCGTCAGCCGAATAGTTTCTCGCCCTGTTCCTTGATCAGTTGCTTTGCCTTGCGGATAGCAGCTTCGCTGGCTTCTTCACGCGAGGAAAACATGTCGGCACGTATCAGCCGATGCTGCTTGCGCACGCCGTCAATATCGCGGCTTACCGTCGCCGCCAGCCTGAATTGACCACCTTCGGCAATTGGATCGGGGGTGATCTGGAAGCCTTCGTGTTCGACGCTGGCCATTTGTTGCGACGACTGGTTGGAGCTGTCAGTGCCGATGCCGAACAATTTGCGCAAGAATGACATCGGATTCTCCTGGTTGCCAAACCCCGATAATACATAATTGCATGCGTGCTGCGAAGAAGGTTCAAACCTGACTTCGAATGGCAGGGGCAGCCAGTTTTGCAGCAGCTACTAAAAATGGCGCGGCGTGCATGAGCAGGTCAAAAATGTCGATTGGCCGCGCAAGTGATCCCGACATCAGCATCCTGAGCTTTTCCCATATGTGGGGTTCAGGGAAAAACGGTGCCAGACCCAGGGTCAGGCAGGCAATGATGGTAAGGTTCCACGGAATGGTATCGAGGAAATTGGCAAAGGCCGTCACGGCAGCATCCATTATATTAGCGAAAACTAATATTACGGATAGCAGCAGCCCGTTGCCAACACAAGCCCGCTGCCAAGACAGTTTATGCCCGCGCTCACATCAGCTTTTGGAGGCAGGGGCCGGCTTTTTTGGCATTCGTCTCTGCCGTGTCCTTGGCAATATTGCCGCCCATCACAAGGTTCGTGACCGCTTCAGTGACAACGGCCTTGAGATCGGTACCCGGTTGCACCAGTGGCGAGGTGGCTTCGTAAATGAGCTTTGCTTCGCCTTCCAACTTGGCTGCGCAGGCGTCTGCCTCCGGTTTGCCGGCAAATGCTGCGCCGGATATGGCAAGGCCGGGCAGGGCGACGAGCAGTACCAAAAGGGTCGATTTCTTCATGGGAACAAGCCTTTCTTGTTTTGGGCATTTATCTGTTGGCCATTGAAGCAGGATCGATGCGGCTTGGCCGGCGGACTGTTTTCGCTGACCTGCGTCACATCCAATTGGATTGCGCAAACGCGCGGCGTTTAAAGCCTGATTCCTGCGGCAGGGTATTCAGCACCTCAGGCCGGATACCCTCTGGTAGGATCGGTACGATCTCCCCGCTTTTCAATTCAGAGCGTTCATGTCGGGTAATTTACCATCTGGCGCTGGCAAGGCCAAGTGCCACACAGAGCGCACCTATTTTGCGGCAATTGGCTGCCGCAGGATGGTTCGCAATTTCTCGGGCGGTGATTTGCGAGGGTCTGACAGGTATATTTCGTGGTGGTTGCCATTGAACGTGAAACCAAGGGAAGGCATCAACTCGTGGTGCAATTGCGCAAGGACTGGTGCCTCGTCTGCAAAAGGACCGACATGTAACTTTTGCAGGCAGCGGCCTTCGTGGAATTTCTCAAGGCGAAGTGATGGCGGCTTGTCATCCCGCTTTTCCAGGGTTTTCTGGATTGCCCTATTGAGCATGTCCAACGTGATCCAGTCCGGTTGCAGGATCATCAACGTCCATTGCCACTCATCGCGCCGGCCGGGTTGCGTAAAGGCATCCATGTCTTCGGCCCACCAGATGCCTTCCAGAGGCATGACCGTGTAATCGCGCTCAAGTTCCTTTTTTGACATGAATTTGAGCGGGTATGAAAGCGAATAGAGCCACTCAACCGCGCGGAAATATTCAGGTGCTTCCCCCGGACTACCAGCGCCATCGACCATCAAATATTGCTGTGGCGGGACATTTATTTCGACCCACTTGTCCTTTGGCGGAGCGTAGTGAGATTTGAAGGTTTTCTTGAGGTCGATCTTGAGCATCATGGTTCCAGGGGAGGCTGGTGCAATGGGCCGTCTGCTTCAGTAATGATACCTGCACTGAGCGATGAACAAGTCACCATTTAGAACCCGGTAGACCAGCCGATGTTCGCGGTCGATGCGACGCGACCACCAGCCGGGGTAGTCCCCGCGCAGAGGTTCCGGCTTTCGAACATAGGCAAGTACCCAGCAATCATTTGGAATCGCGGCAATGCAGTAATCCTTGCCCCGACGAACCCTCAAGGAGTTCAGGAACTCCTTCTTATATGCTTCGATGGAGAAACCAGGAGTTCTTGAAAATCCTTCCATCAGCACGTCGAAAGCTGCTTGCGCATCAAAAGAAACAATATCACTGCGCAAATCGGAAACTTCCATACCCCCCTTAGCTGTCCAAAAAGCTCCGCAGCTTTCTTGACCGGCTCGGGTGCTTGAGCTTGCGCAATGCCTTGGCTTCGATCTGGCGGATGCGTTCGCGCGTTACCGAGAACTGCTGGCCGACTTCTTCCAGCGTGTGATCGGTGTTCATGCCGATGCCAAAGCGCATGCGCAGCACGCGCTCTTCGCGCGGGGTAAGCGAGGCCAGAACGCGCGTGGTGGTTTCACGCAGATTTGCCTGAATGGCCGCATCGATCGGCAGGATCGCGTTCTTGTCTTCGATGAAATCGCCAAGGTGGCTGTCTTCCTCGTCACCGATCGGCGTTTCAAGGCTGATCGGTTCTTTGGCGATTTTCAGCACCTTGCGTACTTTTTCGAGCGGCATGGCAAGCTTTTCGGCAAGCTCTTCAGGGGTTGGTTCCCGGCCGATCTCGTGCAGCATCTGGCGGCTGGTACGAACGATCTTGTTGATCGTTTCGATCATGTGCACCGGAATGCGGATGGTGCGGGCCTGATCGGCAATCGAGCGGGTGATTGCCTGGCGAATCCACCAGGTCGCGTAGGTCGAGAACTTGTAGCCGCGGCGGTACTCGAACTTGTCGACCGCCTTCATCAGGCCGATATTGCCTTCCTGGATCAGGTCGAGGAATTGCAGGCCGCGATTGGTGTATTTCTTGGCAATGGAAATGACGAGACGCAAATTGGCTTCCACCATTTCCTTCTTGGCCTGGCGCGCTTCGCGTTCGCCCTTTTGCACCTTGGAAACGATCCGGCGGTATTCACTTGGCTGCAAACCGGTCTCGCCCGCGAGGTTCTGGATTTCCGAGCGGATGGCCTTGATGGTCTTCTGCTCGTTCTTGTTGAAATCCTTCCAGCCCTTGCTTGCAAGGTTGGAGATGCGCCGGATCCAGTTGGGATCGAGTTCCGAGCCAAAATATTCCTTGAGGAAATCCTCGCGTGCCACGCCATAGGATTCGGCAAGGCGCAGCAATTTGCCTTCAAAACCGACAAGCCGCTTGTTGATGTCGTAAATCTGCTCAACCAGCGCATCGATGCGGTTCTGGTTGAGGGAAAGCGACTTCACGGATTTGATGATCGTGTCGCGCAGTTCCTTGTATCGGCGCTCCTGCGCCGGGGACAGTTTTTCGTTGGCCAGGGCCTTTTCAACCAACTGGTCCTGCAACTTGCGCAGCTTCTTGTAGCTATCGGCAATGGTGTCGAAGGTCGACAAGACTTGTGGCTTCAGCTCTGCTTCCATGGCGGCGAGCGAGAGCGAATTTTCCATGTCGTCCTCGTCGTCATCCTCTTCGGCAGGGCGCGGGGCTTCTTCTAGTTCATCATCGCCGCGAGCGCGAACCGGCGCAGGCTCTTCCTTGCGCGGTTCGTCATCGGTACGAACGACCACGACCGGTGCGGCTTTGCCTTCAGGACCGGCATAGGTCGCTTCAAGGTCGATAATGTCGCGCAGCAAAATGCTGCCTTCGTTGAGTTCATCGCGCCAGATGATGATTGCCTGGAAAGTCAGCGGGCTTTCGCAAAGCCCGGCAATCATTGTTTCGCGGCCAGCCTCAATGCGCTTGGCGATGGCGATTTCGCCTTCGCGCGACAAAAGCTCCACCGATCCCATTTCGCGAAGGTACATGCGTACCGGATCATCGGTGCGGTCGGCCGGCTCACGCTTCTTGACGGTGGCAACAGCTTTTTCGCCGGTTTCGGCGATTTCGGTCGAGCCTTCTTCCTCGATCTCGTCTTCTTCGACGACATTGATGCCCATGTCGGAAAGCATGGCCATCGTGTCCTCGATCTGTTCGGAGGAGACTTCATCGGATGGCAATACGGCGTTCAACTCGTCGACGGTGACATAGCCGCGCTTTTTGGCGGCTTTGATCATTTTCTTGACGGCGTCGTCGGAAAGGTCGAGCAACGGGCTGTCTTGCGACTCCGTTGTGACTTCCTTGTCTTCACTTTCGTCCTTGGCTGGTGTTGCCGTCTTTGGACCTGGTGTTTTTGCCATGCGCCGGATGTTCCTTCGACTGTGCGAGCCTTGCTGGCAGGCTTCGCTGAGGGATTTCACCCGTGCCAAGCCCGCAAATTTGTTTTTCGGGTAACCGCGCTCCATGGAGCGGATACGCCCGCAATTCCCCAGAATTTCCTTTTGCGCCGATTCGGGTCTTTTTCCGAATCAGTCAGGTCCCGTTCCGAACCCGTTTGTCCTTTTGCGGTTAAGCACTGCTTAACCCTTGCTGCTGCAGCCCCAATCCCGAGCTTGATGGCACTAAACCGGCAAGAAGACGCTGGGACAGGTGGTAATTCCGGCAATTTCAAGCCGCGTCAAGCTAAAACAGCGTTTTGCTGGACTTCGCTGCCGAAGCTGTCCGCTCAAAACCCCCTGGCCGGACGTCCCGATGACAAGCCGAAGCCTTCGATCAGCGCCTCGGTTCCAGCTTCTTTTTCCAGTTCATTGCGAAGTTCAATAAGGCGCGAAAAGTTTTGCTCGGTATTTTCCGACGCAAGTGCACGTTCTGCGACCTTGAGCTCTGTAGATAGGGTGTGCGAGCGCAGGTGCAAGAGGTGGGCTTGCTGCCAGCCATCGAGTGCGTCTTCAAATGCGGCTTGAGGCAAGGCCTGCCAGACGCGGTTTGCTGCCAGCAGCTGGTCCATTTGCGCAAGGGTTTCCCCATAACCTACGGATTCAAGATGGTCGCGCAGGGCCACGGCGCTGGGCCATGGCTGTTCACCTTCCCACTGCGCTGAAAAGTCGATAATTGCGCCATGTACCTTGCGGGCAAGCGGGCTGGCCAAAGGCAATTGGGCAAAGTCATCAAACCACCTGCCAAGGATAGCCGGATGGTGGACGACACCCACGACAAGCGCTGCCTCACGCAATGGAATGCGTGCCGATCCGCGTTTCACCATTGAGGAATTGAGCAAAGACGGACTGGCAGCTACCGGCGAATGGCGGTGTGCCTCGCTTTTCCTGTCTTTGCGGGCAAGGCCGCGCGATCCGTTCTGGCGCCACTCTCCATTGGCGGCGCGGCGGCCTTGGGGCGCAAAGAAACTGGCCATGCGGTCAGCCATGTCCTGCGCATAGTGTCGGCGGACATTTTCATCCTTGATTTGCGAGACCACCAGTTTGAGGCGCGATTCCAATTCAGCTCGCTTTTCCGGCGTGTCGAAGGTCTGAGTCGCGGTTTCCCGGCTCCAGACCATGTCCGCAAGGCCGATTGCATCTCGCAGAACCGAGGCAAAGGCCGAAGGCCCTTCATCGCGAACCAGGTCATCAGGGTCCTTGCCTTCCGGCAGCAGGGCAAAACGCACGGTCCTGCCGGGCTTCAGGCCAGCAAGCGCAAGGTCTGCGGCGCGCCACGCGGCCTTGACGCCCGCCTTGTCGCCGTCAAAGCAAAGGATCGGCGTTTCGGCCATCCGCCACAAAAGTTCCAGCTGGTTTTCAGTCAAAGCCGTGCCGAGCGGGGCGACAGCGTTTTCAAATCCGGCCTGGTGAAGGGCAATCACGTCCATGTAGCCTTCGGCCGCCACGACCTGCGACAGTTCATGGGCAGGCTTTCTTGCCCTGGCAAAATTGAACAGCACGTTGGATTTGTGAAACAGATCGGTTTCAGGCGAATTCATGTACTTGGCAGGCACATCGGCACGCATGGCCCTGCCGCCGAATGCGATCACCTTGCCAAGGGAATCTGGAATTGGGAACATGATGCGGTCGCGGAACCAGTCGTAAGAAACCGGGATGTCGGGGCCAGCACGAACCAGGCCGCAAGCCTGCATCTGTTCCGCAGTGACGCCTTTGCCTGCAAGATGCTCCTTGAGACCGTTGCGGCTGTCTGGGGCGAACCCGAGGCGGAAAACCTGTTGGGTTTTTGCCGAAAGACCCCTTTCGCGCAAATAGGCGCGGGCTTTTGCTCCCATGCCAGACTGCAGCTGCTCTTCAAACCAGAGCGTGGCCATTTCCATGACATCGTGCAGGCTGGCACGCTGCTGGTCACGGCGCTGCTCTTCGGGGCTGTAGACCGGCATCGGCACGCCGGCCTGTGCGGCGAGCTTCTCCACTGCCTCGGGGAACGACAAGCCATCAAGCTCCACCAGAAAGCGAAAATGATCGCCTGAAACACCGCAGCCGAAACAATGGTAGCGGCCCTTGCGGTTTTCTGCGTGAAAGCTTGGTGATTTTTCGCCATGGAAGGGGCAACAGGCCCAGTAATCACCGCGTGCCGCATTGGTCTTCCGCTTGTCGAAGGACACACGCTGCCCGACGACTTCCGAGATCGGAATTCGGTTGCGAATCTCGTCGAGGAAAGCAGGCGCAAAGCGCATGGCAAAAGACCGGTTGGACACAATCTCTATATGGGTTCGCCTGTCGATTGGCCAAATGGCCTTTGTTCACAGGGGGGTGGAAAACTTTTCCATCAAGTGTTCGTGATGAAGAGCACTATTTTGCGAGCGCTGGGCAATCAATGCCTGAGCAGTTTGCCCATGGTGTTCGATTCCCTTGCTATTTGGTATTTTATTCCCGCATATGACGTTCAGGAATGGTGGAAGGTTTGGGGATGAATGTTGGCAGCAGGCGCCGTTTGATTGGTGCCAGACTGCCTTCCCTTTGTAATCCGGTTGGGCGGATTACGGGGCAGGACATTCAAACACAAAGACAGATATGAACGAACAAGAGGCAAAGGACCTCGAAAACCTCAAAATTGGTCTTGCCGCGGAGACCGATTTTGCCAAGTCGCTCAAGGCGATTTGCACCGTGCTCGAAATGGGGCATGCGGTGTATCATCTTGCGCCTACCGCAAGCCCGGGACTCGAAATTCCGTTTGTGCAGACCACGTACAGCCCTGCGTGGATCATGCAGTACATTGCCAGCAACTACCTCAACTCAGATCCGGTGCTGGAGCGTGGACTGAACGGCGGCAAGCCGTTCTTCTGGTCTGAGATTGCCCGCGAAGACGATGGCATCAAGGCCTTTTTTGCGGATGCGGCGAACCATGGCGTGGGGAATTGTGGCTATACCGTGCCCATAGCCAATCGTGGCGGCCGAAGGGCAATGTTCACCGTCAACAAGATGGACGATGAAACGGATTTCAAAAACACCATCAAAGGCAAAGAAAAGCACCTGAGCGACATTTCGCTCATACTCCATCGCCGCGCCCTTACCGCAATTGGGGACAGCGGGGATGTTCCAACCCTCAGCCGCCGTGAAATCGAATGCCTGAACTGGACGGCACAAGGGAAAGACGGTGCCTCCATCGCCAAGATCCTGAAGATTTCCGAGTTCACAGTCCGGGACTACCTCAAATCCGCGCGTAACAAGCTTGGCTGCACGACCATCGCACAGGCTGTCTATGAGGCAACCCGCTTGCGGCTGATCAAACCCTGACTGGTGGCATCAAGCGCCCGAGAACATCAGATCGCGCAACATCTCGGGAATTATTTGTATCTTTCCGAAGGCCTCCTTCAGTTCCGATTTTTGCGCACGATCCAGTGCGGCTAGGTCAATGTCATTGTCGGGTTTGAGGCCGTCCTCAACGGCTTGTGCCTGTTGTGAGAGCACAAGCTGAAGCCCCAGCCGGTGTGCATCTGCAAGGGCGTTGAAGTCGCGCTCCGACCCCATGCCCATGTCACGCGCTGCTTCCAGACGCTCACGGGTGGAGCGAAGCTGCAGGTTGTGGCGAATGGCCACCGTCCGGGCGGCTGACGACACCGGGAAAAGAATGTACCGCTTCAAATCAAGCCGGTTACCCTCTGCGCGAAAGCCGCCAAACATGGTCACAGGGTTTGGAACGGAAAAAGCGCTTTCTCCCAGCAGTTTTGCAAAACCGGTATTCTGGCTGCCTGCCTCGTAGGCATAGGTGAACAATTCATGGCCCAGTGACAAATCGCCATGCACCGGCATCAGATCGTAGAAAATGTCGACATTGAGCAGGTCCTGCGGGCTGGATTGGCCGATCCAGTCGGTCACCCTCTCTTTCCAGGTCGTGAGCGAGCCGCGCCATTGTGGATTTCGTGCCATCACCCCGCCCTTGCAAAGGGGAATGCCTGCACGGTCAAGAATGGTCGAAAAGCGGGTTGCCAATTCGGCAAACCATTTGTCCTCAACTCCGTCCGGCTCGCCTTGCGCAAATACAATGGCATTGTCCTGATCAGGCACCAGCATGCTTTCGCCGCGCCCTCCCGACCCAAGTACCAGCACTGAAAACGGGCAGGGCGGTTCGCCGAGGCCATCCTTGCGCATATCAGCCTGTGCCAGCACAGCGGCGCGCCGGGTCATTGAGCGTATTTCCTCGCTGACAATCCGGCACACGGTACGTGCATCCGATTCGCCCGCAAAAAGTGCATTCACCGCTGTTGGAAGCATTGCCCATGCAGTGCCCAACTCCCTGGCGTCGGCTGCCGCTTCGATCCCGTCGTCCAGCACCATCGCCGGCCCAGCGCGAACCTTGAGCAGATCCCTTGCGGAAACGATCCCGGTCAGAACGCCTTCTTCGTTTCGCACTGCCAGATGCCGGTATTTCAAGCGCGCCATTCGTCCGACAGCGCGATAGACAAACGCATTTTCGCGGATTGTCTGGAGAGGCCTTGAGGCCACGGTTCCAGCTTCGAGCGTGAATGCATCCGCGCCGAGCGCCGAAATTTTTCGCATCAGGTCGCGTTCGGTCAAAATTCCATAGGCATCAATTCGCTGACCGGGCGATGCTTCATCCGCCACGAACACGGATGAAATTGCGCGTGAAACCATGAGGTTCATCGCTTCTCTCAGCGTTGTCTTGCTTGAAACGATGGCAACAGGACTGGCCATGACCTCGCCGACAGTGTGGCGGTATGCAAGCTGGTCGATGCTGGAAACCGGATTGCGCGCTTCCAATTGCCCTGGGCCCATGCCGGGCATTGCCCATCCGGCGCTCTCCTGTCCGGCAAATTGCGGCCCCAGCCTGGAGATGGCACGTTCTGCTTCTGCAAGGGTCTGAATGCCGCGTTCGTGCAGTTTTGGCAAAAGGGCCAGGAAAACATGTCCGGCTGCCAGCGCGTCTCCAAGCGCTTGATGACGGTTTTCGATCGGCACACCCAGCCATCCGGCCAGTGCATCCAGCGAATGGTCCGCCAAAGACGGTGCCACAAGCACAGCCAGCATCCGCACACACAAGGCTCGTGGCCGCTTGAACGGGAGCGAATGGCGCTTGGCCTCCGCTTCCATGACCGCAATGTCAAAACCGATGGAATGGCCAATCACCAGGCGGGTACCGATTGCATCGGAAATTGATTTCCATGCCTTTGGCAAACTGGGTGCCAAGGCCGCCTGGGCATCGTCAATGCCATGGATATTGCTGGATTGCGGCGGAATGGGAATGCCCGGATTGACCACGATTTCAAAAGAGCTCTCGTTTGCGAGCCTGCCGCCGGACATCAGCACCGTGCCAAATTGAACAATTCTCGCCGACAATGGGTCAAGTCCGGTGGTTTCGGTATCGAGAGCAACCGCTTCAATGACGTTCAGCGGCGAGGCGCCGGTTGGTGCTTTCATTTTCCCCTCCCGAAATTGGCATTTGCTGCCAAAAGTAACCAAGCGTAAACCATGCCACAAACGAACCGGGCCGCATTGACCGGTATCAATCGAAATTGCGGCTTTTGACGTCTTGTCGGCACCCTTCATGCTTGTTTGAGAACCATCAGCGGGGCAAGAATGAATGTGTCCCGAAACGGGATTTAGCCGCGAAATCGCGGGTTTGGTGTCAAATGGCAGTCGAAAGATCAAAGCTCGATACAATTCAGGTTCTGCGGGCGATTGCTGTCGCTGCGGTTGTGCTCAGTCACAGCTTTCATGAACTTGCGCAGCTTTTTGAGGGAAAGGTCGCAGGTTTCCAGGAAAAGGCTTTCCCGGGCGATTTTGGCGTTGACCTGTTCTTTGTCATATCCGGCTTCATCATGGTGTTCGTGTCGTACAATGCCTTTGGCACTCCGGGTGCCTCGGTCAGGTTTGCGTTGCGCCGGATTGTCCGAATTGTTCCGCTGTACTGGATAATGACCAGCGTGATGATAGCGGTTGTCGTCTTGCTGCCGGGGAGTGTTGACACTGCAACCAGCGATCCGAAGCAGTGGCTGGCATCTTATCTTTTCGTACCTTATGCGCGCGCTTCCGACGGGCTATTCCGGCCGGTGCTGGGGCTTGGCTGGTCGTTGAATTACGAGATGTTTTTTTATGCGCTGTTTTCAATCGGCCTTCTGTTTAGACGACGATTTGCAATCCCTGCGGTAATTGCTGCCCTCGTTGTCGCCTGGCTTGCAGGGCGACTGATACCGGGGCTGCCTGGAGCGGTCGCCTTCCTTACCCAGCCAATCATCTTGGAGTTTGCTGTCGGCATGGTTCTTGGAACCATTTACATGCAGGGTTTTCGCATTCCCCGATGGGTGGCATTTGCCCTGCTTGGCGTGGGCACACTGCTGCTGTTTCGTGCGCCTGCCTTCAATTCGATGGTCGAAGAGACCCGGCACCTTTATTACGGCATTCCGGCGATGCTGATGGTTGCGGGCGCCATTCTTGGCATGATCCCTGAACATACAGCCGGCATTACATTGGCCGTTGGGGCCGGTGATGCCTCCTATTCCACCTATCTGACTCACCCCTTTGTCCTGGGGGCATTGACGTTGATCGCAGGCAAGACCGGTCTGGCTGACATGACGTCGCCTTCAATTTTCAGTGCAGGTTTTCTGCTTGCAGCACTGTTTGCAAGTTTCATCACCGGGTATCTGGTGCACCGTTTCCTCGACGGCCCGCTGACAGGCTGGCTGACACGGCAGCTTGCCTTGCAGTCGCCCCGACCTGTTACCGCGCCCTGAACCCAAGGTGAATGACCGGTTCGGCCTGCGTTCAAGCAGCTAGTGGCATTGATCGCCTTGTAACAGGCCAAAAGCGCATAGGGCGCCGGCTTCGAACGGGAGTTCAACGATGAAAAACCTCACCCTTCGCGGCTTTGCCGCAATCATTCTTGCAGGCAGCATCGGATTTGGCGCAGCGGCCCCCGCAGCAGCCGGCGGCTACGGCCACGGTGGTGGATCGGTCTACCACAGCGGCGGTGGATATGGTGGTTACAATCCGGGCCGCCATCCAGGATACCATCCCGGCGGAAACCGTCGCGACCGCGTCTGCCAGCCGCATGAGGCTGTTGAAAAGGCGCGCAGCAAAGGCCTCCGCCGCGCCGGCGTCGAGCGCGTTACACAGTGGGAAATCATCGTGACCGGACGCGCCTATGGCAACCGTGCATTGCTGGTTTTCGACCGCACCAGCCGCAATTGCCGGATCATCGGTTCGCGCGGCATCTGATGCCGTAGCGCAACGCAGCTTGCGGAAAGCTGCAATCAGCGACCAGCCCTCCCCCGGGGGCTGGTCGCCGCGTTTTCAATCCTACTGAGCGATCTCAAACACCGCCTGCACATTGACGGAATAGGCGTTTTCGCCAGCTTCCACCGGCACCGCATCGGGTGCGGCGGATCCCATCATCATCTTGCCGCGGGTGATCGGCATGGGTTGAGGGCGGCTGGAGCTTTCCGAAATTTCGAGAATCCCGCCAAGCTTGGCTCCCGCTGCCTCGACCAGCGTCTTTGCTTTTTCAACTGCATCCAGCATCGCTGCTGCGCGCGCCTTGGTGATGGCATCCTTGGGATTGTCGTTGGTCAACTGGATGCTGCCATCATTGTTGACGCCAAGTGTCACGGCCTCGTCCAGCACTGCGCCTACGACGGAGATGTCGCGTATGCGCACCACAAGCTGGCTGGTAACGGTGTAGCCGACGATCTTCGGCGGGTCCTGTTCGCCATTGGACTTTGGCGTTGGATAAAAATAACGCGGCTGGATGGAAAAGCCCGCCGTCTGCAGATCCTTGGCCTCGATGCCTTTGGCCTTCATGGCGGTTGCGACGTCACCCGCGACCACCTTGTGTGCATCAAGCGCTTCGCGGGCGGTGGGTGCTTCGCGCAGGATGCCAAGGGTCACAAGAGCCATGTCAGGAGCAAGGGTTGCCGAGCCTTCACCGGTAACCCGGATGACCGGGAAGGGTCGTTCGGCCATCTTGCTCTCCTGCGCCTGGGCGGTTACGGGCATTGCTGCAACACACACAATTGCAGGCGTTGCGAATAGTGCGGTGGAATAGAAGGCGGCAGCCAGTAAACTGCGGTTCATGGTTTTCTCCAGTTGTGGCGGGCTATTTGCGCCGCAGATTTCATATAAATGAAATTTGGGCGGATTGCGGCAGGCATGGCGGCCGCAGCCTTGCCGCATCGCCGCAAAGCGGTTATTCGTCACCACGAACCCGGCTATTGCCGGGCAATCTGGCGGGCCTGTAGCTCAATGGTCAGAGCCGGCGGCTCATAACCGCTTGGTTGGGGGTTCGAGTCCCTCCGGGCCCACCATATTATTTATCTAATTTATTGTTCTAAAAAGATATTTTTTTCCGAAGTCGAATGCGTTCTTACTTTTATTCTTATTGCGTTGCCGCTTAGGTGCCAGTCGATGACCCGTTTTTTGCCGTTCAGGAGCTGGCTCGAGCGAGAATTATTCCGGAAATAGCTATTCGGATATTGCTTCGAATTCGAGAAGTTCCTTGCCCTTGATCGGAATGACTAGCCAGTCCACCCCGTCACGCTTTATCCTCGCACCCTTGGTTCTTATGCCATTGACGACATAGGAACCGTCCCAAGCTGCCCAAACGTCAGCCGATGAATTAGTCGAAAAATGTACAATGTAGCGTGCTCCGAAATCGTACTGCTCGCCAGGTCGTTGCATCTGTTCTGGGGAACATGGCGCCACCCCAACAATTCCCATTTCGATTCTGCAACTTTGATGAAACCGCAGCTTCCCATTTTCATCGGTGTACCGGCGCCCGCCGTCTTCGACAAGCATACCAGCTGCAAAACAACTTCCTGGCAGACAAATCCATGACGCGAACGCAATAGTCGCAAGGCTGCGAGGCAACATCACCAATGGCGAACAGCAGCCATGGACAAACTCGGCGCTTCGGAAGGAAGTATTTTTTGTTGGGTCGCACAGCGCGAACTGAGCGCGATCATTTGGCCTGCGATGCATGAAAACAAGTTTCTGCCCTTCAGTTAAGAACATGCCACTAACACCCGGTAACCGGATCGATACCCTCGTACTTTTGCCTTGCCGGTAATCCGAGTTCCGACTGAAGGGCGTATTCTGCATTGCAGTAGTCGCTGTCAGTCGTGAATTCATAGATGGTTTCGAAGTAGTCGAATGTTGTACCTACATCGACAAAACCACCCGCAAGTCTGTGAAACTCTATTCGAGTCGGTGCTGGTTCGGCAAATCCTTCCTGAACATCTCGCGTTGCTGTGATAAGGAAAGTACCGTTAAATCCGTCTAGCTTGCCGCGCGCAAATCGGACGCTGCGAACTGTATCTTCACCCATATGAGGCTGATCGATAATTACCTCTTTGCCGTCCGGCCCAAGAACAATGTTCCAATCGCTGCCGCCCTTGCTGATGGGGAGCATCACCATGAAGACATCGTAGCCGTGCGCATTACCATTATCGCGCCAACCGAGAATGATGAGAGCGTCTCGGCCGTCGCGTGAAAAACTCGGGATTGTGTTCACGCCCTGCTTCAATGGAATTGGCGCAAGGTCTGTAATCTTGGGTTCGGAAACCGCAAGCGACGGATACAGCAGTATCCCTTGCGCGAACGCGAGAGCACTCACAAAACGGGAAAACATAGAAATTTTTTGCTGACCTAACACTTTTCGCCTCCGTTTCATAAGCAGGAATCTGGCCTACTTCGTTGCTATGCGCCGCCGCACATGTGCGGATGGTCAGACAATTCCCATTGCGTTCCTGTGTCTCGGCTGACCGTCAGAAAATAGTCTCCACGGCTGTCACCATCAGGGCAATCGTGTGGCCTGCTCATCAGACAGATAACCACCTCTTGGCCTGATTCGATTCCATAAAGTTCATCGCGCGTATAGGAGATTTGGAAACTGCCATTTTCAAACTCAATAGCGGTTCCGGCATCTTGGTTCTCGTATGTGACCGGTTCTCCAAAACGGGTCGTCACTGCACGAACCCTAGTCTTGACGCATTCGCCAACCCTATTTGGCGCTGCGGTTGCCATTCCGTCGTCAAAGTAGGCATTTGCCTTTCTGCCCATCATTGCTTGCGCGAAAGGGCGTACCCATGAACCTGTTCCGCCATATGTCTCTAGCGCTCTCGCCTGAACCGCCGCGATACAGGCGTTATCACCCCCGCAAGAAGCTCGGTCTTTCAAGAATGCCAGTGCGATTTTTCGTTTTGGTTGGAATGAAGGTTCAAAGGTTTGAAAGGCTTGGGACACCAAGCTATCCAAGTCACTGAGTGCCGGATCGCCGCAAATGGCGATTTCGTCCGGAGTCTTGGCTTTCTGGCAATCGAACGATGGGCTGCCCGCGAAACTGGCAGTTGGTACGCAAGCGAGTGAAATGAAAATCAATGACAACAAATTGCGCACCTGGGCGTCTCCCGCGACATCGAGCAACTAATCACGCCAAAAGATCCATCGCAATTGGCCTCTCAATTCTAAATTCAATTGCAAATGCACAACACGTTGTTGCCTGTTGGCTACGCTCAGGACTCATTGATTGATCCAGAAGATGAAGGTTGCGGCGATTACGATGGCTGATATGAAGGCGGGGGCACAACGGTCGTAACGGGTGCAGACACGGCTCCAGTCTTTGAGTTTGCCGAACAAGTTACATCATTTGCGACTAATGACCCGCGAGGACGAGGATAAGGACCTTGAGCCTTGCAAGTGGTATTCGGGAAGCCATTCACGCAATCAGGACATGGCATTGGAGTTTCGCAATAGTGAGATTTTTTGCAGTTGTTTGTATGCTCGCCGCATCGCCTGCGTTTGCAGTGGAATGCGTTTTGAGTGATGGTCGGTATGTGTACGACCTTGGCGACGAAAAGACGGCGATTACAATCATGGGCAAGGAATGCACGAGCGTTACACAATTGGCGATGAACGGCATGAGCACGGATACAATCATAACTTGCAAGGGCATCAACCCGATTGCGGTAACGTACCACCAAGGCGAACTTTACGCCTACGACATGGTTACAGGGCGCGAGGAAATGATTGTTGATGATTGCGACTCTGAGTGAACCCACGCAAGAAAGACATCGACCTACAGCCAAGCAAGTGGGATTCCGACACTGAAGTTAGTCTTGAGAGACAAAGGATAGGAAGATGATGCGCTTTATGACCGGACTTTTTTTGGGGCTATCATTGGCAACCGCCGCCGCTTCAACAGGGGTCGTAATTCCTCGCGGCCCATTGTTTGGATGGGAAATTCAATTCAACGGCAAGGTGATTTGCACCGATCCTACGGCGTATCCAGATTTTCACGATTCGGGACATTCAATCATTGCTTGCGACTCTGAGTGACCCGCAAGAAAGACATTGAACTACAGCAAGGCCGACCGCGATACGTCAAACCTGCAGTAACAAGTAGGACAAATCGAAAGGCACCAAATCTCAAGCCCGGCGGCAAAATGCCACCGAGAGCGGATTTCCGGACGCTATAAAAGCACAACGCCCAGAAAGCAAAGGGGCCTGGATTGTCTGGCTCAATGGATTTTTGCAAAATTGTAACTTGAGGAGGCCGTTGTGGTTTTTCGCGTTTTCTTCGCGTTCTTTTTGCTTGGCGCTGCGGACTATGAGCCTGACGATTTGATCGGTACCGATTACTCAATATCCCGTCAGCAGTTGATAGCGGGCGGTTGGTCACCCGAGAAAACCGCCGAATGCGAGCCGCTTTTTATTTGCTCAGAATGTTGATTTGCAGACGGATTTGATCCGGTTTGTCATTTCGTGCTGATCCGGCGACATGGCTGATAAACACAATTCTTTCAAGCCACTGCGCCTGTCCGAATGGATCAGCTGCTGCTGCAAAAGCGGATCAAATCGAAGTGAAAATCAACAGATTCATGCAGCAGGGCACGGTTGCGATCAGGCTTGTATTAGTTCATTCGATTGATTAAAGTTTAAATATGCAGACTGATTACGCCCAATCTTCCCCTCAAGGGACGCGACTGGCACTCATCGAGGCCGGAATTCTTTTGTTCGGTCGGCAAAGCTTCGCAGCCACCTCGACACGGCAGTTGGCGGCGCTGGCGCACACCAACATCGGCTCGATTGCATATCACTTCGGTGGCAAGGATGGCCTCAGACAAGCCTGCGCAGAAGAGTTTGTCCGTCGGCTTGGCGCGGTTGTCGCCAGTGTGCCTGAGGTTGACGATCAGTCGCCCGAATCCGCGCGTCAGCGATTGCGGGCGATCCTGCGCGGAATGGTGGCCTTTATGATAGGTGGACAGCAAGCCGAAGGCATGGTGACGTTCATGTTGCGCGAACTGGCGGAAGGCAGCCCGGCGGTGGACATTGTCTATCAGCGGATGATCGAGCCGACGCACCGCAAGCTTTGCATTCTTTGGGGCACAACGACGGGTGCGGACCCTGAAGGCGAGTCCGTCCGGCTGCAGGTTTTCAGTCTGGTTGGACAAGTCATGTATTTCCGCATCGGCGCAACCATCGTGACCCGCCGCATGGGGTGGTCGGAAATGGGGCAGGCCGAGGCCGCAAGCATCACCGAGACACTGCTTGGAAATCTGGACGCGATGCTGGGCAACCAAAGGGACACCTGACCATGTTTGCCTGTTCGATCCCGCTGATCTCTGCGCTTTTCGTGACCTGCGCGCCGCCTCCCCCCTTTGCAACGGGCTATGTCGAAGGCGAATATGTGCTGCTGGCGCCGGTCTCCACTGCGCAGATCGACATGTTGGATGTTGCGCGCGGTGATCGGGTAACTGCCGGTCAGGAACTTGTCGAAATGGAGCGGCGCGATGCCGAAATAGCGGTCGCCCAATCCGAGGCGGCGCTGGCCAAGGCGGAAAACCAGCTTGCCAACCTGCGCGAAGGCAAGCGGCCCGAAGAGATCAGGGTGATCGAGGCGTCCCTTGCGTCAGCCGAGGCGCAGGCCGTTGAGGCCAGCCGCAATGCCACCCGGTTGATCATTTTGGCAGCCAAGGGGGTTGCAACAGAGACCCAGCGCGATGATGCGGCAACTGCCGCCGAGATTGCCGAGGCCAGGGTGGCCGAGATAAAGGCGAACCTCGCGGTTGCCCGACTGCCGGCCAGGGCGCAGGAGATCGCCGCTGCGGAGGCCACATTGCGGGGGGCAAGGGCTGATCTCGAACGCGCGCAATGGGGACTGGACAAACGTCGGTTGACGGCACCGGCCGATGGGGTGGTCGCCGATGTGATCCGCAACGCGGGCGAGATTGCCGGGCCATCAGCCCCGGTCATATCGATGCTGCCGGATGGCGCGGTAAAGCTGCGCCTTTATGTTACGGAAGCATTCGTGGCGCAGGTTGCTGTCGGCAGCAGCCTTGCGGTCAATTGCGACAACTGCCCGCCGGGCCTGACTGCCACTGTCAGCTACGTGTCGGACGCGCCGGAGTTTACTCCGCCGGTGATCTATTCGCTGCAGAACCGCCAGAAGCTTGTCTATCTGATCGAGGCGCGACCGGACGCCGCGTCACTGCTAAAGCCTGGCCAGATCGTCGACGTAGGTTTTTCGGGAGCAGGCGGATGATATCGCGGCCAGCCATCGAGGTGCGCGGGCTGCTCAAGCGGTTTGGCGACAAGACGGTGGTCGACAACGTATCGCTAACCGTCGAGCGGGGCGAAATTGCGGGCTTTCTGGGCCCAAACGGGTCCGGCAAGACCACCACCATTCGCCTCTTGTGCGGACTTTTGACTGCCGATGCGGGCGAGGGGCAGGTGCTGGGCTATGACATCCGCCGCGAGGGGCGAGCGATCAAGCGCGAGGTTGGCTACATGACCCAAAGGTTCTCGTTCTACGAGGACCTGACGATCGAGGAGAACCTGAACTTCGTCTCCGGGCTTTATGCGCTGCCCAGCCAAGCGGTGGCCGATACGCTGGCGAACCTGGGACTGACCTCGCGCAAGGGGCAGCTCGCGGGGTCACTGTCCGGCGGCTGGAAGCAGCGGCTGGCACTGGCCGCCTGCATCATGCACCGCCCGAAACTG